>CAWCKK010000021.1:0-31655 GCA_963796135.1 uncultured Acidobacteriota bacterium | reverse complement strand
TAAGGTCGTGGGAAGTTTATTTTTGACAATTTTAAAGTATAATATTTACAAAGTTAAGGTCTGAAGGCAAAGCAGCGTATGCGTTCTTACATAATCAGAAGGCTGTTATTAATTATTCCCACAATTTTCATCGTCAGTATTATTGTGTTTGTGATGATTCGCCTGATTCCAGGAAATATTGTTGATATCATGGTATCCAATTTCCAGGACATCACAAAAATGGACAAGCAGGCAATCGAACAGGCTTTGGGGTTTAACGTTCCGCTATACAAACAATATTTACACTGGATGGGGCAAATATTACTGCACGGTAATTTCGGGAAATCTCTGGTCCAATCTGCCGGTGATGAATGATGTCCGGGCCGGCATGGCCGGTGACACTGGAGCTCGGCGCGATGGGGATAATTCTGGCGCAGGTGATAGCGTTACCGGTGGGGATTTATTCCGCGATGAGGCAGGATACAATAGGAGATTATCTGGCCCGCAGCCTGGCGGTAATTTGCATCGCGGTCCCGGGTTTCTGGATCGGCACGATGGTGATAGTATTCCCGGCGATATGGTGGCATTATACACCTTCGATCCGGCTGATCACGTTTGGTTCTGACCCCTTAGGTAATTTAAAAATGTTTATAATTCGGCACTGGTACTGGGTATGGAAATGTCCGGGATGACGATGCGGATGATGCGCACCATGATGCTGGAAGTCCTGAGGCAGGACTACATACGGACCGCGTGGTCCAAGGGGCTGAAAGAAAGGGTTGTTGTTTTGAGACACGCGTTGAAAAATGCGCTCATTCCGGTAGTTACTATCATCGGCTGGCAAATCCCGCTTTTAGTCGGCGGCACGGTCATTATCGAAAATATTTTCCAGCTTCCCGGCATGGGGCAATTGATCGTCAATGCAACGCAGCACCGGGACTATCCGGAGGTCAGCGCAATATTGATGATCTTCGCCTTTGTCATTTTAATACTCAATCTGTTCCATTGATATGATGAATCCTTCTCTCTGACCCCAGAATCCATTATACATAAGGAATGAATCGGGACATCTATAAAATATGGTGGAAACAGCATTAGACAAAACGATTGAAAAAAAGCACCGCAATTTTATCGCGGATATAATTTTCAGATTAATTACGGAAAAACCGCTGGGCACCGCCGGTTTTATCATTACGGTCGTTTTCCTGGCGACCGCTATTTTGCACCTTACATTGCTCCTTACGCGCCAAATCAAATACATGGTTTAAGTGCCCTGAAAGGGCCGTCGTTACAATTCTGGCTCGGGACAGATAACCTGGGCAGGGATTTGCTTAGCCGCATCATTTTCGGCGCACGTGTCTCAGTAATCGTCGGGTTGGGCGCCTCCGTAGTGGCTTCGGTCGTTGAGATTACAATCGGGGTTTCAGCCGGCTACATCGGCGGGACATTTGATCTAATCGTACAGCGGTTTGTTGATGCCGTGATGTGTTTTCCCGGTTTGATATTAATGATGGGCCATCTCATCTCACTCACCGGTCCGGGTGTAATGCAATTAATCCTCGTGCTCGGGATTACATGGGGCATCACCGGTTCGAGATTGATTAGAAGCGCGACCATGACAATTAAACAGAATATGTATATCCAGGCCGCAGTTTCTGCCGGTTCCCCCACCATCAATATTATTTTCGACCATATTATTCCCAATATCATGGCGCCGATAATTGTGCAGTTTACAACCAGGATACCGGCGATTATTCTTACTGAAGCAAGCTTGAGTTTCCTTGGTTTTGGGATCCCGCCTCCGGCGGTCAGCTGGGGAGCCATGCTCAGCGGCAGCGCCCGGACTTACATGTACAGGGACCCATGGATGGCCTTCTGGCCCGGTCTTGGCTTTAAGTCTGGTGGTTTACGGTGTAAGTATGTTTGGCGATGCGCTCAGAGACTTGCTCGACCCGAGGCTGCGTGGTGGCATCGGACGTTACGGGACCAAAGTAAAAAGGCAGCCAAAAGCACTTAAAACCGAGCATTAGCCAATTTGACTTGACTTATTATTTTTTGCGAAAAAATCAAACTCATTTCATAGTTAACTGTTAACCTTAAATAAAAGCTAACAATCTTTTTTCGGGTATTGCTGAAACCTGCTCCAAGTCCACTATAAAAATAATATTCTGGCAAGCCTAAACAGGGCTTATTTTGAGGCTAAATGGTTGTGTTGTATTGTGCTCATGCCTTGAAGTAACCTCCTCCCTCGCCACGCATGGAGAGGGAGACAGAGGGTGAGGTTTTATTGTGTGTCTGTATTTTCCAGACAACACGTTGCCTACTCAATCACAATATCCAGGCAATCCAGCAGGGTCACCGCTCCGGCAAAAGAAAACCTCGCCTTTTTGAGCACGTTGTTTTTCACGTCGATGTAGAAATTCCGTGCTCCTCGCAAATCCGCGGCAGACAGATTGGTGTTATAAAAACGGCTGTTTTCGAAATCGGTATTTTGCAAATCGGCGCCGGTCAAGTCCGCCTCCGTAAAATCGACCTCTTTCGCTTCGCAGCCCAATATTTTGATGCCCGGGTATTTTCAGGTAGCTGAAATCGGAATAGTTGAGCTGGCATTCGTTGAAAGACAAATCGCGGACGGCATCGGTTTTCGACCAGTTGAAGCCGAGCGCCTTGCACCTGGTGACGAAGGCGATGGCGGCCATCGGGGTGTTGAACGCGGCCGCGAGGCCGGCGGCGGCTCCGGCGGCGGCCCCAAAGCGGCGGTTCTGCTTCGGCTCGCCCGCCACCCCGGCGAGGTTTGAGGCGAGCGCCCCGGCCAGCTGCACGGAGGGGCCCTCGCGCCCGAGGCTGCAGCCGCCGCCGATGCTCACGATGCCAGCCACGAGCTTCACCCAGACCACCCGCCACGGAACATAACCGAAGTCCTTCCAGAACGCCGCCTTCAGCTGCGGGATGCCGCTGCCCGCGGCCTCCGGGCAGAACGAGTTGAGCAGCCAGCCCACGATCAGCGAAGCCGAGATGATGACGGCGAAGCTGCCGACCAGGAACGTCGCGGACGACTGCCGCGAAAGCGCCACCAAGCCGCGCAAATAGACCGCGTTCATCCCGAGCTGGAACATGACCGCCGCGAACCCGGCGCCGATACCGTAGAGACAGGTCAGCAGCACCGTGCGGGTGCGTTTTGGAAGGTTCCTGTAACGGTCGACAATGGCGGTGAGAGTCATGCGAGGGAGGGGGGAGCAAAGATGCATCCGTCGACCCATGGAGAAGATCGCCACCGTTCTTCGCGTGAAAAATTTTGAAGATAAGGCCTCCTACATCCTTTTAGCCACTCGCCAAGGCGTTGTGAAGAAGACAGAACTTGCAGCCTTTAGCTCCCCGCGCAAAAAAGGGGTATATGCGATTAACATCGATGAAGGAGATGAGGTGATCGCGGCGCGTCTGACCAAAGAGGGGCAAGAGGTCATGCTGTTTACCAAAAATGCCATGGCAGTCCGTTTCGATCAGTCACAGGTAAGACCGATGGGCAGGGTGGCCAGGGGAGTTCGGGGGGCGAGCTTGCGCAATGAAGAGGATGCTGTGATTTCGTGCGAGGTTGTCAACGGCGATGAGAGTTTGTTGGTGGTCTGTGCCAATGGATACGGCAAGCGCTCCTGGGTTGAGGATTTCCGCAAAACCAACCGCGGAGGCATTGGCGTCCGCTCGATCCTCACCAGCGAGCGCAACGGCCTTGTGGTCGGAGTGTCTTCGGTGACAGATAAAGATGGGATCGTGATGATGTCCAATACTGGGCAGACCTTGCGGATCAACATGAGCGATGTCCGCGTCATGGGCCGCTCGACACAAGGGGTGCGCCTTGTCAATCTCCACGAAGGGGATTACTTAGTTGGCCTCCAGAAGATTGAGCACCTGGAGAATGCAGCGGTTGTTTTAGATGAAACTTCCAATCCCATCGTTTGATGCATCAAAAAGGGTTATTCATCACTTTTGAAGGAGGCGATGGCGCGGGTAAGTCGACGCTCATCGATGAGCTCTACAGCTACCTTGTCGGCTGTAGGCGGAATGTGATTCAGACCCGTGCCCCTGGAGGAACTCCCGTTGGGGCCAAGATCCGCCAACTCCTTCTGCACACCCACGATGGCCCCATCGGAGAGCGCTGCGAGCTGCTCCTTTTTCTTGCCGATCGCGCCCAGCACGTCGAAGAGCTGATCCGACCTGCACTTCAAGAGGGGAAGATTGTCCTTTGCGATCGCTTTAATGACTCAACAGTTGCCTATCAAGCCCAAGGCAGGGGCTTGACAGCGGAGTGGGTGGATGCCCTTTGCCGTTTTGCATGCGATGATTTAAAACCAGACCTCACCTTTTACCTCGATCTGGACCCTAGCGTTGGACTGGAGCGCGTTAAAAAAGCAGGAGTTGCCAAAGACCGGATTGAATCGGAAACGCTCCAATTCCACCAAAGCATCCGCAGAGCGTTTCAAGAGATTGTGCAAAAAGAGCCCAAGCGCTGCATTCTCATCGATGCCTCGCACACTAAAGAAGAGATTTTTAATAGAGCAAAAGAGGAAATAGATGCCGTTTTCGCAGCTAATCGGAAATGATTTGGCAAAAGCTGCTCTCTGCCGCATGATCGAGCAAAAAAATGTGCCCAACACTCTGCTTTTCCACGGGCCCGACGGCGTGGGAAAGCGTCAGTTTGCTTTAGCCCTTGCTCAAGTGCTCATGGGGCCTAAAGCTGCTGCAAAAATCGCAGTGCTGAACCACCCCGACCTACATAGCTACTCCCCTGAGGGAAAAAGCGCCACCCATCCCGTTGAAAATATGCGCAAGCTCATCGAGGAGGTCAAGCTAGCTCCCTTTGAAGCCCCCGTCAACTTCTTTCTGATTCACGACGCTCATCAGATGCTGGCTGTGAGCAGCAACGCTCTTCTCAAAACCTTGGAAGAACCCCCTGCGCACGCCTACTTCATTCTTCTGACAAATAACGCCGATCTGATTCTGCCGACGATTGTCTCCCGTTGCCGCCCCATTGCTTTTTTTCCTATCCCGCAGGCCCAGATAGAGACCTTTCTGCAAGAAAAATGGAACCAAACTAAAGAAGAAGCGCGCCGCATCGCTTTTTTATCGCACGGGTCCTTATCAAGAGCCCACCATTTGCTCCGCAGCCATCAGAGCCCCTGGCGCCGCCCTCTTCTCGATATCCTCTCCCTGCACCTGCCTCGCGATTATCCCCAGTTGAGAACGCTTCTTTTAGAGCTTGAGGGAAAGTGCATGCCAGAAGAAGAGGGGCAAGAGGAAAACCCTTCCATTTTAAAGGAGGCCGATCTGATTTTCGAAGAGATTTGCCTCTGGTATCGCGACATGCATCTCTTGAAGGAGGGGATTGTTCCCGAGTGCATCTATCATCTCGATAGCATCGATCGCCTGCAAAAGGCATCATCCCTCCCTCTGCCCCCCCTGGAAAAAGTTCTTGAGCAGGTGGCTCACATGCGGCTTGGGCTGCAGCGCAACATCGCTTTAAGCACCGTCCTTGAGAACTTCTTGCTCCTTTAATGGAGGGTTGGATTTTTCCAATTCAAATCCAATGAACCGGGCTGCAGGGATCATGATCAATGCAAATGTAATGGCTAGAATGCCTGCGAAAATGGCGCTTTCCCCCGGTCCTCCCATCAACAGAAAGAGCACGATGCTCAAAAGCGATGAGGTGCCCCGTCCCATGCGGGAGCCGATGCCGTCGATGATCAGCTTGCCCTTCATCTGTCCTTCTTGGTCCAATGGGATAAAGGCAAGCTCCTTGATGGCGTCAAAGAGGGTGTACTTTGCCGATCTGCCGATGATGAAGTGCAGGCTTCCCAAAATGACAGCAAAGGTCAAAGGGGATGCCCCTGGAAAAATTCCCTTTTTACTTAAGTAAATTGAAAAAAAGAAGGTGAAGGTGATCCCGACCATGAGGATAGGGGTGATGAGCGCTGTTCTGCTCCAGCGGTAGGTTTGAAGGAGATAGGGGGTTAAAAACAAGGCGCTCAAGGCGGTGACAATGCCCATCCAGAACGACAGAGATCCCATGTACTGGCAGTACTCGGCAGGGGAGGGGTATTGGCTTTTTAGAGTCTCGAGGAAAATTAACTCTCCCAAGGCATAGCAGACGTATTCTGCGATCACAATCAGAAATAACGAGCTTAAGTACTGAGATTTCATGAGGTAGCGCAGACTCGAGGATAAGGAGAGCAGTCGCTTGGAAAAGGGCTCTTTTTGAGCTGTCGGCAAATCGGGTTGAATCGGTTCCTTTTGCAGCTGGAGTCTTTTAAACAGCGTCCCAAAGCTAAGCAGCGTCAGAGATCCGCATAGGATCAAAAAGAGGGTCAGCAGGTAGAGAGAGTGCTGCCAGCGATGAGGGGAGAGGGGAAAATGGATCCATGTGAATAGAGAGGTGCAAAAGACGGTGATGGGGCCTGCCAGAATGGTTCCAATGCTGCTTCCCAAAAGAAGCGGAGGATAAAATCTCCTGGCTTGCTCTAAAGAGAGTTTTTGGTTCAGAAATCCCCAAAAGATGACAGAGAGAAGAGCGACTTTCCAAAGCTCCGACATGATGTAGAAGACCATGTCGGGCCAATGGGTGAAAACCACCTTAAAGCGGGTGAGGCCAAACAGGATGCCGAGCTTATTTTCAAGCAGGGTGTGGATAGCCTCCCGATGGGGATAAATCCAGTAGGCAAACACGATAAAAAAGCTCAAGAAAAAGAGCATGGTCATAGAAAAAATGAATCGAAAAGAAAAGACGCGCATCAATCTAGATAGGCCCCAGGTCAGCAGAATCGAGGCGGGGAAAGTGCCGAAGAGCTCAAAGTAGGGGATAAAGGCCGCGCTTCCGCCGGTGTCTGCGACGACAAGGGCATTTCTCATGCTGCGCAAGATGCTAAAATTGACATTGATCAAAGAGACGATAAACAGCATGAACCCGAAAATGAGCCACTCTTGTCGTCGGACGGGAAAGATAAGTTTTTTAAACATATTAGGATTGCATACTCAGATGATTGACGAGCATTCTAGAGGTTGGCCGTGAATTTTTCAAGAAAGGGAAGCAATCATCTCAATTTTCCCGACCAGCCGAGTTTTTCTCGCAGCGTGGAGAAGTAGTCTCTCCTGGGTAAGCTGAGGAGTTTAAAATTTTTAGGATGTCGCGTGATCCGGAATACATCTCCTGTTTGAAGGTGGTGATGGACCAGGCCATCTGCGCTGACCTCGACGGGATCGTAATCGCTTAAGTACTGAATTTGGATCTCCTGATTGGCTGTGAGGACGATGGGTCGATTCGAAATAGTATGTGGGGAGATCGGAGTCAGAACCAGCGCCTCTAAGTCGGGGCTGATGATGGGGCCTCCTGCAGCAAGCGAGTAGGCTGTGGAGCCGTTGGGGGTGGCGATGATGATCCCATCTGCCTCAAAAGTATTGAGGTAGACCCCATCGATATGGATGCCGATCTCGACAAGGCTGGGATTTTTGGCGCGGTGGACGACAATGTCATTGACGGCAAAGCAGCGGTCGCCTTGCAAAGTTTCCCCTTGAATTCTGACCCGCTCATGGATTTTGTAAGAGCCGTTGATCAGATCCTGAAGGCTCGGGTAGATATCTGCAATCGGAACATCCGCCATAAAACCGAGGTGGCCGAGGTTAATTCCGAGCATGGGAGCATCGAGGTGTTCGTACTTGTGGGCCAAACGCAGCATCGTTCCATCGCCGCCCATCGAGATTAAAAACTGGATTTTTTCAGGGTCGACACTCGAAATCGGCGTAGCATGGATGATTCTGGCCTCTTCATCCTCAGCGACGACAGTCACTCCGTGGCTTGAAAGGAATTCTTGAATGCCAATAGCTAAATTTTTCGACTGTTTCTTACTGGTGTTTGGGAAAATGGCGATCATCATCTCTTTAAGAAGCCTGTTAAAATTTAAGCGGAGCGGTTTGGCCTGGGGTAAAGGGCTGTGTCACCGGGCGGCCTTGCTCATCGACTTGCAGCTGCTCTCTATTTTTCACCAGAATTTCGATTTTTTTCTCCGCATCGCTCAGGCGCTTGCTGCACCACTGCATGAGGCGGTCGGCATCCTCATAGAGCTTCAATGACTCCTCAAGGCAAACCTTGCCCGAGTTCATTTTCTCAAGAATCTCCTCAAGGCGTTGATAGGCAGCCTCAAAAGAGGGTGGGGGGGTATCTGTTGTCATTGGGCAATGTCCTCAACGGTTAATCGGGCTGTGCCGTCGTGGAGTTTAAGACGCACCCCATCGCTTTTTTTTAGCTCCGAAACAGAGAGAATAACCGAATCTGTTTTTTCCCGAAAGAGAATGCAATAGCCTTTGCTTAAAAGGTTTTTTGGATCGATCCCCTGCAAATGGGAGGTCAATTGTGCTAATCTCTGTTTTTTTTCTCGAATCAAGGCATAAGCTCCTTGAAGAAATTTATCCCCAACCCCCAGAGACTCAAAGGATTTTTTTCTCTCTAAGATCTGTTGGCGGATGGCTCGATCGGCAGAGCTCATGGCAGAGCGCAACTTCTCTTTAAGGGTCAGGATTTGATTTTGGGGCTTGAGCCCCAAGGCAAGGTTTGTGAGGGTGCGCAGCTGGAGGTGTTTCTCTTGCAAATTTCGCTTAACGCTTGAGGTCAGGTCGGAGTGCCAATCATCGATTCTCTGTTGATGCGGCTCAATTAAAGAAAGCGGGTTGCAAAAGACCGGATAGCGCTGCAAGTGATTGAGCTTCATGCGGTAGTGCTGAAGCTGCCCAAGGAGGGTTTTGCGCATCTGCACTTTGGCATCGGAGAGGAATTTTAGCCTTTGGACTGCCTCTGCTGTTACAATTTCTGCGGCGGCAGAAGGGGTTGGGGCGCGCAGATCGGCGACAAAATCGCAGATCGAGACATCCGTTTCATGTCCGACTGCCGAAATCACGGGGATTTGAGAGGCAAAGATCGCCTGGGCCACGCACTCTTGATTGAAGGCCCAAAGATCCTCCAGGCTCCCTCCTCCCCTGCCGACGATGAGGACATCAGCCAGCTTAAACCGATTAAACTCTTCAATGGCCCTTGCAATTTCCAAAGAGGCTCCTTCCCCCTGCACTTTGACGGGGTTGAGAATCAAATGGAAATTGGAAAAGCGGCGGCTTAAAATGTTTAAAATATCTTGGATCACCGAGCCTGTCGGCGATGTCACAACCCCAATGGTCTTAGGAAATCGGGGCAATGGTTTTTTGTGTTTGGGGTCAAACCACCCCATTTGATCCAATTTATTTTTTAGATTGTGCAGTTGCAGCAAAAGCTCCCCGACGCCTGAGTGAGTGAGCTTGCGGACCACGATCTGATAGTATCCCCTTGGGCCGTATACGTTAAGAGCTCCTTGGGCGATGACCTGATCCCCATTTTGGGGGGGTTGTTTGAGGTCTTGGGCATTGCCGCGAAAAAGGACGGCGGGAATTTGAGACTCCTGATCTTTCAGCGTAAAGTAAAGATGGCCAGAGGCTTGGGGTTTGAGATTGCTGATTTCCCCCTTGACTTGGATAGAGGGAAAGCGCCCCTCGAGCTGATTTTTGATCGCCGCGGTTAGACCTGTGACAGAAAGAATCTCTTCCATAGTTGAACTCAAGTTTAGGAAATAAAATCGGCCTTAAGCTATCATGGTACATCAAATAGACTATACTTGTTAAGTCCTATGAGCCCTGCTCCTATCATTATCGCCAATTGGAAAATGCACAAAACAGCATCGCAGGCCTCTGCCTTCATTTCGGCTCTTCGGGGAGAGATGAACCAGGATGCAAAGTGCCGCGTTTGGATCGCTGCCCCTTTTACCGCGATTGAGGCAGCTGTGTCCGCCTCTTTGGGCTCGCCCTTGCTGATTGGGGGGCAAAATATGCACGATCAGAGCCAAGGGGCGTTTACAGGAGAGATTTCTGCGGACATGTTAAAGAGTTCTGGGGCAGGTTTTGTGTTGCTCGGCCATTCAGAAAGGCGGCATTTGTTTGGCGAGACCAACGCTTTCATCTGCCGCAAATTGGTTGCCGCCTTGCAAGAGGGTCTTATGCCTGTTCTTTGCGTGGGAGAGCATCTAGAGCATAGGGAGTCTTCAGAGCACGAAAGCGTCCTGAAATCCCAGCTTGAAAACTGCCTGGAGGGGATTGACTCTGACCAAGTAGCCCCTCTTGTGATTGCCTATGAGCCTATATGGGCCATTGGGACGGGTAAAACCGCAACACCGCAGATTGCTCAAGCAGCTCACAACTTGATCAGACAATGGCTAGAGGGCCGCTTTGGCAAAGAGCGCGCGAAAAAAATCCCTTTGCTCTATGGGGGATCGGTCAAGTCTGACAACATCGGCCCTCTCATGGAACAGAGCGAAATTGACGGCGCTCTGGTCGGAGGGGCATCTTTAGATGTGGCATCATTTGCTCAAATCATTAATTACCGAGGATCGCGATGACTTTTATTTTTTATCTAGCCCTATCTATTTTTATTGGACTGTGCTGCCTTCTTTGTCTTGTCGTCTTGATTCAGGAAAGCAAGAGCATGGGCCTTGGCGCCTCCTTTGGCGGCGATTCTGGGGAGTCTGTGTTTGGGACCTCGACAGCAGCTGTTTTGAAAAAGTTTACCGCCTATTTAGCCATCATTTTCATGGTTTCCTGCGTGCTGCTCTCTTTGTGGACAGGGGCCATGGGTCGGAGGGGGTCTGCGTTGCCTGCGACAATTGAAGAAGTGCAGGGGTAGACCTTAAACATGCTGCTGAAGCTCTGTTACTACGGCAACCCGATTTTGCGCAAACACTGTGAGCCAATTGTAGAGATCACAGACGAAATCCGCGCTCTTGCCAGGGACATGATCGAAACGATGGACGCCAATAACGGGGCGGGGCTCGCCGCTCCTCAGATCGGCCGCCCGATCCGCATGTTCGTCCTTCGCAGCTATCTGATTTCTGAAAGCGGCGAGTGGGCCCAAGCCGAACCCCAGGTCTACATTAACCCTCAGCTCAGCTCCCCAGGAAAACATCTATTGACAGAAGCAGAGGGGTGTTTGTCTTTGCCTGGCCTCAGGGTCAAAGTCGCCAGGCCAGATACAATCACTGTGACAGCCACAGATTTAGAGGGGAATCTTTTCACCGAAGAACTTCAAGACTATAATGCCCGCCTGCGCATGCATGAGAACGATCACCTCAACGGTGTGTTGCACATCGATCGGATCGACATCCACACGCGCAAAAAGATCGACCCCTTACTGAGAGAAATGAAGAAAACCTACAATCCCTAAAGCCTGATCCTTACACACAAACCCACTTTCTAAAGCGGCCCCGGGGCCGCTTTGGAAAGTGGGTTTGTGTGTAAGGATCAGCCTTAAAGCACCTGCTTTGTTTAATAAATTTGCCTTTTTGTCTACTTGACAAGGGAGACGGAGGAAGAGAAGCGGTTATCATTCGGCATCCGCTCGTAGGATAGGCGGAGCTTCCAGCTGCAGGTTAGCATCGTGTAGAGGTCAATTTTGCCGGCATTGTAGCGCGGTTCATTTCGGCGGCCCCATCCATTTCGAGATTCGACCTGGCAGGTCCACTTCGGGGCCAGTCGGACAAAGAGCCGGGTGAGGAGTGTGTCTCTTCCGTCAGATAGCGGAGATTCTAGGAGCTCTGGGATCGGGCGGGCAATATCGACAAGGAAATTGAAGTGGTCGGCTTTCCTCCAGTCGTATTTGCTGCGGTGTCTAAACTCAACTCCAAAAGCGACATTCTCATTGATCGTAAAATCTGTGGCTAGGTTGGTGTAATCCCATAGCTGCTCTTGGTTATTCCAAGCGATTGCGCCTCGAATCGAGTAAGAAGGTCTGTTCCAGCCGATGTTGAGGTAAGTTTTGGGAAAGGTTTGAGCAAAGGCGCGTTTCCCAAAATAGCCATAAGTGTAAAGATCGGTTGTGATCGCTGGGCTGAAGCTAGAGTTCTGATGGGTGAAGAAGGTATTCTTCCAGCCGACTCGAAGCTGATTTAAAGGGGCTAGACCATCGTTGATGTCGAAATAGTAGTGGTGGCTCAACCCTGCAGTTGGAAAGGTGAGTCCTTGAAATTGCAAATAGGGTTCTGTCAAGTGCCTCCACTTACGGTAGTTTCGAAGCAAGCGGGTTTGACCGGTGAATCCGTAGCTGAAAATGCCTTGGCCGATAGGGTGGTCAGAAGGGTTGTTTCCATAGAAAATGCCAATGAGCCCAATGCGTGGGGTTAAGATAAAGTGGCCGAGTGAAAAGGGGCGGTAGAGCTCGTTGCGCGTTTCCATACGGATAGCTCGAGTGGAGGACTTAAGGCCGAGCAGGTGAAATTCTTTGCGCAGGTCATTGGCGTAGACGTAATTGAGGTAGCCCAAATCGATCACATGATTAGATAGGATCCCCGAATTGCCGAGTTGAAAGGGGCGGATGCCCAAAGTAAATAGAGGCAGCTGTTGATCGATTGTATCAAAACGGTTAGCTCTAGCTTGCACGCTCAAACCAAAAAGGGCGTTATCGAGCTGATGTTGAATGAGCAGGCGCGTGCGCTTTTCCGTGTTGATTTCAAAATCGTCGCTTCGAAAATCGCCAATCATCCGCGTATCGCTCAACTTATCCCATGTGAGGTGCACTTGGGTTTTTTCATCCCTGCTCTGGGTGTGGTATAGTCCTTGGAGGCGGTAGCGGTGGGGGCCTTTTTCATCTGGGAATGTCTTATCCCGGGCGCCATAGCTGCGCGTGACAAACGTGGTCAGCCCATCTGGGGAAAAATATTCCGACTCAAAGGCGCTTCCAAAGCCGCGTTTGAGGCGGTAGTCCAATCGGAAAAATAAGTTGAGATCTTCCCAGGAAAAGACGCGGTAGCGCATGGTGATTCTAGGGCCTAATCCCTTGTCCCAGACGAGTTTGTAGCGAATCGGGGGATCGGAAAATGCCTTCAGGTTGCTCTTGAAAGAAGGGAGCCAGAGAAGAGGCACTTTGAAAAAACGAAACCGAATATTTTTTGCAGAGAGCAACTTGTCCTCTGTCACCTTCACAGTTTTTGCATGGATCTCCCAGGTGTTTTCTTGACTTTCGCAGGTTGTGATGAAGGCATTGGTGATAAAAAAACTGCCGTCTTCTTTGAGCTCGATTTTATCGCCGCCGAGAAACCACAGATCGATAAAAGTTTTCCCCTGATCGAGTGTTCCTGTCTTGGAGATAAAGTCGTACTCCAATCGAGAACCTACAAAGGCTCGGTTTGCATACTCCATCATGAGATCTTCTTCAGCGATGATCTTTTGAATCCGAACCCCATTTTCAATTTTATTGATGTATTGGATTTTTCTGGCTTGGATGCGGATCCCCTGTCCCGGAGATGACGCCCCCTTCTTGTGTCGAGATGATCCCTTGAGAAAAGACGGGGTTTTTTAGGTCGATGACAAGCTCCTCTGGCAATGAGGAAGGAGGGGTTTCAGGAGGCTTGGGTTCAGCAAATCCGGGGGGAGGAACCTGGGGCACATCGAGATCGACATCATCTGTAAATGAGGAGTCCCCTTCATAGGGGATAGAATCTAATTCTCCTTCTGTTTCAAAAAGCTTGCCCCGATTATCGATTGTGTTGGGGTCATTGCCAAGGAGTGCTTTTGGCAGAGGAGCAACCGATAGACAAAATAAGGTGATCAGCAATGGATGCATTCGGCAGGACCGTAGGATGAAAGAGTCTAGGATAAGAAACTTACTTAATATTATCCAAAGGGAAAGTCAGCAAAAGCTGCAAAGTCTATTGAATGGCTTGGATGAGCAGTCCGGCTAACACAAAGCGATTTTTACTTTGCCCTGTTTGCAGCCCTTCTAGAATGATATCGATGCTTTGATCGTTGTGCTCGCTCACAATGGTTTGATAGCACTCGATCAAGAGCCGAGAGTTCTCCTCAGGGGTGAGCTCGAATGCGTTTGCCTTATCGTAGAGGCGAACATTCCATGGCAGCATAGGGCGAAACTGGATCATTTCGGTGTTGTTTTTTGCCCGGATCCAATTCAAGACGGCAGTGCGATAGACCTCTTCTTTGGTCAGACGCAAAAGAGCTAGGTTGCAATAGGCGCGAGTCAGCGGGGCGCCTGCTGTCTGGGCTTTTGAGACAAGGAGTTGGATGGCCTCTTTAGTCTGCAGATTTTCCATTAAGGAAATCAGCGTAGGGATCAGATCTGTCTGTTTGACATCGAAAAGAAGGCTTGCCACTTTTAAAAACTCTTGTGGCGCAAGCTCTAAGCACTGCTGAAGCATGTACTCTCTTACGCTGACAGACAAGGTTAACAGATCATTGGGAGAGTTTTTCTGGTGCTGGGTTGCTGAAGGGGTGACCTTCCAGCAGATAAGAGAATTGCCGATCGATTGCTGGGGTTGAAATCCCAGATCCCTTGAGTCGCGAACCAAAAATTCAGGAAGCGCTCTTAAAACCCGAGCATCTTTTAGCTGCAGCAGTGCACAAACAGCGTTGAACCTCACTTGCACGTCCGGACTTTGGATCAGCGGCAGCAGGGTTTTTTCCAATCCGGGCATTTCTCCCAACAGGCAGATGGCAAACAGATTGCCTTCCTGAGCTAATGCAGCGATGCTTTCCTTAGAGTTGTCATCCCCTAGCCTGTAAAGGGAGCGCCTTGCTGCCAGTTGGACATTTTGAGAAGGGGACTGGGCCAGATTCTTAAGAAGGGGAATTGATTTTGAATCTTTGAGATAGCCCATTGCCGTTGCGCAGGCCTCTTGCTCTGCAGCGTTTAAGTGGGTCGCGCAGGAGCGGATTGTCGGCAGCAGGTCATCCCTGCCGAAGCGAGCGGCATTTAAGATCGCTTCGATGCGGGTCATATGGAAGGGGTCATCCATCATATGCCTTAAGAGGGCAATGGCATCGGAAGTTCCGATCAAGGCAAAAAATTGAGGAAAAAAAAAGCGCATCTGAGGGGGAACCTTATACATCAGCGATTCAATTTGGCCAACGGCTGTGCGCGCTTTTCTCACAGAGAGTTGATAAGCGGCTTCCATGCGAGTGAAGAAATAGTCAGAGGACATCGCCTTGGTCAAAAGTTCTTCACAGCGGTCATCTTGAAGGTGGCTTAAGGATTGGATGGCAGCCATCTGGGTTTGAGGTTGAGGGCTTGTGATGCCAGCTTCTAAAATATCGATCGATGTGGCCAGTCCAGCGATGCTCGAGCCAAAAATGCTTGTCAATTGCGTATGGGGATCTAAGCTGCGAGCTCCCTGTTCTAAAATGGTCAGCCCTGCCTGCTGTAAAATTTCAAAGTCGTGCCTGCCAAAAGAGGCTTTATATTCCTGATAGAGAGTGATGGCGCGTTTAAACTCATCAGAGTGCAGCAGATAGAGAATGTGGAGTTTGTTGATCTCAAGCTTCGGTGGATCTGGCCTATTTTCTTCCGATGAGGCAAGCAAAGGCATTGAGGGAGGCTCATCGGCAACGATAAAGGGAGTCAGACAAAGGCTATAGATGAGGAATCTAAACTTCATTGGGCAAGGCCTAAAGCATATCTTCGTCGAGTATGCTCTGCTTGTCATTTTCTCGTCTACTGGACTTTAGCCATTGCCCTAAGGATGCTTTCGCCTTTGGAGCAAAGAGCAGTGGCTAAAGTTTAGGCATAACCCTTTGACTGTGTGGCTGTTATTAGAAAATCGATTTTTTTCTTTTCTTAATATAAGCTTAACACTTAGAATCCAAGCTGTTTTTAGAAAAAGACGTCAAAATTACCGGCGTTCACAGTTTTCAACAACCCGAGCATGAGGAGGCTTATTGCTTATGACACCTATTTCAAGTTCAAGAAGAGATCAAATCCAACAACATCAAGCGTTCGAGTTTGATGGGCCTGCGCAAAACCCAAAGCCAGTAGCAAATCCACCTTCCTCAAGTTCCTTGCAGTCAAGCGGGGGTGGATGCTCCTCGACGGTGAGTGGTTGGGTTAAGTCGGTTGTGAGCGCAGTTTATAACTGTTTTGCGAGGATTTTTAGCTGTCTGCTGTGCAGAAAAGACCCTTCACAATTAGGCAAGCCTTCAATTTATGTAAATTCTTTAGACGATAATATCGATGCAGAGTTTGTTAAGGAGATCGCAGAGACTCTGCCAGAAAATTCTGCAGAAGGAGAGGCCCCTTTAGCAAGCAAGGAAAAGATTAAGTGTGCCCAGGACCATTTTAGGATGATTACATCTGATTCAGGTAAAATGGCAGCTCTCGAAGTGGTTTTTAATCGCCGTTGTATTTCTAATGATGTGTTCCGAGATGGGTTTTTCAATCTACTTCCGAATTCTCTCAAAAATACATTGAAGACCTACATTTACCAGGCAAATGGAGATAACAAAGATAATTATAATGGTTCTCCACGCTCTTATCTAGGTGAGTATGTCGTTGCTAATGACCCCCGTTCTCCTCTGATGCAACAGGCGATTGCAAGACTGAAAGATGAGTGCACCGCTAAAAAAACTAAAACCTAAAGCACCTTTGGTTTTTTGACAAAAAGCACAAGTCTTGCGACTTGTGCTTTTTTTTTGCTAAACCCAAGAATCCACCTTGTGCAACCTCTGACCACCTCTAGGGCGATCTAATGGGCGCCAAGTCCAGGTAAGGTGGGCTGCGTTTTTAGCTTTTTTCTTTTTTTGCTTTTTTGACGCTGACCGGAGGTGCATCCCCACTATCTGTAAAATCGATCCAGATGGGAGAGGCCCAGGCGATGTGGCCGTTTTCTAAAATAACGCGCATGTAGTAGTAGACAAACGGTGGCTTTTCCTTATGCGAGGAGGGGAGAAGGATTTTCGATAGCAGCTCGCTGTCGTCCAAAGCAAACTCATGGTGAGCTTCCTCAGGGCAAATGGTGTGGAAGGGCTTGCCGTTGCGAACAAAGGTGATTTCTTTGATAGGGACGCTCCCTGCGGCAAAGCCTGTGATGTGGCGGTTGAAGGCAAGGCCGGGCTTTGCCTTTGTATTTAACTCGCCTCCCATAGCAACGCCGGCAATGGCAAAGCCAAGAACAATTCTTTCCCCAGTTGTGGCGTAGCAGGAGCGATTGATGAGAGCTTGAAACATCGCCTCTTTAGTCTGCTCGATGGCGACAATAGCGGTCAGTCCTGGAGAGTACTGGACCTGGCCGCTTTCAAAGCACTCCTCGAAGATGCCGCGGTCATCTAATCCACCAGCGACAAACCCAAACCTAAGATTGCTGTTTAGAGCTTTGCGGATCGACCCTTTTTCATTTTCTGAGATCCCGTTTTTTCCTTCGTGGGCAATCGGACGCGGATTTCCCTCTTTTGCTGTGCACTCGGAGGATCCCCAGGCGTTGTAAATTTCGACAACCCGCTCAAAATCGGGATCAAAATCGGCAAACGTAGTCTCAAACCCCTTAGCCATGGTGAAAGAGGGGATTGCGATCAACTCTTTTGGAGTATGGCTTTTATAGATTTTTTTAAGGGTGTTTGTCTTTGCTTCTTTTTTGCGCAGAATGGGCTTGTTGTCTTTGGAGTAGAGGATCTGGCGCAACCCCTCTTCGGGAGTTTTATTAAACCATTGAAAGCCCAAGAATGTGGTAAATCGATAATCTTCGTTAAACTCGGCAATGTGAGCAGAGATTGATTTCCAAGTATCGTTAGGTGTTTCCTCTAGGGTCTCAAAAGAGGAAGAAGCAAAGAATTGATTGTTCCTCTCATCCCGAAAATAACGGAGGGCGGCTTCGATATTTTGCAAGGAGTCGAATTTTTCTGACTCCCCGTGCAAAAGTCCCCAGTAAATGCTCTTATCCGCCTCGGCAAAGCACTTAATAGGAGCTGAAAAAAAAGTGTCATTTGTTTTTAAATTGCGGAGTTGGATTTTATAAATCCCCGGTTCATTGAAGTAGAGATTAGGGACATTGATAAATCCAGTTTCTGGGACAAAGAGCTTCCAATTGAGGTTTTCGCGGAGATGTTCATAAGAAACCTCGACAAGGGTTCCCTCGGGGGCGTTGTTTGTTAAATTTCCAAAGACATCTTCAAAGCGAATGGTGACATCAAAGCGCTTGTTTTTTGCAACAAGGGAGGGGGCGATGATCCGGATGTTGTGGAGCAGGTTGCCGCGGACATCGATGGCAAAGATTTCAGGATCGCGGTAATCCCCTTTGCCTTTGGGGTCGATATAGAGGTGAAAAGGGCGCCTTCTCTGAGTTGAGGTCTGGCAGCGGTTGCCTTTTTTAGTTTTATCGTCTTTTCCCTTTTCTTGGTTTCCTAAGAAGATGGAAATCGTATCGCCAGCTTTCAACTCGCTTGGCAACATAAACTCAAAGCAGCAGGCTTGGAGGCTGGCTTTGCCCATTTCTTTGGCAGTTAAAAGTTTGTTTCCCGGAATTTCTGCCCAAATGACATTGTCCTTGATTTTGGGGTTAGCGCTGGGGACCTGCCAGTCGATGTCGCGTCCAAGGGAGAGCAGATCGAATTTCAAGAGCGTCTTTTTAGGGAGTGTCGTTGCTGTTGTGTAGGAAAACTTCCACGTAGACATTTCCCCAGCAAGCGCAAGGTTTGGTTCGCAGTAGCAGATGGAACGGCGCATGGATCCCCCGGTTAATGAGTAACTCATCTTAACTCGAAATAGGGTGGTATTTGGGCTAAAGCAAAAGCGCTTGCGTTTGAGTTGCCGCAAGAGGGGTAATATTGGTTAATATTACCCCCCTTGCGGCAACTCAAACGCGGGGCTTTGGCTTGGCCGAAATGCCGCTCTAGTTTGAGTTAAGGTGAGTAACAGGTTAACTCGATTTTGCTTTCTATTTCAAGTTGATTTTGGGGTAATTTTAATCTTATTGATCGCTCTTTCGCTTGAGCTGAGTATTTCTAGATCAAAATCGTCGTGATGAATTTTTGAGCCTTTTACAGGAATTGTTCCCGCTCGGTTGAACGCATAGCCGCCGATTGTGTCGTATTCAGGGCTTTGGGGAATATTGACCCCGAGCTCCTCTTGAATATCGATGATGGACATCTTTGCATCGACGATCCAGCCTCCTTCGGGCAACGCGGAGAACAGATTTTGCTGACCGGTATCATATTCATCGGCGATTTCTCCAACCAGCTCTTCAAGGATGTCTTCAATGGTCACAATCCCCTCGGTGCCACCCCATTCATCGACTACAATGGCAAGGTGGATCTGCTTGCTGCGAAACTCTTGCAGCAGGTGGGAAATTTTTTTTGTCTCAGGGGTGTAAAGCACGGGTTTGACCAGTTTGCCAACTGGGGTATTGAGTTGCTGGGGGAATTCAAATCTCTCAATGAAAATTTTGAGAACGTCCTTATAGAGGAGCACCCCGATAATGTTGTCAACGCTGTCGTGATAGACGGGGATGCGGCTATAGCCTTCTGTGAGAAATTGCTCAGCAGCTGTCTTTACGGCTGTAGTGTCGGCTATGCTGAAAATGTTGATTCTAGGGACCATGACCTCGCGGGCGATTCTCTCCTTAAAGGAGACGATTGAAAGAATGAATTTTTGCTCTGTTGCATCTAAATAAGCCCCGAGTTCAGTTTCCTGAAGCAACTCATGGACTTTGTCTCGGATTTTAAAGGTCAGGATCGGTGTGCTGACTTTAACCTTTGGGAGGAAGTGCTTCATCAGTCGAAAAAAGGGGGCAGTCAGCGGTGTGCAAATCAAAAGAAAACAGGAGCATAACGGGGAGAGCAAATGGATGGCAGCTTCTGTTTTCATCTGCCCAAAAAGGCTGAATAGAAAATCAAAGACAAGAGAAGAGGCGATGATGATCGCTGCGATCCAGAAAGTAAGGAGCGGTTCTCGAGCGCTTCCAGAGGGGGAAGGGGTTAGCCCTTGGTGGAAAACCTCAAACTGGAGCAGAAAAAAGAAGGCCATCAGGACATAACCCACCCGAAGGAGGTGCTTGGTGAAGCTCAAAGAAAAAAGGAAGCCCTCCCACCTCTGTTTTCCGAAAAAAAAGTTCAGAAAATGGCGGAAGAAAAAAGACGAGCGCTCTTTCTTGAGAGATTCTTCCGCAAGAAGCCTGCCTTTGCGGTTGATGGCAGTAGATACAGCGGTCAGAGCACTGGCGCCGATCAGAAAAAAAAGGGCGATATAAATAGAAAACGCAGACAATTGCTACCTGAAGTTTTGGCCCATTTTAGCAGAAGTGTCTTATGTGGAAAGTTTTTTTTCCAACTTTTTCAAGAGAACTCGCTCTTTTTCTTCATCCTCTCCCTTTTTTTTGCGTCGGTATCTTTCGTAGCCGATGAGGTGAAGCAGGCAATGAATGAGGTAGCGATAGAGCTCTTTTTGAGGATCTTTGCCCTTTTTTTGGGAGTAAATCAGAGCCGTTTTGGGACAAATGAACATCTCTCCGAGGATGTGGTGAAAACCGGCGGAGTCCCCTGGAGGGTCAAGCGGAAACGTGATGCAATCCGTCGGGCTGGGATCTTTAAAGAACTCTCTGTGCAAATCGCAAATTCTAGCCTCGGTTACAAAGCAAACGGCGATCTCATCTGTACAAATCCGCAGCTCCTGCAATAAGAATAAGACGACTTGTCTTATCGAAGGAGCTGAGATAGGAAGATCGCGTTGGCGGTTGTAAACAGCAATTTTTGGCAAACTTACGGAGTCACCGGTGTTTTGGGCAACCCTGTGACTTTAGTATGTTCCCCATCTTTCCATCTGCCGAGGCGGCGGAGGACATCGACGCGTTCAAAGCGTTTTAACACGTTGCGCTTTTTAGCCGTTTTGCTCGGCTTGCCATAGCTGATATGTCTGGACATGCAGGCACCTTATATTATTTTTTACTTAATTTTCGGGATGAAAGAAGTTTGTGCTAAAACGCCATCGAGTGCGTTCGACTGAAGCTTAAATCCCTTAGGGAGAAGGTCTTTCTTCGGACCTGTTTTTTTCATCGGCCGTCTTGTGCGGTGATGGGAAACCGCGCGCCTTTCTTGCTGTTTGCTGCGTCGAACCATAGATAACTCCTAAAAACATATTCGTTTAAGAGGCAGATGATACTGTCTTTGCCTTAAAAGAACAAGAGATTTTGACCGTTTAGGGCTGATCATTACACACAAGTCGACTTTCTAAAGTAGCTGCGAGGCCCAATCTTTCGAACCTGGGTCGTCGGAATAGATATTCAGCTATTCCCTCCTCCCCAGGTTCAAAATCTTGGCTGCCCCGGAGCCGCTTTAGAAAGTGGACTTGTGTGTAAGGATCAGCCGCTTAGGGTTATGCACCCGAAATTTTAAAGAGCTTTGGCGATAAGAGCTGCGTATTCGCAAAGGTCATAGGTGTGCTTGAGGGGAGAGGCTGCTGTGGGATTTTCGCAAAAATCAAAAGGAGGTGGGGCAGAAGTGTCGACGACTCGATACCATTTTTTTTCGCCGGGTGGCTCTGGCAGCTGGATTTGAGCTCTTTCAAAGTTGGGATTAAAGGCAATGTAGAGGGAGTTGAATTGGATAAGGTCATTTAATGTGTAGGCGATAAATCGACTTTCGACACCCCAGTTGGGTGCTTTGGGGACCTGTCCATGCCAGGTGACATCTTCATCTGTTAAGAATTCTTTGCGGTGCAGAAGGCGATTGGTTTTGCGGAAGTGGATCATCAGTTTGTGAAAGCGGACAAAGTCTGCATGCGCTGGCAGCTGATCCCAGAGGAACCAGTTGAGAGGGTTGTCTTGGCAATAGGTGTTGTTGTTCCCCTTTTTAGTATGGCCGTATTCATCTCCCATGAGCACCATAGGGGTTCCAACGGATACCATGAGCGCGGTATGGAAGTTGCGCATCTGCCTTTCTCTAAGAGATAAGATTTTTTTATTATCTGTTACGCCTTCTTTTCCACAATTCCAGCTATCGTTCTGATCGCTGCCATCGCGATTGTCTTCTGCGTTATTTTCGTTGTGTTTATCTTGATAACTGACAAGGTCGCGCAAGGTAAACCCGTCATGGGCTGTTACGAAATTGATGCTGTGGTAGGGTTTGCGGCCGTTGCCGTAAAGATCTTGCGATCCTGATATTGCCGTAGCAAATGCGCTGCATTGGCCGTCAGTTCCCTTAATGAAGCGCCGAATGACATCGCGGTATTTTCCGTTCCACTCAAACCATCTTCCTCCGCTGGCAAAGCTGCCGACCTGGTATAGCCCGCCGGCATCCCAGGCTTCGGCGATCATCTTGACATCGGAGAGGATGGGGTCTTGGATCATCGCGGTGATGACAGGGGGTTTTGCGAGGGGGGTGCCGGCTTGGCCTCTTGTGAGGCACGATGCCAAATCAAAGCGGAACCCGTCGACGTGCATCTGGCTTGTCCAATAGCGGAGGGAATCGAGGATCAATTGAGCTACAACGGGATGGTTGGAATTTAAGGTGTTGCCGCAGCCGGAAAAGTCGATGTAATCCCCTTGCGGGTTGAGAATGTAATAGACGCGGTTGTCGATTCCTTTAAACGATAAAAACGGTCCCTTTTTCCCTCCTTCTGCTGTGTGGTTGTAGACGACATCGAGGTAAACCTCGATCCCATTTTTGTGCATTTCTCTCACAAGGGTGCGGAAGTCGTTCATCGCTCCTGTCCATTCGGAAGAGGAGCTAAATCGGTTCATGGGGGAAAAGAAGTTAATGCTGGAATATCCCCAGAGGTTTTTTAATTTCTTCCCTGTTTTTGGGTCGATGTGTTGATTTTCACACTCGTTGAATTCAAAGATCGGCATTAATTCAATCGCGTTGATCCCTAAGTTTTTTAGATAGGGGATTTTTTCGAGAATCCCCAAAAATGTTCCCGGATTTTTTGTTTTGGCAGAGGCGTGTTGGGTAAAGGAGCGAACATGCATCTCGTAAATCACCAACTCCTCTAGAGGAATTTTAGGCGATTTTGCCCCTTGCCAATCAAAAGGGTCCTCTAAGATGACTTTTCCGCGCGGTTCCCATTCCTCTTGGTTCAACTCCGCATGCCCCCACTGATGGCCTGTATTGAGCCCTTTTGCATAAGGGTCGATGACGATTTTTTTCGGGTTAAAGAGGTTTCCAGAAACTTCATTAGGGCCTGCGATCTTAAACCCATAATCCAGTTGGTCAGAGGGAAGCCCAATGAGGAGAATATGCCAAACTTCGCCGGTTTTGTGCAGTTCTGGATCTAACGGGATTTCTGCGAATGGGTACTTGGAGAAAGGGGAAAAAAGGCAGAGAGTCACTTGGGTTGCATTTTCTGAAAATAGGGCAAAATTGATCCCTTTGCCTATGCGGCTTGCCCCTAAAGGGGTCGGGGTGCCCCTTTTTCGCTGGATAGCACGAGGGTCTAATTTTGACATAAGCGATTGGTTTTTAGTTATTTGCTTGCCTTTTAAGCAAAGGCTGAACTACCTGATTCTATCTAAAAAAGAAATTCTATAGCAACTCAATATTTTGTTTAATGAATTTGAATTGATTATAAGGGGAGGCTTTTGTTAAAATTAAATTATGAAAAAAAATGTTCGAAGCGTTTGAATCGAGAATCTGAACGCCTGCAATTTTTTCGTTGCTATTTTTGAGAACAAATTAGAAACTTCTTTGGAGTCGGGAGTTATTTTCGGGCGCGCGATATCGAAGCACTTTCAAGAAGTTAACATTACACGTAAGGAGGAACCATTCATGTCATTGGAAAATGCCAAGCAAAACCTCAAGGAATTCGGCAAAGAGCTGAACCTGGAATTAGTGTTTGACGAAAACCACACCTGCATATTAGGTATTGATAATACCTTTTCGCTACACTTGACCTACGAGCCCAACTCAGACCGCCTCTACCTCTATTCTCCAGTATTGGATGGTCTCCCTAAGGATCCTGCCATACGCCTTCGCCTTTACGAAGCACTTCTTGAAGGGGCGATGCTCGGCGGTCAGATGGCTGGTGGCGGAGTTGGCGTTGCTGTTCCCGAAGAATTGATCCTGATGCACGCTGTTTTGGAAATGGGTGTTGGCACAGACGCTTCTTCTCTGAGGCGTTTTGCTCCTATCCTCGTGGAAGCCGTCGAGCGTTGGAGAGCGCGGGCAAAAGCCATTTGCGAAGGACAAGAGGCAGGCCCGAGAGATCCAGCGACATCCCCTGGAATGCTAGGCCCTGCCGCAGGCGGCAAGAAACCAGGCGAGAGCTTCATGAAAATCTAATTTGGCAAGGCTCTCTAAACCGGGTTTTTCGAGTTGAGTTTTTTTTGAATCTCAGATAAGCGCGCCATCAGCTCTTTGTCTGCTGCCTTGTTTTTCTGCTCGATCTGCTTAATGCTCGTCATGACAGTGGAATGATCTCTTGAAAAAACTCTGCCAATGCTCTGGTAAGGGAGCTTCAGCTCTAGGCGACACAAAAACATCGCAATCTGACGGGGGAAGCAATACTCGTGGTTTTGGGATTTCCCTAGGAGATCCTCGCTGCGGACCCCGTGAGCTGCGGCGACGGCTGCGATAATTCTCTCAGGCGACAAAAAGACTCTCTGCTCTTGCGCGATGAGATCGGAGAGCATCTTTCGCACAGAATCCACGTCCAAAGAGTGGCTTTCCCCTTTAGAGCCGTTTCCAAGATGACAGCGCAGGACCAATGCCTCAATTGCTTTATGTAAAGCACAGCTATTGGGAAAGGTCTGGATGAGGTCGTTCACAACCGCCTCAGAGAGGGGAAAATGCAAATTTTCACATCGGTAATCCACTAGTTTTCTCAAGTCTTGCCTTTCTAATTTTTTTATCTGGATATTGATTCCCCATTCAAAGCGCGAAATAAGGCGCGGTTCGATCTCCTCCAAATGGGCAGGTGAGCAGTTGCTGGCAAGGATGATTTGGCGGTTGGAGCTGTGCAGTGTGTTGAAGGTGTGAAAAAATTCTTCCTGCGTAGCGTCTTTGCGGGCAAACAGATGCACATCGTCGACAAGAAGGACATCGGCGTTGCGGTAGGCCTTTCTAAAAGCCTGCATCTGGGAGCTGCGAATTGCCGCCACAACGTGTTCGGTAAATGTCTCTGCACGCGCATATAGAGCTTTGAGGCCCCGCTGCTCAAAGATGTGGGCAAGGGCAACGAGCAGATGGGTTTTCCCAGAGCCGCCAGTACCCCATAAGTAGATGGGATTGAAGGATGCCAGGGAAATTCTGCTATCTGCGAGTTCGGACAAAAGATCGATAGCGACTTGATTGGAATTTGTGACGATAAAGGTTTTTAACGTCATCGCTGGGTCTAATGCATCCTTAAAAAAATGCATTTGCGGGACGAGCTCTTGCTTTTGCTGTTTAGAAGGTTTGCTGTGTTTGGCAGGCGCCTCAGATTCAGAAAGGGATAAGTGAACCTTGATGGGCCGGAAATTGCTATTGACAAACCCCGCTTTAAGTTGTGGGCGGATATGTTCTTCAAACCACAGAACTTGGAAGGAATCAGCCGCTTGCAGGTAGAGATTGCCAGAATCAAAATCGGCAACCTTAAGAGGCTGCAACCACTTGAGCACAGCATCTTTTCCTAAGCGACCCTCTTGTCTTTGGATAAAATCTTGCCACGCTTGCATATTCTCCCACTTTTAACACCGTCAATTGACAAAGTCAACGCGACTTTGCCAATTTGCGCGACATCACCCACTGCTGCAAGATTCCCAGGGCCATCGAAGAGAGCCAATAGAGATTAAGCCCCGAGGGAAAATGGTAGAACATGACAGTAAAGACAATGGTCATCATATTGCCCATGACCCTCTGCTGTTTTTGCTGGTCGGTCATGAGGCTTTTGTCCTTGGGGGCAGATGCGCTAAAGCGTTGCTGTGCCCACATCACTGCGCCGAGGAGAATGGGCAGGAGGTGGAAGCTGTTGCCGAAGAAGAGCACCGGATAATCCCAGCTAAAGACGACATCAGGGGCTGCTAAATTATCGATCCAACCGGGAATAAAGCTAGCTCCTCGCAGCTCAAAAGTGGATTTGAGCAAATCGAACATTCCAATCAAAAAGGGAAGCTGAATCAAAAGCGGAAAACAGCCTGAAAGGGGATTCACTCCTTTTTCTCGGTACAGGTTCATGATTTCTTGCTGGAGGCGCTTGGGCTCTTTTTTATACTTTGCTTGGATGGCAGAAACTTTTGGCGCAATCTCTTGCATTTTCATGGTTGACTTAATCGACCACGCATTCAGCGGGTATAGCATCAGGCGGAGGGCGACGGTCAGCAAGATGATCGAAATCCCCCAGGAGGATGTCACCTGGTAAAAGATGTTCATCAGAATAAAGAGGAATTTGGCAAACGGCTCGGAGACAAAGGTAAACCAGCCGTGAAAACTCAAGGCCGAGGCATAGTTTGGATTGTACCCGGTCGCTGGATCTGAATAGGTGGCGTCGACCCTCTTTAAGATGTCCGCTTCAAGGGGGCCTGCATAGTAGCGCAGCTTTGTGACTTGGGAGCGCATCGGGAGCTGAAATGCATATCCGGGGTACTTTTCAGCCGGGTAGAGATTGTATTTAGGATCGATGATCGAAAGGCGCGTCGGATCTTCTGCTCCAGGCACTTTACAGGCCCGGTATCCAGGAGGAATTTCCGTCAGCGGATCGACAATGAGCCCAAAAAAGCCGTTAGCCGAGCAAACCCAGTCGGGGTAGACACTCGAGGAGACAGAGCACTCCTTCGGCAAAGAAAGGGACTCGACGGCGCTTTTTTGGTTTGCTTTAGTGATTTTGTAAGTAAGAGCTGGGGCTGGGTTGTCTGAGATCAGTTCGACCTCTGGAACCCCGCTGCCCAGCCATAGTCCGCGCGCATCTCCTTCAATCTTAATGGCAACTTCAAGGACATAAGGGGCTTCATCAGGATTTTTAGCAAAGGCAAACGTCTTTGTGATCTTTCGGCTTCCGTCGGAGTATTCAAGCTCGATGAGGTCTTTTTCAAGACGCTTTAACAAGAAGATGCTGCGTTGATTTTGCTCTCCCAAATGGTCGATGCCCAGTGCGTAGTGATTGACAGCGGGTGCAGTGGCCATCTGCCCCTTGGCGTTGAAAATCGCTCTGCGCAAAAGAGGATAGTAGCCGCCCACGGCGGTTGTCTCGACTTTTTTTACAATCGATCCGTCATGAATGTAGTAAGGGGAAGAAGGATAGTGATCATCAAAGCTATAGCCTTCTGCAAAGATCCGGTCGAACCGGATCGGCCTGACAAAACTCTTAAGATTTTGTTTCGAATGAAAGGGGAGGTTAATCTCGGCAATCGCCCCGCCGATATTGGAAAAAACCACTTGTTGATAGGCATTTTCTAAGACAAAGAACTGCTCGTTGCTCGACTTTGCAATAAGGGGGGCTGCGGCAGAGGGAGAGTCCTTAGTCGGAAAGTCATTTGGGTTTAGCTGGAGTTTTTCTTGGGCAATTGATTGAGGTTGAGAAGGAGAGCTTTTGAAAAACCACTGATTGACAAAGAAAAGTGCAATCGTCAGCCCAATCACGAAAATAAGAGAGCGCTTGTCCATTAGAATCTAACCTTCAAAATAGTAGAATTTTCGCTAGTCTACCAGAAGCAGGATATTATACCCAAATGCCAAAGTCACAGTAGTTGAGCTTTGAATGGGGGCGCCTCATTGATATGACTGGACGGATAGCCATTGCTCGCTGTCCGTCCAGAGGTATAGATTAATTTTTCACGCGGATGAATACAGGGATCTTAAGATCAATATGAGCTTTGTTCCACTCTCCTATTTGCACATTCAATACGATCATCGCATCTTCGACCGGGTAGGATATCCAAATTGGATTATTATGCGATTTGCTCACGCCTTTACCTTCTGCTAATGCAATATGCCTGTTTTCACCTTCATAAAAATGCACCCTCACAGGTAGTAAACCCTTTTTCCCATGCAAAACCTTCATCGAGATTTTGACCCCACCACTTCTTGGTATCTTTGGCATGTTGTCGCCAAAGCTATCTTTTATTTCCTGGGGGATGTCAATCAATGTCGGCTTTTTTGCCCATAGGCAAAGGATCACAGGGCTTTCTTCACCTTTTTTTATTTTGTTAGGGAAGATTTCACCGGTTTGCGCGTTGATGAGCAATGGCTGAACTTTGTAGTCGGCCATCTCAAAGATAATGGGACAGCCTTCTGCTTTGATTTTGCGCATCAGTTTGTCCTCTTTGGCGAGTTCGTGATTTGGAATCTCTTGTTTTTTTGATTTATTGTTTGTTTCCGAACGAAGGAAAACTGTGAAATTTCTAGGGGTAGGGGTATGCAGGGGCTTTTCTCTAAAAATTCTTGATAGTGAATAATGTATACTTGATCATATATCCACAAAAAGCGGGGATACTATGAGCAAGAAAAACACCAAAGACGCCTATTCTGAAATTGACCAAATTATTGACAGCGAGGCATTTGCTGCATGCGTAAAGAGCGGATTCAAGGAGGTAGAAGATCCTAGGACCCAAGACAACAACTCTTATCCGCTCGTGAGCTTATTGGTGATCGTTCTCTGCTCGATCATAGCGGGAGCCAATGCAATTACTCAAATCCACGAATATGCAGAGATAAAAATCGGCTTGTTTCAGCGACTGTTAGGAGTGGATCGAGCTCCAAGTTATTCCGTTTTCTGGTGGCTTCTCACCCGACTGAATCCAAAACAACTTCAGGATGCGTTTATCAACTGGATCAATTCTCTTCCCAGTGAGATAAAAGAGCGAATTATTGCTATTGATGGAAAACGACTTAGAGGGGCTTCTCACAAGCAACCGGTGCATTTGGTTGCGGCGTGGGAAACTGCTCGGGGACTCCTATTGGGTCAAGTGAAAACGGAAGAGAAATCAAATGAGATTACAGCAATTCCTGAGTTACTGAAAACGATCGATATCAAGGGAGCAATGGTCACAATAGATGCGGCTGGATGCCAAACAGAAATCACGGACCAGATACGTGATCAGAATGGCAATTACATGATAGCCTTGAAGGGGAACCAAGGAACATTACATGATGAAGCGCAGAATTTTTTTGCCCAGGCAGAAGAAGTGGGATATGCGGAGGCAGAATGCGCTGCATCAACTAGTTGTGAAAAGGGACATGGAAGAATCGAGGAGAGGAAGGTTGTCGTTACCAACCAACTAGAGTGGTTGGATGCAAAAGTCAAAGATCGCTGGCGGGATTTGAGTTCGTTGATTGAAGTGACTTGCCGCCGGGAGATAAAGGGTAAAATTTCCCAGGAAAAACGCTATTATATTTCGAATTTAATTTTAAGCCCGGAAAAAGCTGGAAACGGAGCAAGAAGTCACTGGGGAATCGAAAACAATTTACATTGGACCATGGATGTTGTCTTCTTAGAAGACGCAAGTCAAGCGAGCACTGGGCATGCAGCGGAGAACTTGGCTGTATTTCGCAGAATGGCGCATAATTTAATTAAAGCTGATCTTGGAGGAACTCGTGGGGTTGCTAAAAGTCGCAGGCGGGCGGCCTGGAACGATGATTATGCAGTTCGCGTGCTGTCAAGAATATTTGAAGGGAAAGTGTAAAAACATTTTAGTGAAAAGCCCCTGATTGATTAAGGGGTTCAATATACGATTTTATAAAGGCTAGTGGGTCTGTCAGCATGATCTAAAAAATGTGGGTTTGAGTAAGCGTCTAATCTAGACAGGTTGATATTTTAGGAATGAGGAACTGTTTTTTTCAGCGCTGTTTTAGCTTGGAGCCACCGGTCTGGTAGCAACTCCTCAAGCTTTTGAACACTATGTCCCATCAGCCTCCGAAATATATCTTCGAGGTACTCCCGCGGGTTGATCTTTAATCCACGACAAGTTTGAACAAGAGACAGAAGAATTGCTCCTGCCTCGCCACCATCTTCACTGCCAAAAAACAGCCAGTTCTTTCTTCCAATCGCAAGAGGTCTCACAGCTCTTTCTGCAACATTATTATCAAGCCTTGCAAAGGCGTATTTTGTGTAGTTCTTTAAATAAGGAATCAGACCGCAAAAATAGCCCAGTGCTTCTCGCAATTTTGACTTGGGTAAAAGTTTTCCATCGATCAGCCTGCCTTTAATTTTATCGATCAGTTCATCGATGATCGGAACCTCTTTTGCTTGTCGTATTTGCAAACGCTCTTCATCAGATCTGGCCCAAGCCACTTTCTCTAGCATGAAGAGATACCGGATCTTCCGCAACACCCAGTCCCGAAAACCGGGATCCCCAGACTCGGCATCGAAAAATTTCCTGCGAATATGGCTCCAACAAGGGCACCACGTGATGACTTTTTGTTCAGCTAGCTTTTGGTAAGCTCCATATTTATCTGAATGAAGCACGCCTCGATATTTTTGTAAAATATCCAAGACATTATCATGGCAGCGATTGGTTCGAAAATCATAGACCCGATAGGCTGGATTTATCGACTGTCCTCCGACAATCACCCACATATAGGCGATTGCACACTGATTTTTAGCCTGTAGCTTAACCGGGCTTTCATCGATGAACACATTGTTGCTCTCAAGGATCAGACGCACCATCACCTCATAAAGAGGTTTGAGCGCCATCCCGCACCGAATCACCCACTGAGAAAGAAGCTTCCGGCTTATTTTGACCCCTTGACGCTCCATCCCTTCGGCAATGCGATACAAGGGCAAGTGGTCTGCAAATTTTGCAGTAATGATCTCGGCTAAAACGCTATCATCGGCTTGGCATTTAGGAAGCAAAGTTTCGGGAAGTGCAGCTGTCTGAACTCCCTCTTCTGGCTTTTCTGGATGAGCATATTTAGGACGGATAATCTCTTTGATGTAATAACTGCCAGGTTCATGAGCTAATTTGTGTGTGACTTCATCGCCAATTTTGACTAAAGGAGCCCCTGTTTCTTTACAGATTTTCTCCTCTTCAGGAAGATCCAGAATAGTTGTTTTTACAGGGAGATTGGGATCTAAGGCAATAGCGTCTTGGCCGTCCCGTTTTGGTTTGCGGCGTTGATGAGCTGGGACATCTTGGGTCTGCTGCTTACCTTGTTCCAGCAACGCTTCGAAACCCTCGAAGAGGAGTTGCTCGGCATTGCAATCGGATAGGATCCGCTCTGATTTTTTTCCAAACAGTTGCCGCTTAAACCAATCAAGCTGTTGAGTTAAATAAGCGTTGGTGTTTTGTAAACTGGCAACTGTGACCTGCAGAATCTCATTTGCGGATTTAAGCTGTTCTAAATCTGAAGTTTGTGTTGTTGTCGTAGGGAAAATGATACCAAAAAACCCTTCAAAAAAGAAGAAGAAAATGCGCCAAATTCCACTTATTTTTCATAGAGAAAATCTAGGTTGCAAGCGCTTGGGAGTGACGCCCTCCAAAAGCATTAAGAATTCTCTGCGTGTCATCTTGGCCTGTTTGTTTTCTTTTTTAGGAAAACTCCCTTTTTCTAAGCGTTTGAACCAAATCGCTAGCCCATCTGTATCCCAATAGAGAACTTTCATGTGATCCTGTTTTCGGTTCAGGAAAATGAAAAAAGCCCCTGTTAAGAGCTCTCCAGGAAATAACTGCTCTACTTGTGCGCTTAGCCCCTCAAAACTTTTTCTCATGCTGACTGGATGTTGACACAAAAACAAACGGGGATTTCCTGGTAGGGTCAGCATGAAAACCCCCCAATAATCGGAAGGCATTTTTCTAGAATGTAGAGGCAGCTTCACAGTCTATATGAATTTTGCATCCCCGCCACTCAATGACTACTTTTGCTGTGGGCACTTCATTCCTTAGCTCTGTAAAATCACTCCGAGCTATCATTTTATTTTCCTTCAGCGACCTCTTAGCATAAGC
>CAWCKK010000020.1:0-54869 GCA_963796135.1 uncultured Acidobacteriota bacterium | reverse complement strand
CTAAATCCTGACGAACTGTTTGCCCAGCTGCGATGACGATGTTCTTGGGACCGACGTCATTCCCGCCGGCGAACACGCCAGATACTTTGTAACGACCCGGCGCGAGATGAATTGTCATGAGATCACCGGCCCTTATTTCTTCGGTGGCGACGACCGTGCCTTGAGAGTTCGTCACCGTGATGGTGCCCGCACTGGAGGTGCCGACCAAGTCTTTGCAGTCGGGTGCCGAACGATAGATGAAGGCGCCACCTTCAAGGAAAAGTCCGGTGTGCTGCGTCAATGTGGACCTGGGCGCCGCAAGGGTTCACCGGGTGGTGGTCCGATATTCGAAGTACTTGGGCATAAAGCTTCGACGGTCCCCGAGAGGACTTTCGTCAACGTTCCAGATTGCGGGGCCTGGCGCTCGACCAATTGGATGTCGGGCAATCGAACTGACGCTCCGCGGAGTTCGAGCTGACAATTGGCCTCGGTCGCCTGACGTCGAGCCGAAGCCACCGTCAAGCCAACAATTCGAGGGGCACGACACGCCTGAGATGCGTTCGCAAGTTCATTGGAAGCGACGCCGTCAATGACTGGCATAAGGGCGACGAACATACCAATCGTCACCAACAATTTGAGAAGCGTACGCACTGTTTCAAAGTACTTCGCCTCTCGCATGCCTTGACACGCAGATGATCCTCCACGCTCCTCGGAACAAAACTAAGGGTTCAACTTCCTTAATGCCCGTTCGGCGGATTGTCGAACGCGAGTACGGGATCGTGAAGAAGCATCACCATGGCGTCCGCGGCTGTCGAAATCTCGTATTTCGCAACCACCTTGGCCGCGATTTCTCGCACACGCCACGAAGTGTCCGAAGTGATTTGGAGGATGACATGGGTCGCGCTTTTGTCAAAGGCGTGCAGAAGGCCTCGCGCGGCCCACACCCGGGGCCAGTAACCTCTGCGCGACCCCCCTCTCGACCGTCGAAGATCCGAAGGGCCGCGGGCCCACCAAGCGCGAGCAAGAGTTCGTCATCAACAGGCTTCCCCTCGAGAATATCGACACACCCCCTGACGACCTCTGTCCGGCCACGTCGAGCGCACTCGCCTTCAATGCTTTGTCTCGGTGTCGTTCCCCACTGTGAAGTCACGCGCCAATCGTTACACGAATGTCGACTGGTGATCGCTCGGCGGCCGACTTCCGTTGATGAAACGCTCGACGAAGTGAGTAGCCCGATTACGCAATAGCATGGCGTGACCACGAAATGTACTCGGCGAATTCGTTCGTCTTGGCAATCCAGAGAAACTCGGCGAAGCGTCGCTTCGTCACCAATTCGCGAAACCAGGAGACACCAGATGACCCACTACCTGATTTCATTTGACGACGGAGCGATGACGTTTCCCGAGGAGGATCTTCCAGAGGTATCAAAGGCCGCCCTAGCGGTCGCCCGAGAAGCGAGGGACGCAGGTGTGTGGATATACAGTGCGGGACTCAAGAGCTACACCGAGACAAGTACCGTATCGGTCGACGGAACCGTCACTGATGGCTCTCTGGCCCCAAACAAGCATTATCTCGGTGGGTTTGCAGTCGTTGATGTAGCGTCGCGCGAGGAGGCCTTGCAATGGGCCGCGAAGATTGCCGTCGCTTGTCGCTGTGCCCAAGACGTGCGTGAGCTGATGCCCGAGCCAAAACACTGACGCCACTCTCCTCCCACCAGGAAAGAACGGAGATTTTTCATGGGGACTGAGGTCATCACCAAGATTCATGCCTCGCCAGAAACAGTGTGGGCCGTTCTCACGGACGTGGAGCACTGGCCAGATTGGACACGTTCCATAAGTACCGTCACTCGAGTCACGGAAGGTGATTTCGGCGAAGGAAGTCAAGCGCGTATTAAGCAACCTCGACTTCAGGCAATGACGTGGACCGTTATTGAATTCATCCCCGGAGTGTCATTTGTATGGCGAGCGAGGTTGCCTGGTCTGATCTTTGATGCCGGCCATTTCTTAGAACGCGTCGATCAAGAAACGGTCCAGGTGACGTTGACCATTGAACAGAGCGGACCACTCGGCTTTCTCTTGCAACCTTTCTCAACACGATCCGCTCGACGAAATCTGCTGTTAGAGGCCAACGGTCTAAAGCTGCGATCCGAGCTGCGTTGACACGAAAAAGGGTGCCCACGCACTGCGCCTCAATCTCTCACGACACAACGACGAAGCATTGATTGGACAGCAACAACACCGCCAACGATCTAAAAACCTTGAGCCTCCCTCAGCTAAGACCGTTCTCGGCGATCAATTTGGCGTACCAATTGAAACTCGCCTTCGGCAGGCGGTTACCAGTCGGGAAATCGACCCAAACGATACCAAAACGTCGTGAGTAGCCAAATGACCACTCATAGTTGTCGAGCAGACTCCAGACGAAGTAACCCTGGACGTTGACGCCCGCGTGCATCGCGTCGTGCACTGCCGCTGATGTGATCACGCAGGTAGTCGATGCGCTCGTTGTCGAGCACGTTGCCGTTGGGATCGACGTAGTCGTCGAATGCCGCGCCGTTCTCGGTGATGTAGATCGGCAGGACGTGTACTCCTTCTTGACTCGAATCAGGAACTCCTCGAGTCCCGACGCATCGACCTCCCAGCCCATCGCGGTCGTCTCGCTACCGGGCGTTTCGAGTGAGAGCACGCGCAGATCGGGGAACTGTTCACTGATCGGCACCCGTATCCAGCCGCGCGCGCCTCATTGGCACGCGTCGCGTCCATGACGGTGCCCGGGAAGTAATAGTTGACCCCGAGGAAGTCGAGCGGCGTCGCGATGATCTCGAGGTCGCCATCACGCACCACCGAGAAACCGGAGCAGGCCCGAGTAGTGCGCGAGCATGTCCTCGGGATAGTGACCCTTGAAAGACGGGATCGAGGAAGAGCCGGTTCAGACTGCCGTCGGCGCGCTTGGCCGCAGCGATGTCCTCTTCGTGTTCGGTACCGGGACGAAACACGCCGAGATTAAGGTGATTCCCACTTTGGCATCGTCCACGGCGGAACGCAAGAATCGGCACGGCCAGACCGTGAGCGAGTAAGAGATGGTGATTGGCCGCCGCCGCGCGTGCCGATGTCCTGAACGCCGGGAGCGTGTCGGCCCGAACCGTAACCGAGCCACGCCGAGCACCATGGCTCATTTAGCGTGATCCATCGCGCGACGCCGTCACCGAGCGCGCGAGCGACGATGTCGACGTACTCGGCGAATCGTTCTGACGTCTCGCGAACCGCCCAGCCGCCTTGATCCTCGAGAAGCTGGGGAAGGTCCCAGTGATACAGCGTCAACGTGGGCTCGATGTCGCGCTGACGAAGACCGTCGACCAAGTCGCCGATAGAAATCCAGTCCCGCCTGATTGGCCGGGCCCTTGCCGTCGGGCTGGATACGAGACCACGCCACCGAGAAGCGGTACGAACCCACACCCAGCTGATCCATCAACTCGATGTCTTCGTCCGATACGGTGGTAGTGGTCACAGGCGATGTCACCCGTGTCCCCGTTCCATACCGCGCCGGGCGACGCGCGAAGGTGTCCCAGATCGACGCGCCGCGACCATCGTCGTGCACCGAACCTTCGATTTGGTACGAAGCGGTCGCGGTTCCCCAAAGGAAGCTCGGTGGAAAGGCGCGCGAGGAACCCTCCTCGCGCTTGTTGTGCGTGCTCATGTGGCAACTCCTGGTTGATGTATTGAGATCCTGGGGTGGAGGCACCTCACGGTCCGGCGACGTCACCGTCGACGGACCGTGAGGCGTTGATGACCCTCCACGTGCCTAGCGCCGTTGACAGCGCAGCGCGCGTGGAGGTGACTTACTAGGAAGCGGCGTGATGTGCGTCAAGATGTACGGCAGCTCGGGGTCACCGGGCGACGGGTCCATGTACGGGTTCGCCGGAGTCGGGAAACCGGTGTACGTGGCCGTCGAGTACTCACACCAGTCGCGCCATACAGCAGCGGGACGACGGGCAACTGAGTCGCCAACACTTTCTGGAGTGGCAACGTCGCCGCCTTGACGGCCGCGGTGTTACCTGGGTCCGTTCCAGCGAGCTTGGTCGAGGTCCGCTTGTACTGCGGCGTTGTGGTACCGACCGTAGTCCGCGTTCGCTGACTTGCCGATCGGAGCTGACGTCGTGTAGTCCAGCCAGTTGTCGTACTGGGTGTACGGGTTGGTGCCGCCGTTGCCCCAGTGGATGATTGACGTGAAGTTACCGTTCGCCGAGTCGGTGTACCACTGCGCAGGCCTGCACACCGTAAACGGTGGCGTCGATGCCTTCGGACTTCAACTCAGACGAAATCAGCTGCGCGTCTGCGTAGTAGTCAGAGTACGAGATCGGGTCCTCAATGGAGAACTTGATCTCTTTGCCGTTCTTGGCGTAGAAGCCCTGCTTGTTCTTCTTGTAGCCGTCAGCGATCAGGATCGTCTTGACCGTGATGGCTGTTCGGTCGCCTTGATGTCATTCTTGTACTGCGAGGCGAGGTAGCCCGACTGGTTGGGCAAGATCAATCCACTCAGTGACGTCGCGGGAGCTTCGTAGCCACTCTCACCCTTGATAGCGAGTGCCGTGCGGTTGATACCCGCACTGATCGCCGCGCGAACCTTCGGGTCGTTGAGGGGTGCCTTGGTGACGTTGAATTCCAGCGTGACCGTGTTGCCCGGGGCGAAGAACGTGTGGTTCGTCGCCTTGTTCTGGTCCACGAAGATGCTGTTCACGTTGGCGATGTCGTTACCGGCCCACGTCAGGTGCCGTCAGCCAAGTCGGTCGCCGCGTTGGCGTTGGTGTCCACGCTAAGACCTGGACCTCACTCGCGGCGGGCGTCGCTCCCCAGTACTTCGAGTTCACCGTGTAGTTGACGACTGACGACGAGTAGCTCGTTGGGATGTAGGGACCAGTACCGACCGCGGCGGTGTTTGACACCGTCGACGTTGCCACTGGGTTGTACGTCGTCCAAAAGCTCGACGGAACAATCAATTGGTTACCGGCAATGGCGATGATGTTCGAGTACTCGGGGTCGAGTAGTTCAGACCACCTGGTTGCCACTCACGGTCGCCGGGCTCGCGAGCGCGGGCAGGCCGTTCACGTTGGCCGCGGCATTGCTGTTGACGCCGTTAAACGTCGCGGCAACATCGGCTGGCGTGAAGGCCGAACCGTCGCTCCACTGGACGCCCGATCGGATCGTAAATGTCAGCGTTTTGCCACCATTTGACCAGTTGTACGCCGTGGCGAGCCACGGGTACGACGTCCCGGCCTTGATCGTGTCGAACTGCCAGAGCGGCTCGTAGACGAGTGAACAGACACTCATCTCCTTGCAGAATCGAGTTCGAGTCGAATGGGTTGAAGTTGTTGGTGAACGTGACACCGGTGTTGCCTTCAAGCACCAAAGGTGCGCTCGCGGCGGACGCGGAACCAATTCCCACGATCGACACGATGCCCATTACCACGCAAGCCACTGCGGTAAAGAGAACTCCTAATTTTCTATACATATTTTTCCTTTATATTGATTGTGTCCAGCCGGCCTTCGCCGACGTTTCTTTTGAACCTTGTGTGGGTCCTTATTAACTACGCGAGGCCGGTTGGGCCTTCGAACTGCGCTCTTCACATCCTCCCTGATGAGGTCGGGTGTGACGAGTTCTGACAGCATGCTCACTTCGTCCTTTTCCCCCCTCTCCTCGTCGCTTAGGTATCTGCCACTCCACCGAGGCCTCAGGTCGGTCACGGTAGAGCCAGCACTTCGAGGTGTGCGATTCACCAACGATGAACGCCGGTGGTTCTTGCGTAGCGACAGATATCCATCACCTGAGGGCAGCGTGCGCTGAACCGACAGCCCTGCCGAGCGATGGTCGATGAATTCTGCTGGTCCGTGTCGGGTGCGGCAGAGATTGGATTCTATGCGTCGGGCACCGAAGCGATAGCAATTGCGTGTAAGGGTGGGTGGGCGCGTCCACGAGGGCGGTCCCCGCGAATTTCGACCATTTGTCCGGCGTACATGACGATGATCTCTTCGGCGAGGTAGCGCGCCGAGGCGATGTCGTGGGTGATGTAAAGGATTGCCAAGTGCTCGGTGTCGCAGAGTCCGCGCAAGAGATTCAACACGCCCAAGCGCACCGAAACATCGAGCATCGATATTGGTTCGTCGGCCAGCAAGACGCGCGGCTGGACGCACAGCGCACGAGCGATCGAGACTCGCTGGAATTGGCCGCCGGAGAGTTCGTAGGGGAACCGGTCGAGATAGCGTTCGGGCGGCTCGAGCGAAACGCGTCGAAGAGCGGCCTCGGCGAGGATCGCGATTCGTCCTGGGAGGCACCGTGGATCCTCGAGCGGTCGAATCAAGTTATGACTTATTTTGTGCACCGGATTCATGGAACCGAAGGGGTCTTGGAGAACCAACTGGACGTCCTTGGCGTAGGCGAGCGAACGGCGGGCCTTGGATGCAGGGCCTCGCCTCGCAAGAGCAACTCACCCGACGTGGGAGCGATGATCCGTGCCAACAGACGCGCCAGCACGGATTTGCCCGAACCGCTCTCACCCACCACTGCCGTCACTTCACCGGCGCGCAATTGGAGACTGACGTCGTCAACCGCCCGCACGATTTTTGACGTGCCGATCATGTGCCCGGGCTCGCGCACTTTGAAATGTCGCGTCAAGTGCTTGGCCTGGAGTTCGCTGACGTCAACGCTCGTGTCGGTCACGCGGCCCTCCTCTTGGTCGATGGCGGCGCGTCGCAACTCAATGGGACGACCACATCTTTGGTGCCCTCGTGCAACCAGCACGCCACCGAACGACCCTCTTTGCCAAGTTCTATGAGGGGCGGTCGCTCCGTTCGCGCAGCGCTCCATTGCGTAGGGGCAGCGTTGGTGGAACGCGCAACCACTCGGTAGCGGGAGAGGTCGGGCGGTGCGCCCGGGATACCCGTCAACTCTTTCGCACACCGTGCATGGGAGGAAACGAATTCAAGAGACCGAGGGTGTAGGGATGACGTGGCGAATGATAGAGCGAATGGCCGCCGGCTCGTTCGACGATACGACCCGCGTACATCACGACGATCTCGTCGGCCAACTCCACCAACAACGAGAGGTCGTGGGTGATGAAGATCATCGCGAAGCCGAAGCGTGCTCGAAGTTCGGAGAGCTCGTTGAGGATTTCGCGCTGGGTCACGACGTCGAGCGCCGTCGTCGGCTCGTCCATGATGACGAGTTGGGGATCCAGGGCGAGGGCGAGGGCAATCATCACGCGCTGACGTTGACCACCCGAGAGTTCGTGGGCGTAGCGCTGAAGCCGGTCCTCGTTCAAGCCGACCAGCGGCGAGCAGCTCGACGGCCCGCGCACGCCGCTTTCCCGGGTCATCTCGTGGCGGTGCGCCTTGAACACCTGATCGAACAGATCGTGCCCACGCGCACGACGGGATTCAGTGCGTTGAGCGCGCTCTGGCAGCACGACCGAAACCTGCTGCCAGCGCACGCGCCGCAAGTCGCTTCGTCGGCGGTGACGAGGTCGATGAACTCGTCGGGTCCGCCCTCCACATCGGCCCGACGTTGAACAGTGCGGTGCCCCCGGTGATCACCGCCGGCGCGCGCAAGAGCCTGGTCACGGCGTACACCAGGGTCGACTTGCCCGAGCCACTCTCGCCCGCGATGCCGAGCACCTTGGAGCGGTCGAGGTGCAATTCGACGTCGTCCACGGCGCGCACCGAACCTTCGCCCACGCCATAGTCAACGCTGAAGTCATTGATCTGCAGAATTCGCTCGCTGCGCGTAGGCCGCTCGGCATCGTCAGTATCTGCCAGCTCGTCCTTGCGTGCCGCGCATGTCGAGCGCGTCGGTGCTCATGGCGTCACCTTCGAGGTCGGAAGCGAACGCGAGTCTTCATTTGCCACCGGGCGAAAAACAGGCGTCAGACCGAGCCGGACTCGACGTGGCAGGCCCATGCGACGGCGTTGGCGAGCCGGTCAGGCCCGGCTCGCGTAGTCGGGGATTGATGAACTCGTCGATGCCGAAGTTCAGCAGCGCGAGCCCGGTGCCCACGAGCGCGATGCAGATACCCGGCGGCACGAACCAGTACCACTCACCCGAGAGCGACGCGTTATTCGCCTGCGCCCAGAACAACATCGTGCCCCAGTTCCATACCGACGTGCTCGTGAGTCCGATGTAGGCAAGCGTCACGTAGGCCCCGATGGAATAGAGGACGGTGAACAACAGCGACGAGGCCAAGCACTGGCAGCAGATTCGGCGCGACTTCGGCGAACATGATGCGAGACCGGCTCTCGCCGATGATTCGTCGACGCCTCGATGAAGTCTCGATTGCGCAGCGACATCGTCTGGGCGCGCAGAACTCGCGCACCCCACGCCCAGCCCGTCAGTGCGATGACCAGTCCGATGACCAGTGAGTTCGATCGACTCGCCACGGGCAGGTAACTGTCGATCACGATCAGCAGGGGCAGCCCCGGGATGGCGAGGAACACGTTAGACAACAGTGAAAGTCCGTCATCGGTCACGCCCCCGAGATAGCCCGCCGACACCCCGATGATCATCGACAGCATCGTCGCCACGAGTCCGGCCACCAGCGCCACCACGATCGTGGCCCGAGCGCCGACCAGAGTCTGGGAGAAGATGTCCTGGCCCAGGCTGGTCGTGCCAAACCAGTGGTGCCACGAGGGCGTCAGGTTGGGCGCGAACGAGGTGTCGTTGGGATCGTAGGGCGCAATGTACGGCCCCAGATCGTGAGCAGGGCGAAGAAGCCAGTGATGCCGAGTCCGAGCAGGACCTTGGGCGAACGAGGTATGCGAAGAGTTTTCATGGTGCCGCCATCGTTCGCGTGCGCGGATCAAGGGCGAAATACACCAGGTCGGCGATGAGGTTGGCCCCGAGCACCGCCAGCGTGATGATGAGGAAGATACCTTGGATAAGCGGATAGTCCTCGTTCTGCACCGCGTTCAAGAGCAGATCACCCACTCCGGGATAGTTGAAGACGAGTTCGACCAGCAACGCCCCCGAGACAACGAGACCAATGGCGAGCGAAAGGTTCGCGATGCTCGGCAGGATGGCGTTGCGGGCCGCCGTCTTGATCACCTTGCGGCGAGGCAAGTCCCATGGCGACGCTCATCAGCACGAAATCTTCCGCGACCATCGTGATCATCATGTTGCGCATACCCAGCATCCACCCGGCCATCGAGCTCAAGACGATCGAGATCATCGGCAGTTCGCCGTAGCGGAGCGCGCTCGAAATGAAGGCCCAGGTCCACGAGGGGTGGACGCTGAGGCTGTACGCGCCGAGTTCAGGGAACCAGTGCAGGTCACTACCGAAGATCAGCAGCATCACGGTGCCGAGGAAGAAGTAGGGCACCGCTTGAAAGAACGTCGCCGCGGGAATCAGTGAATCCATTCGCGAGCCGCGGGTCCAACCGAGCAGGGCGCCCACCAAGGTGCCCAGGAGGAAACTCAGGAGCGTCGATATCCCAATGAGGCCGACGGTCCAGGGCACGGCGCCCTTCAAGATGGTGCTGACCGGCGACGAGAGGGTGATCGAGACGCCGAGGTTGCCGTGAAACATCTGGTCGAGGTAGGTGAAGTACTGGTGGATCAGGCTGCTGTGAAGACTCCCACCGAAGGACAGATCGGATGGATCGAATTTCCGCCGGCGTCACGTTCGATTCCAACTTGCCGATCATGGTCTGAATCGGGTTGCCGGGCATGAAATCGCGGCAAGAGGAAGTTCACCGTGATCGCCACCCAGGCCGTCACGACGTAGAGCCCAAGTCGGCGAGCAATCGCGATCATCGTTCACATCCCCCTGCGCCCGCAAAGTCGAGTCTCGTGACTCACCATCGAGTTCACCTTCCTGGACGCAGCCACAACTGCGACGCACGACGAGTTGGGTCGGCAACACGACCGATTGCGAGACGGGCTCGGCTCCGTCGAGATAGGCCACCAAAGTATTGACGGCCATCTCACCCAGCACATTGCCCGATTGGCGAATCGTTGTGAGTGGAGGATTGAAGTAGCGCGACAACGTGATGTCGTCGAAACCCGTGACCGCAATATCTCCGGGCACCGTGAGTCCATAGTCGCCCAACGTGTGGATCACCCCCACGGCCATTTGGTCGTTGGCGCAGGCGAACACTTCGGGCAATGCTTCGTTGGAGAGTAGTCGTTGACGCATCGCCGCAGCGCCACCGCCCGATGTCCAGTCCGCCTTCAATACGTCATGGTCTGCGACGATGGCGCCCAATCGGGACATCGATTCCTTAAAGGCCAACTCGCGCGCCAGACTGTCGGGGCTCTCATCAAAACCTGACACGAAGCCCGCTCGCTTCACGCCGTGAATGCCGACGAAGTGTTCAGCCAAACTCGTCATTGCGAATTCGTTGTCGACGCGCACCGTCATGGCCGACGTCGAGTCACCACGACCCGCTAACAGCACCAGGGGTAGTCGTCTCGCGAGAATGTTCGCTTCGGTATTGCTCAAAATTCGATCAAGGACAATCAGACCGTCAACGGTGCCCGTTAGGTCCATGAGGCTTGCCATGCTCTCGGTCCGAGAGGTTCCCGCACTGCGCAAAAGCAGCGAGTACCCAAGCGCGGCGGCGCGTGACTCGACGCCGCGGATCACGATGTCGGTGTAGAGCAGGCTGGCCTCCTCGAGCGCCAGCGGGCTGTCGTCAATCGGAGCGTGCGTGAAGACCAGGCCCAGAACCCAGTGTTTTCCCTTGGAGAGGCGACGTGCGACGGCGTTGGGAACGAACTGAAGTTCTTCCATGGCGGCGACGACCTTGACGCGCGTGGCTGGGCGCACCGACGAAAGAACTGCCTCTTCCCGATTGCAAAAATCGCGCAACGTGACCGTTCCTAGCAGGGGCTTATGCAAATCTTTGGCGTGGACAACTCCCAAAGGAACCCATTTCCCATTGACATCGGTCAAGGTCACGCTTAAATGGGAATAAACCCCTATCTTGCTCTTAATTTCATCGACATCTGCGCGATAGTTGACATGCTGGGGGAGATCCCCGAAAACTTCCGTTTTGATGCGCAAGGCGACATCTAAGCGTTCAACGAAGTTGCGCACACTCTGAGTCGCTTGATTTAAACCCGCGAATAATTTTTTCTAAATAGCTAAAGATCTTAGGCCGATCTTCTATGAGCGCCCCATTCGGGCCAAACAGAGACGATGCAGGCATTTGTTCGACAAGGGCGACAAATTCTTGAAAGCTGGGCAATGCGATCTGCCCCATTGCCCCGGCAAACTCTGCGAGGCTAGAGCTTAAGCCTTTGCCGACATTTAACACCTTGACAAGATAATCTTCCAGATGCTGCTTTTGCCTTTCGGTGAACTCTTGCACCGGGTGGGTATCGATCAGTTTAACGCTGAGGACGGCATCGACAAAAAAAGGAATATCTGTCAATGTGAGCTTTTCTTTCCCGAACAAGGCGATCAGCTTGGTCTGGAGGTGATTTTCGAGCCATCTCAAGCAGTGATTGAGCATCACAATCACTTGGCGAACTCCCTCCACATCGACATCCCGCCAATCTCCTAGGTAGTATCCTTGCGGATCGACAAGGACAATGGCGTTTTGCGCCTTCATGTGATCCATCATCAAAGTGGATTCGCTAGCTCTTTTGCGAATCAGCCCTTTTTGGGTCATGAGGTCAATGCCAGACAGGGCCAAACTGGTGCGGTTTTTAGCTAGATCGGTAAAGACGCTCTTGCCAAATGCCCGATGGAATAAAAGCTCGATTTCAACGACAGAATGTGGAGCCCCCCCAGGGACATTCCATAGATGGAGCCCCTCGGCAACCCGCGCTGCAAAGGCATCGACCCAACCCCAAAAGGAGGCGACGATCGTATCTAGGTCAGGAGAGCTGTGCGCTGTCACATAATGGGACCCCGGATAGACCTTGCCCATTCCAATCGGAAATAGCCTTTGAAACTCATCGCGCGGGATCCATTTTCCGGCAATTTTTGCGCGTATGAGGTAATTTTCTTCATCGCTCAAATGGGAAAATTGATTTAACCACAGCTCAAAATGAAAAAAAGCATAGGAATCCAGGACTTGAGCGGCATTGATCTGCTGGATGTAATCCAACACCGCCGGCAAAAGAAAGCAGGGAGTCTCTACAGAGGAGATCAGCTCATAAAGCAGATGGTTGACCCTTTCGCTCTTGAGCTTATCGTTCAACTCTAAAAACTCCGCAGAACCAAACCTCTTTAAAGCAGAGGGCAAATCTTCAAATTTGAAGAAGGAGATCTCAAAATCCCCGAGATGCTTTTCCTTGTAATCGGCGCTCAAGCCCTCCTCCCCACTTTATGAAAAACGGATTGAGCAGGACTCGAACCTGCGACCACCCGCTTAGAAGGCGGGTGCTCTATCCAGCTGAGCTATCAATCCAAAAAACTGCCCGTATAGGGACAGTACGGTATTGTCTCAGATCAATGGTTTTTATTGCACTAGATAAATCAATCGGGTAACGTCTCAAGGGCTTTGTCAAAATCCTTCTCATTGGCTTGGCTTCGGAACACCTCTTCCTGACCTCGGGTCAGTTTTTGGTAGTCCTTAAAGGAGTGAATGATGTGGGGCCTGACAAAGATGATCACGTTGCGCTTTTCTTCATTCTGGCGCGTTTTGCTAAACGCCGCTCCGATCCAAGGAAGTCCTCCGAGACAGGGCAATCCGGCTTTGTGGCGCGCTTTGCTATTGCGAATCATTCCACTTAAGACCAAGAAGTGCTTATCGGGCACATGCACGTGTGTTGCCATGTTGGTCTTGGTCGTCCGAATCCCGTTGACCTGGGAGTTGCTATTCATCGGATCGTGATCTAGGCTCTCTGTGATCTCCTCGTTTAAGTTCAACGTGATGATATCCCCTTCCCCAAGGCGCGGGGTGATGCTGAGGCTGACGCCTACATCGCGGTATTCGATGTTCGCCGTGGTTTGCTGGCTTTGCCCCACCGTCTGGACAACAGATCCTGTGAAAGGGATGTTGTCTCCGACAAAAATCGTCGAGTTCTTGTTATCTTGCGTGATGATTTTTTGGTTGAGGACAATAGTGCTGCTTCCATCGACCTGAAGGGCAGAAACTAAAGAGCCGAGCGTCAGATACGACTTGCCTTTATGCATGATCACATCGCCAATGACCCCGAGGTCAAATCCTGGAACAAGGGGGATTTGATCTAAGCCTGTCGGCGTGTTGGTCGCATTGATGCCCTGCATGGTCGATCCAAAACCGCCGGCAAACTGGCTTCCAGGAGCAAAATTTCCAACGCCAAAACCCAATCTGCTATTGAATTGGCCGCCGGCTGCCCACTGCAGTCCAAATTCCATGCTTTTTTTGACGTCTGTCTCGATGACCAAAACTTCAATAAAGACCTGGCGCAAAGGGACGTCCAAAGTTTCAACGAGCCTGGTTAGCTTCTGAAGCGTTTCGGGATCTGCTGAAAAAAGAAGGGAGTTGGTCGCTCTGACCCACTGCAGGGACTGGATCGCATTGATCAGCTTGAGGGGTGCGTCGGGTTGACTGCGCAAGTCATTAGCGACTTTTTTGAGGGACTCTTCAATTTCAGGTCCTTCGTGGTATTGGAGCTTGTAGGCAAAAAATTCATACGGCTCGCTATCTCCAGCTCCAAAACGGGGGTGATTAGAAGCTAAAAAACCCTCTTTGTTGATCTGGGGCAAAGAAGGGAGCGATCCTGAAGAATCCCTCATTTCCCCTATTCTTTGGATCACATAGTAGCCCGACTTTAGGGATACACCCAATCCATGAACCTTAAGCAACTGAACTAAGGCCTGGACCACCTTTTGCGGGGCGACAGACTTGCCTGTTGTCAAGGAGATCTTAAAGTTTAAGTCGCGAACGTCGTATATAAAGTTTTCTTCCGAAATCTTTGAAACGAAACGGATAAATTCAATAACGGGCACGTCATTGAAATTGATGCAATGGCCAATGCAATCGACTTGAGGCTGTTCGACAACCTCTGCTTGGCTTTCCTCGGCATTCAGAACGAAACTGTTTTGCGAGGAAAGCAATACGCTTGCAAGGCCAGCGCGAATAATGAATTGAATAAACTGCTTTGTCTTCATTGTACTCATTTTTCAGGGGGGCCACGAACATTATATTCAGCTTGCAACTTTTTTGAATAGCAATTTTCATAAACACACGAAAAAATTGAATTTAAATAAATTTTAAAGAGTCGTTTTTGATTAAGATATTATAAATTTCGATCGAAGAGATATTTTTAAACTGGACTTTCACCTCTAGAGGTGAAAGCGGCACCGAGCAACGGCTAAAGTCCAGTTAAAATAACTTTAGCGGTTGCTAGATATCCGAGCTAAGGAGAATAATCGCTGAAGCTTAAAGTTTACAGAGGGACCGATGAAAGGTGTCACCATTGACAACTTAGACATTAAAGACCACCTGCGCTGGGCAAAAGATCAGGAAATTCTCAACGCAAGCCTCATCGAGGACACCTCGATCATCGCCATGCATTCAGAGGTGATGGGAATGTCCCTGATTTATCCCTCAAAACTCGATGAGCTCTTTGATCTACAGAACAAAAACCAGCATTTTGCCAACTTTGCCCCCCCTGCTCAGTTCCATCTTTTTGCAAAGCGGTTTTTTTCCCACCGTTTATTCCCCGGCATCCATTGGGAAGATGCCGATGAGCAACAAGAAGAGGAATATACCGATCAAAAAGAGAGTTTGGAAACAGCACTTAAAGCTAACCGCGACCTCATTCAAGCCGTAACCCGACTCAAAAAAGAAACAAATTCCACCTCCTCTCTATTTGAGAAAGACAAAGACGCAATCCTTCATCTTCTCGAGTCGATTCGGTGGATTGAGGGCTTGCTCAAGCAGATCCATGGAAAAAAGCTTCAGTATCAAAAAGGCTAAGGAATCGGCCTTGAATAAAACTCCCCGTTAGGGCCATGATGGAGCTCTATGGAAAATGTACCTGTCAAAAATTTTCTTATCGGAAAAGGCCAGCCCTTGGCTGTCATCTCGGGTCCGTGCGTCATCGAAAGCTTGGACCATGCGCTTTTTTGCGCTGGTGCCCTGGTTAACATGTTTAAGGATTTGGAGGGAATTAACTTCATCTACAAGTCGAGTTACGATAAGGCTAACCGGTCTTCTTATACCTCTTTCCGCGGCCCTGGTCTTGAAGAGGGACTAAAAATTTTAGAGAGGGTAAAGCGGGAATTCGGCGTCCCGATTCTCACAGACGTCCATTCTTGCCAGGAAGCTCAAGCAGCAGCCCAGGTGTGCGATATTCTGCAGATTCCCGCCTTTTTATGCCGCCAGACCGACTTGATCTTCGCAGCTGCCACAACAGGAGCTGTCATCAATATCAAAAAGGGGCAATTCTTGGCCCCATGGGACATGCAAAATGTCGTCGATAAGGTTGTCGCCGCTGGCAATCGAAAAATTCTTCTGACAGAAAGAGGGGCGGCTTATGGCTATAATAACCTAGTCACCGACATGCGCTCAATTGCCATCCTGGCCTCGATGGGCTTTCCGGTTTGTTTCGACGCTTCCCACTCTGTCCAAATCCCTGGCGGCAACGGAACCTCATCTGGCGGCCAGCGCGAGTACATCCCCACACTCACCCGGGCTGCCATCGCCGCTGGGGCCAACAGCCTGTTTATCGAATCCCACCCCGACCCTGCAAATGCAAAAAGCGACAAAGACTCCGTCTATCCCTTCTCAGAACTACCTAAACTTTTAAAGGAATCCAATCAAATCTACCATCTTGTAAGAAGGTTCTGATCCATGTTCCGGCAAGCACGTCTCCTTTGTCTTCTCCTCTTTGGAATCTGCGCTGCCCTTTGGGGGTTGTGGATTGCAGGAGTGCGCGCGGAAGATATCGCCTCAATTCAAAAAAAAATCGAGGAGGAAAAAGAGGCAAACCCCAAGACCCTCTTTTCCACGACACAGCAGCAACGCAAAGGGGTTGTTAAGGAAATCTGGTTTACACAAGATGATGGGGCGCGGCTACACTACCGAATCTTTAGCGAATCTTCCCTGCTGACCCTTAAGCCCGATGGCAAGGGGCTGGATTTGGTTGAAAAACTAGAAAAAATCCAATGCTGGATGCAAGATAAAATCTACCCCTCCCCGCAAGGGGCTGGAGTCATGCAGCAGATCCGGTTTTTAGTTGCCGAAGAAGGGCTGTACCGCTACAACTACCAAGAGTTTTTAGCGCATACGGTAGCCCTTTCTTTGTATCGCATGGCAGGGTCTGAACTGCCGGAAAAAATCAAGGCGGAAAAGCCGTTCCTTAAGGGGATTGCCGATGATGTCTCCTTTGCCGTCTCTGGAAAAAACCCCCAGTTTCAGGCCAAACATTTTAAGGCTGAACTGAACATGTCCGAGGAGAAAAGATGAAAAGCCTCCGAGCTGCCCTGGCATTCTGTTTGACCCTCTCCTGGCCCCTTTCTGCAAGCGATGAGGGTTCCGTCTCTTCCACCAATGCCAACTACGATGGCAATCTGCTCACTTTGAGCGGCAATGTCAGCTTAGATCACGGTCTTGGAAAGATGTCCTCGGAAGAGGCCTCTTTACAGCGCCAAGAAACAGGCAATGATTTCCCCTTTTCCCTCATCCAACTGCGCAAAAGCGTTCTGCTCTCTCTAAAAAACAGCGCGCAGATCTGCTGCGACAAGGCGGATCTAGACTTCGTCGCCCTCAAAGGGGTTCTCACCTCAGAGAACGGGGGAAAAGTGGTCTATACAGATGCAATCAGAGGAAAAAAGGCAGCAGAGTCTAAATTGCTCCATTTGAGCTCTCAAAGAATTGAGCTCGATTTTGCTAAGCTGCCTCAGAGTGAAAAGAAAACAGAGTACGATATCGATCACATCTTGGCCAAAGAAGAAGTTGTCATCGATTATGCGGGGAATTTCCAGCTGCAAGCAGACCACGCCCTCTACCGCAAAGAGCTTTCAAAAGACACTAAAACAGCGCAAAAAGAGTTCCAAGGAACGATCACCGCTTACCCAAAGGATGAGAGCTCCCAGTGCCGCTTAGTTCATCAAGGGGACGAAATCTTTGCCGACATGGTCGATATCGACCTGCTGCACGCTAAAATCGCCCTTTTACATCCCAAGGGCACTCTTGCAACCTCCTCCCTTTCTCATCTTGAACAAGGAAAAACTGTTTTTCAGTCCAACTACCTCTACTGGGATCAAACCAAAAATATCTTGACCCTAAAAGGGCATATTGTCGTGGATGAAGCCTCTCTTGGCTCCTTGCGCACAGAGGATGAGGTGCAAATCTTAATGAAGCAGGTCGAGGGCAAACGCCTCTTTAAACACGTCGACGCAAAAGGCCACTCAACTTTGGTCTATCAAGATGCGCACAACCGAATCCACAAACTCGTTTCCCATGGAACCATCCACCTCGACCAAGACAAGCTCAAAGGGAGCGTGGAGAGCCCGGAAAAAGAGGGAATTGTCGCTAAAGAGCAACAACTCTACTACGAAGACCCCGAAATCGCCTTCTATGCTGATCAGGCCTTAATAGAGTATTCGATCGATGGCAAAACCATGCAGCCGTCCCTTCTGAATTTGAAGGGAAATATCCGGATTTTTTCTCCCAACCCCCTCGGCCCTCCCCAGTTTGGCTCAGCAGACAGACTGACCTATCTGCTGCCGACTCGCACCTTGATCTTATCTGCAGATCCTGGAAAAAAGGTGTTGTTTTGGGATGAGACCAAAGGAGTGCGCCTGAGTGCCCCAGAAGTACACATCGTCTACGATCCGGAAAAAAAGGAGCAAAGCGCAAAAGGCATTGGCGTCGTCCAATTTTCTTTTACACCTGATGAACAAAGTAAACTCCAACAACTCTTCCCGCAACTTAAATTATTGCCATGAACAAACAGCCCCACCCTCACCGCCTTGCCTCCCCGCCCTGTCTGCTCAAAGCAGAGAACCTGGTCAAGGTCTATTCTGGAAAGCCGGTTGTCAACGGTCTGGACCTGCAAGTCGGCAAAGGAGAGGTCGTCGGACTCCTAGGCCCCAACGGAGCTGGCAAAACGACAGCGTTTTACATGACCATCGGCCTCATCCGCCCCGATGCTGGAAAGGTTCACTTCAATGGCAAAGAGGTCACCCACCTACCCATCGATGAGCGCGCCAAAATGGGAATGGGCTACCTAGCACAAGAACCATCGGTCTTCCGCCATCTCACCGTCGAAGAAAATATCCTCTGCATTCTAGAAACGCTCGATCTGAACCCTGCGCAGAGGAAGAGCCGTCTAGAGAGCCTGCTTGCCGAACTGCATTTGACCCCTCTGGCCAAGAAAAAGGCTAGCAGCCTTTCCGGAGGGGAGCGCAGGCGCCTTGAAATCACCCGCGCCCTCATTATCCAGCCCTCCCTTCTGCTGCTGGACGAACCCTTTGCCGACATCGATCCCATCGCTGTCAGCGATGTGAAAACGCTCATCAGCCATCTTAAGACAAAAGGGATTAGCGTTCTGATTACCGATCACAACGCCCGCGAGATCTTTAGCATCGTCGACAGAAGTTACCTTGTCCGGGAAGGGCAAGTCCTGATGAGCGGCACCGTGAATCAGCTTCTAGAGAATAAAGAAGCTAGGTCCTCTTACTTCGGTAACGACTTTAGACTCTAATTTTTTTGGGCTTCTTCGACCTTGTAGGGAAGATCATCGCTCGGAGGAAAACTAAAAACCTCAGGTCCCGTCTCCGAAAGAACAAAAATATGATGTTCTTTAAGTGCAGCAAAACAATTCACTGGGAGCTCATGGAAAAAAGATTTCCCTGTTTTCAAATCCCACGCTCCCAAAGAACTGCGTTTGAATTGTTTATCGTGATAGACCTGAATACTCATAAACGTGTTTCCACGAAGAGTCCCATGCAAACGATAGGAGAATGGGGTGGAAGGCTTCAAACTCATCACTTTTCCTGTGTACACATTGAGACAGATGTCATATTCAGGGCTAAACAAATAATCTCCGATTGAACGAACATTCCACACACATAGCGCTTTATCTGTGATTTGGTGCAATTTTTCCCCTGTTTGCATATCGCATACATGGATTGTGTCTATACAAAGCGTGACTAATAAGTGACCTCTCATGACCATAGCTTTGATAGAGAAATCATCCATATTTTTTGATTCATGCACATAAGAAAAACAAGCGCTGTCTTTTTGTTCAAGATTGTATACATTCACAAGCCTACTCTCTCGGTTTGGAACCACAAGAAAGTGGTCGCTAATTCCTAAATCTGGGAAATCATCGGCATTTATTTTCTCTTTTTTTAAAATAGCAACCAGGTTCTCCAGTTGAGGTGTTTCCATTTCCGTGAACCATTCCCAACAATCTTCGGCCCCTGGCAGCACTTTGCCCGTTGTTAGCTCGTAGATACTCATCGAGGATTTTTCTTGTTTGGTTGTTCGATTCTCCTCAGCAACTAAAAAACAAATAAAACCACTTTTAAAATCAATTTCCAATCTATAGTTGCAAAGAAAATCGATCTTAATTTCTTTTGAAAGATGAAAATAATCGTCTTTCTTTTGCTTAAGACTCAATACGACAGAACCGGAATCCGTCTTTTCATATCTCAAATCAATTCCTCTGCATAATACTCTATTCGATTTATCTATCGAGAAAGATGAGGCCATTTCGTTTTCATTTTTAAATTTATCCGGATTTTCTATGTCAAAAACAATCCGAACTGATTCAGAATAGGATTGGTTTTGATGAAGATCATAAACGATGACTTTTGTAACCTCTTCGCCTTCCCTTGTCTCCGGGCACAAAAATCGATCGTAACATTGCGAAATAAGCTCTAATCTTTTTTCTATGATCAATTCTCGCTTTGCCTGTAAATCAAAAAACTTTATATGTTTTTCAAGAATATCTATCAGGATCAAATGTTGGGGTAGTGATGTCAAGAAACCCAACTCAATGTCACCAATGGTTTCTACATCAATGCTTTGTAAACCCATGTTTTTACAGTTTACAGGAGAATCTGGATATTTATGTCTGGAGAATCCCCATTTCTTTACTAAACATCCAAAGTTATGAAAATCACTAACCGTTTTGTAAAAATTTAATCCCTTCCCCGACTCTAAAACCATCTTATCATTTGGATTGCGCTCTTTGTTGTAAAATTTTTTCCAAATACGCTTATCTTGACCAATTATGTAAAAATGTTTACAGCTTCGCATTGCAGAAATGAGACTTGTCAAGGGGAGCCGATTAAAAATATTGACGATTAACTCACTGGGAACTCTAAAATAATTAAAAAAATTTTTACCGCTATCTGGTGTGACTTTGTCCATGCTGCCTGCTTTTTTTTTAAATTTAGTAAATCTGGACTTGTATCCATTGCTCGGTGCCGCCTTCACCTCTAGAGGTGAAGGCGGCACCGAGCAATGGATACAAGTCCAGGTCCTGATGGCAGCTGTTAAAAAAGGCAAAGGCCGCCAAGAGGTTCACGAGCGCTTGAGAATCCACAGCCTTGAGGCCAGCCGCAGGATCAAAGAAGAGGGGATGCCGGGCAACCTCAAAGAGAGGATTGGGGCCGATCCTGAGATCGGCATCTCCCCCGCAGAAATCCAAGCGCTCACCCAAGTCGAGCGCTTCATCGGCAGGTCCGCTGAACAAACCCAGAGGTTCCTGGATGAGGAAGTTGCCCCTGTCCTTCGAGCACGCGCCCACATTCCCCCTTACACTGCCCATCTTGAGCGATGAACCGCCTCTACCTGCTTTGTTTGAAAAATTCGATGATTTTTCTGCCCCGCAAATTGATCAAGCAAATCAGGTTGCACAAAAGGCGCCTATTCTCCACACAGTGCAAGAGCATCAGCAAGTCGTGGTATATTTTCTAGCGCATGCGTTTGTCCCCATTTCCCATCTTGGGTTGCAGGACGGCCTGCTAAATCGTAGATCTTCCCATAAACGGCGTTTTTCTGCTCTGTCGGTAGGTGTTTGAGTTTTTTCAAGATAGACTGTTGTACTGCACGGTAAAAATCATCCGGATTTGCAAATGCCTTTTCGATTTGAATGCTCGTAAGAGAATGAATTCCACTGAACCGAAGAGCAGGTTGGCATTCTGGATTAGAGTAGGGCTTATTCTCCTGAATGATTTGCAAGATCAACTCTCTGTCATGGGGAGCCAAAGAGAGGAAAATTTCTTTGAGCTCCTCAAGGTTCTTATTCTCCATAATTGCTTGATACAGTTTAGCTATTGGAAATTGAGAAGGATACAGCTTTTCATTCTTAAAGATGACAATGGCAGGGTCTTTTGGAAATTTGTTCACAACTGCATCAGAAATAAACATGAATGTGTTACCCCGTTCGTTTTCAATTCGCCTGTTACCGAGCACAAGGTATTGTAATGACACGCACTCTTTTGGGATTTCTAAATACTTGAGCTGATTGTTGCTGAGGTAAAGACCTCTTAATTTCACACACTCTTTTGGGATCTCTAAACGCTTGAGCTGATTGTGCTCGAGATTAACCGATTCTAGTTTCACACACTCTTTTGGGATCTTTAAATGCTTGAGCTGATTGTGGGAGAGGTAAAGCTTTGCTAATTCCACACACTCTTCTGGGATCTTTAAATGCCTTGAGCTGATTGCTGGAGAGATCAACACATTTTAGTGTCACACACTCTTTTGGGATCTCTAAATCCTTGAGCTGATTGCAGGAGAGGAGAAGATTCTCTAATTTCACACACTCTTCTGGGATCTTTAAATCCTCGAGCTGATTGTGGGTGAGGTAAAGATCTTTAATTCCACACACTCTTTTGAATCTTTAAACGGTTGAGCTGATTGCAGGAGAGGAAAAGAATCTCTAATTTCACACACTCTTTTGGGATCTTTAAATCCTTGAGCTGATTCTTACTAAGGTACAAGATCTCTTAATTCCACCCACTCTTTTGGAATCTTTAAATGGTTAAGCTGATTGTGGGAGAGATTAACCCACTGTTAGTTTCACACACTCTTTTGGAATCTCTACATCCTTGAGCTGATTGTTGATGAGGTGAAGATATCTTAATTCCACACACTCTTTTGGGATCTCTAAAGACTTGAGTTGATTGTAGTTGAGGTCAAGCATTCTTAATTCCACGCACTCTTTTGGGATCTCTACATGCTTGAGCTGATTGCCGCTGAAATTAAGATTGCTTAATTTCACGCACTCTTTTGGGATCTCTACATGACTTGAGCTGATTGTGGCTGAGGTCAAGATTTTTTAATCCTGTGAACAACAGTAATTCCGCGGGTGCTAGGCGTATTTGCAAATTAGATAAATTAAGTTCTGTAATTTCACGTAGCCTGCTGCAATTTTTTAAAAACATGCGGATATCGCGGGCGGTGTCATCTAGCCCTGGCAGAAATTCAATACCAAGCTGTTCCAGTTGTGGTCGTAGTATACCCCACATTGCTTTTGTAGCATGATCGCGTTGCTGCTTAAGTTCTATTTCTTTTAAGTTGTTGCGATTGATGATGGATTGGTTCTCGATTACCCCTCCTAAGCGTTTTGATAGAACTTCAAGCTTTAGCAAACTGGATGTTTGAGAGTATCGTTTCCGAGCTTGAATCTTTTTTGCTTTGGCGCCCATTAAGGGGAAATCCTTTGCCTCAATCAATACTTTCCAAATATAGTCTGTAATTCCGAGGACATTCGATCTTCCACGCTTGTCTACCAAACAGAAATTTTTCAGTCCTTTGGTATCGATAAAGGAGAAGATACGCTCTGCAGTCTCAAAAGTGCTAAAAACAGAATCTCTGCATGCTTTTTTGTGAAAGAAGAGGTACATTTGGGTGATGAATTCCTTAAATTCAGGTTCCTCCATGAAAGGAGGATTGGGGGGAAAAAATCAGACTTTATGAAGTCCACATCGGACAGCATTTGTTTTAGGCTTGGTAAGTTCATTATTGAATTTTATTTTTTATGGTTAAAATATTTTTTAATTAAAAAATCTATCTTTATTTTTTTGTTTATCTTTTAAATCGATAATAGCAAATTTAGTTAATTAATTAAATGTTAAAATTGTATTTGTAGGCGTTTTTTATCAGGGGCTTTTCTCTAAAAATTCTTGATAGTGAATAATGTATACTTGATCATATATCCACAAAAAGCGGGGATACTATGAGCAAGAAAAACACCAAAGACGCCTATTCTGAAATTGACCAAATTATTGACAGCGAGGCATTTGCTGCATGCGTAAAGAGCGGATTCAAGGAGGTAGAAGATCCTAGGACCCAAGACAACAACTCTTATCCGCTCGTGAGCTTATTGGTGATCGTTCTCTGCTCGATCATAGCGGGAGCCAATGCAATTACTCAAATCCACGAATATGCAGAGATAAAAATCGGCTTGTTTCAGCGACTGTTAGGAGTGGATCGAGCTCCAAGTTATTCCGTTTTCTGGTGGCTTCTCACCCGACTGAATCCAAAACAACTTCAGGATGCGTTTATCAACTGGATCAATTCTCTTCCCAGTGAGATAAAAGAGCGAATTATTGCTATTGATGGAAAACGACTTAGAGGGGCTTCTCACAAGCAACCGGTGCATTTGGTTGCGGCGTGGGAAACTGCTCGGGGACTCCTATTGGGTCAAGTGAAAACGGAAGAGAAATCAAATGAGATTACAGCAATTCCTGAGTTACTGAAAACGATCGATATCAAGGGAGCAATGGTCACAATAGATGCGGCTGGATGCCAAACAGAAATCACGGACCAGATACGTGATCAGAATGGCAATTACATGATAGCCTTGAAGGGGAACCAAGGAACATTACATGATGAAGCGCAGAATTTTTTTGCCCAGGCAGAAGAAGTGGGATATGCGGAGGCAGAATGCGCTGCATCAACTAGTTGTGAAAAGGGACATGGAAGAATCGAGGAGAGGAAGGTTGTCGTTACCAACCAACTAGAGTGGTTGGATGCAAAAGTCAAAGATCGCTGGCGGGATTTGAGTTCGTTGATTGAAGTGACTTGCCGCCGGGAGATAAAGGGTAAAATTTCCCAGGAAAAACGCTATTATATTTCGAATTTAATTTTAAGCCCGGAAAAAGCTGGAAACGGAGCAAGAAGTCACTGGGGAATCGAAAACAATTTACATTGGACCATGGATGTTGTCTTCTTAGAAGACGCAAGTCAAGCGAGCACTGGGCATGCAGCGGAGAACTTGGCTGTATTTCGCAGAATGGCGCATAATTTAATTAAAGCTGATCTTGGAGGAACTCGTGGGGTTGCTAAAAGTCGCAGGCGGGCAGCCTGGAACGATGATTATGCAGTTCGCGTGCTGTCAAGAATATTTGAAGGGAAAGTGTAAAAACATTTTAGTGAAAAGCCCCTGGTTTTTTATGCCCTTCGTGAGTGAAAAATTCACTTTATAAAAATTGGGCTTGACATGTAAGGTGTTGGGCCAGACAAGCGGGTTTGCGAACGGATTAAGGCTGTGTTAGTCTGCGATAAAAAGTGGTCTATTGCATCAATTGCTGAAGTTCTTCTGCTTTCCGAAGATGGGATTCATGAAAATTTAATTCGCGAGGAAAAAAGATGGATTAGCTTCGGGATCGACGTGCGATTTATGCGCTGCCGTATTCTTCGGGGTGTGTGAAGATGGACCAGGTTTTTTGTGTTTTTCTGTTGAGGTAGTTTGCCCACTGGCCCATCGGGATTCCCCGGGTCAGGATGGCGTCGAACCGCCATAGCTCCCATCTGCCCATTGCCGGGGTTGACAACACCTGCAAAGCAATAGACCGGTCTACGCATTGGAGGGAGCTTTCTTTGGAAGCCTCTTGTCTAGAATCAAGGAACAAACTCATTAATTGGTTGCCTATAACCCACCAGCTGTTTTATCATTTCGTCAAAAAAACCGCTGCGCACAATCAAACTAGAATTTAGCCATTGGAGGGAGCTGGTTTCACCAAATAGAGGCGTCTCACGAATTGCATTGATTTTTAAATGGTCGATTTGAAATGTCACTACTTAAAGATCAATTCAATTCGGATGCCTCTAGAGGTGAAGGCGGCACCGAGCAATGGCTAAAGTCGAGTCAAAGACAGATATGAATAATCTTTGCGCAGGGCAAATCCATTTAAGTTTGAGGAGCTCCTTTATGAAATTCGACCGCTTATTACGCCATTTGTCCTGTCTGTGTGCAACATCTCTTCTCTCCTCTCATTTGTATGCTTCCACCATTGATCGCTCTGATGAGATCGACCAAAAAGACATCAACGCTGTGCGCGAATGGATTAATACAAAGCGTCAGGTCACCGTCAAAGAATTGGGCGGGGCGCTTTCGATCAGCGGCGAGGTGCGAACAGAGTTCCAATCGACAGGGGAAGTTCTCAACGGCGTCAAGCAGCGCGGGCGCGGCGGTCCTAGAGTTCGCGACGGCTACCCCCTTCCTCAGAACACCTTTGATATTGAAGTCAACCTGATGTTGGACTATCGAACCGATTATTCTTGGGGCTCCATTAAGCTTGAGTTTGACAATGACGCGGGGATCTATAGCGGAACGCTCAATCGGTTGAAATTAGAGCGCGCTTATTGGGGCGTTCGGGCCGTCGAAGGGGACACCTACACTTTTGACATCGAGATGGGGCGCCGAAGAATGTCCTCGATCACCGATTCTAAACTCGAATTTAATAACTTTTTCGATGGCTTGTGGTTTAGATATGACCAAGGATTTGACCCCATCGGCGATCTTTATCTCCACGCCGGGGTCTTCCTCATCAATGAGAACAGAAACCATTTTGGTTATTTAGGGGAGTTTGGCATCTTAAACGTCGGTGGAACAGGTCTGTATGTCAAGTACTCACTCACAGATTGGAACACCAAACACTTTGGCAAGAAAATTGAAAGAGAGCGCTTTGATTTTGTCGTCTCTCAACTGTTGTTCGGCTACAGATTTTTGCCAGCTAAGCTGCAGAAAATCGTGCAAGTTTATCTCGCAGGCCTATGGAATAGCAGCGCGCATAAGTTGGAAATTACAAACCACAAGCGAGCTAACTGGGGCGCCTACATCGGCTTTAGCATTGGCGAGTTGAAAAAGAAAGGGGACTTTTCGTTTGATATCAATTACCAGATTTTGGCCGCTCAGTGCGTTCCCGATTTTGATGTCCAGGGAATTGGGCTCGGCAATTCCAACAATAGTGGCTTCTACTCCACAATGGGCGTCCCCAACACCCATAAGACAGCTGGCGGCAATGTCAACTACAGAGGTTTTCAGATGACATTGGACTACCTGTTGACAAACCAACTCAACATGCAGCAGAGCTGGCAGCAGTCCATTACACTCGATGACGCTATCGGCCCTTTCCGCCGCTACAAACAGTACGAGATCGAGTTCATCTACGGGTTCTAGCTTAAGAGCTGACCGAAATCGATCACTTTGTCGAAACACCTCTCATCCAAGACGCTTTCGTCTACTAAAATCATTGCGCTGGGTTTGAGCTGTGGTTTTGGGAAGTCGATTTGCTGCTTGTTTTTTTAAGTTTTTTCGAATTGGAAGGTGGGCCTATTCGTCTCGGCGTCTTTAGATAGCCGAACGTAGAACAGCTGCATCGAAGGGCGTTTGAAAAAATCCAGGAAGGAATTCGTCGAAGGCTTTGGCTTTTGCGGCAAAGGCTTTTCAAGCAATAGACAAGGGATAATTCCTTGGCCGATGCAGGATTTGGCCAAGCGGAGGATCTCATCGAGATTGCTCTCATCGCTCACTGGATGAAAGGAAAAGAAAAGGCAATGCATGCGCCTTTGGCTCTTAGCGCTTTTGGGGATGAGAAAGTGAATATTGGGCACCGACCCCGAGAGCAAAAGCGCATCCACCCAAGTGAATTGCTCGAGAACCAGCACTGTCCCGCTGCCGCGCTCGATGATCGCGGTATCTGGAGGCTTAAAACGCAGCAAGGGCACGAGGATTTTCTTAGCAAGATAAGGCAAAACCATGTCTGAGAGGTTCAGGCTCAAGACGATGGTGATTACAAAGGTGAGGATCCCGACCACAGCAAAGCTTTGAGCTGAGGAGAAACGGCAAATTGAATTGAAAAAATAAAGAGACAATGAGGCGATCAGCACGCCTGTAAAACCTAGAAAATTAGCTGCTGCAATTGTCTGGCCCCGCTTTTCATCGTCGCTTTTCATTTGGGTAAACGTATCAAAAGGAACGATGAATGCCCCACCTAAAATCCCAATGGCGACAAGACAAAAAATCGAGCAAACAAGACTGCTTGAAAAAATCGCAAGGAGAACAAAAAATAGGGAAATTCCAAATCCGGCAAGGCAGGAGAGCCCCAGCTCAACCCTTTTGCGCGAGGCTCTGCCGGCAAGGTAGGCCCCTGAAGCAATGCCGAGGGCTGTTGCCAGAAAGAGATACCCCCCTGCCACCTCGCTTAAATTGAGGGCTTGCAGAGCAAACGGGATGATGTTGAGCTGTGTAAAAGCCCCGATGAGCAAGAAGTAAGCCGAGCCGAAAATTGCAGGCAGCAGATGGCGGATGGTGCGGGTGTACTTGAGCGTTCTGTAGATTTCTCGAATAAAATAAAAATTTACCTCTTTAGTCGATTTTTGCGCGAGTGTTTGCTTGATACAAAGGGCGCTAAAAAAACCCCCTATCGCCACAAAAAGGCAGAAAATCGAGATCATGACAAAGCGGCGATCGGTGACCTCTGTGAGGAAAGAGGCTAAAAATGTCCCGAGGATGATCGCAAGGTAAGTCGAGGAGGTCACAACCCCATTAGCCCTGGAGACCTTGTCTTGAGGGACAAGCTCGGGGATAATCCCGTATTTAGACGGTCCAAACATGGCGCTGTGGGTCGATAAAAAAAATAAAACAGTATAACACCCCCAGACCGTTTTAGCGGCAAAGGCAAAGATCGCAAACACCATGAGGATGATCTCGGCAACTTTCATCACCACAAGAAGCTTTTGTTTACTGAACTTATCTGCTAAAATCCCGGCAGAGGAAGAAAAGAGCAAAAAAGGAATGACGTAGATAGCCCCTGTTGCCGAAAGGATGCTGCTGGCTTCGGAGTGGCCCAACGTGTCGATGAGAAGAAAAGCCATCACAAATTTGAAGACATTATCGTTAATAATGCCTAAAAATTGGGTAATATTGAGGAACGTAAGGGAATGTTTTCCCGATCTAGAAAAAGAGGGAATCTTGATAAAAGCAGTTTTCAACCAAAAGGGAAACAAACGCCGCATAGTCAATAGTCTTGTATTTACTCTGAACATAGCAGGTGTCTGCCTATCCCAAAAGAAAGAAATATTTCGGCATGGATAAAAACGGGCAGATTGTTTTTGGAAATGATTTGGAACTCTTAGGCACCTGCCTAGGACAAGAGCTTTTTTTAAGCCAAGAGGCCCACCCTTTTCAAACGCGCATTGTCGTTGTTCCCAACAGCAAATTCAAAGAGTTTCTTTTCCGGATTTGGGTCAGCGATCCCCGCTTGCAAATTGCCGCAGGTGTAAAGGTCCTGCCGTTAAATCAAGCGCTCATGGAAATCCTCGATGCATCCTCAAGCCAGCTGCAAAAAAAGCAAATCCCCTCATTTTTAGAATTATCTCTTGCGATCGAAGAAAAACTGCATACGTTGGACCTGCCTTTCTTAGACCGTTATTTGGGGGCGGCAACTGAGGAGAAAAAAGGAAAACGGATCGCCGCTTTAAGCGATGAGCTGGCAAGGTGTTTTGCCAGATACGGACTCTACGGAATCCACTTCTTGCCAAAATGGCAAAAAGCAACAGGATGGCAGCAAACCCTTTGGAAAAGTCTGTTCTCCAAAGACTCTCCCTGGACCTATCCACTGGAAGCGCTTTCCTGTGCTAAGACCCCTGCTATCCATGTAGCCCTTTTTGGCTTTTCCTACCTTTGTCCAGCGCACCTTGCCTTTTTCAGCCATTTCAAAGCCACCCTCTACCACCCTTCCCCGTGCACGCTGTTTTGGGAGGATTTTGTCTCGGATAAAGAAAGACTTTTCAAAAACCGTTTCCTACAAAAAAAAGGGGGAGGGGACTTAAGCCCCTGGATCGGACAAGACCACCCTCTGCTTGCAAACTTAGGGAAATTAGACAGGCAGATGCTCAAAACCTTGCACAACTTTTCCTTTCAAGAAATAGACGCCTACCAGCAAGAGGAAGGAGAGCACCTTTTAGGCAAGCTCAAAGCCTCCTTGCTCACCCTAGATGAATCGGATCGATGGGACCCAGACGCCTCAATCCAACTCCACAGCGCAACGACAAAGTTGCGCGAGGTCGAAGTCCTCCGCGATACTCCGAGACCTTGCTGCAAGAGCACCTAAGGAAGCAAGATCCTATCCGGCCGAAAGACATTCTGATTGCCTGCCCTCATCTTGCCGACTACGCCCCTTATATTCAGATGGTCTTTTTCGACAGTCCTTTTTCTTGGTCCATTGAAGGGATCCCTTTGATCTGCCACAACCCAACTGTCCAAGGGTTTAAAGAGCTTCTGCAGCTGCCCTCCCAAAACTATTCGACCGAGGCTATCCTTTGCCTGCTCAAATGCCCTTCCCTCATGGAAAAGAGGGGATTTTCAGCCAGTCAGATCCCCCTGCTTACCAGGTGGTTTGAGCTAGCCGAAATTAAAGAAGAGCTTTCAGGAGATCAAAATAGCTGGGAAGAAGGACTTTGCCGCCTGCTCTATGGCTTAGGCCAAATCCCCGATGACAACACCGTTTTAGACCTCTGGCCCACAAGTTGCATCCCCCACTCAGAGATCGACCTTTTCAACTGCTTTCTGGTGGTGTTTTTTGAATTAAAACAGGATCTGCTCTGCTTGTCGCAGAAAAAAACAATCCCTGAGTGGCTTGCATTTTTGCTGGAGATTGCGGAAAAATACTTTGTCATTGAGTGGGACAAACAACCTTTTTTTCAGGAACTCAAATCTCTCTATCTATCGTATCGCCTATCTAACCCAATAGCTCTTTGCCATTTTGAAAGCATTTGGCGAATCTTAGAACATCTATTTCAAAAACCTCAGATAAAGACCTCTTGGACAACCGGAGAAAAAATCCGGTTTGTATCTCTAGCAAGCGGGAACATGACACCCGCTCGGATTCTGTGGTGCTTAGGCATGAATGAGGAGGATTTTCCGCGCAAAGATTTCCAGAGCTCTTTGTGTCAAATGAGCCAAGATTTTGTCCCTTCCAAAACAGAGGCGGATCGCTCTGCTTTTCTTCAAGCGCTGACACTTGCCAAGGACTATCTGATTTTTAGCTATGAGAGAGTCCATGTAGAAGATGGCCAGCATCAATCCCCTTGCCTTCTGATTGAGGAGCTCAACCACTACTTGCAAAAGCGCGGCTTGAGGCCAGGGATGATGAGAATCGATGACTCTACCGCCACAGCACCAAAGCTGCCTGTAAACTGCCCCTGCCCGTTTTTACCTCAGGGGCTAGATAAGCCATTGGAGTCTCCGATCGAAGTCAGCCTGCCTCAAATCAAAAAACTCGCCTCTAACCCTCTGCAATTCTATTTCAATGAAAGCTTAGGGATTTACCTCAAAAGACAAGAAGATGAAGACAGCTCTGCATTTCTGCTTTCCCATTTACAAAAACACCTCATGCGCAGGCAGGCAATGCAGATTCCCATCGGCAAGATCCTAGATAAGCTAAAAGCGCAGGGAAAGATGCCGTGTGGCATTTTTCAAGAAATCTCCGCTCTTGAGCTGCAAGAGGAAATGGAAGATCTGCTAACAACGCTTGGGCAATTCTGCGTCAACCCAGAACAGATCCATTCGGTCCGCTTGGACCCTCCTCTAGAAATTTCCTTAACCGCTTCTAAAACCGTTTACATCACAGGGGAACTAGACAATGTCACTCCTCAGGGCCTTCTGGCTTATGCAGACAGCGATTTGAAAAGCCTTGTGAAGATTTGGCCCCTATATCTCATTTACTGCTGCATCTACCCTGAAAATCCTTTTTTGCTTCTTACAAAAAGTCAAGAGCGGTTGGAAATAGAACTGGGTAACCCAAGGGAAGCCCTCGCCTGCTATCTGGAGTATTTGCTCGCCTCAAAAGAGGAGCCATCGCCACTTATGCCCGAGTGGGCAAAGGCCGTCCTTCAAGGCAGCGACCAAGATTTTCAAGCAGCCCTTTCCAAAGAAAGCACAGACCCTTATGTCAATTACTTAAAGAGACGCTCTGGCCTTGGAGAGCTAAAGAGCCCTCTTTTGACCAAAGCCTTCTCTCCTCTACTTGCGAAGGTCTGCCATGCAGTTTGATATTTTGAGCCGCCATCTGAACGTCTTCGAACCCCATTTTATCGAGGCCTCTGCAGGCACTGGAAAAACCTTTGCCATTGAGCACCTTGTCACGCGGCTGCTCATCGAAGGACCAAACCCTTTGCCCATCGAACAGATCCTTGTCGTCACATTTACAAAAGCCGCCACCCGCCAGCTAAAACTTCGCATCCGCAGCAATCTGCTTCATGCAAAAGAGCAACTGCTCTCCCAAAAGCCCTCTTTTGATTACTTAAGCGCCATTTGCCAGCAGGGGGAAAAAGCAATTGGGCTTTGCCTTTCTTGCATAGAGAATGCTCTTGTGTGCTACGACTTTGCAAAAATCTATACCCTGCATGGGTTTTGCCACCGGATTTTGAATGAGTTTGCGATCGAAGCTCAGATCCACTTAACCGTTTGCGATCCCGATGAGCAAACACAGGCTGTCCCCTTGCGACAATTGATCAAACGGCATTTAAAAAATGCCGTCGGCATACCCGATTACAGTCCGGTGCAGATCCAAGCGGTGCTAAAAAAATACAGGAGCAATCCAGAAAGGATGATCACTTCTTTGGCCCAGCTTGCCAACAACAGCAGCGACATCGCCCCTATCCCCTCTTACAGCCAGCACCTTAATGCCTTCTTAGACCAAGTGCAATCGCTACCTCCCATCGACGCAGATCGCCTCAAAGCCGACCTTTGCCTTTTACTGCCCCATTATAAACAGATGACAGATCCTGGTATCTCCTCTCAAATCGACCTGCTTTGCCAAATCCTGTCTTGCAAAACATGTACCCAGGCTCAGTTCGACACTCTTTTGAGCAAAGGGCTGTTCCTTGAAAGAATGGAGGAGGGCAATCAAAAAGTGCGCTCTAAACTTCCCCCCTCATCGGCCCTACACTATCCAGATCTGTATTTAAAGCTGCACAAAACCCTGCTGCCCCCAATCCAAGAGGCAAAAGACCCGACCCGGACCCTATTGCGCCTTGGCAAAGATCTACAAAACCGCTTTCGCAATCTTTTAGATCAAAAAGAAACGCTGTCCCCGGATACTCTTTTGCTCAAAATGGAAGAGGCCCTTGCCATCCCTGAATTTGTCAGTTCTGTGCGCGGCAAATTTAGCGCTGCGATCATCGATGAATTTCAAGATACCGACCCGATCCAATGGAACATTTTCCAAACGCTATTCATCTCTCATTTGCAAACCGTTTGCCTTGTCGGCGACCCTAAACAATCGATTTACTCTTTTCGCAATGCCGATGTCTATGCCTATTTACAAGCGGCAAACGTCATGGGTCCCTCTGCCAAAAAGCATCTGGACACAAATTTTCGCTCGACGCCACAGCTGACCTCTGCACTCAACCTCCTCTTCTCTAAAGCCCAAAAAGGGTGGATGGCGCTGCCTCAAAACAATGCCCCCCTAGATGTCGCTCCTGTGAAAGCAGGCTCTTGCCTGTCTTTTGATGTTGAGGCAGCGCCTGTGGAGTTTTTTGTCGCCTCAGACAAGAAAGGAAAATCCAAAAAGTTTCCGACAGACAGGATGCTGGAAAAACAAGTGTTCCCCTATATCGCCTCAGAAATTTTAAAACTCCACCAAGAGCTTAAACTCAACTACCACGACATCGCCATTCTGGTAAAAGATCGGTTTCAAGCTCAGGATGCGATCGATTATCTCAAAACATGCGGCATCCCAGCAAGTTCCAGAAGAGGTGGGTCGATTCTGGAGACAACAGCGTTTTTTGCCCTCCAAGAGCTGCTTGCAGCCGTCTGCTCCCCCTTTGACATGAGCAAAATCAAAGCCGCTTTAGGCGGAGCGCTGATCGGCTGGAATGCAGCGGATTTAAGAAGATCCTCGGATGACCCTTTGCTCTTAAGCGCCAAAGCGCGCATGCAGCTGCTTAAAAATATCCTTTGGGAAAAAGGGTTCGGGCCTTTTTTTCAGACGCTCCTTGCAACCCATTGGAAAGAATCCTCCCCGCTTTTGCAAGAGCAGATGCCCTTACACACGGACCTAAGACACCTGTGCCAGCTTTTGATTGAAGAGGAGATGAAAAACGGACTAAAAATGGAGGGTTTTCTAACTTATTTGGAAAGTCTTCAATCACAATCGCACCCCGATGACCCCCGCTTAAAGGTTCCGCTGCAAGAGGAGAAGGGAAGCGTTGCGATCATGACCATCCATAAGAGCAAAGGACTTGAGTTTGACGCTGTGTTTGCCTTAGGCATCGCCTCGCGCCATCCGGTAGCAGAACAGGTGCGCGTACAGCACCAAAGCTCTTTCCTTTTAAGCCCACCCGACCTTGCAAACCCCGCTGTGCTGCGCTCTTTAGAGGAGTTAGACGCAGAAAAAATGCGCCAACTCTACGTTGCCCTCACACGCGCCAAACGCAAACTCTACATCCCCCTCATGTTCCAAGAAGATATGAAAAAAGTAGAGATCGGAGAAGCCGCCCCGACAGAATTATTTTTTGCGCGGCTAACCGAACACTCCAATCAACATGCAGATCTCTACCGTATTTTGGAAAAAACCACACTCGATCAAGCCGCCCCCATTCTAAAAGATCTAGCCCCACTCATCGATTATCGCATTTTGCAAGAAGCTTGCCCGCCTCAAGTGGAATTGGAAATAGTCTCTGCAAACCCTGCAATCTTAAATAAAGAGCCCTTTCCCTGGCCCGACTACCACGAACCTATCTTATCCTTTTCCTCCCTTGCTAAAAAACAGACCCCCTCTGAAACCCTCGCTCCTTTGCAAAACGCCCCCCTTTCCCCTCATACACTCCCCCTTGGGAAAGAGACGGGACACCTGTTGCACTTAATTTTTGAGAAAATTTTTAAAAAAAATCGACACCAGCTCCTCGATCCAGAAACCTTACAAGAGGTGATCGATGAACAGATCTGCTTTTCCCCCTTGGAAAAATGGCGCCCCGTCTTTTTGCCTTGGATCACTGCGCTTTTGAGAAAAAAATTGCTCTGCTTTTCCCTATCGGAAATCCCCGTGGGGAGCTTCCAGCCGGAAGTAGAGTTTTTCTTCCCTACAAAACAGGGGAAAATGAAAGGATTTGCCGATCTGTTTTTTGAATACCGAGGGAAATACTACCTGCTCGATTGGAAGAGCAACTACTTAGGCCCTAGCGATGCGGACTACACGCAGGAAAAAATTGCAGAGGCCATGCGCCTCCACCAATACACAATGCAAGCTGCAATTTACGCCGATGCCCTAAAGCGCTACATCAAGCTATTTGACAAGCGCCCCTTTGAAGAGTGCTTTGGCGGAGCGATCTATTACTTTGTCCGCGGAAAAGCAATCTGGCATTTCCTACCGGGAGCAAATGATGAACAGCTTTGAAAAATGGCCCACTTTGCATCAGCTGCTTAAAGAAGGGTCTTTAAGCTTTATCGACCTTGCCTTTGCAGAGTGCGTCCTAAAAGGATTAAAAAGCGCAGAAGAGTCCCATGCCGCTCTGCTCTCTTGCCTCTTTGCCCTATCCCGGCAGGGTCATTTGATCCTCGATCTAGACCACCTCGAAGAATCTCTTGCCCCCCTTGACATCCCCGACTGCGCCCCACTCTCATCCCTCCTCTGCCTTGGCGCCAAGCACTTCCCCAAAGAGGGGATCGCAACACCGACCTCATCCGAAAATACACCCTCTGCCTGGATCTGCCGGTATGGGAGCTACCTCTATCTGCAAAAAAACTGGGTTTATGAGTCAGAGATCCTCACCCATTTGCAACGGCTCAACACCTATCCACCCGCTCTCTGCTTGTCCCCTGGCCCATTAAACGCTCAACTCAACCCAATGCAGCAAGAAGCTGTAAAAAAAGCCCTCTGCCATTCCCTCTCCCTGCTCACAGGAGGCCCTGGAACGGGGAAAACTTTTACCGCCGCAGAAATTGTCACAACCTGCCTAGCCTCTCTTCCCGACAAACCCTACACCATCCTTCTGACAGCTCCGACTGGCAAAGCCGTTGCGCAATTAGAGGCAAATTTAAAACAAGCAACCTTTGGCAAGGCAACTTTGCGCTCAGGAACCCTTCATGCCATTTTAGAATTAAGACCTCATATCTACGAAAAAAATACAAGACCTCTTTTAGCAGATCTGATTATCGTCGATGAATGCTCCATGATCGATGCGAACATCTTCTCCAAACTCCTAGCCTCTATCCCCTCTGGAGCAAGAGTTGTGCTGATCGGGGATAAAGACCAGCTCCCACCGATTGAAGCAGGGAGCATCTTTGCAGACCTGATCGAAATCCCGACCCTCCCATCGACCCAACTGACCCAAAGCTTGCGCTCTGATCGCACAGAAATCTTATCGCTTGCCCGCTTTGTCCAAGAGGGAAAAGCCGATGCGGCAATTGAGCTTCTATCTTCAAAAACAGCCGTGGAGTGGATCGATCTGAACAAACAAGAAAACCCCATCAACTCTTATTCCTACCTCTGGAATCGATACAAAGATTGCTTTCCCTCCCACTTTTTGCACAAGCCAACCCCAGAGCAGCTCTTAGACCAGCTCGGATCTTTTAGCATCCTCTCTTGCATGCGGCACGGCGCCCTTGGAGTCGAGAGCATCAACGCTTATTTCCTCTGCCAAACTCTAAGCCAAGCGCAAACTGGCACCTTTTGGACAGCCCCCATCATCATCACAAAAAACGACCCCGACCTCGGGTTATTCAACGGAGATCTCGGCGTCATCGTCCGCAAGATCACCCCAGACTTTTCCACAAAGACACTCTCTGAGCACGACATCGCTCTTTTCCGCGACCGCAGGGGAGGATACAGACAAATAGCCGCGCTTGCCCTCAACGCCTTTGAATACAATTATGCCCTCTCTGTCCACAAAAGCCAGGGAAGCGAGTACGACCAGGTACTCATTTTAATGCCAAAGGGCTCCGATTGCTTTGGAAAAGAGGTGATCTACACTGCTCTGACCCGCGCGCGCCATAAAGTCGCACTTGCCGGCTGCCAAGACATCCTGCGAGCCTCTATGGCAAAAAGCTCCAGAAAAAAATCGGGGATCCAAGCTAGAGCTAAAGCTCTAAGCAATGAACCAAAAAGCGCAAATTTATCAAGAAAATGAGGCTGCCCAAGATGTCTATTATAGAGGAATAGTCTCATGCCTGCCGCAAAATCACGACGGTAAGATTAGGTAGCGCAGCGACATCAAATCCCGCTACGTCCATCTGCCTATTCCTCATGGTGCGTATTTGCAAATTCGAGCTAGCCCTTAAGCATTCTTGCGAGCATCGACCTGCCAAAGTAGAAATACGCAAAGACGCCCACTGTGATCAAAGCTTGGAGGCAATTTTTTTTCGGAAACTCCCTTTCCAAGCTGGAAAAAGAAGGTTTTTTTTCTCGATACCACGCCAAAAAGCGCTTGGCTCCGATGAGTTTGACGTGGTTTTCCGCAGCATACCGATTGAGAAATTGGGGATGTTCAAAGGTTGTTTCACCAAAATAGCTGACCCCTTTGATCTCATAGGTGTATCTAGCCTTAATTGCAAAACGAGAGGAGGAAAGGGGAAGAATTTCTAGCTTAGCAACGGTGGCTGGGGTGCTTGCATCCAAACGGACAAACTGCCACAGCCCTTGAGCAGCTCCCCAAGCAAACCACAGAGCGATCCCTCCGGTTAAAACCAACGTGGCGACCCAGAGTTTATAAAAATTTTGAACCATAGATATACCCAGAGCCCTCGGAAATCGACCAAAACTTTTAATGGTATAGGTCCTAAGGTTGATATAAAAAATTTCGGTTTTGACCAATTATGACAAGATAGCTATATTAATTGCTATCTCTAATAGGTCCTAAGATCTAGAGTTTCTTTTCTCATTGAAAACCCCGCGAGGAAGTGCGTTTATGGCAGAAGCCAAGAAAGATCAAGATAAGAAAAAACCGAAAAAGCTCTCCGCTCTCAAAAGAGACGAGCAAAGCATCAAGCGCAACCTGCGCAACCGCTCGTTTAAATCCAAGGTCGTAACTGCAATGCGCGCCTTTGAAGACACCGTCTCCAAAAAGGATGCCACTGCCGCCAAAGCCTCTTTGAGCACCGTCTATAGCTTAATGGACAAAGGGGTCAAGAAGGGGATTTACAAGTCGAATAAAGCAAGCCGCGTGAAATCCCGTTTAACAGCTCGCGCAAGTCAAATTGCTTAATCGACTACTCCCTGAAGCCAATCGAGGAGCCCTAGGTAACTTCTTTTCAAAAGCTCTCTGAGGGGCAGGGGGGAGCCTTCTATTTTTTTTCTCCCTTTTTGAGCCTCCACAAGCAGCATCCTCTGTAGGGAAGCGGACAGATCCTTTTCTTTGAGGATGCGATCGAGCAGGTCCCCCTTTGCATACAGTCTGGAATTTTCCAACCTACTTAAAAGCAGGTGCGGCAGAGCTCTATCGGGCAGAGGTGCCGGCGGTATGTCCAGGATCTGATCCGGGGCAACCGGCAGCTTTGGGCCCTTAAAAACACGCCTATAGCCTAAAATGACCTCAAACTGATCATAAATGATCCCATCGCCTAAAGTGTCGATGTCGGTAAAATAGCATTGGGTCCCTCTTAAAAAATGTTCGGCAGCGCTCATTCTGCCTCGATTAAATTGCGCCTCATGCAAAACCCAAATCACCGCGTATCCAGCTCTTTCATAATCCAGGTTCCGCCCTTTGACCTCCTCAACGCTGATTGCAGAGCGTTGGATCTCGAACACAATTTTTTTGGCATGCCAGGCCACATCGGCAATCCGATCAATCCCATCAAAACGCACCTCCATCTGCGCATCTTGCCCAATCAGATCCACAAGTTTGCACTGCAATTGCAAATGCTCCTTGCTTTTTTGATGCTGTTTGCATTTTAAAACCCTGCTCAGATGGTAAAAGTGGATCGTTCGAAAAGGACCTCCGCGCACACGCACCCAAGATCTGCACTCAGGGCAGACATAGCTCTTGCCTCTTTGAGCTTTGGATGCAGCAACAAGAAGATTGTCTTCCATTGCATATAACTGCATTGCTGTTTACCTACAGTTGCAAAATTAGTGGCTGACAGGTCATACTAGCTATCAGTCCAGTCATAATCAGCTTGAGCTTTTTCGATGAACTTTAGAATAAAAAAATGGCGATGAGATATTTACTGACCTTTTTTCTTTTGCTCTCCTTTGGAGATCGCCTCTTTGCAGAGGTAGAGACCAACCCTGAAATCCAGGTGCGCCTTGCCACGGCAAGCCCTCTTGTGCCGATCTACGTCGGCAAAATCCAGACAAAGGACGCCACCTTCGATTCGCTCTATCTCAACCAGCTAGAAAAAGTGCTCTCTTACGACTTAAACCACAACGGCTCTACAAAGATCTGCGCTTATAACTCAGAGATCGAACAATGGCTCTGCGCAAAGCAAAAACCTGCCCCCTTCGATAAGAGTTCAAGCGTTTGCTATGCCATTCGACTCCAAGTCGATGCAAGGTCTCTTTCCGCTAACATCTTCCCTATGCAAGAAGGATCTGCCAAAGCTTTTTCCAACATCTTGCTCACAGGCGATCTTAATCACGACAGGCGCCAGATCCACAAGCTTGCCGATGGAATTCACAAGGTCTTATTTGACACAGACGGAATTGCAAGCCACCGCATCCTCTTTGCCTATCAGATGAAGACCAAAGACAATAGCTCTGAGTGGATATCTGAGATCTGGGAATGTGATTGGGATGGGGCAAATGCCCGGCAGCTGACCCACGATAACAGCTATAGCGTCACACCTGTTGCCATGCCTTACCAAAAGCGCTACAACAACGATCGCTTCTTATACGTCTCTTACAAGCTCGGCCAGCCAAAAATCTACATCGGTTCCCTAAAAGGGGGAATTGGCAGGCGCCTGATCGATCTGCGCGGCAATCAACTCCTACCCGCCATTTCCCCTCAGCGCGACAAGATCGCATTCATCTGCGACGCAGGGGGGCGCACAGATCTTTTTCATGCAGCCGATTGATCCTGAAAACGGCAAAGTGGGCAAGCCCTCGCAGCTATTTTCCTATCCGAGATCTACACAGGCCTCCCCGACATTTAGCCCTGATGGATCGCAAATCGCCTTTGTCTCTGACAAAGACGGGGGAATGCGGATTTACCTCATCCATGCAACCCCATCGCAAAAAAGAGGCTCTGCTCAGATGATCAGCAAACAAAACCGCGAAAATTCCTGCCCCTGCTGGTCGCCTGATGGAACAAAATTGGCCTACAGTGCTAAAACAAATGGGACCAGACAGATATGGATTTACGATTTCGCAACTGAAGAAGAAACGCAACTGACCTCAGGGCCGGGAAACAAGGAAAACCCCTTTTGGGCCCCTAACAGCCGCCACATCGTCTTTAACTCGACAGATGGCACAAACTCTGAGTTGTATATCGTCAATCTCAACCAAAAAGAAGCCGTAAAGATCAGCAAAGGGCCTGGGAAAAAACATTACCCGACCTGGGTTGAAACCCATGGCAACTAAAATAATTTCTGAAAAATTAAGAAGAGGAACCAAGACATGAACTATCAAACACCATATGATCGCCCTGCTTTGCGCACTTGCCTGCGGACTTGCCACAGGCTGCCGCAGCGGCAATGGCAGCGTTTGGGACGATAATACAACAGCTGGCAATTATAAAGGCAGCACCCGCTCGCTTTGGACAAGCAAGAAACCTCAACCTGGATTTTTTCGGCCCAAGCGACGAAGATTTCATCGGCCTTAAAGACGAGGATTTAAAATCCACTTAACTGACGGAGCGATCCCGCAACCCAAACAAACCCCAGGGGATGTCGCAAGCGGCCTGCCGGGGATTGAAGCCTTCCGCTTTCCGTCAGGGGCAGAGAGCTTAATTTTCAAAACCGTCTACTTCAATACCGACGACCATATCCTTCGCGGCAAAGAATACATGGCAACCATGGAAAAAGTAGCGGAGTACCTCAAATCCCATCCCAATGTCTATCTGTTTGTCTCAGGGCATTGCGATGAGCGGGGACCTGAAGCCTACAACCTGTCTTTAGGGGCAAGGCGCGCCAATTACGTCCGCTCTCTTCTAGTACAAAAAGGAGTCAACCCTGAGAGGGTTCACACGATCTCTTATGGAAAAGAAAGACCTGCTGACCTCGGCCACTCTCAGGACTCCTGGTCAAAAAACAGGCGCAGCGAATTTCGCATTTACCAAAAATCTTAAAAATTTAAGAACCGATGTGGAATTTGATTTTCCTTGCGATTGCCGCGTGCACCGCCCTACCTATAGAGGCCAGATTGCCGAGTTTTCACACCTCTTCTGAGATAGAAGAGCTACGGGTTGAAATCGGCGACCTCAAGCACGCTCTGCATACAACCAAGGTCGAGCTGAACCTTCTCGATGAGAGATGCAAAAAAGATTCGGCTCAGTTAAATAAAGCCAAAACCCAGCAGAAAGAAGGGGCCCTCACAGCTCAAGTTCTGCTCTTAGAGAAAAAAGTCACTCACCTGGAGAAAAAATTGGAGACAGTAGGCGATGACATCCGTACACTCAATGCATCGCTTCACCAAGCGCTTACAAAAATCCAAACGATCCAAACGCACCTGCTCTCCCATGATGGACGCTTAGATGAAGTCGCTCAGCTCAAAGGGACGCTGACCTCGATTTCTAAGGCGATCGGTGCCCGCGCTCCGACAGAAAAGACTCAACTCCAAAGTCGATCGTATCGTGTCAAAGCAGGCGATTCCCTGGAGAAGATTGCCAGAAATGAGCACATCTCCATCGAGGCCTTGCGCAAGAGCAACAATCTAACCCATGACAAAATCAGGGTTGGGCAAGAACTAAGGCTTCCCGAAAATGGATCCTAAAGAACAGAGCATTGGGGTTTTTGATTCGGGCTTTGGTGGGCTGACTGTGATGCGCGCAATTTGTAAGCTCATGCCTAATGAAAATATCGTCTATTTTGGGGATACAGCCCACCTGCCCTATGGAAATAAAAGCCAAGATACCATTTTGCGCTATTCTCTTGAAAACGCTTCCCTGTTGATCGACAGGGGAGTTAAAGCACTTGTCATCGCCTGCAACACCTCCTGTTCTGCAGCTTTAAGCCAAATCCGCAAAGCCTTTTCGATTCCAATCATCGGCATCACCGAACAAGGCGTTGAAGAAACCATTGCCCTTGTCCCTCCTCGAGGAAAAATCGCCATCTTAGGTACGCGCGCCACAATCGCCTCGGGGGTCTATCAGCAGCAAATCCAAGCGCACAGACCACACCTTGCCATTTCTGCAATTCCCTGCCCCCTTTTTGTCCCTCTTGTAGAAGAAGGCTATAGCGACCACCCCTTAAGCTCCCTCATCGCACAAGAGTATTTAAAACCGCTCAAAGGGCAATTCGTCGACGCTATCCTCTTAGGCTGCACCCATTACCCACTCTTGCAGAGCGCCATCCAAAAAGAGCTTGACCCCACCGCCCTGCTCATCGATCCGGCCTATGCGTGCGCTCAAAAAACCCGGAAGGTTCTTCTGGAAAACGATCTACTCAACCCATCTATCCTCTGCCCCCGCTACGAATTCTTTGTCTCCGACGACCCTGAAAAATTTCGGCTGATGGGAAAAGCGTTTCTCAATTACCCGATTGAGCATGTTTGCCTTGGAAAAAAACCAGAGACTAGGTTGAATTAAGCTCAACATCCCTAAGGAATGGAAGAGGTGAAATCTCATGAGCCACAAAAAACGCATTCTGCTCATCGAAGACGAGGAAGATATTGCTGCGCTAATTAAGCTGCAAGCAGAGGCCTCCGGCTACAAATTACACGTCGAGGTCGATGGAATCAATGGGTATCGCGCTATTGAAAGAGAAAAGCCGGATCTTGTCATTCTCGACATCATGCTGCCAGGGCAAAATGGTTTTGATGTCTGTAGAAAAATCAAAACCACCCCCGAACTCAAAGTGATTCCGGTGATCATCCTCACTGCTAAAGCAGAGGAGCTCGACATGGTCTTAGGCTTGGAGCTGGGAGCCGATGATTATGTTTCCAAGCCTTTTTCTCCAAGGATCCTGTTTTCCAGGATCAAAGCGGTTTTGCGCCGCAGCAAAGAGCCGGAAAAGCCTTCCAAGGCCCTTTTATTTGGGGAATTTACCCTAGAGATCGATCGCTACATTTTGCGCAAAGAGGAGAAAAATGTCCCCATCACTCTTTCTGAGTTTGGAATCCTTCGCCGACTGTTGACAAATCGCGGCAAAGTGTTGACCCGAAACCAACTCCTCGACGACATCCATAACGACGATGCCTTTATCGTCGACCGCAATATCGATGTGCACATCGCCTCTTTAAGAAAAAAACTCGGTCCCAACTTTGATTGGGTCGAGACCGTTAGAGGTGTCGGTTACCGCTTTCGAGAAGATCCGATTCCGATCAAACAAATGACAGCAAACTTTCGTTGAGAAATACAGAGCGCAAGGTCTAATGACACCCACAGATGCTAATACCACAATGACCGACAAAAGCAGACAAACAGCGCGCGATCCATCGCAAGAGCAGATCTGCCGATTTTGCTCTGAAGCACTCGATGAATTCAAGCAAGTCACGCGGCAATACGCTCTTTTCCACATCGGTTTTTTTGCAATCGGCGTGATCGAGCTTTCGGCATTTATCCTCTTCTTTTCTTTCCTTACAAAAACAGCGATCTTTGCATTCTCATTAGCCGGCCTATTTTTCACCTTATTTACCTACTTTGTGCTCCTTTTCTATTTCCAAGCTAAAAAACCACAGCAGCTTGTCGCCTTGAGAAACTCCTTTTTGCAAAACTGCAAAACAGTTCTCCTCTTTGCTGAAGGCACATCTGATTACCATCTCAAGCTCTCCTCTGCCTTAACACAGATGCTCACCTTGCTCCACCGCCAAGAGTACTCTTACTACTCCCTTCCCACCTCATTTGAAACCCTCTGTCCGCTGATACAAAAATTTAGCGTGTGGACACACTGGAAAGACCTGTACCAAATGAAAGAGCTTTTGCTTTTGATGATCATTAAAGAAAAAATTGAAGTGATTAAGCTCCAGCCCACCGATTTAGAAGCTCACGCCCATTTAGCAGACGCCTATCTTGCGCTCTCTAGACTCCACACCGACCCTAGAAAACTCTATCTCAACGAAGAGCACCTCTTCGTCTCTCACGAATACGCCTCGATAGAAATGCAGCGCAAATTTCAAATGGCAGCCCAAAGGGCAATTGAGGAGTACAAAATTCTCGATGCTTATGCCCCCAACGACCCCTGGGTCCAGGCCCAGCTAGCAAGCATCTACCGCGCCCTGAATCGCCCTGAGGAAGAGATGCAAGCCTATGAGACGATCGTTAAGATGACATCCTCTGATGGCAACATCCTTCTTCGCCTTGGAACCCTCTATTTTGAGCAGGGCTTTAGCGCTAAAGCCCTGCAGCTTTACGAAATTCTCAAAGCAAACGGCGATCCCGCAGCAGAAGAGTTAATCTCCCAATATGGAATTGCTATCAGCGAGCAGTACCCAGAGTACACCCTTAATTGAGTTCAGACCAGCAAAACTTTGCTTCACTTTCAGAGTTCGCTTTTTTCCCTGCTTCTACCCATTTTATCGCGGCTAACCTATACCGGTCCAATTCCCACCAATTGCCTATTCCTTGAACATAGTTTTCCCAACCTTTTGCCTTTGTAAACACAATCCTACCCCAGTCATCATGTTCAACTTTGATCTTGTTTTCGATTTTCATAATATAGTAAAAATTATGGAAAACCTCCCCGATTAAAGGATGTGAGAAAACCTCTGTGAATACTGTGTTTGAATGCTGCTCAGTTTTCGCCAGATTAATTTTTTCCCTATAAGCAGCTAGCGCTTTTCTTTGTTCAGGAAAATTAACAGCCGAAGCAATCGGAACGAGTTGTTGCGGTAATGGATGCTGCATCTGATGTGGGTTCGGATTGTTTTGCGGTACGAATTGTTGATTAGGTTGCGAAGGAAATAGGTGTTGTTGCAGGGGAGGTTGTTGGTTCGAATTGTTTTGCGGTATGGGTTGTTGATTAATTTGTGGAGAGGCTGATTGTTGTTGCAGGGGAGGTTGTTGGTTCGAATTGTTTTGCGGTATGGGTTGTTGATTAAGTTGCGAAGGGAATTGCGATTGGTTAAACGCTGCAAGGATTTTATTTTTTTCGATTTCACATAAAGCAACACATGCTGCTTTCATATAAGAGGAAAACGCTTTAAGAAAACTCATCTTCATTTCATTTGAACTATCCTGAGCGATCTTTTTCTTTATTTTAATAATATCTTCATAAAGAGCCGCGCAATCTTTCGAACGATCCTTAAATAAAAATAAATCATCAAAATCCTTGTGATTGAGCATCTCACGAAACCGATCTTCATCAATTATGTTTTTAATAAAATCAACCTGAAAGCAAAAATGCTTATAAAATTTTTCACTGTTTTCTTGAGTTTCTTTTGGAGTCACCCCTACATAATCTGAAAAACAAAAATCCATATCATTTGGATGGAAATCCTTATAAAATGCAAAGTTTTTAGTAAAAACTTCAATACTGTTATTTAAACAATCACAGAAATCAGAATAGTCTTCATTTTTACATGTAGATAAATTAATAATTTCAATTAATTTTAAAAGAAATTCAGCTTGATTTTCCTTTTCAGGCTCTAGAGTTTTTTTATATTCTAAAATTTTTTCCAATATTGAATTTGTATCTGTTAAACTTTCCTGGCCTAAAATAGAATTTCTTTCTGAAATTACATTATAAGAGACCTGGATTAAAATTTTAGCCAATTCATCCAAAGAGCATTTAACCTTTTTTTTCAATAAACCCTTGTCTGATTCATTTAACAGATTTAAAATCCAAGGTTTTTTTAAAATTTCTAAAATTTCAGAACAACTATCACTACTCTCGATTATCGCTTTATTTATAGCTAATTTTAAATAAAAATAAACATCATTATCTTTATCTTTGCTAAAAAAAGCACTAATAGAATTCATCGCTACTTTTGTTTTTTCATCATTAATCCAATTCCTTTTGCCCCATTCGATTTCCTTAATTTTAATAAAAAGGTTATTAATTCTAGATTTCTCTGGTTCTAATTCCCCCAATTTTTTTTGTTTTTTTTTCATTTCAACAATACAATTTTCGATTTGAATAAGTGACACGCCTTCTTTTGTTGGTTGGAACCCTAGTTCTTTTATTAAATGATTTCTAACTTCTGTAATTTTTTTTATTAATTTTTCGGCAGAAGAGGAAAAAAACATTGAAAAGAATCTTTTCGGCTTTTCTTCCGCTTTGTTTAATTTATTTGAATTATTATATAAAAGTAATATTCCAGACCCATTTTCTTTATTTAGAATTTTATTACCAAATAACTGACCTTTTTTTATTAATGCGATACTATCCAGTTCTTTGTGTAATAGATTCTCTTCAGAAGGGCTCAATTTCTCTACTCGATCTTGAAGAACTCTTTTCTTTTTTTCTGCATTTTCTCCTTTAAAATCTACTATTGGAGACAACAAAACATGAACGAGAAAATTGCAAATTGTAGCTTTGGAAAGAAATTCAGTTTCTTTATTAAATGAAAAAGCTTTATCACACTCTCCTTCTGAAGAAGGTGAATAATAATCTTTGTCAACGCCATACATAATTACACCTAAATGTTTTTAAGTTAGATTAATTCAATATTGATTATATCAAAATGATTGATTTGTTTTAACATAAATGAATGTTTTGATGTGAACAGATTGTATTTAAAATTTTCATAGAGCTGAGGTTTGCCCATTCCAAACAAAGAGCTGATTTCACCTCTCCGGATATCTTGGATATATATTCTTGAGTTTCTCAAATTTTTTCATGACAAGGGCATTCTCTACTAGGCTCAGGAAGAGATTGTGAGGAAAGCGCTGTTTTCCGAACCTTGTAATGCAGGGATTGCCATAGAGAGCGATCTGGCAAAGGGAAAATGTGGGAAACTCAAGTCTATCTAAACAGAAACCTTCCAGTCCAAAGTGCCGATGAGGATTCCAAAGACGCAAACGGCGTTGGCCAGCCAGTTCACTTTTTCTTTATAAAGCCACTGACCCCAAAGATTGCAGGAGAGAATGACTGCCACCGAAAAGATGGGGAAGATCATCGCATGTTCCACAGGAGTAGAGACTTCTGTGGAAAAGATCATGAAAAATGTCCCCACCCCGTTGGCAAGCCCTCCTAGGATGCCATAAAGGGTTTCGCTGCGGTTGGGGAGGCGTTTTTGCGTAGCGACATAGATCACCAGCTGGATCAGTGCGGCGGCAAAGAACACAGCTGGCATAAACCATTGAGATTTAGCATCTTGTGTGTCAAAGTTAAGGAAAAGCCCGTTTTCCCCAGGGAAGTTGATGAAAAGCGCTCGCCACTGCATCAGAATTAAAAAAAGAGTATGCATCACAAAAGCCCCTACGACAAAGGCGATCCAGCGCCTCTTTTTCTCAGAGCTGCGCGCTGCCCACCCCGCCCAGAACAGGCCGAGAACGACCAAGACAGACCCTGTCGCATTGAGCAGGGTATAGGCATACCCGAAGGGGGCCCCGAACAAAAGCACCATCAGGACCATGGGCATGACGGTTGAGGAGTTGAGGGCCGCAAAAGTGAGTCCCGGCGGCCCGGTCTCTAGGGATTTTCCCAGGCAAACCATCATCACCGCAAGAATGACCCCTCCGGCAAGCCCAAAGGCGACCATGCAGCTGCTAAATGCATAATCTGCTGTGCGGACGGGATTGAGCAAAATGGCAACGACAAAAACAATAGCTAGCTGAATCATCAAAAAGGCTTTGCTCGAACCCCCTGAATCGATACTCTTGCGCATACAAAAATTCGATGCCGCTACAAACAGCGAAGCAATGATCATCAACTGAATTCCCATGAGGACCTTCCCTTAAAAAACGAAAGTAAATCACGAGGTTATCAAGAGGCCGAAAATTTTTGAATGGAATTCAAGGAAGGTTTGCTTAATATTGGAGGGAGGTTATAATCCAAAAAAATTCTAAAGCCAACTGACAATAGCTTAAAAAAAACACTTTATGAGAATGAGACTCCTGCCCCTTTTGGGCCTATTATTGGGGGCCGCCGCCCTATCTTCATTTGATGCGCCCTCCTCTTTTGAAGAGAGCATTGAGCTGAGGAAAATTTCTGAGTACTGGAAAGAAAAAGACTATGAGACGGCAAAGGCTCAAATCCGCAAGCTGATGGCCAAAAACCCGAGCATATCCTGCAAAGATCAGCTCCTTTCGATGCTAGGAGATCTGTATTTCCAGGAAAAAAACTATGCAGAAGCACTCAGCGCCTATGACAAAATTCAAGAAAAAGAGTTCTTCTTAAAGTGCCAATACCAAAGGCTGCATAGTTTATATGAGACAGGCCATTATGAAAAGTTCATCGACTCTTCCAAGCTTTTCTTAAACGATCCCAACGCAAGGCCCGACCAGATCGACACGATCACCTTTGAGCTGGCAGAATCTTATCTTTTTGTGGACAATGTCGCACAAAAAAAGGGTTTTTGGAAAAAGCGCTGTCCCAATATGAAAAGCTGGCCAAAAGCCGATTTTCCACAATTGCCCTTGAACGGCGCGCTCACCTCAGCTCCTTATTGCAAAAGCATTCTCAAGCAGCCTCTATTTATCTGTTGCTTGCACAAAGGGATAAAGCAAAAAAAGAGGATTGGCTATATGCGGCTGCCTCTGAACAGCTCCATGTGGACAAAGAAGCTGCGATCGCAACCTTTGGCGATCTTGTCGAGGGGGGAGGGAAACACTCGGCTTGCGCAGCTTACAATAAGCTCTGCTACCTCTTTACAGAAAAGCGCTATAAAGATTTCATCTTAGAGCACGATGCACTCTGCTTGCACATTGCCTCTGAGTACATCCCGCTGATGCAGTATTACCTCGGCAGATCCCTTTTTGAGACGGGAAATTTTGACAAAGCACAGGCTCCCTTGCTCCAAAGCCTTGCGTTTTTAAATCCCGCTCAAAAGAAAAATGCCCTCCTAACTTTGATCGGTTGTGCAAACGCCTCTTCCGATCTTCCCCTTTTTGAAAAGGCGCTTGGCTTTTTGAAAAAAGAGTTCTCAGATGATGTGGAAACAGCCGATAGTTTGCTGATGTACGCACAGATGTGCAGAGAGTTCAAGGAGCTTAACAAATCTAGAGAGTCGATCAAAGAGCTTCTCCGACTCTGCCCAGACCACCCTCAAAAAGAAACGCTGCTCTTTGACAATGCGCTGATCCTCTCTGAGCTCGGCAACTGCCAGCAGAGTGCCTTAGAGTTGGTGAGTTTCTTAAAACAATTCCCCAATAGCTCCCATCGGATAGAGGCGCTTGGCTATATTGTCAGCTTGAGTGCAGAGAGCTTGAAAGGGGCCTCTGCTTCTGCCCAGAAAATGAAGCGAGAAATCTTGCGCGATGCCCTCGGAGTTGCTCTGCAGGAAAAAGAGGGATTTACCCCATCTGAAAAGCGGCAAATGCGCTATCTTCTCGGGAAAATGCAATTTGAGTTAGAATCCTACCCAGCGGCAATTGGCACCTTTACCGCATTTGTCCGAGACTACCCAGAAGATCCCGAGAGGGCAGATGCCTACCTATTTCTGGCCCACTGCCACAAGCGCCTAGGTAGCGATGAGAACCACTTCATCCTCAACGCCGAAAAAGCCCTTGCACTCAATCCGAATCTGCTCGGAGCGATCGAACTGCGTATCAACCTGTTCAATAGTTATCTCAAAGAAGCTGAAAGAAAAGGCCCCGAGGAAAAAACGGCGATGATCGCAAAAGCTGCCGACCATCTGTATCTGGCAATAGAAAAACCGATCAGCACAGAAAACCAACGGTTTCTTGCCGGCTACTACTCTGGGTTAGCTAAAAACGGATGCAAGACGGCCCAAATGCGCTTATCTATTGTCTTGGAACATTTACTAGGTCAAGGCCCCATTACCCCTTTGAATGAAGCAGAAGCCGTTAAGCTTGCGTTGGCCTATGGAGAAATGGAGCGCTTTGAGATGCAACTCAGCCTTTTGGAAAAGATCAAAGACGCCCAGCTCTCTGCAACCGATCTGCCTTGGAAATGCCAACGCATGGTTCAATTTGAAATCGGAAAGTCCCACCTTGCTCTGATGAATGAGGAAAAAGCCTCTGAGACCTTTAAAGAACTTGCCGCTACCTCCAATCGCTCCTGCTCCTATTATGCATTGGCAGCTGGGTTGGAGATTGCGAAAATAGAATTTGCCAAGATTAAAGAACAGGGGGGGGCAGCAGAAGAAGCTTGCGTGATGAGCCTCTTAGATACGCTCAAAAATATTGAGCTGCAGCGCAAACTCTATTCCGAACCGCTGCATCTTGAGGCGGCCTTGTTGTATGTCGATATCAAGACAGAACTTAGCGGCGGGGATAGACAAATTCTCTTAGAGAAGATCAAAGAGAACTTCTCCTGCCCAAGCGATCCCCTTGTTAGAGAGTACTTTTCATCGGCCCCCCAGTTTCCAGAAAAAGCAAGACTCCATGAGAGCTATATGGAATACCTGGATGCGGAGTTGCTTAAAGCAGAGGCCGAAAAAAGTAGCGATCCAGTTCAACGACTCCAGGTCAAGCAGAAATTTGAGGAGCTGCTGCAAAAACAGATCGATACCCCTCTCAAAGAGCGCATCAGGAGGAGTCAAGAGGCTTTATGAATACCCTGCCAACCCTTCAAATCAAAAAAAAGCGCTGCCTGCTACAGAGCCTTGTTCTATCTTTGGGCTTGCACACAGCCGTTCTCTTTTACCTCAATACCTATCCGATGGTGTTGCAAGGACCCCGCTTTTCCTTGTTTGGTCAAAGCAGCCCTATTCCAACACCGCTAGAAAACCAGGAGGAAGATCTTTTCCAAAAAAATCAGGTCTTAAGCGAGGTTTTTAAAGAGGTAGTGCTGTTATCCCCCCACTTTCAGCAGCCCTATGACCTCGTGGAACTTCCCAAAGGAACCTCTTTAGCCCCCAACCCCGAGCAGCCGCACATGGCTCTTCCAGAGATTGTCGAAAAAGCCCTAATTTCTCACATGGCCCACACCTATCTCTCCTTTGCAAAGCCGCAGATAACCCTCCCAGAAGGGGGCGATACCCCCTCTTTTTTTCAATCCCCCGTCCCACAGCTAGCGATCCTTTCCGATGTGGCAATCGATACCCCGCTCCTCACTTTCTCCACAATTTGGCCTCCCTCAGCTGACCTTGAACAAACCGCGCTTCATGACCAATACCAAGAAAATGCTATCGCCTCTGCTATAGAACCCCAATTAGAACCTTCTTTGCCTCTATCGAGCATACAAAAAGATGCCTATGCCCCAGAAATGCTCCTACCAAAAGAAAAGAAAGCCGTGTCCAGGCTTGCTTCGAAGGGAGCTTTGCCTTATGAAACCGATGAGGAAAGCCCATCGCTTTTGCTAGCTGAAGCCGCCTCTTTACCTCTAGAGCATCCCGTTTTTGCCCCTCCTGCCTTAGAACTCGACGAATACAACTTTCCTCCGCTGGCTCAAGGCGCTGAATGGAACGACAATTTCGATGTGGATATTGCCTTTCTGCCAAACCCCGAAGGGGAGGGCTACATCTTTTCTCTTGCAGTCACACCGCATGCTCCTTTGACCCCTGAGACCCTCAGGCAAAATCTCTATTTTGTCATCGATCGCTCCAGCACGGTCCAAAAGCATCGCTTCGGCGTATTCAAGCGGGCAACCCTTAAAGCCCTTGCAAGCATGCTCAGCACCGACACCTTCAACATCCTGCTTCTAGATAAAAAACTGACGCAATTTAGCAAACAGAGCTTGCCTGCCACCCCGAAAAATATCCAGGCAGCCGAAAGAGTTTCTCAACCGTCAGGCGTCGGGCGGACTTTTTGCCTTTGCCGATATTTACGATAGTATCGACAAGGTTCTTCCCTGCATTCCAGAAAACGATCAGATCCACACCGTCGTCTTGATGACCGATGGAAAAACGAAAATGAAGGCCGACCGCAAACAAAAGGCTCTTAAACACTGGGTAGAAAAAAACAATCGAAGAGTTTCCCTTTACGCTGCAGCAGTCGGCAGAGATAACGATCTTGTCTCCCTCGACATGCTCTGCTCTGTCAGCGGGGGAAAACTGCTCTATTGCGACACCCACGCATCCTTGCCGCGCAAATTGGCGAAGCTGATCTTAGATCTCAAAGACCCCATCGCAAAAGATCTCATCATCACAGCCATCCCGGAAAACCCCCATGCCCACATCGAAATTTTGAATGCAGGCACTCAAGCTCTATCTCTCTACAGCCATCAACCCTACGAGATCATTGGGCAAATCGATGAACCGTGTGCATTTGACCTCGTCATTCAGGGCCGCCACGGGGATGAATGGATCGCTCTTAAGAAAAATATCTCCTTTATCGACGGACACAAGGGAGATAGAACACTAGAGAAACAGTGGAACGCTGGCCGCGCCAACACCTGCTACTCTAAGTTCCTCAAAAGCGCTAAAGCCGCCTATCTCAAGGAGATCCAAGCGCTTTTTAAAAGAGCCCGCCCAGAGGTGGCAGAGCAGTGAGCCTGAGAATCCTCGGAGGAGAGTTCAAAAACCGACCCCTCAAAACACCTAAAAGCCCTCAAACCAGACCTACCCTAGCTGTGATGCGAAAAGCGGTGTTTGACATTGTCCAATCACAGATTGAAGGCGCCTCCTTTCTCGATCTCTACGCAGGATCGGGGGCCATGGGATTAGAAGCCTTAAGCCGAGGAGCTTGCCACACTACCTTTGTCGAAACCAACCCGATTGCCTTTGGCTGCATCCAAGAAAATACCCGCATGTTAAAGCTGCAAGAGCAGTCCACCCTGCTGAGCTACGATGTCCTTCTTTGCTTAAAAAAAATGGAAAAACAGGCCCGCACATTTGACCTTGTCTATGCAGACCCCCCTTATCTCCCCGGAGTCCGCCTGCAGCTGCTTCAAAAGCTCTTGGAATTCTTTGATTCCCACCCTCTGCTCAACAAAGGGGGGAGGCTTTTTTTGGAAGAGGGAGCTCCCCCCACCTTAAAACTGGATAAACTCAGCCTGACAACCCTTCTCCACGTCGATACGCGCAGCTTTGCCAGGTCCACGCTCCACCAATTCAGATCGATCCGTTAAAACATTATTACCGGACTTTAGCCATTGCGCAGGGCCGCTTTCCCCTCTAGAGGTGAAATCAGCCCCCTCCAATGGATAAAGTCCGGTATTACTAAAATAAAGAATTATTAAATTGAAATTAATACATCTTTCGTTTATTATTAAAACAAATGGTACATATATGCAAATTTTAAACCCAGAAAATTTAAATAAACATTTTTCTAATTCCTTAAAAGATACTGATTTTAAAAAATCTGACTTTTTCCCAGCCACCTCCACCATGATGGGAGAGGGGGAGCTCAAAGAATTGGTCGTTGCGATCTATCAAGTGTACCAAGAGTACAGGGATAAAAAATGGGATCAGGTAAAAAGCCATAATAAAATGCTATCCATTGCGATGAAAGAAATTCATCAAAAATGCTATCTCCTCCCCTCCTTGAAATTTCTGGCCCTCTCAAGGCACATCCGCCCCCATTCTATAAATGACATCTGCCTGACAAACACCAGCATCACTCCTGAGAAAGTGAGGAAGATGACCTATGACAGTGCGTTGGAAATTGTTTGAAAAAGGGGTTAAGAGACAAACTTAAAGATTTGAAAGTTCAGCGCCTACCAGAACCCGATGCAAGCGCTGAGGCTATCCGGATATTTTTACAAAAATGCGGTGCATTAGGGAAAGTGACAAAGCTTCAATGCAAGAATCAGAAGCTGGTTGTCATTCCCCCTGAGTTAAAGCTGCTAACAGGATTAACCCATCTCGACTTAAGCCAAAACAATATTGAGTTGATCGAAAACCTCGACGGGTGCAAAGCGTTAATCCAGCTTCAATTAAACAATAACAAGATCAAGCGGATTCAGAACCTCGACAGCTGTCGATTGCTAAACGCGCTTGACCTAAGCAATAACCTGATCAAAAAGATCGAAAACCTCGGCAATTGCCAAAAGTTAAAAGGGCTTAACCTAGGCAACAACTTGATTGAAAAGATCGAAAATCTCAACAAATCCACAGCATTAGAAGTGCTTAACTTCGACAATAACAAGATTAAAGCGATCGAGAATCTGGGCGATTGCCGAAGGTTAACAGCACTTAGCTTAAACAACAACCAGATCCCAGCAATCCAAAACCTGGACAACTTCCCAGGATTAAAAGGACTTGGAATAAGCAATAACCTGATCGAAAAGATCGAAAACCTCGACAAATGCATGGAGTTAAAGAGGCTTGACTTAAGTAAAAACAAAATCAGGGCGATCAAGGGGTTAGGTCATTGCTTAAAACTCACTGGGCTAGACCTGAGCAATAACCTGATCAAAGTCATCGAGAACCTCGGCAAACATTCCGATTTAGATGTCCTTAACTTGAGCCAAAATCAGATTGAGATCGTTGAAAACCTCGACGAGTGCTCAAACTTAACCACGCTTTACCTCAACAATAACTGGATCAAAGTGATCGAGAAACTCGACAACACAAACTTAAAGCAGCTCGGCCTTGTCGGCAACATCCTCATGGTCATTCCTCATCCTATTGTGCAAAAGTTTCAAACCAATCCCGCAATTCAGCTTTTTGAAAAACAAAAAAGTTACATATGCAACTGTTTCTTGGCTAAACTTTATCAGGGAATAATGAAACAAATACCTCAGAATAAGATAGAAAAAATTTTTACATTAATCAAAGAAACTGATAAAAACATTTTTCCAGAAAATATTAATAACGAATACAGGCTAAAAAAATTAAACTATAGCTCAAATCTATTTCGAATTAGCGTGCAAGAAGCAATTCTCAAAAAATTTAATAGCCTCTCACAAGAAAAGCATGCCGAGGTGTGCAGAAAAGTATACGAGCTAACATTTGGTTCAATGCTCAATGATCTTCCTGCCGATTGGGGGAAAGCCCATGCAAAAGAGAATATCCCGTTGCTTGCAGATGCCCTTGAAATGTGCGGTGTGTAAGGATCAGGTGTAAGACAATAGACGTCCATTAAGAGCCTCCCTCCTCTTTTTTTTAAAGCCGATCGCGCTGAATCCTCACAACCAACTCTCTTGCAATCTGTTAAGAAAAATCCTCATGCAATTGAAGAGCCTTTCTTGATAAACCTCCCCAAAGCATCGTATAACAATCCAATAGGCATCAGGCCAGTTAAAAGCCGCAGAGTGCAAGGGCATCTGCAAGTCTTGGCATTATCTACTCCCCATGCACAGGGCTCCTGATCCGTAGCGGGGCTGCCTGCTAACTCATAAATCAAGGTGAAGCCAACTTAATTTAACAAGGCCATTTAGCCCCTCGGATCTTAGTGATCCGGTTGTTACTGCAGATCGTACATTTGAGTGATATACTCTCTAAACTCAGTATCTCCAAAGAGTGGGTAGTTGATCGGAAAAAAATCAGACTGTCTAAAATCTGTGTCCGATAAAATCTGATGTAAACTGAGGTTGCTCATAAAAAAATTACTATTTATTTGTTAATTAAGGTGAATTCAAAAATTTAACAACACGATTGCCGTTAAATTCTATAATGTTAATCTACTGGACTTTAGCCATTGCTCGGTGCCGCCTTCACCCCCTAGAGGCATCCC
>CAWCKK010000019.1:0-4325 GCA_963796135.1 uncultured Acidobacteriota bacterium | reverse complement strand
GGAAAAATCAGCAATTCCCGTATTTATTTTAAAATATTTTTATAATTAAATTATTAATTAATGGTAATAAAAAATCCAAATTAATCTAAACTAAAATAGAAAATATATGGGTTTTAACTGGACTTTAGCCATTGGAGGGAGCTGATTTCACCAAATAGAGGCGACAGCGGCACTAAGCAATGGCTAAAGTCCAGTTTAAATGCTTAAAAGCTCCTCGACAACTGCTAGGATTTTGGGCACTGGGAGGGAAAGCAGGCAGTCGCTCTTTTTTGCTCCCGCCGCACCCATCTTGGTAGCAAGGGCGACAGGGAAGCTCCTGGGTGACCACTGTTGCCCTTGGATGCATCCAGGGGCCCCAGTTTTGCTCTGAGGTGGGCCCAAATACAGCCACGACAGGGGTCCCTGTCGCCGATGCAATGTGGAGTGGAACGGAATCGACGCAGATGACAGCTTTGCTCAAGGCAATCAAGGCAGATAGCTGCTTAAGAGTTAACTTTCCAGCGCAGTTTAAAAGGCCGATCTCTGGCACTAAAGACAGGATCTCTTCTATCATCGCCATCTCATCGGGATCTGAGCTTGCCGATAAGACAATCGGCAGCTTTTTTGCCGCAAGGGCCCTAATGAGCTGAGCGATTTGTTTTGTAGAAAGGCACTTGAATTTCCAACGAGAAACCGGATGAATCAGAATATAGCCAAAAGGGGCGATTTGTTTTTCAGAAAGGATAGAGGCGATCTTGGCTTTTGCCTCTTCTGGGATGTGCAAGTAGAGATCTCTTTGCGCTTTTTCAGGAAAAATGCCGATGCGGCGGAGGGCATCCAGGTGCCGTTCGACTGTGTGGCGAGGATGGGGGCAGGGTTTGACAAGGTGGGTAAATCCCTTTTTTTTCCCAAAAAGGCCGGAGCCCTTGGGATCAAAACCCACGCGGATCTTGGCTCCTGAGGCCTTAGCTGCAATAGCACCGCGGTCCCCTTCTGTCAAGTTGATCACAAGGTCATATCGATGGGATCGGACCTTTTTAAGAAGCTCTATCTCCTTTGATTTTTTCAAATAAAGAACGCTCTTTCCATCTCTTGTCGTAAAGCAGAAATTCAGAGATTGCCGGATGTCCCTCGAGCATGGCAGGTTCCTCATAGACAAGCGCGTCGATCTTGGCATCTGGGCGCTTTTTTCAAATGGGTGAAAAGCGGAGAGGTCAGCAAGACATCCCCGTGATGGCGCATTTTGACAACAAGCGCCCGCTTGACACAAGACAAATCTGGATAGTCACCGTAACCCATATCCCCAAAATCCAATAATCATTTGTTTTTTGGATAGAATAGCAAGCATTGCAAGAAGCAAGACCTTGACGATCAAAGGTTTGCATTTTTGTAAAGTATTTTCGCCAAAAATACATCTTCAAGCAGTGGTATTTAATTTACCATACTTATATAATTAATTGCCTATCTTAAAACGGAGAAGACCTTATGTCAAAAGAACAAACGTTATCTATCTTGAAACCCGATGCCGTCGCGGCAAACCACGTTGGTGCTATTTTGTCTCGTTTCGAGCAATCGGGCTTAAAAGTTGTCGCAGCCAAAATGATTCGCCTCACCCCAGAACAGGCCAAGGCTTTTTACGCTGTTCATGCCCACCGCCCTTTTTTCCAGGAGCTTGTGACCTTCATGATCGAGGGCCCCTGTCTTGTCTGCGTTCTTGAGGGAGAAAATGCTGTGATGAAAAACCGCGATCTCATGGGTGCCACTAACCCCAAAGAAGCAGCCCCAGGCACAATCCGAGCAGACTTTGCTAAGTCGATTGATAAAAATGCCGTCCACGGTTCGGACAGTGCAGAGAATGCTAAAAAAGAGATCGCCTTCTTTTTCAAGCAGCAGGATGTCTTTTCCCGTTAAATGCTGTTGGTTGAAGAACGAACCAGATCCGAGCATTCCTCAACAGAGGAAAGCCGGAACGCTCCTAGCTTTTGCGATTGCGCGCCTCCGTAGACCACAGCTCCCCCGTGCGCCCTTTTGGGAGCTTGTGCGTGGAAACGCTCTAAATTCTCTAGAAAAGAGGGGGAAAAGGTTGTGCTGCTTTTAATTTCAATCGGCATAAGGCGGCTGCCGCGCTGAAACAGCAAGTCCACCTCTTTACCTGCGACATCGCGGTAAAAATAAAGCCGGGGATCTGCCGCTGCGTTGTAGCGAGCCTTGATGAGCTCGACGACGACAAAATTTTCAAACAAATTTCCGTAAAGAGAATCTTTAGTGAGTTGCTCAACCGTATCAATCCCGAGAAGGTGGCAAGCAAGTCCTGTGTCCGCAAAATAGAGTTTAGGTGATTTGATGAGCCTCTTGCCAAAATTCTCAAAATAAGGTTCAAGGCGAACCAGGATGTAAGTTGCCTCTAAAACCCCTATCCATTCCCTAATTGTCACAGCCGACACTCCCGCATCGGCAGCCAGGCTTGCGTAATTGACAAGTTGACCAATCCGAGTTGCTGTTAACTTAATAAATCTTTCAAATGGAATAATATCTTTCACCTGCAAAATTTGACGCACATCGCGCTCTACATAAGTTTGAAAATAGCTGCTATAGGCGTTAGATAACGGCAAATTTTCCTTGTAAATTTTGGGATATCCCCCTTTGAGGATAATTTCATGCAAAGTATCTGTAATTCCAGCGCTTCGCATTTCCTGAAGGCTTAAAGGGAACAAGCGCAAAAGCGAGGTTCGTCCTGCAAGGGATTGCGAAACGGCAGAGTGAAGCTCAGCCTGGTGACTTCCTGTCAAAATGAACATCCCCTTCTCATCGCGCTCATCGACACAGACTTGAATGTAAGACAAAAGATGAGGGGTCCGCTGCACTTCATCAAGGACTGCCCCATGAGGAAATCGCTGCATGAAACCCTTGGGGTCCAAAGTTGCAAACGCCCTATTCTCAGCATCTTCCATATTCACGTAAGGTTTTTTTGGAAAAACAGACCTCACAAGCGTCGTTTTCCCAGACTGACGCGGCCCCATTAACGTGACCACGGGATATTTAGACGCAAGGTCTTTAAGATAAGAGTTTAAGAGCCTATTAAACATGCTACTTTGGATAATCTGAAGTACAACTTTAGATTATCTGAACTTCTATTTATTTAAAAGAGCCGATCGCGGTTTACGGCGTGGCACAGGAAATTAAATTAATTATTTTAATCCGGGCAATGGATACCAAGTCCAGGTGTATACCCTTCGTGAATCAAAATTTTGATTCACAAAATTCCCTCTTGACTGCATAATCGCTGGCATGAATTTTTTAACTGAAACAGAACGCCAACAACTCAAGCTTCAACATAGACGAGAACGTGACGGCCGAATACGTGATCGCATAAAAGCCGTCCTCCTCTACGATGATGGGTGGTCACCCAAAGATATCGCGAAGGTTCTGTTGATCTCCGATGAGGCTGTTCGTAATCATATTGATGAGTATCAGGCCTCTAAAAAGTTAAAGCCGGAGAGCGGGGGATCTGCAGAGAAACTTCTGCAGACCAGTCTCAGAAATTGGAGGCTCATCTGCAAACGCATACGTACCTTTATGTCAAAGATATTGTGGCTTATGTCGAGGTAACCTTTGGAGTTTTCTACACTGTCCATGGCCTGAGAAGTTGGCTGCAAAGGCATTCCTTTTCCTATAAAAAACCTGCGGTAGTGCCTGGTAAGGCCAATAAGGAACAGCAACAAGAGTGGCTGGCTGGATACGAAAAACTTAGGGCAGGGCTTGGCGCAGACGAAACGATTTGTTTCATGGATGGTGTTCATCCGACACATAATGTACAACCCGCCTATGGATGGATCAAAAAAGGAGTGCGCAAAGAGATCCCAGCAAACACGGGACGTGAAAGACTTAACCTTTCTGGGGCCATTGATGTTGTCAGCCACAACATTGTGATCCAAGAGGATCAAACCTTAAACGCAGCATCTACAATTCGTTTTTTCAAAAAAATCGAGGAAGCGTATCCGAGTAAACGGAAAATTCACGTATTTTGTGACAATGCATCGTACTATCGAAATAAGGCAGTTAAACAGTATCTGGAAACCTCGAAGGTCTGCCTGCATTTTTTACCTCCCTACAGCCCCAATTTGAATCCGATAGAACGACTATGGAAGTGGATGAAAGAGAGGGTGATTTACAATACGTATTACGAACATTTTGAAGACTTTAAGGGGGCGATTTTTGGATTTTTTGCGGTGTTGTCGACTGTGACTGCGGAGTCTATTTTAGGTCAGGCGTTAAGGGGTCGAGTAAGGGATAAATTTAGGCCTATTGGGGCGCCCGCAACCAACTTTTGAGATTACTTGGGTATA
>CAWCKK010000018.1:0-8764 GCA_963796135.1 uncultured Acidobacteriota bacterium | reverse complement strand
TTTGCATCCCCGCCACTCAATGACTACTTTTGCTGTGGGCACTTCATTCCTTAGCTCTGTAAAATCACTCCGAGCTATCATTTTATTTTCCTTCAGCGACCTCTTAGCATAAGCCCAACCACAAAAAGTGGTGATAGGGATTTGTTGTTCACTGCACCAAGCGGTCATTTTCTTGCCGCTTGCTCTCCATTGCTTAACTAACGCTTCTCTCTCTTGACGTGTTCTTCTGATCATAGACATCCTTTGGTGTTTTTGATGCAAAAGAAACTAACATGGATTTGTAAAAGGAAAAAAGATGGCTAGATTAGACGCTTACGCATGAAAGGGTACTCTCAAAACAAGATCGATTTAGTGATGGAAAAATTGCCCTCTCTGTATTCAGAGGCTTTCGATCTACCCGTCGGCCAGTTGCTCGTGATTGGGGTGCCTAAGAGCATGAAAAATTTTGTTTATGACAGCACCTCTTATGGAATTCCGACGGGAAAATCTTTAAGCCACTTGTCGAATCAGGTGCGCATTATCTTATCTGACAAAATACTAAAATCTGAAGAAATCACCGTCACAAATGCGATGAACTTCGAAGAGGTTCAGAAGCAATGCAACGCTTTTGCTAAGGAAGACGTTGAACAATGTATGATCTCGATATTTCAAACAGCTCAGCCCAAAAGCACAGAACAGGAAAAAACTGCCATCGAGCGCTACTCTGCGTTCATCAACACCGTGAATCAATTGACAAAAGAGTATCTGTCTGGACTTTAACCATTAGACCTCTTGCGTAAACTCATTTTCTTGATAAATTTGCGCTTTTTGGTCCATTCCTTACAAAACTTTTTCGCCATGTGTTTACACATGGAGAAAAAGTTTTGTAAGGAATAGACAGAAAAATCATCAAATTTTTCAAACAAAGCAGGTTACGCAAGATGTCTATTGCTCAGGGTTGCTTTCACCTCTAGAGGCATCCGGCTTGAATGGATTTTTAATTTGATGGGCAATCAAGGCTTCCGAATGGCTCGAGGACTTGTTGATTGCCACGTTGATACTGAGCTCTCTGCCTACCTGCTCCCCTAACGCAGAGGAGTGCTGACAGTGGTTCCGGCTTCCACTTTTAACTGAGGACAGGCGCGGGTAAGCCATTGCCCTTGCATCGATCAGCTGCTTTTCGATCACTATCAATGCATGGGAAACATGGGCTTGGTAATCTCTTTTGAGAGATTGAATTTTATTGCAATAGCCTTTTGCAAGGCCTAAGAAAAACGAGTTTTTTGCCACCGCTCCTTTCAGATGGGCGCGGGCACAGACCGCTTCCCACAAACGATCGAGCTCAATTTGCAAAACATGGGCCACGTATTCTGCAATCTCTACGTTGACTGCATTTCCTAAAATTTCAAGGTAAATCCAGCCGACGGCTCGATGGTAAACAGTGCTTACAAAAAAAGTGTCGAGGATCTTGGCAATGGCTCGCATTTTAGCGTCTTCTCTTTTCTGCTTCAGAACTCTGCGCAAGTGGATCGTTTCCTCATCCTGGCTGAAAACGTCCTTAGATTCCATATTGTGCTTGAGGAGCAACTGCTGCGATTTGATCATTGCCGCCTGAGCTTCATTCTCATTGGCACTTGAAGCAAGGGACATTAGCTTTTGCACTTTTCTTAAAGTCGCACTCTCTTGCGGGTCGGGCCCATTCTGCCCCCCTTCCAGACAGAGGGTCGCGCGCGACACTTCCTCCCCCCAGCCCACCGATTGGCAAAACCGCTTGAATTCAGTGGAGTGAGGCTGTAAATCGGGCCCATGCTGGATAAAGGTCATGTAATGGGCCAGCTCGTGCCGAACCACGGAGTAGAGCTGGTGGCTGTCTGCGCGCATCAAACACCGGTGGAACCCCAGCTCATAGAAGGTAGGGTCAAAATAACCAAGCATGCTCCTGTTGTCGTAAATTACGATGCTGATGGGATAGGAGGCGGTCTGTTGGAGATTGTAAAAACGCTCCCGCTCTACTCTCACGCCAATCTCAGAGGACAAGACAGACTTGATAATGCCTTTGAGCTCTTGGACAAATAAGATGATTTTTTTTGAGTAGAGAATCATTTGCGATGCTTATTATCTAAAAAAAATTGAGCGTCGATAGCCACAAGGTCCTCTTTGGGCTTTTCCTGAAAACACTTAATCGTGATGCACATGTCTATTGTCTTCTTGCTCGATACAATCGAGTGGTCGATATTTGAGGTCACAACAAAATACTTGCATTGATTTTTTAGGGTGATTTCAGAAGCGCGCGTCATGAGGCCGGATAATGCCGTTTCCAAGGTTGTGCTTTTTGTCCCCTGAATTGTCACAATGAAAGCATCGGGGGAAATTTGAATCTGGGAGTACTTCCTCCCAAAGGCGTAAGAGGCAGATGGCAGCAAGAGCAAAAGAGGCAACAAGGACAGGATACACTTTCTCATAGGCGCCCAATTATCTCGACTCAGCTATTTTTTGACTACTCTCTATCTGTGGTAAAAAATTTTTAGATTTGCCGATTTTCGAACTTTATTCGGCATATATTCCATTTTTATAAAGTGGATTTTTCACTCGCGAAGGGTATATATTGACACCAACACAAATTTGAGGCTTTGAAAATGAAAGAGCAGTATAAACAGGATTTCTTAAGAGCTGGGGCCATTGCTGGACAGGTGCGGGAATTTGGCAAATCGCTCATCAAAAAAGGCGCCTCCTACAATGCTGCCATCGCTCAAATCTATGAAAAGATCGCCGAACTTGGGGCCATCCCCGCCTTCCCTCCTCAAATTGCCTTTGACGATACAGCGGCCCATTTCCTTCCGCAGCCAGGAACTGACATTCTCTTTTCAAATCAGCTTGTCAAGCTCGATGTGGGAATCTGCTGCAATGGAGCAATTGGGGATTGCGCTTTGAGCGTCGATCTATCTGAAAAATACGGCAAGCTTATCGAAGCTGCAGAAGCTGCCCTATTGAACGCTGAAAAGATCCTCAAGGTGGGGTTGCCGATTCGGCAAATCGGCAGCGTCATCGAATCGACAATGACCTCCTACGGGCTGCAACCGGTGAGAAATCTTTGCGGCCACGGACTCGGCCATTACAAGATCCACGCTTTACCTTCGATTCCCAATTACGACGATCGATCCAAAGGGGTCATCAAACCGGGGATGACCTTTGCCATTGAGCCGTTTGCCACCAATGGAAAAAGGCTGATTTACGAAGGAGATCATCCAACGCTTTTTTCCTTTTTGCAACACAAGAAGGTGCGCTCGGGATGCAGCAAAGTCATTCTAGAAAAAATTCAAGCCTTTAATGGCCTGCCCTTCTCTGTCCACAACCTCCTCTCCGAGGATCTATCTCTCATTGAGACCAAGATTGCCCTTAACGAGCTTCTGGAACTGGGGGTCATCGCAGGCTATCCCCCTCTTATCGAGCAAACCCATGGCATGGTGGCACAGGCAGAAAACTCTGTCCTCGTCGACGAAAATGGCAAGGTCTTCATCACCACGCGACAATCCTGAAAAAATTTTTGGTTGTCATTTTTTTCTTTATTTCTTATATTGCCGCGCTAACTCGACTTTGCAGCTTTTACTAGCCTCTTCTATTGAGAGGCGCCAGTAAAAGTTGCAAAATCAAAGCTAATTAACTACCCGTCTTTTCAGAATGAATACGACCTGTGCACGGCTTATAAGCGCGCTTCTTTGCTGTATCTTTTGGATGGGCTTTGCCGATGCGCCGTCTAACGAAGGCCTCCCCCTTTTCTACTGGAATGAAAAGTGGAGAGGGAGGACGTTTGTCAACTTCGGCGATTACATCTCCCTAAAGTTAGTTGAGAGAATCGCAGGCGGAGCTGTGCGCTCTTACATCAAAGGGCAAAAGAAAGTCGAAAAAAAACTGCTGGCCACAGGTTCTATCCTCTCTTTTGCATTCGATGGCGATGTCGTTTGGGGCTCAGGAATCAACGGCAAGTTATTGAACAAAAAAGACTACAAGTTCACAACCCTAGACATCCGTTCGGTAAGAGGCCCTCTGACCCGCAAGTTCCTAGAAAAGCATTTCGGGATCACTTGCCCGCAGATCTATGGAGACCCGGCGCTTTTAACTCCTTACTTTTTTCCGGAGTTCGCTAAAAAACCCCGCCCTGCCTATGACTATATCATCATCCCCCATTATTCTGAGGAAGATTTGTTTTCAAAAGAGGAATGGGAAAATGTCGTCTATTCCACAGAGCCTTGGGAGGAGATCATCGACAAAATCTTAGATAGCAGGCTGGTCATCTCCAGTTCTCTTCACGGCCTTGTGATCGCCGAAGCCTACGGCATCCCAGCGCGGTTGCTGCGCCTGACAGAAAATGAACCTCTTTTCAAGTATAACGACTACTATCTAGGGACAGGAAGGCCTGACTTTACCTATGCAACCACAGTGGATGAAGCTCTCGAGATGGGGGGAGAGCCCCCCATCGAATGCGACCTTGAAAAACTCTATAGCGCCTTCCCGTTTGAACACTTTCCCAATAGCAATCCCAAACTTCCTAAACGACCTTAAATGAGGGTAACCCAAGATGAAAGCCCCTTACTTGCTTCTAGCTGTTGCAGCATCGATCCATTGCCATACAAGCATAGCTTACCATCTGACGACATTCGCGGAAGATTTTGCAGACTATCTATTGGTCAATGACAGCAAGCCTCAAGAAGAGATCGGTGCACCTTCTGTTTGCTTTGATTGTGATGCATGGAACCGGGATTTTGTGCTCGAGACAAAAAAGATCGACATTCCAGAGCATCCCTTCGCCTTCAATCCGTCGATTGTCAGATGGCGTGGAAAACTGCTGATGAGTTTTAGAACATACATCCCCCTTACGCGCTCCACCAATCCTTTTGGGCTGATCTGGCTAAGTGAGGATTTCGAACCCATCGGGGCTCCTCAGCTCTTTGAACTCCCCTTCAAAAATCCGGTGCTCCCTTCAAAACAGCAAGACCCAAGGCTCATTGCCGTCGGGGATCGCCTCTTTATCGCCTATAATAACATCTTAGAGAATGTCACTCATCGGGAGATGAGGAGGATGTTTCTTACTGAAATCGAATTCGATGGACAGAAATTTACCGCATCCGACCCGGAGTGTTTAGAAAATTTCGAAGGGGAAAATCGGGCGCGGTATGAAAAAAACTGGGTTCCCTTTGAGCACGAAAAAAAGCTCCATTTAAGTTACAGCATCCTCCCACACCGAATTTTCCATCCCCTTTTTGGACAAGGAGCGTGTGCAACAGTATCTGAGACCAATAAGTCCTTTCTGTGGAGTTGGGGTGTTCCGCGCGGCGGCACCCAGGCAATTTTAGATGGGGACCACTACATCGCGTTTTTTCACGCTTGGAAGAACTTACCCTCTCTTCAATCGGGAGGAAAAAACATCGCTCACTACACCATCGGAGCCTACACATTTGAATCTCAACCCCCCTTTGCCCTCATCGCTGTGAGTCCCGAACCGATTTCCACTCCAGGCCTCTATGAACCGCCCCTGTACAAAACGTGGAAGCCGATGCGCTGTGTTTTCCCCTCAGGTCTTATCGTCGATGAAAATTACTGCTGGATTGCCTACGGAAGGCAAGATCATGAATCTTGGATTGCCAAGATCGACAAGAAAAAGCTCATGGAAAGTTTAATTCCGGTTTCTGCAAAGTGAATGGGATTTTCCTGCTACTTGTGATAGCTTTTTGTGTAAAAGGGCATTGCGAACATCTCTTGGATCTGGAGGCTTTTGCTCAAGATTTTGTCCTCGAGACCAAAAGAATTGAGGTTCCAGGGTATCCTTTTGCCTTTAACCCCTCCATTGCCAGATGGCGCGGACAGCTCCTGATGAGCTTTAGGGTCGTCCCTGACCCTAAGCGCAAATACGAATCGGAGATAGGCGTTGTCTTTTTAAACCAAGATTTTGAGGCGATGACCCCCCCGCAGCTGCTTAACTTAAGGGATGAAAATACAATCGCCCCAAATAGAGCAGAAGATGCCCGCCTGATCACAATTGGCGATCGCATCTTTATCATCTACAGCGACAACCCAGAAGTGGTTTTAAGCCGCGGGGGATTTCGCATGCACGTGGCCGAACTGATTTTTGATTCCGAGCATTTTATCGTCGAAAACACAGAGAAGCTCCTTCGGTTTGAAGGAGAATCGAAAGAACTGAGAGAAAAAAACTGGGTCCCTTTTGTTTATCAGGGCACCCTACTCATGGCTTATAGCTTGACCCCCCACCAAATCTTCTTTCCCCGTCTCGACGGATCTGAAACTTGCGATACTCTTTTTAGCACCCACAAGGCAGCTCCTTGGGACTTGGGCACTTTGCGAGGAGGAACTCCAGCTGTACTCGAAGATGACCACTATCTTGCCTTCTTTCACTCCTCGAAAAGACAAGCCTCCATCCACTCAAAAGGAAAAGAGATCCTGCACTATTTCATGGGCGCCTATGCATTCTCTAAAGAGCCCCCTTTTCACATCACAGCGATGAGCCCCTCTCCGATCGTCGGCAAAAACTTTTATAGCGGCACCGATTATCCCCATTACTGGTTCCCGGTGCGCTGCGCATTTCCCTGTGGAATTTTATCCGATAAAGACTTTGTCTTTATCACCTACGGAAGAGATGACCACGAATGTTGGGTGGCCAAACTCGATAAACACAAACTCTTGCAAAGCTTAGAGCCTATTTTTTAGAGGGAATTGCAAAACGCGCTCCGCAGCCCAAACACGATGATTTTAGCGCTTCTGAGTACAGAATCTTAAGCTCTGAGCGTCTGGGATATTGACATTGTCGTTTTCAACCTTAAAAAATTCTTTCAAAAGAAAATTCATCAACAAACACCGATCAAAACACCCACTGCGCAAATAACCGACGGTAAGAATCTTTACAAAGTGCTGAAAAACCAGATGCATTGCGTCCAGACTTTGGAACTTGAGTTACACATGCTCCTGGACAGGGGCTTTTCTCTAAAAATTCTTGATAGTGAATAATGTATACTTGATCATATATCCACAAAAAGCGGGGATACTATGAGCAAGAAAAACACCAAAGACGCCTATTCTGAAATTGACCAAATTATTGACAGCGAGGCATTTGCTGCATGCGTAAAGAGCGGATTCAAGGAGGTAGAAGATCCTAGGACCCAAGACAACAACTCTTATCCGCTCGTGAGCTTATTGGTGATCGTTCTCTGCGCGATCATAGCGGGAGCCAATGCAATTACTCAAATCCACGAATATGCAGAGATAAAAATCGGCTTGTTTCAGCGACTGTTAGGAGTGGATCGAGCTCCAAGTTATTCCGTTTTCTGGTGGCTTCTCACCCGACTGAATCCAAAACAACTTCAGGATGCGTTTATCAACTGGATCAATTCTCTTCCCAGTGAGATAAAAGAGCGAATTATTGCTATTGATGGAAAACGACTTAGAGGGGCTTCTCACAAGCAACCGGTGCATTTGGTTGCGGCGTGGGAAACTGCTCGGGGACTCCTATTGGGTCAAGTGAAAACGGAAGAGAAATCAAATGAGATTACAGCAATTCCTGAGTTACTGAAAACGATCGATATCAAGGGAGCAATGGTCACAATAGATGCGGCTGGATGCCAAACAGAAATCACGGACCAGATACGTGATCAGAATGGCAATTATACCCAAGTAATCTCAAAAGTTGGTTGCGGGCGCCCCAATAGGCCTGAATTTACCCCTCACCCGACCCCTTAACGCCTGCCCTAAAATAGACTCTGCAGTCACAGTCGACAACACCGCAAAAAATCCTAAAATTGCCCCCTTAAAATCTTCAAAATGTTCGTAATACGTATTGTAAATCACCCTCTCTTTCATCCACTTCCATAGTCGTTCTATCGGGTTCAAATTGGGGCTGTAGGGAGGTAAAAAATGCAGACAGACCTTCGAGGTTTCCAGATACTGTTTAACTGCCTTATTTCGATAGTACGGTGCATTGTCACAAAATACGTGAATTTTCCGTTTACTCGGATACGCTTCCTCGATTTTTTTGAAAAAACGAATTGTAGATGCCGCGTTTAAGGTCTGATCCTCTTGAATCACGATGTTGTGGCTGACAACATCAATGGCTCCAGAAAGGTTAAGTCTTGCACGTCCCGTGTTTGCTGGGATCTCTTTGCGCACTCCTTTTTTGATCCATCCATAGGCGGGTTGTACATTATGTGTCGGATGAACACCATCCATGAAACAAATCGTTTCGTCTGCGCCAAGCCCTGACCTAAGTTTTTCGTATCCAGCCAGCCACTCTTGCTGCTGTTCCTTGTTGGCCTTACCGGGTACCACCGCAGGTTTTTTATAGGAAAAGGAATGCCTTTGCAGCCAACTTCTCAAGCCATGGACAGTATAGAAAACTCCAAAGGCTAATTCGACATAAGCTACGATATCTTTGACGTAAAGGTACGTGTGTGTTTGCAGATGAGCCTCGAGTTTCTGAGACTGATCTGCAGAGAGTTTCTCTGCAGATCCCCCGCTCTCGGGCTTTAACTTTTTAGAGGTCTGGTATTCATCAATATGATTACGAACAGCCTCATCGGAGATCAACAGAACCTTCGCGATATCTTTGGGTGACCACCCATCATCGTAGAGGAGGACGGCTTTTATGCGATCACGTATTCGGCCGTCACGTTCTCGTCTATGTTGAAGCTTGAGTTGTTGGCGTTCTGTTTCAGTTAAAAAATTCATGCCAGCGATTATGCAGTCAAGAGGAAATTTTGTGAATCAAAATTTTGATTCACGA
>CAWCKK010000017.1:0-15812 GCA_963796135.1 uncultured Acidobacteriota bacterium | reverse complement strand
GAGGGTCTCTCATTCGCCCAGGATCGATCGTGGTTAAGGATCAAGTCGCCTCCTTTATTCAGACTCATCGGGATGAGCTAGAAGGACTCAAAGATTTTTTCTCGAGCAAGTGCCCTCTAGAAAAAGGGGGAGTGGAAATTTTTCTCAATGCCAATGGGAGAATTGTCGTCCGGCCTCACTTTCAATTCACCCCTGCTTACCATCCTTCGCAAGTCCAAATTTTTGGCCAGTATACTTATGTGAAGGGGGAAGGTTTTTGCGAAATCCCCTATGAAAAAAGGTGCCGGACGCTTTTCACGACAGAAAAAGTCATTGCGTTGGCAGATGAACCCTATTTTATTTTTTACGAGCTAGAGAGTTTAGCGCCTTTTACGATTTCCATTCAACAAGAGCTCAAGAAGCCCAAAGACTTTTACTTAAGAGTCAAGCGATTACAGCAAAGCGGGCGGAGCAAGAAGGCGGAATGGCTGCTCGAGGCTGTGTTTGAAACAGAGTGGGGAAAAGTAGATCTTTTCGACATTTGGAAGGCCATCCAAGACAATAAACGGTATCTTTTTTCTCCTGCTGGACTTCTGCATTTAAAACACCCCCGTTTTAATTGGCTCAAAGGATTTTCTAAAAAGCGTTGGTTGAAAAGTGGAAAACAGCTTTCCATGACGACAATGGAGTGGGTTCGCCTGACTGTCTTTGAAGATTTAAGGGAGCCTTTAGGATCCAGTCATGTCGAGCACAGCACGCGTCAGCTGATTCAACAACTCACCTCATTTCAAATCGATCAGGCCATGGATTTGTCCGGATTTAAAAGTGAGCTCCGCTCGTATCAGGAGGTGGGGGTCCGCTGGCTCTGGTTCCTCTACCTCCACGGCTTATCGGGGATGCTCTGCGATGAGATGGGCCTTGGGAAAACCCACCAAGCGATGGGACTGATGGCGGCGATGCACAATCAAAACAAAGCCCTATCCGGCAAAATTCTGGTGGTTTGTCCGACATCGGTCATTTACCATTGGGAAGAGTTGCTTAAAACGTTTCTTCCCCACCTGCGCGTCCTTGTTTTTTACGGCATTAGCCGCAGCTTAAGCTCTTTTGAAGCAAAAGAGGACATTTTGCTGACCTCTTATGGAACCCTGCGCAGTGAAAAAGTCGCTCTTTCCGAAATTGAGTTTGAGATTGCTATCTACGACGAATTGCAGATTGCCAAAAATGCGCAATCCCAGACGCACAAAGCTCTTAAAAAAATCAAAGCCTCCATGCGGCTGGGGTTAACCGGGACTCCCATCGAAAATCGACTCCTAGAGCTCAAGGCGCTTTTAGATGTCGTCGTCCCATGCTACATGCCCCAGGAGGCGCACTTCAAAGAGCTCTTTGTCAATCCAATCGAAAAAGGGCAGGATGGGGAGAAAAAAATGCTCCTTTCCAGATTAGTCCGCCCCTTTATCTTGCGCAGAAAGAAATCGGAGGTCTTGTTGGAGCTGCCCGATAAAATCGAGGAAATTTTCTATTGCGATCTTTCTGATGAGCAGCAAGAACTCTACAGAAAAACATTTCTTTTGCATAAAGAAGGCCTCATCCGCGATCTAGAAAATCAAACCAAGCCCGTTCCCTACCTCCATGTCTTTTCCCTGCTCTCTGCGCTCAAGCAGATCTGCGATCACCCCTGTTTGATCACCAAGCAATACCAGGAATTTCAAAAGCATAAATCGGGCAAGTGGGACATGTTCATCGAGCTTTTGCAAGAAATCCGCGATAGCGGCCAAAAGGTCGTCGTCTTTTCCCAGTACCTAGATATGCTCGATATGATGGAAGCCTATCTCAAAGAAAAACAGATTGGATATGCGGGGATTCGCGGCTCAACGCGCAATAGGAAAGAGCAGCTCGAACTTTTTAAGACAGACCCCCACTGCGAGGTTTTTTTGGCCTCGCTGCAAGCTGTCGGGGTTGGCGTCGACCTGGTCTCAGCATCGGTTGTGATCCATTACGACAGGTGGTGGAACCCAGCCCGCGAGGAGCAAGCCACCGACCGGGTGCACCGCATCGGACAAAACAGAGGCGTCCAGGTCTTTAAAATGGTCACGAAGAAGACCATTGAGGAGCATATCCACCTCCTCATTCAAAAAAAATCGGCCCTTGCCGAAAGGGGTCATCGGCTTTGATGAGCACGATCACATCAAAGGCCTCGATCGGCAAGAGCTCATTCAGCTATTGCAGATGATCAATCAAGATATTGACAAGTCTTAAATTCAAAGATTGAGCCTATCCCAGTAAAAAATTTCAGTCGATTTTTGGGTTCTTCTGAGCTGAGTTTCGATCCAAATTCTAAGGGATAATATACGCATCAAAAGAACCCAAAAATCGACTGAAATTTTTTACTGGGATCAGGCTCTTCAGGACACCCGCAAAGTCTTTTGAAGCGCGAAATGCAACAATGGCAGGAACGATGTATACCGTGCCTTTTCAAATAAAAGAATGTAATTATAATTTTACAATTGCGATTAATTAAGTGTTTTTAGTACTATAATTAAAAATAACAGCGGTCGTTGTGCAGGGGCTTTTCACTAAAATGTTTTTACACTTTCCCTTCAAATATTCTTGACAGCACGCGAACTGCATAATCATCGTTCCAGGCCGCCCGCCTGCGACTTTTAGCAACCCCACGAGTTCCTCCAAGATCAGCTTTAATTAAATTATGCGCCATTCTGCGAAATACAGCCAAGTTCTCCGCTGCATGCCCAGTGCTCGCTTGACTTGCGTCTTCTAAGAAGACAACATCCATGGTCCAATGTAAATTGTTTTCGATTCCCCAGTGACTTCTTGCTCCGTTTCCAGCTTTTTCCGGGCTTAAAATTAAATTCGAAATATAATAGCGTTTTTCCTGGGAAATTTTACCCTTTATCTCCCGGCGGCAAGTCACTTCAATCAACGAACTCAAATCCCGCCAGCGATCTTTGACTTTTGCATCCAACCACTCTAGTTGGTTGGTAACGACAACCTTCCTCTCCTCGATTCTTCCATGTCCCTTTTCACAACTAGTTGATGCAGCGCATTCTGCCTCCGCATATCCCACTTCTTCTGCCTGGGCAAAAAAATTCTGCGCTTCATCATGTAATGTTCCTTGGTTCCCCTTCAAGGCTATCATGTAATTGCCATTCTGATCACGTATCTGGTCCGTGATTTCTGTTTGGCATCCAGCCGCATCTATTGTGACCATTGCTCCCTTGATATCGATCGTTTTCAGTAACTCAGGAATTGCTGTAATCTCATTTGATTTCTCTTCCGTTTTCACTTGACCCAATAGGAGTCCCCGAGCAGTTTCCCACGCCGCAACCAAATGCACCGGTTGCTTGTGAGAAGCCCCTCTAAGTCGTTTTCCATCAATAGCAATAATTCGCTCTTTTATCTCACTGGGAAGAGAATTGATCCAGTTGATAAACGCATCCTGAAGTTGTTTTGGATTCAGTCGGGTGAGAAGCCACCAGAAAACGGAATAACTTGGAGCTCGATCCACTCCTAACAGTCGCTGAAACAAGCCGATTTTTATCTCTGCATATTCGTGGATTTGAGTAATTGCATTGGCTCCCGCTATGATCGCGCAGAGAACGATCACCAATAAGCTCACGAGCGGATAAGAGTTGTTGTCTTGGGTCCTAGGATCTTCTACCTCCTTGAATCCGCTCTTTACGCATGCAGCAAATGCCTCGCTGTCAATAATTTGGTCAATTTCAGAATAGGCGTCTTTGGTGTTTTTCTTGCTCATAGTATCCCCGCTTTTTGTGGATATATGATCAAGTATACATTATTCACTATCAAGAATTTTTAGAGAAAAGCCCCTGCACGAAGATTAAAGAAGCAACCTTTGTCAGTGAGCTACTCACGTTGCTAAGTTATTTGGTTAAACTCGATTCTGCCCTATAAGCTTTGAGAATTTCACCCAAAAACTCTCTTGGGCGACTTTGTGGAACACGATAACCCGTTAAGGCTGCTTGTATACACAAAGAGACTTCCTCATCGATTTTTAAGAGTGAGTCACTTGTAAGAGTCGAATTCATTATAACATGATATCTATCCTCTGGTTGTATTTTGTGCGTTAAGACCCGAATTTGAGGATACCCACTAGGGTCTTTTCCTGACTGCATCTGTAAGCGTCTAATCTAGCCATCTTTTTTCCTTTTACAAATCCATGTTAGTTTCTTTTGCATCAAAAACACCAAAGGATGTCTATGATCAGAAGAACACGTCAAGAGAGAGAAGCGTTAGTTAAGCAATGGAGAGCAAGCGGCAAGAAAATGACCGCTTGGTGCAGTGAACAACAAATCCCTATCACCACTTTTTGTGGTTGGGCTTATGCTAAGAGGTCGCTGAAGGAAAATAAAATGATAGCTCGGAGTGATTTTACAGAGCTAAGGAATGAAGTGCCCACAGCAAAAGTAGTCATTGAGTGGCGGGGATGCAAAATTCATATAGACTGTGAAGCTGCCTCTACGCTTCTAGAAAAATGCCTTCCGATTATTGGGGGGTTTTCATGCTGACCCTACCAGGAAATCCCCGTTTGTTTTTGTGTCAACATCCAGTCAGCATGAGAAAAAGTTTTGAGGGGCTAAGCGCACAAGTAGAGCAGTTATTTCCTGGAGAGCTCTTAACAGGGGCTTTTTTCATTTTCCTGAACCGAAAACAGGATCACATGAAAGTTCTCTATTGGGATACAGATGGGCTAGCGATTTGGTTCAAACGCTTAGAAAAAGGGAGTTTTCCTAAAAAAGAAAACAAACAGGCCAAGATGACACGCAGAGAATTCTTAATGCTTTTGGAGGGCGTCACTCCCAAGCGCTTGCAACCTAGATTTTCTCTATGAAAAATAAGTGGAATTTGGCGCATTTTCTTCTTCTTTTTTGAAGGGTTTTTTGGTATCATTTTCCCTATGACAACAACACAAACTTCAGATTTAGAACAGCTTAAATGCGCAAATGAGATTCTGCAAGTCACAGTTGCCAATTTACAAAACACCAACGCTTATTTAACTCAACAGCTTGATTGGTTTAAGCGGCAACTGTTTGGAAAAAAATCAGAGCGGATCCTATCCGATTGCAATGCCGAGCAACTCCTTTTCGAGGGTTTCGAAGCGTTGCTGGAACAAGGTAAGCAGCAGACCCAAGATGTCCCAGCTCATCAACGCCGCAAACCAAAACGGGACGGCCAAGACGCTATTGCCTTAGATCCCAATCTCCCTGTAAAAACAACTATTCTGGATCTTCCTGAAGAGGAGAAAATCTGTAAAGAAACAGGGGCTCCTTTAGTCAAAATTGGCGATGAAGTCACACACAAATTAGCTCATGAACCTGGCAGTTATTACATCAAAGAGATTATCCGTCCTAAATATGCTCATCCAGAAAAGCCAGAAGAGGGAGTTCAGACAGCTGCACTTCCCGAAACTTTGCTTCCTAAATGCCAAGCCGATGATAGCGTTTTAGCCGAGATCATTACTGCAAAATTTGCAGACCACTTGCCCTTGTATCGCATTGCCGAAGGGATGGAGTGTCAAGGGGTCAAAATAAGCCGGAAGCTTCTTTCTCAGTGGGTGATTCGGTGCGGGATGGCGCTCAAACCTCTTTATGAGGTGATGGTGCGTCTGATCCTTGAGAGCAACAATGTGTTCATCGATGAAAGCCCGGTTAAGCTACAGGCTAAAAATCAGTGTGCAATCGCCTATATGTGGGTGATTGTCGGAGGACAGTCGATAAATCCAGCCTATCGGGTCTATGATTTTCGAACCAATCGCTGCCATGATAATGTCTTGGATATTTTACAAAAATATCGAGGCGTGCTTCATTCAGATAAATATGGAGCTTACCAAAAGCTAGCTGAACAAAAAGTCATCACGTGGTGCCCTTGTTGGAGCCATATTCGCAGGAAATTTTTCGATGCCGAGTCTGGGGATCCCGGTTTTCGGGACTGGGTGTTGCGGAAGATCCGGTATCTCTTCATGCTAGAGAAAGTGGCTTGGGCCAGATCTGATGAAGAGCGTTTGCAAATACGACAAGCAAAAGAGGTTCCGATCATCGATGAACTGATCGATAAAATTAAAGGCAGGCTGATCGATGGAAAACTTTTACCCAAGTCAAAATTGCGAGAAGCACTGGGCTATTTTTGCGGTCTGATTCCTTATTTAAAGAACTACACAAAATACGCCTTTGCAAGGCTTGATAATAATGTTGCAGAAAGAGCTGTGAGACCTCTTGCAATTGGAAGAAAGAACTGGCTGTTTTTTGGCAGTGAAGATGGTGGCGAGGCAGGAGCAATTCTTCTGTCTCTTGTTCAAACTTGTCGTGGATTAAAGATCAACCCGCGGGAGTACCTCGAAGATATATTTCGGAGGCTGATGGGACATAGTGTTCAAAAGCTTGAGGAGTTGCTAGCAGACCGGTGGCTCCAAGCTAAAACAGCGCTGAAAAAAACAGTTCCTCATTCCTAAAATATCAACCTGTCTAGATTACACGCTTACGCGTACTCGGCAATCTCCTCGATCGTATTGCATCCGCAAAAGAATCCGCAGAGAATCACAAGCGCGAGATTCCATACAGGGTAGAGAACACGCTTTTGGTTGCGTCGATAATCTGGGAAGTCTGAAAAATCACCTTTGATGGTATCGGCGAATAGACGAGCGTCAAACTGTTTACTGGCTTCTAGGATTTTAGGATCTATCGATTTGCGGCGTGACATAGGACTCCTTGCGTTAAAGAGCCCATTATCATACCAGATCTTCTATCAAAAATTTTTAGTTAAAACGCCCTGGGCTAATTCCTTGCGTAGCCGGTATAATTCTTCATTGCGTGGCATTGGTGTTCCTGATCCAAAAAAACTCCCATCTCCATTTTCTTTAAATTGTTTTACCCACGTTGCCAATGTCGTCATTGGAATACCCAAATCTTCAGCCAATTGGTTTAGACTTTTCCCGCCCTCCTGATATAACTTCGCTGCATTGAGTTTAAATTCTCGATCATATTTTCTTTGCTTATCCATAGACATTCCTTTTGTCGTAAGAATTTTCTTTGTCTATGTTTTTTCTGTCCACTAAATGGTAGCAAGATCATCCCCATCCTACTTTCTAAAACTAGAATAACATCCCTAGCATAGGAAGCCATTGGAGATATCACTCCTCATATACATCTTTCCTATGATCTACAACGACAATTGTTACTATTCTTTTCTCTTCATTAATTCTGTATACGATTCTGTAGGCACCAATCCTTAATCTTCTATGCCCTTTTAAGCTGTAACGTAAAGGCTTTCCAAAACTGATAGGGTCTACTTCTAACCGCTCTTTAATGGCCGTCCCTAGCGTTTTTTGTATGGCTTTTGGAAGAGATGTAAATTGATCAAGAGCATCTTGGTCTATGAATTCTACTGCAAATTTAGTGTTTTCCATAATTTATCTGCGGACACAGAAGGTTTCCCCTTTGCTCTTTTTTCGGATTCTTCAGCTAGTTTAGATAAATAAATATCCTCTCGTAATTCAAGCGCTTCTTCAACCAGCTCTTGCGCAACATGCGAAAGAGATGTTTCCCTTTTCTTTGATATGCGTGTCAAAGCCTGAGCTGTTCTAGGCTTAAACGAAACGTTGATTCTGCGGTGTTTTGTTGGCATAGGGCCCCTCCTTATAATTGCCCCTAGTGTATCACAAGTGTATCACTTTGTCAATGTTCACACATAAGAATCTCATAATTAACGACTTTTAATATATTGATACACAGTTTCCCTTGTGATTTTAAACTCCCTAGCTATCTTGGCCTTCGGTATCCCCATCTCGGCACGGTTCCTTAAATCCGCCACTTGTTCAGAGGACAACGTCGGCTTCCTTCCTCCGTAGGCACCTCTAGCCTTAGCAAGGGCTATCCCTTCTTTCTGCCTCTCTTTCATTAGAGAGCGCTCGAATTCCGCCACTGCGCCCAGCATGCCCAGAAGCAGTTTAGGCATAGGGGCATCGTCTCCATTGAAAACCAGAGCCTCCTTCAAAAACTCAACCCTCACGCCCTTCTTTGTAAGGCTTTCTACGATCTGCAGCAGATCCTTGAGGTTACGGGCCAAGCGATCCATACTATGGACAACAACAACATCTCCATGCCGAGCATGCTGTAGCATCGCATCAAGCTGAGGCCTTTTTACGTCCTTGCCGCTGGCCTTATCGATGAACTTGCAGTCCAGCTCAATCCCGTCTAGTTGGCGATCCATATTCTGGTCTATTGCGCTAACCCGAACATAACCGATTCTTTGTCCTTTCATTGGTTTCCTCAAAAAAGTGAAAGGTTCAAGTCTATCACTCTAAAAGATTATGTCAAGAAACAAAAGAAAACAACTTCAACCTTACTGTGACGCTTACATCTTTGAGGATGTGGTTTATGGGCAGGGAAATTGCACGGAAATCGCTAACTTCTTGGTTATCAACGTTATTTAAATTCTTGTCGGTTTTCGTAAGTGATTGATTCTGAACCGAAGATCTACTTTCATGCAATTTCCCTGGGTTTATGGGTATGCCCTATTCTGACGTGGTGCCGATTCAGCTTTGTAAGAAAAAGGGATGAGTTGTTAATGAAGATCCCATAGCAGCACGGAGAATCGCCATGCCGCCGGAATTTAAAAAGGAGTTGTTAGTTGTAAATCTCAGAAAATTTAACACCTTCTTTTTTAACAGATTCAATAATCTTCTGAGTAAAACTGTTTGTCATAGAATCAGCCTTTTCACATACAAAATCAATAATAGACTCTCGAAACGAGTTACAAGTCCTTTGTAACTCACCTTTATATTTTGTATTTTTAACAAGTCCTGTTCTTTTATGTTCTTCAAGCATTTCACTTGCTTCTTTGTCATCAAATCTCCCAAGGATTTTATCGCAAAATTCAAGGAGGAATGCTTCTTTAAGTTTTTTTAATGGTTCTGGAGAAACTGCATCCCAGACTTTTTCCTTCATAGATGACTCAAAAGTGGTAGTTGCTTGCGTTTCTAATTGCATTATCACGCCTTGAAAAATAGACTCTAATGCTTGCTTTGGGGCATTTGCACGTCCTGCCATACGCTCGGCCAATTCTAACTTTGAAGTAACATCGACAACTTGTGAATCTATTTTGATCATTGGAATCCCTCCCTTTTTACGATGTGGTTTTGGAAAGAAAAAATCTTATAGGTTCAAACACTTTAGCGAAATGGGAATTTGTTTGCTGACCATTACCACCAAATGAGAGCCTAGGAGATTTTGCTTGTTCTCAGACAGCAGAAATCAACGCCAGCACACTTCTTTTGCCCTGAGTTCAAATATTTACTTTAATGGCTACCCTATTGACTTGATGCTGATCGCTTAACCTGAAGCCAAAGAAGGGGCGGTTCCGTTTTTATATCTTACATACGAAGACCAATAATGATATCGCGAGCATATATTGCCATGAGCCTATCCCAGTAATGGATTTTTTCTTGATGGCTTGTAGAATGCCTCCCTTTTCGTGGAGGGATATACAATGACCAAAGGAAGATTTGAAGGGCTGACCGATACGCAGTGGCTGATGATTACGCCGCTATTGCCAAAGGGACCCGAGCAGAGAGGTAAAGGACATCCACATACACCTTGGAGACCGGTTTGCAACACAATTTTGTGGGTTCTGATCACAGGATCGAGATGGTGCGATGTTCCCAAGGAGCGAACAGTGGGGTTCCCGTTCTGTCGCGCACAGGTGGTTAGGAAGATGGTCGGAGGAGGGAATATTAGACCTCTTGCGCAACCTGCTTTGTTTGAAAAATTTGATGATTTTTCTGTCCATTCCTTACAAAACTTTTTCTCCATGTGTAAACACATGGCGAAAAAGTTTTGTAAGGAATGGACCAAAAAGCGCAAATTTATCAAGAAAATGAGGTTGCGCAAGAGGTCTATTGAACAAGTTGCTGCAAGCTCTGCTTGACACAGCCGATCTCGCCGGTTTGTTAGACTGGGAACGATTAGCTGCTGATGGTTTTTTTTCCAGAGGGAAGGGAGGCGGCGAGGAGGTTGAATACGGATTCAAGGGAAAAGGAACTACTACCCATCTACTGGTAGAAGGAAACGGGTCCCCTGTGGCGCTAACAAGCACTGCGGCGAATGGAGACGAACGTCAGCAAGTGGAGCCATTGCTAGACAAGGTGCACTTGAAGTTAAAAAATGTGCAGGAACGGCTGGGAACGGTTCCAATTTTTGAGGCAGATAAGGGTTACGATGCCGATGATCTTAGGCGCAAATTGTTGAAGAGGCAAATTTTTCCCTGGATCTGCAGACGCAAAAAACCAGGAAAAACGGCCGAAAAAATAGAATCCACTTTGAAGAGGATGCGATGGAAAGTAGAGGGTGCGATTTCTTGGTTGCAGAGAAAATTCAGGCGGCTAGCTGTTCGATGGGAGAGAAGAGCGCGTTACTGGAAGGGTTTTCTGACCTTCGGACTGATAATTTTTTGGATGGATAGATTACTGGGATAGGCTCATGCCTGTAATAATTGATTTTATAATAGATTAATTTAATTATTAAATAAAAGATTCTATCTTATAATTAAGATGCGATATTACATATAATGCAACCGAAATTAAAGGTTGAGGTTGTATGACGGCAATAGTTAATCCAGTTCGCCCCTTAAATCCACCCTATTATCATCGCGAATACTCAAATGATATCGATCGCCCTCATGAAGAACCTGCAAACATCTATAAGCGGGTAACTCTCGTTGCTCTACCTTTTTTGAGTTTATACAAACCACTAAGTCTTCCTATTTCTTTGGGAATGGGCGCTACACGTGTTTATACTTCTGCTAATCAACTAATCAGTGATATTCAATCAGGAGATTGCAAGAGAATTTCTTTTGATGTCCTTCAGACAACCATTGCTGTTATTGCTTTAGCATCTACAATTTTTGCGCATCCTATAGGAATGATTGTAACAACTTCTCAGGATATTATTTTTGAATTAAGCGACCTCCTTCAATCCCTTCAAAAGGGAGATATGGAAGCATCTCTGATATCCCTAACAAAAATTATAAATAATGCGTTTTACCTAGCTCTTATCTGCCGTGGTGGTCTTGAACTTTCAATTGTTTCATTTGCAATGCAAGCGATAACCCTTGTGATTTCATCCAGAGATGAGTTTAAAAAAGGCTATATACTAGAGGGCTGCGGGAATCTTTTAATGGCAGCTGTCAGGGTCAATCAAGGTTATTCTCAATTCAAACTCCTACAACGTCAATGGGAAATCGACGAGGCTATCAAGCGAATTGTTGTGGGTGAATTGCATGAAAAATGGCAATTCCCATCAGACCATTTGCCTGTGGGAATAGAGGTGGATGGAGTCAAAATCATCAGCTGGAACGTACTTAATAATGCTTACATGGAATGGGTAACGACAAAAGACTCTCAAGGGCTCAATGGGTCTATGATCAGCGATCTAGACAAAGTAGTAAAACCCAATGGACTAACACAAAGAGACCTTATTGTTGTAGACATGGTTGCTTCTATGATGAACTCTGGACAGGTGGTTGCTCTTCAGGAATGTGGTGTTCCCTTCCTCGAAGCACTGCAAGAAAAGCTTCCCTCACACTGGCAAATGGTTAAAAGCTTTGAAACTCCCAGGACAGACCAAGATGTGATCTTATTCGATAAATCTAGATTAGCTTATCATCCCGATCAATCAGGAGTAACAAAAGATTCATATCCTAGTGTCCCTAATAGACCTATTCAAAATGCACTTTTCTCTAGAATTGGAGAGGAGCATGGCCGAGACCTTAGGGTAGTCAATGCACACATTCCAGGCGATCCTACTCTACCCGTAAGGGAAGAGTTTGCAAAATATATTCATGACATTCATCGTGATGGCCAAGTAACAGTTGCTCTAGGTGACAATAACTTTGAACGAGATGAAATGATCCTTGCGTATGAAAGAATGGGCTTTTCAGAGTTTAGCCTCCATTCACCCTGGAAAACCAATATCGATCCTTACGGAAAACATTCAAAAGCCATTGATCATCTTTTCGTTGCAGGCGGTGATTTTTCACGCGATCTTACAGCCGATGAAGTGCTTCAAAATGGCAACTTACGAGAAACAATTGCTCTTTTAAATGGGGCTGTGTAAGTAAGCGTCTAATCTAGACAGGTTGATATTTTAGGAATGAGGAACTGTTTTTTTCAGCGCTGTTTTAGCTTGGAGCCACCGGTCTGCTAGCAACTCCTCAAGCTTTTGAACACTATGTCCCATCAGCCTCCGAAATATATCTTCGAGGTACTCCCGCGGGTTGATCTTTAATCCACGACAAGTTTGAACAAGAGACAGAAGAATTGCTCCTGCCTCGCCACCATCTTCACTGCCAAAAAACAGCCAGTTCTTTCTTCCAATTGCAAGAGGTCTCACAGCTCTTTCTGCAACATTATTATCAAGCCTTGCAAAGGCGTATTTTGTGTAGTTCTTTAAATAAGGAATCAGACCGCAAAAATAGCCCAGTGCTTCTCGCAATTTTGACTTGGGTAAAAGTTTTCCATCGATCAGCCTGCCTTTAATTTTATCGATCAGTTCATCGATGATCGGAACCTCTTTTGCTTGTCGTATTTGCAAACGCTCTTCATCAGATCTGGCCCAAGCCACTTTCTCTAGCATGAAGAGATACCGGATCTTCCGCAACACCCAGTCCCGAAAACCGGGATCCCCAGACTCGGCATCGAAAAATTTCCTGCGAATATGGCTCCAACAAGGGCACCACGTGATGACTTTTTGTTCAGCTAGCTTTTGGTAAGCTCCATATTTATCTGAATGAAGCACGCCTCGATATTTTTGTAAAATATCCAAGACATTATCATGGCAGCGATTGGTTCGAAAATCATAGACCCGATAGGCTGGATTTATCGACTGTCCTCCGACAATCACCCACATATAGGCGATTGCACACTGATTTTTAGCCTGTAGCTTAACCGGGCTTTCATCGATGAACACATTGTTGCTCTCAAGGATCAGACGCACCATCACCTCATAAAGAGGTTTGAGCGCCATCCCGCACCGAATCACCCACTGAGAAAGAAGCTTCCGGCTTATTTTGACCCCTTGACGCTCCATCCCTTCGGCAATGCGATACAAGGGCAAGTGGTCTGCAAATTTTGCAGTAATGATCTCGGCTAAAACGCTATCATCGGCTTGGCATTTAGGAAGCAAAGTTTCGGGAAGTGCAGCTGTCTGAACTCCCTCTTCTGGCTTTTCTGGATGAGCATATTTAGGACGGATAATCTCTTTGATGTAATAACTGCCAGGTTCATGAGCTAATTTGTGTGTGACTTCATCGCCAATTTTGACTAAAGGAGCCCCTGTTTCTTTACAGATTTTCTCCTCTTCAGGAAGATCCAGAATAGTTGTTTTTACAGGGAGATTGGGATCTAAGGCAATAGCGTCTTGGCCGTCCCGTTTTGGTTTGCGGCGTTGATGAGCTGGGACATCTTGGGTCTGCTGCTTACCTTGTTCCAGCAACGCTTCGAAACCCTCGAAAAGGAGTTGCTCGGCATTGCAATCGGATAGGATCCGCTCTGATTTTTTTCCAAACAGTTGCCGCTTAAACCAATCAAGCTGTTGAGTTAAATAAGCGTTGGTGTTTTGTAAACTGGCAACTGTGACTTGCAGAATCTCATTTGCGCATTTAAGCTGTTCTAAATCTGAAGTTTGTGCTGTTGTCATAGGGAAAATGATACCAAAAAACCCTTCAAAAAAGAAGAAGAAAATGCGCCAAATTCCACTTATTTTTCATAGAGAAAATCTAGGTTGCAAGCGCTTGGGAGTGACGCCCTCCAAAAGCATTAAGAATTCTCTGCGTGTCATCTTGGCCTGTTTGTTTTCTTTTTTAGGAAAACTCCCTTTTTCTAAGCGTTTGAACCAAATCGCTAGCCCATCTGTATCCCAATAGAGAACTTTCATGTGATCCTGTTTTCGGTTCAGGAAAATGAAAAAAGCCCCTGTTAAGAGCTCTCCAGGAAATAACTGCTCTACTTGTGCGCTTAGCCCCTCAAAACTTTTTCTCATGCTGACTGGATGTTGACACAAAAACAAACGGGGATTTCCTGGTAGGGTCAGCATGAAAACCTCCCAATAATCGGAAGGCATTTTTCTAGAATCGTAGAGGCAGCTTCACAGTCTATATGAATTTTGCATCCCCGCCACTCAATGACTACTTTTGCTGTGGGCACTTCATTCCTTAGCTCTGTAAAATCACTCCGAGCTATCATTTTATTTTCCTTCAGCGACCTCTTAGCATAAGCCCAACCACAAAAAGTGGTGATAGGGATTTGTTGTTCACTGCACCAAGCGGTCATTTTCTTGCCGCTTGCTCTCCATTGCTTAACTAACGCTTCTCTCTCTTGACGTGTTCTTCTGATCATAGACATCCTTTGGTGTTTTTGATGCAAAAGAAACTAACATGGATTTGTAAAAGGAAAAAAGATGGCTAGATTAGACGCTTACGAGTACGCCTTGCTTCAGAAAGAATGGTTTGAATCTCTGCTTGAACGCCCGTTCCGAAGCCCGTCCTACGGGGTTATATGGTGGTTTTTGGTCAAAACTCCTCCAGAAGCCCTTAAGTGTTATTTGCAAAAATGGTTCAGTAAAATTCCAGGCTCGTTACAAGACCAACTACTAGCAGTGGATGGGAAAAGACTACGAGGAGCCACGTTCATGGGCAATATCACGCATGTGGTTGAGTTATTTGCGGCAGAGGATCGATTGTGCCTTGCTATGGAGAAAGTGCCAGACAAAACAGTCGAAAAAAGCACCGTACCGACAATCCTGGAACAAGTGGACGTGAAAGGGGCGATCATTTCAGCAGACGCGCATTTTACCGTAAAAGAATCGGCAATACAGATCACTGACGCCGGCGCAGATTACCTGTTAGCCGTGAAGGAGAATCAGCCTACTCTGCATGCGGAGATGGAGAATTTTTTTGATCAGGCGCATGCGGTGGAATGGGATGGTGTCCCGCATTCATTTCACAGGACGGTAGATAAGGATCACGGCCGAGTGGAAATTCGTGAGGTGCGAGTTGTGGAAGATATAGATTGGTTGCCAGATACTTGCAGATGGAAAAAACTAGCATGTTTGGTTGAGGTGCGATCAACTCGACAGAAAATTGGTTCTGCTGCCAGTGAGGTACTAAGACGTCTACATATTTCGAGTCGACGGGCAGCAGCTAAGGACTTTACGCATTGGACACGACAGCATTGGAGCATTGAGAACCAATGTCATTGGGTCGCCGATGTTATTTTTGAAGAAGACATGGCCTTGACGGACAGAGGACATAGCGCAGAAAATATGGCATTATTTCGAAGACTAGCGATGAATATAGCGGTGATGGTCGATCCAGAAAGAGGTCTAGCTTCGGTACGACGAGCAGCAGCTTTTGGAGCAGGATATCTCAAAGGAATTTTAGCAACGGTTTTCTGCAAAAAGATGTCAAAAAATTTTAGTTAAAACGCCCTGTTTCTTTGATATGCGTATTAAAGCTTGAGCGATTTCAGGCTTAAACCAGGGGCTTTTCACTAAAATGTTTTTACACTTTCCCTTCAAATATTCTTGACAGCACGCGAACTGCATAATCATCGTTCCAGGCCGCCCGCCTGCGACTTTTAGCAACCCCACGAGTTCCTCCAAGATCAGCTTTAATTAAATTATGTGCCATTCTGCGAAATACAGCCAAGTTCTCCGCTGCATGCCCAGTGCTCGCTTGACTTGCGTCTTCTAAGAAGACAACATCCATGGTCCAATGTAAATTGTTTTCGATTCCCCAGTGACTTCTTG
>CAWCKK010000016.1:0-46765 GCA_963796135.1 uncultured Acidobacteriota bacterium | reverse complement strand
TTAGAGGAGGAAACTAGAGCAACCTAGTTTCCTTACTCAACTTTTTCCTGGAGAGGTTTTCCCATTTCAGCTACGATTTTTTCTAAAAAATTAAATTCAAAGGAATTAGGTTATGTCTAATGGAGAGATCATTCTCTATACCACTGAGGATGGGAAAACCGCGATTCATCTCAAGGCTGAAGGAGAGACAGTTTGGTTAACGCAGATGGAACTTGCTGACCTATTTCAAACAACCAAGCAAAACATCAGCTTGCATATCAAGAACATACTCTCAACAAATGAGTTATCAGAAGCAGTAGTCAAGGATAACTTGACAACTGCCGCTGATGGCAAGCGTTATAAGACTAAGCTATACAATCTCAGTATGATCCTTGCAATTGGCTATAGAGTGGAATCCCAAAGAGGTATCCAATTTCGTAAGTGGGCAACAACTATTCTTCGAGAATACCTCGTTAAGGGTTTTGCGATGGATGACGAGCGGCTCAAAAAACCCATCGTCGACATAGGGACTATTTCGATGAGTGGTTGGAGAGGATTCGTGAGATTCGGGCTTCGGAAAAGCGGTTTTATCAAAAAGTGCGAGATATTATGCGACAGCCGTCGACTATGATCCCAAAAGTGAGCAGACTCCGGTTTTCCCTAAGAAGGTACAAAATAAGATGCTGTGGGCAACGACACATCGTACGGCAGCTGAGCTTATTGTTGAGCGTGCCAATTCAGAGTTGCCAAATATGGGTCTTAAGAGCTGGAAAGGGAGTCGAGTGCGTCAGCAGGATGTGACTATCTGCCAAAAACTATCTTGATCACCCTGAAATCGAAGAGCTAAATCGGATTGTTGTCATGTATCTTGATCACGCGGAAGACCAGGCTAGACGACGCAAAGCAATGACAATGGCAGAATGGGAAGAAAAATTGGACGCATTTTTGATTTTCAAGGAGAGAGATTTGCTTGATCATGCTGGAAAAATCTCGGCTCAAGTTGCTGAGAAGTTGGCCTTGGAGCGCTATGAGGTATTTGATAAGAGTCGTCGGCAACAAGAACAACAAATAGCGGACGATGAAGATATTATTCTTCTCGAGGCTCTTAAAGACAAGGCAAAGCAGTTGGAGCCGCAATCAGGTAAATAAGGAAGAGCTAGATTCTCTTTCACTTTCTGCTAGGATACGGTTTTAGTATCTGAAAGCTTCGGGCTAGCTCTATAGCTGGCAACTATGAGTAGTACCATCAAAATAGGAACAAGTATCTTAAGATAGAGAGCGATAGCGGCAATCGACCCAAAGGCAACCAAGAGTCCTTGTGCAGTCAGTGATGGAACCGCCTTCATAATAGGAAGTGCAATCATCTCTGTGACAATTTTTGTTTTGAATCGATGTTGATAGGGTAGATAGAGGTATAATATTTGAACTAGGGGGAAAAACAAAGTGCTAGCAGTACCTACGAGAAGTCCGTTGAAGACTCCTTGCCCTAGCCAAGATAAAGAAAGGCTGAGAAAGATAATCCCTCCTACTAGGATAGATAAAGAGGCATAAAGGGCGGTTGTTCTCCACCCTTTCTTTAAAATAAGCCAGGTGCCTAACACTGCCCAAATAATGGAAATTGCAATCGTAGCAGCGCCTATAGACATTGAGTAATTGCCCATAAAATGCAGGTAATCCGTAGGGTTCGGAAACTGAGTCCTGACCTGAGACTTAAAGAGAATATCTAACAAGCTTTTGATCATAGCAGAGCCAGTTAGTAAATAAGCGGCGCTCAGGAAAGGAAATCGAGTTTGTGAAACAGAAGATTCTTGAGGATGGATCAAACTATCTGGCAATCTTTTCCAAGACCAGCTGAAGGTGAAGAAAGAACAGACCATAAGAAGTATAGCTGGAATCACCATAGCCATTAGAGGCCATTTAGAGGCCCCAATCAACATTAACCCTAGATTCGATACAACGGCCCCAAAAATGCCTAAGACAAATGCAAGTGGAATGTAATACTTTACTCCCTCAGATAGGGAAATAAGACGATTGATAAACCCCCAGATGAACAACGAATATAGGCTGAAATTGAAAACATTGAGCACGATGTACATTAGAGATATAGGCCAGTGAGTTACTAGAGGTTTATATATTCCAAAAGCCTCTGAAACTCCATTCAATACCAAATGTTCTTGAAAAAACATCAGTCCTGTAAGGAGAACGATCACTCCTGTTAAAGCGATTAAAGTGCCTTTGAAAACTTTTTCAAAGGGTTTGTAAATTGAAAAAATAAGAAGAGATATCGCCAGGATGATTTCGGGAAGAATTGTAGATACTTTAAGAGCTGGAATTTGAGCAAATCCTAACTGGTTACCGATGAGTGAATTTTGTGAAAAATGAAAAAGAGTGCTGCTACAGGAGAGGAGTACTGATAGCAATAAGGCTGGAAAGAAGATGAATTTTATGGCCTTTCGTAAATTAGCATTTAGCAAGTTTTACTCATAGTAGAGAAAAAAAAGCATTTTCGCATGTCAAGGACAATGACGTCAAGGGTAATCACTTTTCCGCCAGGTGCTCCCGTTAAAAAGAATCTTTTGAAGCTAGGGCGGGAAAAATGAAAAATTTAATTTTTTAGAACAAAGCCATCCTGACTGATTCGGTCCTTACAGCTAACCCTCTTCCACTTAAAACTGCACCCCTGAACCAAGCGCCCTTTTGAACTTTATTTCAAGAGGTATTTAAAAGCTCATTCAACTTAGCCCCTTTCCTCCCTGCTATCCACATAAATACATCCGACCATGCATCGATATAAAATTCACAAAACACAAATCGCAATCGTTCCCAGAAATAGCGCTTTCTTTTCATCTTTGACCGTGCTGCTTGGAATAGTCCGCAGCATCTCTGCTGAACTTGATCTATGAGAAATGCCAAAAACATAAGTAATCCAAAGATATGGCTTAGGTGCTTGTAGCCATGCCCAAAATTATGTTCAAACTGGTAGCCTTGGTTCTTAAGGGTGTTAAATGTTTCATTCTCAATTTTCCATCTTGCCCTGCTTCCTCTTGAAAGTTCATCTACATTGTCCTCAGTCACAGAAATGTCTGTTACCCATGAAAAATACCCTGTTATTTTCCCTTTTTTATTCCTTATAATGCAGTCAATAAAATTGACTTGTAGATCGTGATTTGAATCATTGATAGGAACGCCATTATAAAATTGAAGTTCTATTGTTTCCATCTTGGTTATTATTATCTTTTTCTGCAGTCCAATTCCTTTTAACCACCCAAATAGACTGGGATTTCCTGTGGGATTTACACAGGGCCATTTAACTAAAAATTTTTGATAGAAGATATGCTAATATGGCATAATAAATCCTCAAATTTGGAGGACCAGTTATGTCACGACGTAAACCAATTGATGCAAAAATCCTAGAAGCTAGTAGAGAATTTGATGCCTGCGTATTCGCAGAAACTGTCAAGGGAAAGTTGCGGATTTCCCTGATTATCGACGAATCAAAAACGTGTCTTATATCCTGTTTGGTATCTGAATCTTATCGTTCTCTCTGGCTTTTTTTGTGGCTGCAATACTATTGAGGAAATCGCTGAATATGCTTCTCTGCAGGAGGAGTGGTTTTCCTCTCTGCTAGGCGAATCGTTCTCAGCACCTTCTCATGGGGCTCTCTGGTGGTTTTTAGTGAAAACATCACCTAGTGCGCTCAAGCACTACTTACAAAAGTGGTTCAGCAAAATTCCAGGTTCATTGCGCGATCAGCTATTGGCAATTGACGGCAAAAGGATGAAAGGTGCCAATTTCCTAGGCCATATCACACACGTAGTGGAGCTATTCGTCGCTGAGGATCGATTATGTCTTGCCGTAGAAAAGGTCCCAGATAAAACAGTTGAAAAGAGCACGTTGCCCATCATTTTGGAGCAAGTGAATGTAGAGGGCGCAATTATTTCAGGAGATGCACATTTTACCGTGGCCGAATCAGCAGAACAAATCATTAACGCGAAAGCAGATTATTTGCTGGCTGTTAAGGGCAACCAGCCAACCCTCTGCGCTGAAATGGAGAATTTTTTTGATCAAGCTCATGCAATCGAGTGGGAGGAAGTTCCACATTCGTTTCACGAGGAAGTAGATAAAGGCCATGGTCGAATCGACATTCGAGAAGTACGGGTCGTGGAAGACCTGGACTGGTTGCCAAATGCTTCCAAATGGAAAAACTTGATCTGTCTCATCGAAGTAAGATCAACGAGGCAAAAAGTTGGATCTGTCGGTAACGAGGTATTTAGACGGCTATATATTTCGAGTCGTCGAGCATCTGCCAAAGATTTTGCTAAATGGATCCGACAGCATTGGAGCATAGAAAACAAATGCCACTGGGTAGCTGATGTGATTTTTGAAGAGGATTATGTTTTAGCGGACAGGGGAAATAGTGCAGAGAATATGGGATTGTTTCGGCGTCTGGCTATGAACATGGCTGCAGTTGTAGATCCAGAAAGGGGGCTTGCCTCTGTAAGGAGAGCAGCAACTTTCGGTGCCGGGTATTTAAAGGGAATTTTGGCAACATTTTTCTGCTCGAAATTGTCAAAACATTTTAGTTAAATGGCCCTGGGATGTTGTTGGTTTGGATCCTCAAATTGTAACCAAGGATGTTGTTGGTTTGGAGTGCCGTTTCCGCAAAGCCCAAGAGGCAATGAAATTGTGTTCTGAAAATGCCTTTTCCCACTTATGCGTTCCTGATGTCTTTGTGCACAAAGGGCTCTTGATTGAGCAGCGGCTTCCAATTTCAACAATGCATGTCGAACAAGTTGCTTTTTACGTTGACCATTTTTTGGATTTAACCCCTGCAGTAAAAGAATTTGTAGATTTTTGCTGTCGGTATAGTTTTTCTGATTTGCAAGGTTGCTGTTACAATCAAGAGTTGTCCTCCCAACCTATAGGACGATATGATAATATTCCTTTTTTTATCACGCTAAGGAAAATAAATATTGTATCGGTCTTATTGATCTGGAACATTTTGAATTAATTGAAGGTGAAAAATGGAAAAATCCTGAAATCATAGCTAATACCATGAGATGCATGGTGGGGTTGTTTCCACTTCACTTTGAAGAGATTATTGGAATAGGAAAAAAATATGGTTTAAATGTATCGGATGTTATGGCTGGTGACCAATATGGTTTAAAAAGTCTATGTGAAGAACATTCAAAATATTTTAAGATTTATCAAGAATACAAAAGCTATCTGATGAAACAAGAAATCACTCCGGCTCACCCTACACGATTGCCTGAACTGAGTGCAGCGCGTATTCGAGAAATAGCAGAACAGGTCCTGGACTATATGGAAAATGAAACAGTCCTTACCATGGCTTATGATGAGCCGATTATTCCACAGATAAAGTACGCATACATGTTTAAGACCTATTACAAGATTGAACCATCCGAACTCAAAGAAACTTTTATGAATAAATGTCAGGATATTATCCCTAAAATTTACGAAGATATGAAAGGTCTTATAAAAAGCAATTGCAAAAAACAGGGGAATAATATTCTCTATTTCCATCAACTAATCAGAGCCAGAATAGTTTACAGCTCTGGTTACCTTAAGAAGAAAGAAACCGAGCAAAAAATTAAAGAGTTGTTTGGTGTTGAAAAGAGCTCGAGTTTTTATCAGTCTGTTCTGGATTTAATTTGGAGAAAAATGGAAGGCAGGGAAATTTTTCGGCTATTTCGATCAACGAATTGCCCGATCCTGTTCATTTGAGGGCAACCTAGTTTCCTTACTCAACCTTTGATTGGAGAAAGCTAGTAGAAAAGATACCTCTTGATCTTCTAAAAGGTGATTGTAACACGAAGATTAAAGAAGCAACCTTTCGTCAGTGAGCTACTCACGTTGCTAAGTTATTTGGTTAAACTCGATGCTGCCCTATAAGCTTTGAGAATTTCACCCAAAAACTCTCTTGGGCGACTTTGTGGAACACGATAACCCGTTAATGCTGCTTGTATACACAAAGAGACTTCCTCATCGATTTTTAAGAGTGAGTCACTTGTAAGAGTCGAATTCATTATAACATGATATCTATCCTCTGGTTGTATTTTGTGCGTTAAGACCCGAATTTGAGGATACCCACTAGGGTCTTTTCCTGACTGCATCTGTAAGCGTCTAATCTAGCCATCTTTTTTCCTTTTACAAATCCATGTTAGTTTCTTTTGCATCAAAAACACCAAAGGATGTCTATGATCAGAAGAACACGTCAAGAGAGAGAAGCGTTAGTTAAGCAATGGAGAGCAAGCGGCAAGAAAATGACCGCTTGGTGCAGTGAACAACAAATCCCTATCACCACTTTTTGTGGTTGGGCTTATGCTAAGAGGTCGCTGAAGGAAAATAAAATGATAGCTCGGAGTGATTTTACAGAGCTAAGGAATGAAGTGCCCACAGCAAAAGTAGTCATTGAGTGGCGGGGATGCAAAATTCATATAGACTGTGAAGCTGCCTCTACGCTTCTAGAAAAATGCCTTCCGATTATTGGGAGGTTTTCATGCTGACCCTACCAGGAAATCCCCGTTTGTTTTTGTGTCAACATCCAGTCAGCATGAGAAAAAGTTTTGAGGGGCTAAGCGCACAAGTAGAGCAGTTATTTCCTGGAGAGCTCTTAACAGGGGCTTTTTTCATTTTCCTGAACCGAAAACAGGATCACATGAAAGTTCTCTATTGGGATACAGATGGGCTAGCGATTTGGTTCAAACGCTTAGAAAAAGGGAGTTTTCCTAAAAAAGAAAACAAACAGGCCAAGATGACACGCAGAGAATTCTTAATGCTTTTGGAGGGCGTCACTCCCAAGCGCTTGCAACCTAGATTTTCTCTATGAAAAATAAGTGGAATTTGGCGCATTTTCTTCTTCTTTTTTGAAGGGTTTTTTGGTATCATTTTCCCTATGACAACAACACAAACTTCAGATTTAGAACAGCTTAAATCCGCAAATGAGATTCTGCAGGTCACAGTTGCCAATTTACAAAACACCAACGCTTATTTAACTCAACAGCTTGATTGGTTTAAGCGGCAACTGTTTGGAAAAAAATCAGAGCGGATCCTATCCGATTGCAATGCCGAGCAACTCCTTTTCGAGGGTTTCGAAGCGTTGCTGGAACAAGGTAAGCAGCAGACCCAAGATGTCCCAGCTCATCAACGCCGCAAACCAAAACGGGACGGCCAAGACGCTATTGCCTTAGATCCCAATCTCCCTGTAAAAACAACTATTCTGGATCTTCCTGAAGAGGAGAAAATCTGTAAAGAAACAGGGGCTCCTTTAGTCAAAATTGGCGATGAAGTCACACACAAATTAGCTCATGAACCTGGCAGTTATTACATCAAAGAGATTATCCGTCCTAAATATGCTCATCCAGAAAAGCCAGAAGAGGGAGTTCAGACAGCTGCACTTCCCGAAACTTTGCTTCCTAAATGCCAAGCCGATGATAGCGTTTTAGCCGAGATCATTACTGCAAAATTTGCAGACCACTTGCCCTTGTATCGCATTGCCGAAGGGATGGAGCGTCAAGGGGTCAAAATAAGCCGGAAGCTTCTTTCTCAGTGGGTGATTCGGTGCGGGATGGCGCTCAAACCTCTTTATGAGGTGATGGTGCGTCTGATCCTTGAGAGCAACAATGTGTTCATCGATGAAAGCCCGGTTAAGCTACAGGCTAAAAATCAGTGTGCAATCGCCTATATGTGGGTGATTGTCGGAGGACAGTCGATAAATCCAGCCTATCGGGTCTATGATTTTCGAACCAATCGCTGCCATGATAATGTCTTGGATATTTTACAAAAATATCGAGGCGTGCTTCATTCAGATAAATATGGAGCTTACCAAAAGCTAGCTGAACAAAAAGTCATCACGTGGTGCCCTTGTTGGAGCCATATTCGCAGGAAATTTTTCGATGCCGAGTCTGGGGATCCCGGTTTTCGGGACTGGGTGTTGCGGAAGATCCGGTATCTCTTCATGCTAGAGAAAGTGGCTTGGGCCAGATCTGATGAAGAGCGTTTGCAAATACGACAAGCAAAAGAGGTTCCGATCATCGATGAACTGATCGATAAAATTAAAGGCAGGCTGATCGATGGAAAACTTTTACCCAAGTCAAAATTGCGAGAAGCACTGGGCTATTTTTGCGGTCTGATTCCTTATTTAAAGAACTACACAAAATACGCCTTTGCAAGGCTTGATAATAATGTTGCAGAAAGAGCTGTGAGACCTCTTGCAATTGGAAGAAAGAACTGGCTGTTTTTTGGCAGTGAAGATGGTGGCGAGGCAGGAGCAATTCTTCTGTCTCTTGTTCAAACTTGTGTAAGCGTCTAATCTAGCCATCTTTTTTCCTTTTACAAATCCATGTTAGTTTCTTTTGCATCAAAAACACCAAAGGATGTCTATGATCAGAAGAACACGTCAAGAGAGAGAAGCGTTAGTTAAGCAATGGAGAGCAAGCGGCAAGAAAATGACCGCTTGGTGCAGTGAACAACAAATCCCTATCACCACTTTTTGTGGTTGGGCTTATGCTAAGAGGTCGCTGAAGGAAAATAAAATGATAGCTCGGAGTGATTTTACAGAGCTAAGGAATGAAGTGCCCACAGCAAAAGTAGTCATTGAGTGGCGGGGATGCAAAATTCATATAGACTGTGAAGCTGCCTCTACGCTTCTAGAAAAATGCCTTCCGATTATTGGGGGGTTTTCATGCTGACCCTACCAGGAAATCCCCGTTTGTTTTTGTGTCAACATCCAGTCAGCATGAGAAAAAGTTTTGAGGGGCTAAGCGCACAAGTAGAGCAGTTATTTCCTGGAGAGCTCTTAACAGGGGCTTTTTTCATTTTCCTGAACCGAAAACAGGATCACATGAAAGTTCTCTATTGGGATACAGATGGGCTAGCGATTTGGTTCAAACGCTTAGAAAAAGGGAGTTTTCCTAAAAAAGAAAACAAACAGGCCAAGATGACACGCAGAGAATTCTTAATGCTTTTGGAGGGCGTCACTCCCAAGCGCTTGCAACCTAGATTTTCTCTATGAAAAATAAGTGGAATTTGGCGCATTTTCTTCTTCTTTTTTGAAGGGTTTTTTGGTATCATTTTCCCTATGACAACAACACAAACTTCAGATTTAGAACAGCTTAAATCCGCAAATGAGATTCTGCAGGTCACAGTTGCCAATTTACAAAACACCAACGCTTATTTAACTCAACAGCTTGATTGGTTTAAGCGGCAACTGTTTGGAAAAAAATCAGAGCGGATCCTATCCGATTGCAATGCCGAGCAACTCCTTTTCGAGGGTTTCGAAGCGTTGCTGGAACAAGGTAAGCAGCAGACCCAAGATGTCCCAGCTCATCAACGCCGCAAACCAAAACGGGACGGCCAAGACGCTATTGCCTTAGATCCCAATCTCCCTGTAAAAACAACTATTCTGGATCTTCCTGAAGAGGAGAAAATCTGTAAAGAAACAGGGGCTCCTTTAGTCAAAATTGGCGATGAAGTCACACACAAATTAGCTCATGAACCTGGCAGTTATTACATCAAAGAGATTATCCGTCCTAAATATGCTCATCCAGAAAAGCCAGAAGAGGGAGTTCAGACAGCTGCACTTCCCGAAACTTTGCTTCCTAAATGCCAAGCCGATGATAGCGTTTTAGCCGAGATCATTACTGCAAAATTTGCAGACCACTTGCCCTTGTATCGCATTGCCGAAGGGATGGAGCGTCAAGGGGTCAAAATAAGCCGGAAGCTTCTTTCTCAGTGGGTGATTCGGTGCGGGATGGCGCTCAAACCTCTTTATGAGGTGATGGTGCGTCTGATCCTTGAGAGCAACAATGTGTTCATCGATGAAAGCCCGGTTAAGCTACAGGCTAAAAATCAGTGTGCAATCGCCTATATGTGGGTGATTGTCGGAGGACAGTCGATAAATCCAGCCTATCGGGTCTATGATTTTCGAACCAATCGCTGCCATGATAATGTCTTGGATATTTTACAAAAATATCGAGGCGTGCTTCATTCAGATAAATATGGAGCTTACCAAAAGCTAGCTGAACAAAAAGTCATCACGTGGTGCCCTTGTTGGAGCCATATTCGCAGGAAATTTTTCGATGCCGAGTCTGGGGATCCCGGTTTTCGGGACTGGGTGTTGCGGAAGATCCGGTATCTCTTCATGCTAGAGAAAGTGGCTTGGGCCAGATCTGATGAAGAGCGTTTGCAAATACGACAAGCAAAAGAGGTTCCGATCATCGATGAACTGATCGATAAAATTAAAGGCAGGCTGATCGATGGAAAACTTTTACCCAAGTCAAAATTGCGAGAAGCACTGGGCTATTTTTGCGGTCTGATTCCTTATTTAAAGAACTACACAAAATACGCCTTTGCAAGGCTTGATAATAATGTTGCAGAAAGAGCTGTGAGACCTCTTGCAATTGGAAGAAAGAACTGGCTGTTTTTTGGCAGTGAAGATGGTGGCGAGGCAGGAGCAATTCTTCTGTCTCTTGTTCAAACTTGTCGTGGATTAAAGATCAACCCGCGGGAGTACCTCGAAGATATATTTCGGAGGCTGATGGGACATAGTGTTCAAAAGCTTGAGGAGTTGCTACCAGACCGGTGGCTCCAAGCTAAAACAGCGCTGAAAAAAACAGTTCCTCATTCCTAAAATATCAACCTGTCTAGATTACACGCTTACAAACTTGTCGTGGATTAAAGATCAACCCGCGGGAGTACCTCGAAGATATATTTCGGAGGCTGATGGGACATAGTGTTCAAAAGCTTGAGGAGTTGCTACCAGACCGGTGGCTCCAAGCTAAAACAGCGCTGAAAAAAACAGTTCCTCATTCCTAAAATATCAACCTGTCTAGATTAGACGCTTACACCAGACCGGTGGCTCCAAGCTAAAACAGCGCTGAAAAAAACAGTTCCTCATTCCTAAAATATCAACCTGTCTAGATTAGACGCTTACCAACAACAATGCGATTTTTGTACGCCATCCTCCTCAAGTAGCTGTGATCTATTCAGGCATGAAAGAAAATACTGAGGGTAAAGCTGATGCTATTCCGATTCACATAGAAAACCCCAAGAAAGTAGCTCCAGATAGCTGGAGTTTTATGAGCAAAAATCTAAGGGTTGGCGACTATCGAGACGTCATCCTATTTATCGACTGGCCTGCTGCTGTCGAATGCCCTGAGCCTATCAAAATCGAAGTCCCTTCTCTATTCGGAGAAAATTATGCATAATAAGTTAAAGGAAGGCTTTCACCCTCTTTGTATGATTTGGGCAAATGAGGCCGTGGTCTCCTCTGAATCTTCTGGTCAGATCCTAACATTGGTAAAAGTTGATTATAAAGTGTTGTTTTCGGCCACAAGGCCTAAGCGCGTACAGCAATTCATTAATATCGAACATTTCATGTCTATTTGGCTAAAACATAAAGAAGCCTTTAATTCTGAGCCCCCAGAAATAGCAATTGCCTATACCAAGATGGCGAGAGACAAAGGCGGTATCGCCCATGCAGTCCCAATCCATTTATCCAATCCTATGCGCAAAGATAATGGATGGTCATTCGATCTATCCTTCCCAGAACAGATCATAGAGGAAGGTCGGTACCAAGGAGCATCATTATTCATCGATTGGTTCCCCTCGAGCGTTTGCCCAAAGCCAGTCGCATTACTATTTCCAGAATCTGTAGAGTAGGAGCTAGAACAGATGCCGCTATCTCACATGGCTCTTGCAGTATTAGTGATGGCCATCTGGGGTTTCAATCTAGTGGTCATTAAAGTAGGGCTCGAAAATCCCTCCCCTGCTGCTCTGTTTTGCTCGATTTTTTTTGCTCAGCATTCCTGCTGTCTTTTTCATTCGAAGGCCTGCCATCCCCTTTAGAATGGTGATCTGGTATGGACTTGTGATGTTCGCCCTCCAGTATGCTTTTCTTTTCATCGGCATGTATGCAGGGGTAAGTCCAGGAGTGGCAGCTATTCTTCTACAACTACAAGTGTTTTTTACAATATTACTGGGAGTGATGTGTTTCAAAGAGAAGATTCATTTATGGCAGATTTTGGGAGCATTGGTTTCATGCTCTGGGATCGCCTTTATCCTGTTGAATTTAGGAGGCAATATCACGTTATTGGGGTGTTTGCTTGTGATTGGATCTGCTTTATCATGGGGAGCTGGAAATGCCATTTCTAAGCAAATTGGAAAGGTCGATGTGATTTCCTTGGTGATCTGGGGCAGTCTTGTAGCATGGCCTCTTTTTTTGATTTTAAACCTCTTTTTAGAGGGACCCGATAAGATTCTCTTTGTTGCGCGACATCTTTCTTGGTTGTCGGGAGGAGCCATTCTTTATATTACCTTCGTATCTACCTTGGTAGCCTTTGGCATTTGGAGCTGGCTAATCCATCACCATCCGACAGGTACCGTAGCCCCCTTTACACTTCTGATTCCCATATTTGGGATTTTAAGCTCGGTTTTAGCACTAGGGGAGCCTCTACAATCCTGGAAAATCATTGCTGCTCTCTTGGTGATTGGAGGGCTTGGAGTCAATTTGTTAGGGCCTCGTTTGATACCCAAAAGAAAATAGTGGAGCGGAGCTAACGCAGGCCGTTTCATGAAAAACTGGCGTTGCTGGTGATTGTCAACTTTTGTTTCTTATTCCCCCAAATTTCCCCCAAAGCGGTCAAAAAGAGGGTAAAATCAAGGAATCTTTTTGTCTTGCTATTGGAAGAATTTTGTCTATGAGAATTGGTAGGATAGCGGCAGTCGGATTTGAACCAACGACCCACGGATTATGATGGAGGGCGCATTCTACCTTAACCAGCGCCATCCAATCTTTATGAGCATAAGCATAAAGGAGTTGGTTAATGGATGCAACGGGTTTTTACGGGTTAAAGATGGTGTAATGGGATACTTGCTGCACCGCCAGTGCACCATGTAATGAGTGATTGTAATGTTTTGACGGTTGATCCTGGCACACTATACAAAGGTTAATTGACCACGGCTTAAGTCTCGAATTTTTGCCAACTCGAGGATCTCCTTGAGGTTTGCTCCTCTTGAAAACCACTCTCTAAACTTGCCCTGCTCAATCAAAACATATGACCAAAATGCATTCATTCTATCATCTGGTGGCAACTGATTAATCCGCTCGCACCAATTAAGAGCGGCCCGCGACTTTCTTTGTACATCTGGATGCTGCCCTTGGCCAGTAGCCTTTGTTTCTACTAAAAATATATTGTTCCCTATTTTTACTAGAAAGTCCGGATGATAAAAAGAGCTCTGCCCCAGCCAAGTTGATATATCTCAACTTGAGGAAGCTGTGCTTGTGTTCATCAATTTTGCAGAAACATTCCACTTCAGCATCTCGATCTGCCGCTTCGATAAATTGCTTTTCAAATTCCCCGTTTCTTGAAGGATACCGAAGTCTTTCATAGATGCATTTACTCACTGGAATGGAAAAGGTCTGACGCATGGAAATTTTGGAAACTTCAGATAGTTTGCGGTGCAATAATTCAGCCTCAGCAACAGTGCTACTTTCATCGTGTGCAAGTAATTGTCGCGCCCAAACACTGTTGATGTGGCCGGCTATTGGATCGAGGAGAAGCACACGCCAATTCTCTTCCTCAAGAGGGTCTATAGACTTTCCGAATAACCTTGTTCGGATATAGTTATCAACCCATTCCGCCAGTTGGTTTTTGTTGATCTGAAGATAGGGAAATCTGGATTGATTTGCAAACACCTTAGAACTCTTAGTGATGGGTGCAGTGAGTGAAGTGGTGATTCGTTGGATCATCCGTGCTAAGTAATCATTGTAGCCCGTTGCAGTCATGACCCCACCATCTACTCTATAGTCGCCAAATTGGGTTCCGGCCTGGAAGTCAACCGTAACGAAAGAATCCTTCTTCCCTATGAATTGTTTAAGTTGCTCGAAAGTAAATCCTGTAAAAGGCTCGACACTATTAACATCGATGGAACATGGCGACAACTCGTCCTCCCGATCTCTCAGGATAAATGGAATGGTAAAATCAAATGCTTCATAACCTTCTCTCAAACCAACAGAAATTAGATCTCCAGTACTACTTCCCGAAGACTCATCTTCGGTTATACAGAAATCCAGCCCTTCTTCTTTCGTTCTTTCATAAAATTGGAGAAAGGCAGGATGTTCAATGATCGTAAGGACATCGATCAAACTCGTCGGTTCTTTTCCAGATCGAATGAGTGCCCGGTTCTCTTTCTTGTTCTCCTCATACTCAGTCTCACGCCACATTAACCGTAGACCCCTTCCGATGGTCTGTTCCAACAGAATCTTTGCTCCGGTGGCCCGTAGAGGCACAATCACACAAAGATTACTCACATCAAATCCTTCGCGCAGCATGAGCACGCTGATGACGACTCGAGGGCTGGGGCGTCGATCAAGATCAAAAAGACGTTCTTTGACCCGAGCCCATTCTTCACGACTTAAGTATTCTTTTTGTTTCGAATCGACCGTAGTATTTCATCGGGAGATAAGCCTTCCGTTAGCATAAATTGCTCAACAAGAGGAGTGACCTCGGTATCTTCACAAACAACCAACATTTTGGGATGCTTATCAGAATCAATCCGAGAAAAGTCGTTTTCCAGATGTTGAAGTTTTTTAAGACCGGCTCGCAACATCACTCTTTGCCCATCAGATAAGATTGGATTCCCTGCTTCATCTCGATCACACTTAAAATTAAGTTCCGTGTTGGGAATTGCTCCGAATCTCTTTTCTTTTGTCAAGTACGAGCGATTTGACTAGCCCTAAGGACATGGCAGTCTTCAAATCAAAATCGCAAATGATATGAGGAAAGTAGGAGCGTTTTACAGTTTTTCCGCTTCCTCTCTGCACATAAGGGGTTGCCGAAAAATCAAATTGGATAAATCGTTCTTTTTTTGAAGAAGAAATATAGTTCAAGCTTTTTTGCCACTCTACTTCAGCGACTTCACCATCTCGTCTCGTTTCATGAATGTGATGGGCCTCATCGTTGAATACTAAGAGACTTGGCAGGGATAGGCAATATTGTAAGATGCCGCGCTTTTCATATTTTTCGGTTTAAATCTGATAGGTCATTGCTTCCTGGAGAAAGAGGTCAGATATTCTCTACTATTTTCTTAGGATCAATAGATTGACCCGGAATGATGACACTTTCAAAATCCTCCCATTCCTTTTCTTCAACTTCAAGAGCATCTTTATTGGTAATAGCAATGATGCCGCCTGCTGTCACTTTGCGGCCAATTTCTTCCTTTAGGCACACGCCTGCTTGTAAAAACGAAAAAATAGCATCTCGATATTGTTCTGGGATAAACAGATCTCTAAATTGATATAAATCCGACTTGAAAAAGTCTCTTTTCCCGTCTATTTCCTTCCCCTGGAATGCATCAATAAGCCTTTCATAAACAATAAGACCTGGCGCTACAATGAGGAAATTTTTTGTAAAACGGGGTGATTCGGGAAAGTAGTCAGCATTTAACAATTGCCAAAGAAGAAGCGCTTGAAGAACCCAAGTTTTTCCGGTTCCAGTTGCCATCTTAAGGCAATATTTGGGATGGTTATTTTTATCTTGGTGGGTAAATCCTTCAGCAGACTCGATTAATGAGGTGGGACAAATTTTTTCATAAAGATCTTTTAGAGAGGAGATCTTCAAGACTTCATGAGCGTAGATTGCATTCAAAATTGCTTGTTTTTGTCCCTCGTGAAAATTCCATATCCGCCCATCTTGATGCTCTTGCTTAAACCAATATTGCAACAACTCTGCCGTAATGGGGGTCACTTGATCAAGAATATCGGAACAACCCTCTTCCAGCCCAGGCAATAGACTTTCGACGCGCCGTGTTAAGGAACGAGCAAGGGAAAGATCATTCAGTCCCATTTTAGTGTACCTCTTGAACGGTCTGAGCTTCGAAACCAAAGATGTCGACAGCCCTCACACAAATTTGCCGCGATCCTGATTGTCTTGGTAGTTCCAAAATGGCGTAGGGATTGATGCAATATCTTCCCTCATTTGTAATCTGATCCTGACCCCTATAACTATGCCATACGGGACGAAATGTGATCCCATCGTAATTGGGGTCGATTCCCCAGTACTCTATGAGAGAGATAGGGTCATTATTTGCAATTTGCTGTATCTTTTTCCTTTCAGTATCATCTAGATGGAGTGCTTCCGGAGATAAGAGAACATAGTTTTGCAAATTGACCTTTAATTGTTCCCCGTCCTTCAAGATTTTTCTTTGCGGGGCGATTTGCAGATATTGAAGCGTTGAAAAGCGCACTTCTGTTGGTTTGAGTTTGGCACCTTTCTTCTTTAGACGATCAAGCAGATCCGGGGGGATCACCAAAACTTCCAAATCAGGATCATTCAATGTCTGTATATGTTGGGAAATTTGGGAATCGAAGTTCCATCCTAAAACCACAACCTTTTTCCAGCCACCCATCAGCCCATCTCGTAATTCAGCAGCTTTTTTGAGGGTTTTCATGCCTGTAATTTTATTTGGGCTATCGCAGTAAATAAGTGTTTTAGTATTTGGGACTTTTCCTAAATTTCGATTGGGATTCACATCAGAAGGCAAAGGATTTGCTCCGAACAATCCTAAGATGACCTCGGATAACTCTCCTATCCGATACTTTTTGCCAAACTGAGAACGCATTTGCTCAATCTGGTAGTCACCGATATTCATGCAGAGAAAAGGCTTAGACTTAAGATCGAGGAGTCTTTTACGGGTCACCATACAAGCCGGTTTTCCGAGATCGCATGCGATCCATCGACGGCCAAGCTTTTCGGCAACAGCGGCAGTAGTTCCCGAACCGCAGAAAAAGTCGGCAACTAGTCCTCCTGGGGGACAAGAAGCCAAAATTACACGTTCAAGAATTTTTTCCGGTTTTTGAGTTTCATAATTCAAATATTCTTTGCTTTTCGATTTTGTAACTGAAGACTGTCCAATTTGCCACACATCATCAACATACTTCTCAGAATATTCCTCGTATATAATTTTTCCATTTGAGTCTCGCGCAGCAACGACCTTTTTTAATTCTTTATCCCAAATACGAACATCTCTTAAAACGGACTTTTCTAATGGTGTTTTTATTCTATTAAAATAGAATTCTTTGTTCTTTTTATAATAAAGAATATTATTATGATTTATCGCAAAACCCTTTACATTACCTTGGAAATTATCAGGATAATGCCAGATAATTTCATTTCTAAAGTTTTCCTTGCCAAAGATCTCATCCATGAGGATTTTCACGTAATGACAAATATGCCAATCTAAGTGTATGTAAATAGAACCATTGACTGATAATAATTCACGCATTAACACAATTCTAGGAACAATCATTTTCAAATATGATGCTGTTCCATCTCCCCAAGCATCGGAATATGCAAATTGTTCAATTACTGCAGGCTTCTGAGCTACATTACCTTGGGCTAACTTAATCTTGTGCCTATAATCCGCTTTAGAATCAAAGGGTGGATCAATATATATAAGATCAATTTTACCTCTCAAAGATCGTCGATCCTCAGTACCAGCCAAAAGAGCGGCCATGGCTAGAAGATTATCCCCATAGATTAACGTGTTGACGTCGCCCGGGTGAAGAAGTCTTGGTAGATTCTCGTAGGAGCCGCTAGAATCAACTAACTCGCGACCCTGAAGGTCAATCTTTGATTCATTCAAAGCGCGCTCTAGAATTGCTTCAGCCTTTCGTTTGCCTGCAGCCACAATTCCCGGTAATTGTTCTAGTAGACTTTTACCCACCATTTCATCCAAAGCAATATTGTTTGACTCAATTGGAGTCTGCGCACCTTTATCTCCAGAAGACACTCCTAACCCTCCTCATAAACATATTTTAAATACCTGTCCAGAATTTTATATTTTTTTGGTTTAATTTCTGGATTGATTATTTATTGATTTGCTAATAAAATCAACGATAAACTATTATTTCGTTAATTTGCTATTTATTAAATCAATTATTCTAACAATTAACATTTTTAATGAAAAAGTACAATCAACAAAGAACTAGAAATATTTTCCTTCCGTGCGCGCAGAAATCATTCAAGCTAAGCCGCTCGAAAATCCAGGACTTTCTCGATTGTCCTCGATGTTTCTACTTGGATAGACGTTGTGGAACAGCTAAGCCTGGTACCCCAGCATTTAGGCTCAATACTGCAGTAGATACGCTACTGAAGCGTGAATTCGATGAATGCAGACTTCAAAAAAAACCCCACCCTTTGATGACGCAACATGGCATTGATGCTATCCCCTTTTCTCACCCTGAACTTGATATTTGGCGGGAGAATTTTCAAGGGGTTCAATATCACCATGAGCCCACCAATTTCATAGTTACTGGCGCTGTCGACGATCTTTGGATCAATAAAGCTGGAGAGTTGATCGTGGCTGATTACAAGGCCACTTCCACCAATAAAGAAATTTTGCTGGATGATAGCATCTATAAAAATAAATTAAAAAAGCAGATTGAGGTTTACCAGTGGCTATTGCGGCGGAGGGGCTTTCTAGTCTCGAACACTGGGTATTTGGTCTATTGCAATGGCGATGATTCCAAGGATAGATTTGATCAGAAGCTGGAATTTTCCATTTCAGTATTGTCACATATAGGGAATGATTCCTGGGTAGAAGGCGCGCTATTCGGAATCAAGCAATGTCTTGAATCTAATGAGTTCCCCAGCCCTGGTGAATTATGCGATTATTGCAAATATCGAGCCGCTGTACGCGAACACCTAGGCAGTGAAGAACAATATTTGAAAATGAATTCTCCCCCAGTATCAATGCGCGCGTGTGAGAATTTCATCTTTTGATCCGGGAATTTAAATCTTTTTCTAATCGACCCATCTCCATACGAAGTACCTTGGATTGCTTTCTTAGTATGGTCGCATATTTAGTTCTTTTGCCATGTTTGATCGGCGTTTTACCTCCATGCTTCCTACATCGAAGCGATGGGATCATTGGACTATTCTTGCAGGGCGATCCTTTACGGGTCTTGGCGCTACATGATCTGGGGAAATCAAGCCTCTGATGGAGGTTCATGGGGTATGTCATTTTTAGCCGCCTTTTTGAGCTTAATGGCCTTGTAACGGATCAGAAGATCGCTTGCTCGCAAGCTTAAATGCGCAAAAGACTCAAAACTGTGGCCTTTGAAGAGCCTTTCTGTAGTCCACAAGAACCCAATAATATGTTGCAATACAAGCAACAATTCTGTGGCATCTTCTGGTTGAAAACTCATGACAAGTTCCATAAGCTCTGGCTTCGATAAGAGATACGATGCCTCTCGAGCCATAGTATGAAAATCGTCTTTTTTAAGGCTCTTCAGGGTGGATTCAATGAGAATTTCGAATGCTTTGCTTCGAGGCTCGATCGTCAGGGCCAATGCGTGTTTATTCACAGCAAACTCCTTGTTATATCTATTTTTGTGGATCTCGTGGATCTAGAGGATCTATTTTCTTTGGTACGACTCCATTTTAAAAAGAATCGTTATCGTTCTGGTTAAAATAGAGCCTCCACATCCTCCAGATCCACGCAATTTCATCAAACCTTTGTGATTCTCCATAATGTAGTTCCTTGCAGCTCCCCTGCAGTTTCCAGACGATAGCCCTGTTCGATACGGTTTTTATAATGTTTTAGCTTGTTACTGAGCGAACGCTCATTGATTTCGCCATTTGGAGTACCTGCAAGCTCAATTAGCGCTTCTTTAAGGGTAGAATTGATCTCCCCTGTTTCATTGGCTTTTGCCACAAGAGCTTTGATTTTAATGGAATAACTATGAAACAAGGCATACCAGGAAGAAAATAAGGTTCCTAAAGCAGTCCGAACAGGATCAGTGGCTTCTATTTCTCTCCTGGTTAGACAAGGATCGGGCATTCCGACCCAAACGATTGCGGATCTCACCCAATCGCTCCAGTCCTCGAACCGGCCAAATTGTTTGATGTTTTGTGATGGCCTTCCAGCTTCATCGTAGGCCTTGAGAATGGTCAAGCCTGCGTGTAATAACTGTGGACGATGCTCTGGAATATATTGATGCAAATCGATAGCAAAGGATCTTTCTTCAGGATGTTCCACCTTCGGGTCTAGTTGACAGAGCAAGGTTCTTGTGCTTAAGTCCCCGACAATTGTCAAATTATTCCCCGTTGCAAGGAAGCAGCTATCCGTAGGAACGCTTGCTGTGGATGAGCAGCCAAGAACGCGGTCTTTGAATTCCCTTTGTGTGAGTATAGAACAGAGTGATGGGCTACCGAACGGCTTCTCGATATTATCATAGCAAATCATAAGATCCCCTTCCATAAGGACAGATAGAAGGCGCTTCCTCTCCTCAATTTCATTTTCAGCTGCAGAGAGAACACTATTTGGCTTTCCTGTGGCAATTAATGCTATCGCATCCGCAAGCAAACTTTTTCCACTTCCCATTTTTGGCGCCGTAAATCCATGCATCGGGGCTGTGGCAATCGACTTGCGCACTAAAGAGGTTAGGATGCCAGAAACAGCCACAGATTCACTTTCAGGATTTGCAAATGGAAATCCTTCAAGGAGGGCTCTTAATTTTTTAAGCGCGCATTTAGCATCTTCCAATGTAGGATTCTCTAAAATTGGCTCCCAACGGGTATCGCTACTTAAAAATAGTAATCCGCTGATTGGATCATAACCAGGACGATCGAGGACTGAACCATCTGTTCTGAGGGTGGGGGCATGAATAAGACCCCGAAGAACTGGTAATCTCCACTGTCCACGTGCAATCAGAGTTTTCGAGATCTTTTCTGGACAGTCGATGTCTTTTTTCTTTCCTTTGCTGTTCACGGTTACCCAAAGGGCCTTTTGCGTGAGTACCTCGGTAAGATAAGTAAAATTGACGTCAGTAATTATGTAGGCATCCTCAGATCTTAAAATCGATGATTCTGATGGCTTTGTGGCAGCGGTTACAACGCGAACAAGTCTTCCCCCTCTTTGAAAGATATCCGTACCGAGCTTTAGAAGAACCTCTTCCGCCTTACCAGTGGCAATGGGTAAATTGCCAGGGCAGACGACGATTTCCGGACGATCGGGTGATGCGTCTGTTCCCCCTTTATACGATTCTGCTACATAAGCCAATGCTGATGTTATGGTTCTTTTGCGATAATCAGGCCTATTCATCCATTTGCCCCGTTGTCCAAGAGCTGAGCCCGAAAAAAGGCGTTCAAGCTGATCCTGATCTCTTGTGTAAAAGACTAAAAGGTTCATCAGGGCTTGATCAGCTGCGGATTCGTCGTCTCCATATTCTGCAATGCTACCTTCATAATAGAGCCGTTTGAACTTACTACCATTTTTGGCCGAGGAAGCTATTTTGAGAATAAGCTCGTCTTCCATGATTGCAGAAGACCGTTCTTCTTGATGGGGAATATGTTGAGGGGGCGATTTTAGAAAATAGTGATCGCAAATCTCTGTAATTTCAGCTGTGGCCTCCCGAAGAGGGCGCACTTCACCGTAGACATCATTTGTAATGCAAGCGAAGCGGCTCCGGTCATATACTTCTAAAAACCCCGCTCGACAAGCAGTGGATGTTTTGTGTCCCCTTGCGTAGATGTGTAGTCCAGTGCGCGATTGGCTGTATTCGACGTAGGAATCCACCTTCTCTACAATTTCAATAGCTTGGGGAACGAGAAAGCCAGTGGCTGAATCGATTACATGATCTAAATCGAGAAAAATAAGACCTGCTTCTTCCGTTAGAGCAAATCCAAGATACCTCGGCTTGTATAATGCGCCTGGATCTGCGTCTAAGGCCTTCATCATGTTTTTTGCTTCATGGAAGGTACCCCATGTAGAGGGATCGTTGCTCTTTGCAGGCCTCCCCGTATGTGGATTGATGGGGATTTTTTTGGTCTTTCCATCATTCTGCGGAGTTAGATCGAAGCAGACCCACATTTTGTGATCTTTAAACTCTTCAAGCGCAATTGGAAGATAAGGGTCTTCCGAAAAAGGCAGATTGCCGGTATAGTTAGGAAAAAGTTCGATGACAGCCGAGGGTGCCGCTGCGCCAACAGTAGCATCTTCATTTGCAGAGATCATTTGATGCCTCCCTTTCCATAGGATTCAATCCATTGGTTAAAGAGATCGGCGCGAAGCAGCAACCTTTTGCCAATTTTTCTAACGGCTTCTTGTAGACCATTTCGATGGCGATAGAGAAGCAAATGACGAATTTGCCCCTGCGAAAAAGGATATCGCCCGCATTTTACAATTTGCTGCGGGCTTAAGTATTCATAATTAGACATAGAACTCCAAAAATTGATTTTTGTTTATCTAAGCCCAATATTGACAGAATCTACTGATTAGACAGATTGCTAGGCGGGTGACAGTTTTACTATTGAGAGGAAATGATATTTTTTTTCAGAGGAGCTCGATGCCCAATTGCTTCATGCGGCGGACTCATAAAGGTCAGAAATGAGATTCTTCCAAGTCCTTGAGCCTTTTTGGACAGTTGTACCCCTTTTTCATGAAAAGTTCGGAGGAGAGTCCTCCAAGGCATGCTGAAAATCCGAGTATTGCCTGAATCACGGGGTAGAGCCTTCAAGAAATCATGCAAAGTGTGTGAAATCGGCACATCTATCAATCCAAAAAGGCTTTGGATTCCAATATAATACTCTGGTTCGATAAATATCTTTTTTTCAGAAGAGGGATCAGGCGCCTTAAGCTCGGTGATTGAGGTGGAAAAGACAATCTCCTCTCTTGTCATTAATCGGTATGCTCCGACTGCATGACAGACCCATGTAAAAGCTAGAGCCTCTCCTGCGGAATGTTGGGAATTTGGACGTCCTTTAAGAAAAGTCTCTGCCAAGTTCTTGATGATATCCGATGCGGCTAAAATATCAATGGGGTATACCGCATCTTCCACTCTGCGCAAAATGTGATGACATTCCACTTTTTGAATCTTCTCCCCAATGCGCTGTAGTGACATTCCTTTCCTCAGTTCCATTCTATACGGGAAAAGGACTTCAATACCTCCTTGCTGCGCTAAATCGGTATCTTGTCTCAAAAACTCAAGAAAACAACGCAGAGACTTTCTCCATACAGACCTATGCTCATTCCCCTCCACTATCATTAAAGAAAGCTCTTGTAAGTAATCCGCAAGAGTTTGACTTTCGGAAGGTTTAGGAATGATGGTTCCTCGATAAATGATTTCTTTTTCTTCGTCTTCCCATTGTAAATAGACCGGTAATGCCGGTTGCTGAAAGTACTCAGGCGTTGTGGTTGTTTTTGGCCTATGCATAAACATGCGAAAATGCTTAGCCTCTGCATAGAGCCACATGTAAGCATCTTCTTTTTCCCAATAAGAGTCGGGAGCTGGCATACAGCCGTTGACATCAAATTCGGGCATTTGATCTTTCAATGAAAAAGAGGCCGCTAGCATGGGTTGAGACATGCTTTCTTGAATTTTCTTTACGGCTTCAATTTCTGCCAAAAACCTGCGGATGACTGCCTTCGCCGGCTCTAAATCATACTTCATCCATTACCGTAGTTTCACATAGATCCTTCTCCGCTGCGTTTTCTTCCACTAATTCCAGGAGTTTGGCTTTTTGGGCATAGAGAGTTGCCTCCGCCTCAATTTCCTCAATTGTAGGCAGGGAAGACTTAAGATCTTCTGGAAGAGACTCGACTAATTCCGCCTCAAAATTAGCGACACCGATAGGGCAATTCTTGTTGCGTAGCGCATATTCAACAACGACTCGATCTTTGGATTTACAGAGAATCAAGCCAATTGCTGGATTATCCCCCGGGTTGCGGAATTTATCATCAAGAGCTGCAAGATAAAAATCAATTTGCCCAGCGTCAATAGGTTTAAACCTACCTGCCTTGAGCTCGATAAGAAAATAACATCGAAGCTTGATGTGGTAAAAAAGCAAATCGAGATAAAAATCTTCATTACCTATCCGAATGGGTACTTGACGTCCAACAAATGCAAATCCACTGCCTAATTCCAAGAGAAACTGTTGGAGGTGCATCATCAACCCCTTTTCGATCTCTTTTTCCTTAGCTTGTTCAGTAATGGTAAAAAAATCGAAAGAATAGGGATCTTTGACAATCTGTTCAGCTAGGTCTGATTGAGGGGCAGGAAGAGCTTTTTGGAAGTTCGTGAGCGCCTTACCCTGGCGATGATAGAGACCTGACTCAATCCATAGTTCTAGAACATTACGGCTCCAACCATTCTCTACGGCTTTGCGCGCATACCATTCTCTTTCATTTAAATTTTTTACCTTATCGATAAGAATCACATTATGCCACCAGGGAATATTCAGACAAAAATCAGGGGGTATTTCTAATTGTCCAGCAGCTTGCTGGACTATTTCATATGATCGATAGAAAGCTCTCATGTAGAAGACGTTAGATCTGGAAAATCCCTTTAGTCCAGGAAAGTCAGATTGGATATCTTTACACAGCCTTTCAATCACTTTACTCCCCCATTTCTCAGCTTTCTGCCGCGTTACAATCTCATGTCCGATCCACCAATAGAGCCGAAGTAATTCCTCATTAACGGCAAGGGCGGCTTTGATTTGAGATTCGCGGATGCGAGTTTTAATCTCTTGAAGGAATAGAGGATAACTTTCTGGAAGGATCAAGGAAGACTTAGGACTCATGATGCGCTCCTGTCTTTTGAGTTGTGATTGTTTAAAATAGGTTCTTCGGGCTTTAGGATACACTCAGAGATATAATTACTGTATTTTTTTGTAACTTCGGCATCTAAGTGTGTGTAGCGCTGAAGCATTTGAAGGGTGCGATGGCCCATGGCAGTGGCAAGTTCCAGGTTTGATGCACCGTGAGATGCCGCTAGAGTGGCAAAAGTATGGCGCATGTCGTGTGCGCGACAAGATATACCAGCTCTTTTGAGAGCTCTCTTCCAGGCTTTTTTGATATCAATCCGACCAAATGCGGTTTTACTGGAGAAGACTAAGAGTTTGAGAGGGTCTCTTGATTGATAGAGATGACGCAGTTCTGCAAGAACAGAATCTGAAAGTGAAATACTGCGCGGTCTGCCATTTTTTGTTTCTTTCAAATAGGCGCGCTTATTTTCAAAATCGATATGGTTCCATTCTAGATTTAAGATTTCACCTTGACGACAGGGGCTTTTCTCTAAAAATTCTTGATAGTGAATAATGTATACTTGATCATATATCCACAAAAAGCGGGGATACTATGAGCAAGAAAAACACCAAAGACGCCTATTCTGAAATTGACCAAATTATTGACAGCGAGGCATTTGCTGCATGCGTAAAGAGCGGATTCAAGGAGGTAGAAGATCCTAGGACCCAAGACAACAACTCTTATCCGCTCGTGAGCTTATTGGTGATCGTTCTCTGCTCGATCATAGCGGGAGCCAATGCAATTACTCAAATCCACGAATATGCAGAGATAAAAATCGGCTTGTTTCAGCGACTGTTAGGAGTGGATCGAGCTCCAAGTTATTCCGTTTTCTGGTGGCTTCTCACCCGACTGAATCCAAAACAACTTCAGGATGCGTTTATCAACTGGATCAATTCTCTTCCCAGTGAGATAAAAGAGCGAATTATTGCTATTGATGGAAAACGACTTAGAGGGGCTTCTCACAAGCAACCGGTGCATTTGGTTGCGGCGTGGGAAACTGCTCGGGGACTCCTATTGGGTCAAGTGAAAACGGAAGAGAAATCAAATGAGATTACAGCAATTCCTGAGTTACTGAAAACGATCGATATCAAGGGAGCAATGGTCACAATAGATGCGGCTGGATGCCAAACAGAAATCACGGACCAGATACGTGATCAGAATGGCAATTACATGATAGCCTTGAAGGGGAACCAAGGAACATTACATGATGAAGCGCAGAATTTTTTTGCCCAGGCAGAAGAAGTGGGATATGCGGAGGCAGAATGCGCTGCATCAACTAGTTGTGAAAAGGGACATGGAAGAATCGAGGAGAGGAAGGTTGTCGTTACCAACCAACTAGAGTGGTTGGATGCAAAAGTCAAAGATCGCTGGCGGGATTTGAGTTCGTTGATTGAAGTGACTTGCCGCCGGGAGATAAAGGGTAAAATTTCCCAGGAAAAACGCTATTATATTTCGAATTTAATTTTAAGCCCGGAAAAAGCTGGAAACGGAGCAAGAAGTCACTGGGGAATCGAAAACAATTTACATTGGACCATGGATGTTGTCTTCTTAGAAGACGCAAGTCAAGCGAGCACTGGGCATGCAGCGGAGAACTTGGCTGTATTTCGCAGAATGGCACATAATTTAATTAAAGCTGATCTTGGAGGAACTCGTGGGGTTGCTAAAAGTCGCAGGCGGGCGGCCTGGAACGATGATTATGCAGTTCGCGTGCTGTCAAGAATATTTGAAGGGAAAGTGTAAAAACATTTTAGTGAAAAGCCCCTGCCTTGACGAGCACCTGTGGTTAAAGCGATAAGAACAATGCAATACAGATAGGGAGAGCGGCTTTCTCGACATGCGATCAGCAGGCGTTGAATTTCATCTTCGGAAAGAACGCGATCGCGCCCAGGGTGTTCTTTGAGTTTTGTAAGAGTCAGACAGGGATTTTCATGGATCCATCTCAGTTGTTTGACTGCATAGCTCAAAAGAGAGGAAAGCGAGGCCATGTAGCGATTGACTGTTGCCCCCGTCCGTTTGCATCCTTTAGGCGTTGGGGTATCTGATAAAAGTTGTCGTTCCTTGCCGATAAGTTCAGAGGTAAGGTGGACGAGAGCAAAGGAGCCGAGACGAGATTTCCAATAATTGATATGTCTTAAAGTATCGGCAGCTGATCGATGATGCTCAAGAGCACCGCTGAGAAGGAAGTGTTCCACAAGTTCAGCGAACGTGCGCATTTGATTGTGGTGGTCAAACTTAAATTGTCCGGATTTGATTCGCCTCTCTATATCAGAGGCCCAGTCCTCGGCCTCTTGCTTCCGGTCGAAATGATTACAGACAGTAGGATAGCCCTTAATGCGGACAACAGCTCTCCAAACAGTGGTACCATTGTCATTTTTGCGCTTAAAAATAGATGCCATGACTCCAACCCCTCTTACTTAAGATTTTGATTGGATGTGCTGGTTAAGATTATTTTTCATTGCACCGCCAGTGCACCGGTTAGGCAGAAAGGCCGTTTGCTTTTTCCTTTATAAAGATCGAGTTAAGAATCTGTAACTCTCTAGTAGTAAGAGGCTTAAAAGCATAGCGGCAGTCGGATTTGAACCAACGACACACGGATTATGATTCCGTTGCTCTAACCAACTGAGCTATACCGCCGAAGGAAAAAATAGCGGGGGAAGGATTCGAACCTCCGGCCTTTGGGTTATGAGCCCAACGAGCTAACCACTGCTCCACCCCGCGATGGGTGTTTAGAAACGAAACTCAGATTCTATGATACGTGCGATTAAAGCACAATAAGGTTTTTTAAGAATTGAAGATTTTTCAAAGGTGCGCTCTGTTGCGCCCTGGACAAGGTGTGAGAGGTTCTTGCAGCTTTGTGCGTATGCAGCGCGCAGAGTGGGGTTTTGCAGGAGTTCGAGGAGTCTCTGGGGCAGTGTCTCAATGGTCACTTCTTGGCCGGCTTTGGCGTTCAAGATCATGTCCCTTAGGTCGATTTGGGAATGCATGTGGGGGCCAAAGAGCACGGGGACTCCATAGAGCACAGGCTCAAAGATGTTATGCCCGCCGACTTTTGTTGTGAAGCTGCCGCAGACGATGGCAACATCTGCGATCTGATAGCAGGCGTTCAGCAATCCCATGGTGTCGATGAGGATCAGGGGGTTGTGGCAATTTTTTTCAGAATACCTGCTAAAAGGGACTTTTTTCTTCTTTAGCAACTTAGCTACTTTGAGGAATCTCTCAGGATGGCGAGGGGTCAAAAGCACTTTGAGGTGGGGTATCTTCTCAAAGACAGGGGCAAGGGCTGATATCAATGCACTTTCTTCTGTGTCGTGTGTGGAGCCGATGACAAGAACCAGGTTTTCTTTGCCGATGCGGAGTGCGTGCAACAGGCTTTGTTTTTCAGTAGTTTCCATTTTTTGCGCGGGGCTATCGAACTTAAGGTTGCCAGCTTGCAAACAGCTTTTACGAAGGAACCCCCAAAGAGGAAAACCGCTCGAGATGGCGATGGCTTTGCACGCACAAAAGGTCTATTGGTGAAAATAGGCGGCATGTAAACAAGGGCACTTTCTTGAGCCTGTTGCACGACCGCTCTGAGATCTTGCCGTTGACAAGAGCAATGTAGGAGCCTTGCTTTTTGGCAATGGTTAAGAGGTGATACCACAGGTCGCTTTCGGACAAAAGAAGCACAGAGGGGCAAATTCTGCTGCATGATTCTCCGGATGATCCAAGAAAAGTCAAAAGGGAGAAAAAAGTGGGCGTGAGCGCTTTCCATGCTTCGGCAAGCTTCCCTATGCCCTGTCTGTGTGGTTGAGGAAATGACAATGGCAGAGGTTGGAAAAGCTTTTTGAATCCTGTAAAATAAAGGGATGATGGCCCTGGTCTCTCCCATGGAGACGGCGTGGATCCAGATCACCTTCTGCCCTTTCTCTGGAGTAAACGGTGGGAGAAAGAGATCCAAGGCGCGCTTTTAAAGAATGGCGGTACTTGCCTATCTGCCACAGCAACTTGGGCAGGGAGACAAGTGCAAGCACCATCAAACTCAAATCGTAGACAAAGCTAAACATCGCACACGATGCTCAACAATTTATTGGGGACATACACGACCTTGGAGATTGCTCCTGTGAGGTATTTGGCAATGTTGGGCTGTGTTTTGATGAAAGACAAAAGCTCTTCTTCCGGGGTGTCTTTGGGAAGCATCCACTTCCCCCGCATTTTTCCATTGATTTGAACGACGTACATGACGGTATCGTCGATGAGGTACTGGGGGTCGTATTTTGGGAAAGGGACGTAGGTGAGGCTTTCTTTCCCTCCTAGGCGCTCCCAAGCTTCTTCTGCAATGTGTGGAGCAAACGGATAGAGCACTTGAGTGAACATCCGCAGGACATTTTTGGAGTAGTGCGGCATAGGAGTGACGGCATTCATGAATTCCATCATTTTTGCAATGGCGGTGTTAAATTGCATGGCCTCAATATCTTTTTCCACGTTGTGCACGAGGCGATGGCCTAGCTTAAGCAATGCCTCGTCCTGGGTTTCGCTGACATTATCTGAAAGGATGAGGTCGTAAAAGCGATTCAGAAAACGCTTGCAGCCGCTGACAGCGTCGGTGTTCCAGACTTTTTCTTTGTCAAAAGGTCCCATGAACATCTCGTACATGCGCAAGGCGTCGGCGCCAAACTCTTCGAGCATATCGTCAGGGGTCACTCCATTGAGTTTGGATTTTGACATCTTTTCCATCTGGCTCTTCAATTCTTCCCCTGTGCCTATTTGGACAAATGTTCCATCGATCTGCTGGACTTCAGAAGGTGGCACATAGCTTCCATTGGGATGTTGGTAGGACCTAGCAGCGACAAGCCCTTGATTGCGCAATGTTTGGAAGGGCTCGCTTGTGCTCACAAGTCCGCAATCAAAGAGGACCTTGTGCCAAAACCTGGCGTACAGCAGATGGAGGACTGCGTGTTCAACGCCTCCAACGTAGAGATCCACCGGCATCCAGTAGTTTTCTTGCTGATGGCCCCAAGCCTGCGATGTATTGTGGGGATCGCAAAAGCGCAAGTAATACCAACAGGACCCTGCCCACTGAGGCATTGTATTGGTCTCTCTCCTTGCCGTCCTGCCCGTTTTAAGATCGACAATTTCCACCCAATCTTTCACTTTAGAAAGAGGGCTCTGTCCGTCGCTCGATGGCTTAAAGTCTGTGAGCTCAGGAGGGCAAAGAGGTAGCTCATCTACATCTAAGATGCGCTTGGATCCGTCTGCAAAATGCAGGATGGGGAAGGGCTCTCCCCAATAGCGCTGCCTAGAGAAAAGCCAATCTCTGAGTTTATAGTTGACGCTCTTTTCTCCGCATTTGTGCTTTTGCAGCCATGCGGTGATCGTCTGTTTTGCAGCTTGGGTATCTTGGCCATCTATCGAGACGTCTCCATGGGAGCTGTTGATCGCAACACCGCTATGTTCCCAGCAGCGCTTGCCGCCGAGCACTTCGATTTTGATGTCTTCTGCTGTCATCCCTTCTGGGATCAGATCGGGATGGGAAGCTGTATCTGGAAGGATCACAGGGAAAATGGAGAGGTCAAACTGCTTGGCAAACTCAAAATCGCGCTGGTCGTGAGCTGGGACCCCCATCACAGCGCCTGTCCCATATCCCATGAGGACATAGTCTGCGATCCAAATGGGAATCTGTCTGGCGTTGACAGGGTTGATCGCGTAGGCGCCTGTCCAAACTCCTGTTTTTTCTTTGGCAAGATCGGCCCTATCCAGGTCGCTCTTGGAGGCGACCTGTTTGCGGTAGGCCTCAACGCTGCTTTTGAAATCGGGAGTTGTGATTTCAGTGATCAAAGGGTGCTCAGGGGCTAGTACCAGATAGCTCACTCCAAAGAGAGTGTCGGGGCAGGTGGTGAATACACTGATTGCCTTATTGCTATTTTTCTCAAGGAAATCAATTCTGGCGCCGACGCTTCTGCCAATCCAATGGGTCTGCAGTTTTTTCAAATGCTCTGGCCAGTCGATGAGATCGAGATCTTCAAGGAGTCGGTCGGCATAAGCGGTAATCTTCAGAATCCACTGGCGCAACGGCCGCCTTTCAATAGGATATCCCCCTTCTTTGGACTTTCCCTCGTCCACTTCTTCATTCGCAAGGACTGTCCCAAGTGCCGGACAAAAGTTCACGAGCACCTCTGCTTCATACGCCATCCCCTTCTCATAGAGCTTGGTGAAAATCCACTGCGTCCACTTGTAGTATTTTGGGTCGGAGGTGGCAATTTCTCGACTCCAATCGTAACTAAACCCCAGGGCTTTAAGCTGACGGCGATAGGTGCTGATGTTCTTTTCCGTCGTGGCAGCCGGATGCGTCCCCTGTCCGGATCGCATACTGCTCTGCCGGCAATCCAAAGCTATCCCATCCCATGGGATGAAGGACGTTAAACCCTTTTTGTCTCTTGTAGCGCGCTAAGATATCAGTTGCGGTATATCCAGTGACATGCCCCACATGGAGCCCTGCCCCAGATGGGTAAGGGAACATGTCTAAAATGTAGTACTTGGGCCGGGAAGGATCGACATGAGCTCGAAACAGCTCCCTTTCTTCCCAGATCCTTTGCCATTTCTCCTCTATCCGCTGATGATCGTATTTTGGCTTTTCCATTTAGCCTTCCCTTGAAATGAAGATGATAAATGAAAAAATTCTACAGGATTCACTCCCCTTTTGTCCATAGACAACTCTTAAAAGCAGAGCTCATTAAACTTTAAACTTAGATGTTTGAAAATAGGTGCTTGTCACAAATCTTCGGCAGGAGTATCCTACTTGGAGGTTCTAAGTGTCGCTTTTCACATTTTTTTAGGTTTAAGATATGGTTGAGATCAACGCCATTCGCAAAAATAAGATTGCACTTGAGGACTACAACTTCAAGCAAGATATTGAAAATCGTTTATTGATCTCTCAGTTCAACTCAACCGATCTCGACATCTTGGAAGAAATTCTTTACAGCTCCATTAAAATCCCCATCCGCAAGCTTTCTAAAAGCGTTGATTTGAGTGAAGATCAAATTTTCCCTATCCTAGAAAAGTTGAGCCAAACGGGGCTTTTCATCTTTGAAGGCGACTTTATCGTCGTCGACAAAGAGATGCGCAAGTATTTTGAATCCCAAATCATTAAATTTAATCCCGAATTTAAGTCGGGAATGGAATTTTTACAGGGCTTGCTGCGCAAGGTTCCCATTCACGTCCTCCCGCTCTGGTATTCCATCCCTAGAACGTCGAACAACATCTTTGACTCTCTGGTAGAAAAATACCTCCTCACCCCACAGATTTTCCAGCGCCACCTGGCAGAACTCAGCTTTGTCGATCCGCTCCTGGCCAGTATTGTCCACGACGTCTATCAAGCGCCGGATCTTAAAGTCTATGGCAAAGATCTCATGGAAAAGTACGGGATTTCTCGCGAGCAGTTCGAGCACTACCTTCTCTTGCTAGAGTTTCATTTTGTCTGCTGCTTAGGTTATGAAAGGTCAAATCAGCACTGGGAAGAGATTGTGACTCCCCTTCATGAATGGCGCGAGTACTCCTTGTTCTTGCGGAAAACAGAAACTCCCCCCATCCCCTCGCAAGAAAAGGTGCAGCGCAGTAGGTCACAAGACTTTGCCTACATTCTGGATCTTAGCCTTGTTCTTAACCAAGCAAAAAAGTCTCCGCCGAAACTCACTGAGGATAAAGCCAAGCGCATGCTCCCCGATCCACAAACCTTAAGCGCTCTTTCTGCCAAAATAGGGGATTTGGACGAAAATAACCCCGCATTTGCAGATTACGTTCACCGCCTGATCGCCAAGCTCAAGCAGCTCAAGCTTGCAGATATTGTCGATGGGCGCCTCTATGCATTGGAAGGGGCTAACGACTTTTTGGATATGCGCCTTGAAAACCGCGCCATCTTTCTCTATCGCCACCCTTTAAATCGCCTCTGCTCATCCCACCTTATCCCGGCAGACATCATCACAGACCGGAACCTGCGCGAGGCGGAAAAAGCCGTCCTTCGCGTGCTCGACAAAGGCTGGGTGTATTTTGATGACTTCATCCGAGGTGTCATCGTTCCTTTGGGAGAACAATCGGTGGTCATGCTAAAACGGCAGGGAAAGACGTGGAAATACACCCTCCCGGTTTACTCTGAAGAAGAGCTTGCCTTGATAAAGGCAACTGTACTAGAGTGGCTGTTTGAAATTGGTGTGACGGCAACTGGGGAGCTCGATGGCAAAGAGTGTTTTTCTGTCACCGCTTTTGGACAATCTCTTTTTGGTCGATAGCCTCTTATGTCAAAGAAAAGCAACGATTCTGAACTCGTCTCGAACCGTCGAGCCTCGCACGACTATGAAATTCTTGAAACTTTTGAAGCCGGCATCATCCTTTTAGGCACTGAGATCAAATCACTGCGCGGCCATGGCGGCAGCCTCCAAGATGCCTATGTCCTGGTCTCCGACTCAGGAGATGTCATCCTAAAAAACGCCTCCATCGCCCCTTATAAATTCGGCAACCTGTTCAACCATGCAGAACGGCGGGAGCGCAAACTCCTCCTCCACAAAAGAGAGATCCTCAAGCTCAGAGCCCTTTCCCAGGAAAAAGGACTCACCTTATTCCCCTTGGAATGTATCTTAAAAACGGCTTTGTCAAAGTCAAAGTCGCCGTCGCCAAGGGAAAGCGCAGCTACGATAAGCGCGCCGCCCTGAAAGAAGAGAGAGCACAAGCGCGAGATCGACCGCGCGATGAAAGAACACTCGTAACCTCTTTTGATGGACGGATTTTTGCAGGTTGGTTATCATCAGCTGCAACATGAAAAATCCTATTGGAGCCTCGCTCAAGCTTATGAAAGTGACCATCCCTCGGTTAAAACTACTCTCTTTGATCGGAACGATTCAAAATGTCGTCCCCCCAAAACCGGCAATGCCCGTTCTCGCCAATGTTCTGATTGAGGCGATCGACGATCAGCTCATCATTAGCGCTACCGATCTCAAGGTGAGCGTACGCGCCTACGCAGATCGCAAATTGAGGAAGAAGGATCCATCACCCTGCCTGCTCGCAGATTCTTTCAACTTATCCGTGAGCTGACAGCTCCATGTCGAGATCCATACCCTCTCTCCTGAGACAGCGACGATTAATGCTGGCTCGTCCCACTTCAAAATCAAGGGGATGCACGAAGTGAGTTCCCCACACTGCCCGACCTTGCTGAGGGAGTCTGCTTTTCGATCCATGCAGCAGCGCTCAAGGATTTGCTCCATCGCTCAGCTTTTGCAGCGGCTAAAGATGACAACCGCCAGGTGCCCAATGGGATCTTGCTGCAAAATGCAAAGCAAATAGCAACTTTTATCGCACAGATGGCAAGCGGCTTGCGAAAATCCATTCGGCTGTCGATCTTCCCTTGGAGTTTAGCGGGCGTCGATCATTCCTTTGAAGGCAGTTGAAGAGATGGTCCGCATGCTCGATAGCAAAGAAGAAGAAATCTGTCCGGATTACCCTGATGCCGGATAAGATCGCCCTTGAGCTCAAATCGGCGACGCTGATCAGCAAGCTGCTCTCAGGGGAATTCCCCGATGTGAGCCGGGTTATCCCCGAATCTAAAGGGCATGCGATCTGCTTGCACCGCGAAGAACTCATTTCCCTCTTGCGCCAGATCTCTCTATTCACCTCTGAGCAGGCAAGTTCCGTGCGCTTTACTTTTACAACAGGAGAGCTCTACATTGCGGCAACCTCCAGCGAGCTGGGAGCTGGGACAGTGCAGATGCCTGTGAACTATTCAGGAGAAAAACTGGAAATTGCGTTCAACCCCATCTATTTTCTCGACATTCTCCGCCACATTAAAGATGAGACAGTGAATTTTAACGTGACAGATGCGTATAACCCGGGTCTGATCACCGACTCATCGACGGCGCAATTTGTCATCATGCCGATGAGGCTGGAATGACCTCTCATCTGAGTGAGCGATGTATTTAAAACGTCTGCTCCTTCGAAACTTTCGCAATTACTTGCAGACTGAAGTTGTATTTTCCGATGGGATCAATCTGATCTTAGGAGAAAATGGACAAGGCAAGACAAACCTCTTAGAGGCCATTCACTTTGTCAGCACGGGCAGATCCTTTAGGGCAAGCGCTTTGTCTGATTTGATCTGCTTTGGGGAGAGCTTTTTCTACTTAGAGGCGGAATTCTATAAAGACGGAGTGGGCCAGCTCATCAAGATTTACTACGATGATGTCAAAAGAAAGGTTCAGTACAACCAAAAGATCTATCCAACCTTGACCTCTCTGCTCGGTGTCCTTCCCTCGACCTTTCTGTGTCCCAATGATTTATCCCTGATCAGCGGAAACCCCGCACACCGCAGGCGATTTTTAGATCTTCACATCGCCCAATCAGATCCTTTGTACCTCAACCACCTCGGGCGCTACTTTAAGTCGATCAAACAGCGCAACCATCTGTTGCGCTCAAAAAGCACTCTTGCCATGGCCCCTTGGGAAGAGGTGATGGCCCAATCAGCAAGCTACCTCATGTTCAAGCGAAACCTAGCGATAAAAGCACTGAACACCTCCTGCTCCAAATGGATCGAAATTCTCTCTAAGGGCCTAGATCGGATGGGGCTCCATTACCTCCCCTCTTTGCCGGCATCTGACCACAAGACCTGGCATCCTGCTGCTTTGCAAAGGGCTTGGGAAAAAAACCGCTCTCGAGACATGATGTTAGGGTCGACCCAAATCGGCCCCCATCGCGATGATATGCAGATCCAGTTGGATGGCCGCCCTGCGAAATTGTTTTCGAGCGAAGGGCAAAAACGCAGCTGCATCTCTTGCTTGCGCTTTGGGCAATGGGAGCAAATGGCAGAGACCTTAAACCATCCTCCCCTGCTTGGGATCGATGATTTTGGGATCCAATTAGACCAAGAGAGAACCGCACAACTCAACACCCACCTGCCCCAATTTAAACAGGTGTTTTTGGCCTCCCCTCAGCTCATGCAAAACAACGCTTGGCAAGGGGTTCCCTTGCGCTCTTTTTTAGTGAGGCAGGGTTGCATAAATGTGCTTGAGATAGGCAGCCCCCAAGGGGAACAGCTTGCCGTCGATCGGCTTGCCTTGCCTTAAACCCGCCATTTGGTCGATGACCTTAAGCGCTAACTTCTTGCCGAGCTGCACCCCTTCCTGGTCAAAGGAATTGATGTTCCAGATGAACCCTTGGAAGACAACTTTATGCTCATAGTAAGCCAAAATTGCCCCCATTGTGTAGGGGTCGAGCCTCTGACTAAGAGAATTCGGTTGGGTCTGTTTCCGGGAAAGAACTTATTGGGATTATCATTGTGCTGGCCGGTTCGCCAAAGCGATCGATTGAGCCAAAAGATTGGCCAGCAGTTTTTCCTGGCAGGTCGTCCCCTGAAGATGATATCATCGCCGTACTGGCTTTCCTTAAACCCGATGAATTCTAAAGGAACCACCGTTGTCCCTTGATGGATCGACTGGTAAAAAGAGTGCTGTCCGTTTGTCCCTGGCTCGCCCCAAATAATCGGCCCCGTGTCAAAATCGACCGGACCCTTCCTGTCTTATCTATCCGCTTGCCATTAGATTCCATGTCTAGCTGCTGCAGGTGGGCGGGAAAATCGAGCAAGGGCCTGAGAATACGGGATGATCGCAACGGTGGGCAGACCGAAAAATTGCGATTCCAAATGCCAAGAGCGCAGAGAGCAGGGGGAGGTTCGTCTTTAAGTCTGGCTTTAGCGCGACTTTATCCATTGCGCTAGCCCCGCGCAAAAACTCTAAAAACCGATCCATTCCAAGTGCAAAGGCTAAAATCACCCCACCCGACCATCGATGTCGCAGAATATCTACCTCCAATATAGTCCCAGATGTAAAAGCAGGCAGCATACTGCTCCGGGTCGTCCATAGGACTGCCCTGCCCTGTGACAGCTAAAAAGTGGTTCTTGGGATTAAGGCCTGCTTTTTTAAATTTTTCTCTCGCAAATTGTTCATTGGTTAAAGTCTCAAGAGTCGTTCCCGATTTGGACACGACGACAACGAGGGTTTTTTCCAAATCCAGATGCTGAAAGATCCGGGCCCCGTCATCGGGGTCAACATTGGAAAGAAAGTGGACGTTTCGATCGGGTTTATGAAACGCTTTAAGAGCCTTGTAAATGGCCTTAGGCCCGAGGTCAGATCCTCCGATGCCGATCTGAACCATATCAGTAAACTGCCCTTTGCGCTCAATCTCCTTTAAAAACTCGCGCAACTTCTCACATTCTTTGTAAGCAAGCTCCGTTGCCGCCTTGGCCTCATCGCTTGTTTGGCACTGATCAAAAAAATCGCGCATTGCCGTATGCAAAGCAGGCCGATTTTCACTTTCATATCCCTCGATAAAATTGACGACTTCCCCAGATTGCATCTTTGCCATTTTGGCAACAGCCTGGGTCTCCTCTGCAAGGTCCGTGAGGGCTGTCAGGGTCATTTCAGAGACCCGCTCCGTAGAGTAAAATAGTTGAATGCCGAGCGCTTGGGCAATCATCGCATCAATCCTTTTTGGATTCACCACTCCCTCTTGGGTCAGATCCAGGGGATCTTCTGCAAGCTCATTGAGCCGCACAACAGATTTTAAATGACGAAACGAAGCCATAATCCTCTCTTTGAAATCTAAATAGAACATGTCATAAAGACCTACATCGCGACAAGCATTTTTGGCCGATCGGAATGTGTGAACCTATCTTAAGCTGGACTTTAGCCATTGCTCTGCAGCCTTAGAGCAATGGCTAAAGTCCAGCTAAGTCAAGCTTTTCGTCGATTTTTGGGTTCTTGTTTCTTTATAAAAAAATTGAAGTTGTGATAAAATGCCGCTCCTCAGTAAAATCTAGAGCTTATGATCGGAGCATAGCGCAGTTTGGCTAGCGCATCTGCTTTGGGAGCAGAGGGTCGGGGGTTCAAATCCCTCTGCTCCGATTAGTTTTTTACAAGATGAGACCAAAAAATTTAAAATGTCCATTCACATGGGCCGCAAGATGCCCAATGATTTGCGATCGGATCTTGTACGTTCCTGAGTACTACGCTGATCATCGAAATTATTCTTTTCCCGGTTGGTCAAGCCCTGAAGTCTTTGGAAGGCAAGCGCCTGTTTCAGTGGAGTACTGCAGTGGCAATGGAGCCTGGATCGTCGAAAAAGCTTTGTCTCACCCTGAACAAGACTGGGTTGCCGTCGAAATCCAGTTCGAGCGGGTGCGAAAAATTTGGTCAAAAGCTCGCAATTTAAACCTTCAGAATTTATTTATCGTCTGCGGAGAAGGCCTAACCTTTACTTGCGATTACGCCCCTGCAAGGAGCTTCTGCGCTGTGTATGTCAATTTTCCCGATCCTTGGCCCAAAGCAAGACATGCCAAAAACCGGTTACTCAGCCCCTCTTTTTTTGCAAAGCTCTCCACCGCCTGCCTTTGGAGTGCCCCCCTCACCATCGTAACCGACCATCTCGGCTATACCCAAGACATCACCGGCGCGATGAAAACCGATCCTTTGTGGACCCCGGTTTTTCCCTCCCCTCATTACTTAATAGGCTGCAAAAATTACGGCACATCTGCTTTTGAAACGCTCTTCCGCAGCCAAGGCAAGCCGATCCACTACATGCAATACCAAAATAGGCCACTGACATGAATCAATCCCCTATTTTTACATCGGATCACCACGGCTTCTATTTAAAAGGCGCCCCCTTTTACCCTCTGATACAGGAGACATCCACTCCCCTGATGGAGTGGTCCAACACCGTTGTCATCCCCGTTGCAGCGACCTCAAGCGATGACCTCAACTTTTCCGAGCAAAAAAAAGTTGCTGAGAAAGCAGTTAAGGCAGGAAAGTATCTCTTTTGGGATATCGATTTGGGTCTTTGCTACGCAGAATGGGATAAAGAAATGGACTCCTGCTTCCACTTGTTTTCCTTAGCCATTGAGGAATTTTCAAGGCAGCTGTGGCCATCTTTTCAAGATAAGACATTCGGAGTTGCTCTTTACAGGGGCCCCTTTCCTTTAAACCAGGAGGATCCTCTTTTCAGCGCAAAGATGTTTGCAGAAGACCTTCACCGCCTCCTCTGTTTTTTGCCAGATGCCGCACTCCCCTTTGCCCTGATCGATGTGGAACAGATCGGATCGATGTCAAAAAGCTGCCAACTTCTTTCCAAGGCCCGCTTTGAATATCTCAACCTGGCTATCAAAGGGTCAAAAACCCCTTTCTGCGGACTATGTTGGGAAGAGGGTCACTATGGACAGGGTTGGATCGGGAGGGCCGCTGAAAAAAAACCAAGCCCCGAAGCAATCCCACCCAAGGTAGGCGTGTATCTTCCCGAAGATGAAAAGATCGCACCTCACGTACTGAATGCCCTCGACAACCTCTTCGAGGATTTGCAGAAACAAAAAATGCCGTTCCGAATTGTCTCAGAAGATAAGCTCACAGAACTTTGGGACGGGCTCGACACGTTGATCATCCCACCACACACCTTAAGCGTCCAAGGAAAGCGCAAACTCCTAGGGTTTGCCGCAGCGGGCGGAAATGCGATCTATGCCCCGAGCGGTCAAAAACTTGGAGTTTAGGACGCTCGGGTATATACAGCCTTAGAGCAATGGCTAAAGTCCAGTTTGAATCTCGGATAATTTTTTAAACAAGCTGTACCCCGGCTTACAATCCTTGAGAAAATGCTTGAGGAAGTCCTCTGTCAAAGACTGGACGTTGGAGGGATTAAATTGGGCTTGCTTCTCTGGGATCTCCCCTAAGAGAAACATGGCTTCAGAAAGACGGATCGACTGGAGCCTGTCATGATTGTCATGAAAACCTAACATCGTGTTCTCTAAGTAGTGTTTGAGATCGATCAGCGGGTGGTAGTGTTCATCTGAGCGGACTTTAATAGCAAACTGGTGGAGTTCAAGCAGCCGTTTTAGAACATGTTCCGCATCCTTATCAGGACAGAGCCCTTCCTTTTGACTCAGCTCCAATAAGTGCGTCGCACAAGCTTTGATTTCTTGATGAAGCAAGCTGTAGATAGGAAAATGGTTTCTCATAGAGTTGAAGCGCTTTAGATTTTGGGTATATACTGGACTTGTATCCATTGGAGGGAGCTGATTTCACCCCTAAGAGGTGAAAGCAGCACCGGTCAGTCGACACAAATCCAGGTATATGCACTCAGTCTATGACATGTGGAAGGCAATGAATCAAGAAAAAATTGCAAAGCTTGAGGTTAATCTTTGGTTGAATAATTCTGCACTCTCTTGTTAACCTCAAAATCAAATCGAAGATGGCTTCTGGAACCTCGGCTTTGCAACTTTTACTTAAGCTGATCTTGCGTTAAACTGGACTTTAGCCATTGCTCTAAGGCTGCTTTCACCCCTAGAGGCGAAAGCAGCCTTAGAGCAATGGCTAAAGTCCCATTAAAGTTGCAAAGTCGAGGAAACGTCTAGAACCCTCTCAAATGGAGTTAACGACGATGAAATACTTGCAAAACCTCCTCTTCACAGCAATTGCGGCCCATCTCTTACCTCTCAACGCTGAAGTTCTTGAAGACAAAGAGCTTGCCTCCCCGACCTTTTCTATTTTAGCACCCGATCATGAAATGCATCTGTCTGATTCAATCAAAACAGACATTTCCCTGCTCGACGATGAGTTTAATCAGCTGCAACAAGAGCTGTCCCAAGGTGAACTATCCAAGGAAAAAGAGACCGCGAAAAACACAACACCCCCCTTCATAGAGCCCGCGCTTTCTCTTTCCAGCACTCAAGAAGCGCACCCAACTCTTTTAAGTTCCGATCTTTCCCTACAACCGACTGCCCAGGTCTTAGAAGAATCTTCCCAAGAGCTGCTCAATGAGATCGTGTCTGACCTTCCCCTTGTTGAACGCCCGTTTAGCATCGCGGGAATTCATCCTCTCCAAGATTCGATCGTCGACTCAGGAGAAGAAATCGAGGCTCTATCAGAACAGATTCTCGACGCTGCAGTTGCCGATTTACAAAATGCGCAGAGCCGCTTGGAGCCATCGCCCTCGCTTCATTCTTTTTCAGATGAACCCCTGACAACGCTCAGCATTGAGGGGACATCGCTAGAGAAGGCATTTCCCAAAGAGATCATTGCCGTTGATTTAAAGCAGGCCTTTGCCGGCTCTCCTGTCATCTACTCACTGCTGCTTCTGATGTCGGTATTTTCCCTCTGCATCTGGATCTACACCCTATTTTCAATACGCTTTTTAGCCCATATTTCCCCTTCTGTTTTCAAAGATCTGCAAGAAGCTTTGATGAGCAACAACTTCGATGAGGCCATTTGCCTTTGCCGCAAAGACGATGGGGTCTTTTCAAATATGGTCTTAAACGGGGTTCTATCCTGCAAGTTCGGCCTACCGGTTGCCATTGAAGCTATGAAGACAGAGGGCAAGCGCGCAACGACCTCTTTTTGGCAAAAGCTCGGCCTGCTCAACGACGTTGCCATTATTGCCCCCATGTTAGGACTGTTAGGGACTGTGCTCGGCATGTTCTACGCCTTCTACGATGTCAACCGGTCGATTGAAAGCGTTTCGACTCTGTTTGACGGCCTAGGGGTTTCCGTGGGAACCACTGTTGCTGGACTGATCGTCGCAATCCTAGCTCTAATTTTACATTCTACCGCCAAGTACCGGCTTGTCCGATCACTGGCTCGCTTAGAGGGAAAAACACAAAATCTGGCGCTGCTTATGGATGACAGAACCTCTATTTACAAAGGGTAATCTATGAGCATCATCCCCGAAGAAGAACTCAAGAGCTTTAGCGGTTTAAACCTGGCTCCCATGGTCGACTTTCTTTTTCTGATTGTTGCAGTGTTTGCAACCCTGGCTGTGACAAAGACTGCCCTCTACGACAGCCAGGTCAAGCTTGTAAAAGTCCAGCCGCCGTCGGAAGACCCCTCCTCTTTTCCAACCGATCACTATGTCATCAACCTGAGTGTCGGAGAAGAAGGGGAGTATAAATGGATCACAGAATTCAATGAATATCTCATCGATGGGACTCAGGGGATCGAAAAAGAATTGAACAAGCAGCAGAGCTTGGGACTATTACCCAAAGAAAAGGAAAAGACAAAGGTTCTGTTGCACATAGATAGAAATGCAAAATGGGAACCCATCTCCAAAGTCATCTTCTCAGTGCGGCAAGCCGGCTTTGAAATCTACCCTGTGTACGATTATGAGGAAAAATAAAGTTACTTCTTCTCTTCTGAACAGGGAAAGTCGTGTTCGATGTCAAAATTGATAATGTAGTCTTTTTGATTTTCTTCGTCGACACCCCTAGAAACGATTAAACAGCCGTTTAACCAAGTCAGGGATGAGTAAAGTAAGTCGTCTTTAATAGGGATTTTCATTAGGCGTTTACCGTCTTTCAGAGAGAAAATAAAAACATAGCCGGAGTCGTTTCCTTGGGCTGTGATAGCAAGAAAATTCTCCCAAGATGCGCTAGATGTAAAATCATACTCATAATCCTCAACACCTATTTCAAACTCTAGGTCGATCTGTTTTTTTAATTCCGTATTGTACATTTTTGCAAAAGGGGGAGCGTTCTCTTCCCCCGGAGACAAATTTAAGAATAGGCAATGCCCCGTTGGGTCTGAGGTAGCCTGGTTTTTCACGCGCCCAATTTCTTTCAATTCCAATAACGAGCGCATATCGAGAAAAAGCGCCTCTCCAAAAGGGGTGCCTAAATGCACTACGTCAGAGACCACATAGTATACAGCTTGATTAGGATCTTGAATTGCACACTTTGTTAGAGGTCTATTCTCCTCTAAATCCCATACCTGCATGATTTTCTTCCCGCCATCTTTCTCATCTTGATAAGAACAGAAAAACAGCTTTTGCTTTTCGTTGATGCAACAAAAAGAATCTTGTCCTTCTTGTAATGCTTTCATCGCTTTCATGTCCTCTTCTAAACTGCCAAGATCAATGTAACATTTCGAACCCCTCTGACGATCTACGACGGTAATGAGACCATCGTTAGAAGACCAGTATGCCATGTATTTATCACACACAAAAGGGATGATGTCGTATTTTGAAAATTTTGTGAAAACACTTTTCTCAACATGATATTTATGTTTAAATTTATATTTTGTATCATAAACGCGTATATGATTTCTATTTCCTGTTGATTTTTGATGTATAAAAAAAACCAGCTCTTTGTCGGTAAACACTTCTACATTTTTTACGCTCTTGCTGACGTTTTTTACAACCTGATCGATCGTTCTTGTCTTCTCTTGAATTCCTTTTGCCATATCCCACACCTGCAAATCAAAACTATCAGACCATTGATTGTGATGCAAGATAGCTAAAAACGTTGGATCTAAGTACAATAAACTAGGGATATTAAGGGTGGTTTTACCGAAAACATAAGAACCGCTTACACAGGCTTCTGCCTTAACGTCTATCGACTTGAACTTTTTAGAGGTAAGGTCTAAAACCCCGATGTTGCATATGGCTTGATCCAATTTTGGTGTGAAGGCGATAAACTTGCCAAAACCGTGTTCTTGGATTGTTGGGTTCTTGAAAATTTTGAGATCGGTATTGAAACATTTTCTTTGCAACGTGTTGCAGATGTGACCTCTCTTGTCACTCGACTCAACCTCAATGATATTATTGGTATGGGTCGTAGTGACCTTTAGATTTTTTGAAGATAAAGTGTAAACCCCTTCCATAATATTTTTTTTACACATTTGGTATCTTTGATAGATATTCAAGTAATCTTCAGTGTAATCGCTTAAGCCATCGATCTTTAGGCAAAAAACTTTCCAGATCAACTCCTGTTTGGAAACAGCCAACAAACGCTTACAGGTGATTCTTAAAGATCCGATATCCTTTAAGAGGCCATTTTCTGCTAAGATTAGAAATATTTTTTCAATTAACATTCTAGGCAAACCGCTCGGATCTTGAAAATATGATTTAGCCGTACATTCAGGTATAATAGATTTTTTAATACTGGAAAGATTCATAAAAAACACCGATAATTATCATTTATATAACAAAAATTATAATATAAAATAGCTTTTAAATCAAATGAATAAATAGATAATTAACATTAAGGAAATTAATTATTATCATTAAAGGCAGAGGCATTTTTCACAAGTATTTAATAATCAGTATTTTAATATTTTATATAGATCATAACAAAACCTTGAAATTGTGAATAAGCTTCGGATTGATTATACTCTCCCCAATACACTCTATTTTTTTAAATTTTTATGTCATCTTCGACTTTTATTGGAAAATTGGTTAGCGGATTAACTTCGCTGCCGGAAAAATTCTACTCCCTTTTTCCAGGGTTGCGCAGAGAGTACACGCAGGTGCATCAGCTCAATACCGCCCTTGCAAAAATTGAGCAGGTCGCCTTCCCCTCCTTCTCCTCTTTCCAAGAAAATCAAAAAATATCACTTGCTGGAAAAACCATCGAACAGTGGTTGGACCTAACCGCTGAAAAAATGCAACAGCCGCGCTCCAAAGACCTCTACGTCCATGAAAGAGCAGAATGGGACCGCCTTGAGCAGCAGTTTCTGGCGCTACAATACCGCAGCGGGGCGATTGCTAAAGGAACCGACCCTGACCAAGGGCGTTCCCTGTTCCAAAAAATAGAGCCCATCATCCGCAAATACCTAGCCTCTGTCTCTCTGTTCCCAGGAAGGCATAACCCCAAAGTTGACAAGGCATTGCCTCAGCTAAACCCAAGAGAAAAAGGACGGCTTGAGCAAGCCTGCCAATCTTACCCGGCTTTAATCGAAAGATTTCTCTGCCGCGCCGAAGCAAAGAACGATCCTTGGATCGCCTCTTTTGTCAAGTGGGTGCTGCGCTCTAATTGCAACATTGGAGTTTTTGTCAAAGCCCCCCAAGAAAGGGAGATGCTGGCCTCTATCCACTTAGACAAGCGCTCAGGGGCTGTCGATGGGAAAAAGGGGATCTGCTTTCAGGATGTTGAAATCGATGGCAGAGCACACAAGGTCGTCTGTTTAAACATCGATGACCAAATGGTTCCGATTCAAGGCCCATTTAAAAAGAAAACGGTCACCTTAAGAAATTTAATCCACCCTTTCGCAAGTGGATTGACGCTGACAATTGAAAAAATATTCCGAATGTTTAAGGAAAAGACAACCGATTACGGCAAAGTGGAGTATTTAAAAGGCGGTGTGAGGAATTGGAGTGCCATTGAACTTGGCTCTTACAATCAGAGTTCACAAAGCTATGACACCCTCGAGGCGGACAGGTTCTTCGATGAGCTTTTGAATAAAGTTCCCCTCCCCCCCCTTTCAGAGGAGAGAATGCGGGAGCGCTATGCAAACTGGCAAGCCCTTGCCCCGAATCAATGGGGGCTTTCGATCCGCAGCAACCGATCTAAGCCCGATCTCAACGTCCTGCAATCGCATGGCTATAAGGACCTCATCTACCGGCGTGGAGATCAGTATTACATCTTTCCGATGGGGATCCAACCGAAAAAATTTCCTAGAACACCCATTGAAAAGTTCTTATCTTTCCCCGCAACGCTGGTCGCCGCCCACCATTACCCGGATGAAGCTTACTTTCTTTCTCAAAGAGATGATATCGGCTGGATCTTTCCCCTCTCTGAGCAAGAAACGGCCCGGATGCAAAAAGATCTAATAGAAACTTATTCGCTTTCTAAAAAGGGGTTTGTCAACTTTCAGTTTGCAGGGGATAACTGCGCTTTTCATATTCAACAACTATTCGACAAAGTCATCGCCGCCCCTTTTTACGAAAAAATCCAATCTGTACTCAATACCTATCTATCCTCTCAAAACATCGTTAGTCGACAGCTGATTAAAAATAACAGCGTAAGAGCATTTCAAGGCTTGAATCACGATCTTTTGAGAGAAATCCTCTCCTACATGGTCGATGATCTCTGGAAGAAAAAAGACATCCAAAACTTAAAAGGGTTAACGCAGTCCTCCCTTGATCTGCTGGCCAAGATCTACAATCAACCCTTTGCCCCCATCCCGATGGAAAAAGTGAACTTTTCCGATCTAAACGCCAAGGAAGCCACAATAGAGCTCTTATTCCAAACCATTGAAATCTCTAGATTTTATCGCATGGATTTATTCCGAGGAAAAACAGATCAGGCTTTTTTAGCCACGATCAACAAAATCATCCATATAGCCCCCTGGAGATGGCTAAAAAGAGGGATTATCAACGCCGTTCTATTTTTCATGGGTTCCTGGCGCTTTGTCATCGCGCATAAACAGGATCAAGAATCCCCCTTCCCTCAGCTTTCTTTCAAAAGCCTTGCCGCTAATCCCCTTCTGCAGGAAGGCTATCTGCATCATCCAGCAGCCCTTTGGGAGTGGATTTCCTTGCGCGGCAAGCGTCTTAGTGCAACACAAAAATCCTTAAATCAGTTATATAATGCTTGTTCTACTGGACTTTAGCCATTGGAGGGAACTGATTTCACCAAAATAGAGGCATCCGGATTGAATTGATTTTTAAATGGTCGACTTGAAATGTCACCATTTAAAAATCAATTCAATCCGGATCCCTCTAGAGGTGAAGGCGGCACCGAGCAATGGCTAAAGTCCAGTTCTACTGGACTTTAGCCTAATCGTTGCAAAGCATGGAAAAAAAATTCGCAAAGTCTCTCTTTCTGTTTCGGCGTGACCTGCGCTTAGAGGACAACACAGCTCTTATCTTTGCCTTAGAAAACTCAAAAGTTGTCATCACAGCTTTCATTTTTACACCGGAACAAATTGAGCACAACCCCTTTAGAAGCGATCACAGCCTCAAATTCATGATTGAGTCTTTAAAAGACCTGGAAGATCAGCTCCATAGAAAAAAAGGGAAGCTCTACTTTTTTAAAGGCAGCCCTCAAGAGGTTGTGAACCAATGTGTGACCAAGCTCCACATCGAAGCTCTTTGCGTCAACCAAGACTACACCCCTTACAGTCGGCAAAGGGATGAAAAACTAGAACAGGTGTGCAAAACTCACAATATCCCTTTCTATTCTTTCCACGATGCCCTGCTTCACCCTCCGGACCACGACCACCAGCAGATGCGAACCGGCGGCGGCGACGAGACATTTCTTTTGGAGCCGATTCATCTGGGCGTGGGGTCGGTGCGCAGCGAATAGCGCGAAATTCCATATTTCTGGCAGCCGTCCAGCAACTGCGCCACGAGGTCGTAACGGCACTCCTTGTCGGCCCGGATATAAACCACGAGATTGGGGTTGGAGCGTGAATCC
>CAWCKK010000015.1:0-12822 GCA_963796135.1 uncultured Acidobacteriota bacterium | reverse complement strand
CATGATAGCCTTGAAGGGGAACCAAGGAACATTACATGATGAAGCGCAGAATTTTTTTGCCCAGGCAGAAGAAGTGGGATATGCGGAGGCAGAATGCGCTGCATCAACTAGTTGTGAAAAGGGACATGGAAGAATCGAGGAGAGGAAGGTTGTCGTTACCAACCAACTAGAGTGGTTGGATGCAAAAGTCAAAGATCGCTGGCGGGATTTGAGTTCGTTGATTGAAGTGACTTGCCGCCGGGAGATAAAGGGTAAAATTTCCCAGGAAAAACGCTATTATATTTCGAATTTAATTTTAAGCCCGGAAAAAGCTGGAAACGGAGCAAGAAGTCACTGGGGAATCGAAAACAATTTACATTGGACCATGGATGTTGTCTTCTTAGAAGACGCAAGTCAAGCGAGCACTGGGCATGCAGCGGAGAACTTGGCTGTATTTCGCAGAATGGCACATAATTTAATTAAAGCTGATCTTGGAGGAACTCGTGGGGTTGCTAAAAGTCGCAGGCGGGCGGCCTGGAACGATGATTATGCAGTTCGCGTGCTGTCAAGAATATTTGAAGGGAAAGTGTAAAAACATTTTAGTGAAAAGCCCCTGTGCTCCTGGATCAAAAATAGTTCCAAAACCCTTGTGCAAAAAAGGAACAATAAACCACAATCGAGGCAGTTTGATTCTTGTGTTTACTACAGAAATTAACATTCATAAAAAACCCAAAAATGATATAATCATTACTGCAATGAAATATGGAATTTATTTAAACATAAACCCAAAAAACCTCAAAATTTGATTTTTGGGTATAAAATGAAAACGAAAAAAAGAGTTGTCATTGTTGGAGGGGGTGCAGCAGGGATCTTTGCTTCCGCCGTTTTGGCAGAAAAAGCAGCCGGTTTAGAAATCATCGTCCTGGAAAAGACGCGGCAATTGCTCTCTAAAGTCAGGATCTCAGGAGGCGGCAGGTGCAATGTCACCCATGCCGAGTTCAACCCGAAACAGCTCACCGCAAACTATCCGAGGGGGGCCAAGGAGCTCCTCAGCCCTTTCCACACTTTTCAGCCCAAAGACACCATCGCTTGGTTTGAGCAACACGGGGTGGAGCTAAAAACAGAAGGCGATGGGCGGGTTTTTCCCATCACGGATCGCTCTGCCACCATTGTCAACGCTCTTCTAGAGACAGCCCAGAAAGCAGGAGCGATGATCCGGCAAGAGCGCTCTGTCACTTCAGTTGAAAAAATAGAAAATGGGTTTAAGGTCTGCGTAGAAAAGCAAGACCCCATCCTATGCGATGCCCTCATTTTAGCAACCGGCAGCAGTAGTTACGGCCATCAATTGGCAGCTTCTTTGGGCCATACCATCGTCCCCCCAGTGCCTTCCCTATTCACATTTAATACGCCCCGCTCAGACACGCTCGACCTGCAAGGCATTGCCGTTTTAGATGCAGAGCTCTCCCTTAAATCCTTACCCTATCGACAAAGAGGCAATCTGCTTCTTACTCACTTTGGATTTAGCGGGCCTGCTGCCCTGAAGCTCTCTGCGTGGGCAGCGCGCGATTTGAGCGCGTGCCAGTACCACACAGACCTTATCATCAACTGGATCCCCTCTCTTAAAATAGAAGAGGTTTATGCGATTCTACTTTCGCTAAAAAAACTTAAAAAAACAAAATGGTTAGAAAATGAACACCTCTTTGACCTGCCCGCAAAGCTTTGGCAAAGACTTCTAACCCTTGCCGATGTCCCCTTCAACTCTCCTGTTGGGCACTTGCCAAATGCTTGCTTAAAAACGTTGAGTCAAACCCTCACCGCCTCTGTCTTTGCGATCCAGGGAAAAACAACCTACAAATCGGAATTTGTCACCTGCGGCGGAGTGCATCTTAAGGAAGTAGATTTCAAAACGATGCAAAGCCGGTTAACCCCCCGCCTTTTTTTTGCTGGAGAGATCTTAAACATCGACGGGGTGACAGGGGGCTTCAATTTCCAAAATGCCTGGACAACGGCATTTGTCGCTGCTCAAGAAATTGCCGCATTGGAACGGGTGATTTAAAAAATTTTTGAATCAAATCCTCGCATAGGTTAAAGGTAAGGAGAACTTAATCTTAAGGAGGATAGATGGATCCGGGAAAGCTTCCCGACGTGGTGCACCCCAACGTCGATCCTTTGAAAATCTTAAAAGGGCAAAAGGCCCTTGTCACCGGGGCAAACTCTGGCATCGGCAGGGCAGTGGCAATTGCTCTGGGTGCTGCTGGTGCTGATGTCGCCGTTAATTACGTGTCGCATGAACCGCAGGCCATAGAGGTGTGCGATACGATCAAAAAAACAGGGAGCAAGGCGATCCCCATCCATGCCGATGTCTCTAAAGAGGCCGATGTCATTGCCATGTATGCGCAAATGTACAAAGAATTGGGCACCATCGACATCTTGATCAACAACGCAGGACTCCAAAGGGATGCTCCCTTAGAAAAGCTAACACTTGAGCAGTGGAACACGGTCATCGGGATTGATCTCACAGGACAGTTTTTGTGCGCAAGAGAGGCGGTGAAAGAATTCAAGCGCAGAGGGGTGAAAAAGAGCATCTCTTGCGCCGCGGGTAAAATCGTCTGCATGAGCTCTGTTCACCAAGTGATCCCCTGGGCAGGGCATGTCAACTACGCCTCTTCCAAAGGCGGGATCCACATGCTGATGCAATCGATTGCCCAAGAAGTGGCCCCCCATCGGATTCGCGTGAATGCGATTGCACCTGGAGCGATTCGAACACCGATCAACACCGCTGCTTGGTCTACCCCGGAGGCTTATCGGGCCTTGATGACGCTTGTTCCCTATAACCGAATCGGGGAACCCGAAGATATCGCTCATTGTGCCGTCTGGCTCTGCTCTGATTACGCTGACTACATCACAGGAACAACGATCTTTATCGATGGAGGAATGACTTTATTCCCCGGGTTTGCAACAGGGGGGTAACATGCTATCGGATCATCATTTCGACATCATCATCATCGGCACAGGGGCAGGCGGCGGCACGCTTGCGCATCGCCTGGCCCCTTCAGGAAAAAAAATCCTCATCTTAGAAAGAGGATCCTATTTGGCACGAGAAAAAGAGAACTGGCAATCAGAGGATGTGTTTCTCTCCTCCCGCTATAGCTGTAAAGAAAAATGGCTCGACAAGAAGGGTAGGGAATTTACACCGGGAACCCACTACTACGTGGGAGGAAACACCAAATTCTATGGAGCTGCCCTGCTGAGAATGCGCAAATCCGACTTTGATCAGGTCAAACACTATGGAGGGATCTCCCCTGCATGGCCTTTGAGCTATCAAGACCTCGAGCCTTATTACCTTCAGGCTGAAACCCTCTACCACGTCCATGGGCAGCGAGGCATCGACTCGACAGAACCCCCTTCATCCGGTCCCTTTCCTTACCCTGCCGTCGCTCATGAACCGCGGATCGAACACTTGAGCAAAGCCCTGCAAAAGAAGGGCTATATCCCTTCCCTCTTCCTTTGGCTTTGATGCTGAATGAAAAGCACCGAGAAAAAAGCCGTTGTATCAAGTGCAATACGTGTGATGGTTTTCCCTGCCTTGTCGATGCAAAGGCCGATTCCCATGTGATCTGCATCAATGAGGCCCTTAAATTTCCCAATGTCTCTTTAATCACTGACGCCTACGTCGAGAGACTTGAGACTAACCCAAGCGGCACAGAAGTCTCGCAGGTCAGAGTCAAACGCCATGGACACACAGAATTTTACAAAGGCAGCATTGTCGTCGTCTCTTGTGGAGCCATCAACTCAGCTGCTCTTCTGCTTAGGTCGGCAAACCAAAAGCATCCCAACGGCCTTGCCAACAGCTCTGACTGCGTCGGCAGACACTACATGTGCCACAACAATTCCGCTGTGATCGCGATCACAAAAGAAATCAATCCCACCCGCTTTCAAAAGACCATGGCCATTAACGATTTTTATTACAACGCCCCCGACTTTGAATATCCTCTAGGACACATCCAAATGCTCGGCAAGGCAGATGCCAACATGTTCAAAGCCGACTCCCCCGTTCCAACTCCAAAATTCATCTTGGAGGCGATGGCTCACCGCTCGATCGATTTCTGGTTGACAACAGAAGATTTACCCGATCCGAATAACCGGGTCAAAATCACTCCAGAGGGCCACATTCAATTAGATTACACAGAAAACAACCTCGAGGGGCATCGAAGGCTCAAAAAAAAGCTCAAAGAGATGCTCATCCATGCAGGAATCCGGCATTACCCTTTTGATCTTTTAGCTTACTTTGGAAAAAAAATCCCCATCGGAGGCGTCGGCCACCAAAATGGAACTATCCGCTTTGGAAAAGATCCAAAAACATCCGCCCTGGATATCCGTTGCAAGACCCATGATCTGGATAACCTCTACGTGGTCGATGGCAGCTTTTTTATCTCAAGCTCAGCTGTCAACCCGACGCTGACTATCATCGCCAACGCGCTTAGAGTTGCCGATCACTTGATAGAAAGAATGCACTAGACATCTTGCGCAACCTCATTTTCTTGATAGATGCGCCATGTGTAAACGCATGGCGCATCTATCAAGAAAATGAGGTTGCGCAAAATGCCTATTAAGAGATGCTCTAGGCAAGCATCTCTTAAGACCCAAGTTTAGAAGTCAAATCTGCCGCCCAGTCTTAAGCCCTGGATGCTCATAAAATCTATCTGGCCATCCCAAGATAAGCGGTTCTCAAGACCTGTATCGAATTCCCATCCCACATAAAACTGCAGCTGAGATCTCTGCTGCCGCAAGAACATATCCCAGGAGAGTCCCAAGAAGAGCTGATGCCAGGTCACTGCTTCGGAAAAATAAGCCCTGGTGTCGGCTGTTGTAAACTCACCGGTATTGACAGAAATGACGTCTTTAAAGTGACTGTGAAAACGGGTCCAAAGAAGGGAAACAGAGTAATCGGTTTTTACACTCCACTGCTTGGCAAAATACCAATTTGCAGCGCAACCGACCTTTCCCCCAAATCCAAGTCCATTTCCATAAACATGGGAATTGCTGATGCCAGGGGTTGCAGGGTTGCCTGTTTGCAGATATTCTATACGGGATCGGATACTCAACGGAATATACGTACTTACGATACCGATACAGGGGCGCAGAGTCAAGAAGCGGCTCACATAAAAATTGCGTCCCAAATTAAGGTCCCAAGTATTGAGGGTGACACGCTCACTGTAGTTGGATTCTGACACAGAGTAGTTCCCCCCGGCGTTAAAATCGACAAAAAAAGTGTCGAAGTTCACAAATCCTTGAGCTGGCGTAGGGCGCACAGTATGGGAATAGTCGGAGCGCCACCAAGTATACGCAAATTGCATATCCCAGCCATCGTGAGCAAAATCAAGGCCCAGAGCCAATCGGACACCAGGCTCAAAGTCGCCTCCCAAATAGTGAATTGCCACTGGTTCATCAGGAACATTGGTGTTGGGAGCCGTTACTACCCCACCGAAATACATTTGAACACTATCATTTCGTCTCAAGTAAAGAAACTCGGCGAGCACATCCAGACGAGCCCCAGAGTGGACTTTGGGACCTGCGCCCATCAAAAACATCGGATTTTCAGCCATTGCTGGAGCGGTTTTAGAGTTGTTATTCGGCATTGGCGGGCTATACGCCTCAGCGACAAGAACTCGCTTATTGTCATCAACGTCTTGGCTGTCAAAAAACTCTTCCTGACCATCGACATCCTCAACGTACTCATTGGAATGTTGGTTATCGTAGGAAGCAATACAACTCAGACAAGGGAGTAACGAAAGAGAAAGCAAATAATAACGCATCAGATTGAATCCTTCATTTTAACTGGATTTATATCCATGTTTTAAAGACCGGTCAATAACTCAAAAAAGCCCTGATCGGTGCAACAGTCCACGATTTTTCAATCGTTTCCTTACTTCTACACCATCATTAAAAATTTAAGAAAGCTATTTTTTACTCAGACTGGACTTGTATCCATTGCTCGGTGCCGCCTTCACTTCTAGAGGCATCCGGATTGAATTGATTTTTAAATGGTGACATTGCAAGTCGACCATTTAAAAATCAATTCAATCCGGATGCCTCTATTTGGTGAAATCAGCTCCCTCCAATGGATACAAGTCCAGTCGGATTTGCAACTTTTGAGATTGTTTGGGCATAATAGGGTCTTCTGGATATAATCCAAAGAATGCGGAAGATCCTTGGACAACTCTTCATTTTCCTCCTCCTCTGCTTTGCTTTCCCCTTATGGGGGGCGCCTGTGGCTGCTCAATCGTTAAATGAAAAATTGGCCCGCTCCGAACCTGGGGATTTCATCGTGACAGCTCAAGACGGCAATTACTCCTTACTTTTTGTCCGCGCAATCAAGGGCAAGATCCTTTTACTCGAAGAGGTCTCTGTCCCATCACCCCATGTCGACCTCAAAAAAATCCAATGGAAGAAATGGGTCAAAGAAAAAGCCCCTGGCCACACCTCTTGGACATTGTATGAGATCGATACCGACTCAGGAAAAATGCTCACCTGCTTTTCCTACACCAAAAACAGCTGGCTTTATCTCGATCCATCAGAGCAATTTTTAACTCGGCTGCTCACCCTGCCCTTGACATCAGTTTTGCCAAACGAGCGAAAAAAGATAGGCAAAGAGCCCAACCCTCAAGAGGAAGATCGGCGCTCCTTTTGGAATCCCCCCCTTTTTGTTGAAGGCAAAAAGCTGAATAAACCTGCTTTTGAAGTGTTAAAAGCGCGCTGGCCAGAGGATAAATCCCTGCTTGCTCAATCGCTCATTGAATTTTATTTTTCCGCGGATCACCCCTCTTTTCCCTTTCCCTATTGGATAGAAGTCCATACCTCCCACTACACGTTTAAAATACGCGCTATCGATTCAGGCCATCAAATCATCTCTCCAATGCCAAATCCGAGATAGACAACTTGCGTATACACAAGGTGTCTAAATACTGGACTTTGGCTATTGCTCTAAGGCTATTTTACCTCTGGAGGCTGAAACAGCCTTAGAGCAATAGCCAAAGTCAAGCAGTAAGGTTGTGAACAAAATTTCCCCAATCCATGGACAATGTCAAACAACACATTTTTTTCTTCTTTTTTAAACTCGCTGAAAATAGAGCACAACCTCTTCTTCTTAAGGCAGTTGCAATTCTTCTTAATCCCTTTTTAATAAATCTGGATCCCCCCTTAAATTCCTTTATATCTCGAGGGAAAAAGCAAAAGCTGTGAACAACTTTTCCACAAACCCTCTGCTTAAAAACAATACCGAATTTGAAGCCATTTTGGTTGATGCAACCCAGAGCCCAATAGAGCGGCCCAAAAAAGGATACGATGCAAAAAAACGCATAAGAAACAGGAATGACAAACAGAAAAAATAGACATCTTGCGCAACCTGCTTTGTTTGAAAAATTTGATGATTTTTGGTCCATTCCTTACAAAACTTCTTTCGCCATGTGTAAACACGTGGCGAAAGAAGTTTTGTAAGGAATGGACCAAAAAGAGCAAATTTATCAAGAAAATGAGGTTACGCAAGATGTTTAATATTATTCCGGAAAAAAGAAAAGGCATACTCTAAAGAGCTGATCCTTAACACACAAGTTCACTTTCTAAAGCGGCACCGGGGCCGCAAGATTTTGAACCTGCGGAGGAGGGAATAGCTGAATATCTATTCACGACGACCCAGGTTCGAAAGATTAGGCCTCGCAGCTACTTTAGAAAGTCGACTTGTGTGTAAGGATCAGCTCTAGAGAGCCAGATTGTTGTAGATAAGAAGTCAAGTTTGATAAATGGGCAAGGAAATGAATTATGCAAGACATCTAATGACCAATGACCAAAGTCCAGTCTAACAAATTCTTAGGCTTGCTCACATATCGGAAAATAGGTAGATTGTTCTGTTAAGCTGGACCGGTATCCATCACTCAAGAGCTAATTTCACCTCTAGAGGTGAAATTAGCTCCCTCCACTGGCTATCAGCCCATTTAAAATCCCGACCTGTTAAGCATGGGACAACAGATGAAGATGTACTCTCTGAAAAAATGCAAGCATATCCTCCGGCACTCCTACCGTTTTTTTCAAAAAAAGAAGAATCGTCTTTCTCCCGACATCGCAGCCCTCCTAAAGGAGGCCCTCTTATCGCTGCAGCAATACGTAATGGCTAAGGATCAGCCCCAAGCGGATCGATGTGCAAAACAGCTCGAATCGCTTGCCTCAATCCATTTAAAAAAGACAAGTTGGGATCATGCCAAAGAGCTTTCTTTCGCCCTGATTTTTGCCCTCATCGTCGCTTTGCTCGTGCGCCAAATGTGGTTTGAACTTTATGAAATCCCATCTGGCTCGATGCGCCCTACATTTAAAGAGCAAGACCGCCTGACTGTTTCCAAAACCGCCTTCGGCATCAATGTTCCCCTGCAACCTTCTGAATTCTATTTCAATCCCGACCTTGTCAAAAGAAATGGGATTGTGATCTTCACCGGGGAAAATATGGATATCCGGGATGTCAACACCCTGTATTTTTACCTATTCCCAGGGAAAAAACAGTATGTCAAACGGATGATCGGAAAACCCGGCGACATCCTCTATTTCTACGGCGGAAGGATATTTGGGATTGACAAAGACGGAAGAGACATCTCCTCTTCCCTCAACTTGAAGACGTTAGACGGAATTGAACACATCCCTTTCATCGATTTTGATCGCAAGCTCTCGATCCCTCAGAACCCTGTTAATGGGATCTACTCCCCTGTTTTTATTTACCAAATGAACCAACCTGTCGTTAAACTCTATGCGTCAGGACCCCATCAGGTCTATGGAGAAATGGTCAATCCGCCCCAAATCCATGACACTAGAGCACCCCCTGTCAAAGACTACGCAGATCTATGGGGATTTAACAACTTTGGCATGACGCGGCTGCTCACAAAAGAGCAAGTCAAAAATCTCACCGATCAAAACCCTGCCGCGATACAAGAAGGTGTTCTCTACTTAGAAATCCGGCATCACCCCAGCATCCGCAACGTAAGGCTCATCCGCGATGAATTGGGCAGACTCCGCCCTTCTATTGGGCTGAGCACCTCGGTCATTCCCCTACAAGAGCCCCATCTCAAAGAGCTCATGCAGCATATGTACACAGCCCGCTTTGAGGTTAAAGGGGGCCAAGCCTACCGCTATGGGATCCCAGCTCAAGTCGCAGCCTCCAGCATTTTTCTAGCCAAGCTGCCTCGCGTCCCCGATGGATGCTACGAGTTTTACGATGGAAAAGCCTACCAAATCCAATGGCAGGGAATAGCAAAAGAACTCCCCTCTACTCACACCTTATATCGCTTTAGCGCAGATCATGTGCAGCTTCTGTATAATTTGGGAATTGAATGGGATACCCGCTTTTGCCCTCAGGTCAAAAACCAAAGATTGGTGCCCTCTCGCTATGCCTACTACCGCGATGGGGATCTCTACTTACTCGGAGCGCCGATTCTCAACAAGGCAAGTGAGACGCTTCTTAGCTTTATCGAAAGGGAACAGCAGAAAAAAAGAGCCTCTAACCCTCAAACCCCCTATCATCCTTTTGAAGATGAGGGATCCCCTCTGCAAGATGGAATACTCGACACGAGCCTCATCCGCCAAAATGGGATCCTCATTCCCGATAAAATGTACCTTGTTCTCGGCGACAACCATGCGATGAGCGGAGATAGCAGGGAGTTTGGATTTGTGCCAGAGGCTAACTTAAGAGGAGCTCCGGATTTTATTTTTTGGCCGCCGGGAAGCCGTTGGGGAACGCCAAATCAACCCCCGTACCCCTTCTTCAACGGGCCGCGCACACTGATCTGGATTCTAGCCGCCTGCTGCATTACCGCAGGAACCTTCTATCAAAAGCGCAGGAACCGCTTGCCCCTCAAATTTGACTAGAACTTCTCTACCTCTTTGCAGAACCGCTCGATCTCCTCCTCTGAGTTGTAGTAGTGCACAGAGGCTCGAACAACGCTTTTGATCCCCCGCCTGCCTAAATCTAAACGGGCATTTTCAGAAGTCGAAACGCTAACGTGGATCCCTTTTTGAAGAAGATGGTTTTTAATTTCAAAAGAGTCATACCCATCGATGATCATCGTCATGATCCCGCACTGAACAACTCCCTGATCGCAGAGAGTCACCTTTGGAATCTCTTTAAGCCTTTGGCGCAGCAGGGAGGCAAGCGCTTGAATCCTTTCCCAAATCCCCTCCAGCCCAATCTTCAGAGCATAGTCGATGGCCGCCGTCAAGCCAATCATATGCGAGTAACTCCTCTCCCAAGTCTCAAAACGCTTGGCATCGTTTTGAATGCAGTAGGCGTTGACACCAGTCCATGTCGCAGAGGTGCAATCCAAAAAGGGAGGTTCCATCTGCTGCAGTCTGTTTTTGGAAACATAAAGAAAACCGGTTCCCCTGGGGCCGCGCAAGTACTTGCGCCCTGTTGCGCAAAGGGCGTCGCATCCTATCTTTTTCACATCAAGCGGCATTTGACCTAACGATTGAGTAGCATCGAGAAGGTAAAACACCCCTGCCTGTTGCGCAATATCGCCGACCAGCTCAACGGGGTTCACAAGGCCCCCGTGTGCGGGAATATGGGTGATTGCAATCAGCTTTACATCTTTGCCGATCCTTTCCTTTAAAGCCCGAATAGAAAGCTGTCCTGTCTCATCGTTGGGCAGGACTTCGATGACAATCCCCTTATTCTTTGCTGTCTGCAAAAGGGCTAGATAATTACTTGAATATTCTGCCTCTGAGGTTAAAACGCGATCCCCTCTTTGAAACTTGATCGAATAAAACGCAAGATCCCATGCCCGGGTTGCATTTTCAACAAAAGCGATCTCTAAAGGGGAGCAATGCAACAGCTGTGCAACGCAAGGATAAAAGCGCTCGATCCTGGAAGCATGGAGCTCGGCAGCCTCATACCCTCCCTTGGACACCTCCAGTTGAAAATGCTCGAGGACAGCATCGATCACAGGCTGCGGCATTAAGGCAGCTCCTGCATTATTCAAGTGCAGCACCCCCTGACACCCCGGAGTTTGTCCCCTTATCTTTTCAAGATCCATAAACGCTAAGGCTAACGGCAATGGTTGCAGGCTCACCGTTCAGATCCCACTGCACTCCTTCAGAGCAGGCAAATAAAACCTGGGTGGCCAAAACCTCGTGCATGATGAAATCGCGATGCAAATCAAATGCCTTGCGCAGCCGATCCGTTGCACCCAGTTCAACGACGATCCGATCTGTCACGGCAAATCCAAGATCGCGGCGCATTGTATTGATCTTATTGATGATCTCGCGTGCAAGCCCTTCTAAAAGAAGTTCCTCATTTAAAGCTGTATCCAGAGCAATTGTGATCTCTAAAGAGGTGGCAGCGACAAGCCCCTCTTTGACCTTGCGCTCGACACTCACATCCTCTGCGGTCAGCTCAACCTTTTGCCCCTCCAGCACAATTTCACAGGTTTCCCCTTTGAAAAGCGCATGAAGCTTGGCTTGTGAAAGATCCGCAATGGCTCCCTGCGCAAGAGGCATTAGCTTGCCCACTTTTTTGCCAAGAACCCTGAAGTTAGGTTTGGCAACGCTTAAGACAAAGGGGGTCTCATCTGCTTCAAAAACGATCTCTTTGACATTGAGCTCATCGGCAATCAAGTGGGTTTTAAGCCGCAGAGCATTGAGAATCTCTGGATTTGCACAGATGACATAAGCTCTTTGCAGAGGCTGGCGCACTTTGAGCTTATGCTCCTTGCGCAACCCATGCCCAAGACCGACGACCTCTTGAGCATAAAGCATTTCTTTTTCCAGCTTCTCATCTCTTCTTTGATCCTCATACACAGGAAAATCGCACAAATGCACAGAGGCAGGATCTTGGACGGTTTTAAGCTGGGAGTAGATCGCATCGCCGATGAAAGGAACAAAGGGAGCTGCAACCTTGGTCAGGGTCAAAAGAACCGCATACAGAGTCGCAAACGCCTCCTCCCCTGTCCTCTGAAGCCTCATCCGACCAAAATCGGGGGCGACTGCGCCGAATATACCAATTGGTGAGCTGTTCGATAAATCCAACAAATGGCTGGGTTGCTAAATGCAGGCGGTAGCTATCCATAGCCTCTGTCACCTCTTTGATGAGCCCTTGCAATTTTGAAAGGATCCAGCGGTCGATCTCACTTTGGGCAGGTAATTGTCTCGGCTGCCACTGGTAGATTTTGGCATAGGTAGAGAAGAAGACAAAGGCATTCCAAAAAGGAATCAATACCTGCCGCAGCACAAGCTCAACACCTCTTTCAGAAAAGCGCAAATCCTCTGCATTGACAGCAGGGCTGTTGAGCAAGTAAAGGCGAACCGCATCAGCCCCATACTGATCTATGACAACAGAAGGTTCGGGATAGTTTTTCAAGCGCTTGGACATCTTCTGCCCATCTTCTGCAAGAATGATCCCATTGACGATCACATGTTTGAAGGCAGGCTTGTTAAATAGAGCTGTGGCAAGAACTGTCAGCGTATAAAACCAACCTCTTGTCTGATCGAGCCCTTCTGCAATGAAATCAGCGGGAAACCGCTTTTCAAATCCCAAAGATGCGTCAAAGGGATAGTGATCCTGCGCATAAGGCATCGACCCCGACTCAAACCAACAATCAAACACCTCGGGGATACGGGAAAAAACTTTTTGATGATGGACAATCTCAAGGCGATCGATGAAATGGCGATGTAAATCCACCACCTTTTCTCCCGTTTTTTCCTCGAGCTCAGCAATGCTCGAAATGACGAGAATCTCCCCATCTTGGCTACGCCAAATCGGAATCGGAGTTCCCCAATAGCGATTGCGCGAAACGGCCCAATCCCTATAAT
>CAWCKK010000014.1:0-52603 GCA_963796135.1 uncultured Acidobacteriota bacterium | reverse complement strand
AAACCTGCGGTGGTACCCGGTAAGGCCAACAAGGAACAGCAGCAAGAGTGGCTGGCTGGATAAGAAAATCTCAGGTCAGGGCTTGGCGCAGACGAAACGATTTGTTTCATGGATGGTGTTCATCCGACACATAATGTACAACCCGCCTATGGATGGATCAAAAAAGGAGTGCGCAAAGAGATCCCAGCAAACACGGGACGTGCAAGACTTAACCTTTCTGGAGCCATTGATGTTGTCAGCCACAACATCGTGATTCAAGAGGATCAGACCTTAAACGCGGCATCTACAATTCGTTTTTTCAAAAAAATCGAGGAAGCGTATCCGAGTAAACGGAAAATTCACGTATTTTGTGACAATGCACCGTACTATCGAAATAAGGCAGTTAAACAGTATCTGGAAACCTCGAAGGTCTGTCTGCATTTTTTACCTCCCTACAGCCCCAATTTGAACCCGATAGAACGACTATGGAAGTGGATGAAAGAGAGGGTGATTTACAATACGTATTACGAACATTTTGAAGATTTTAAGGGGGCAATTTTAGGATTTTTTGCGGTGTTGTCGACTGTGACTGCAGAGTCTATTTTAGGGCAGGCGTTAAGGGGTCGGGTGAGGGATAAATTCAGGCCTATTGGGGCGCCCGCAACCAACTTTTGAGATTACTTGGGTATACAGGGAAATTGCACGGAAATCGCTAACTTCTTGGTTATCAACGTTATTTAAATTCTTGTCGGTTTTCGTAAGCGATTGATTCTGAAACGAAGATCTACTTTCATGCAATTTCCCTGGGTGGTTCAACATTGTCATTTCGAATTAAAATCATTAAACCATTCAAAATGAGCAGTACGACAAGGATGGCGGTTATAGTGACGAGCAATGCGGTTAGTGCTGGTAGTAAAGTTATGGCTAAAGCAGCAGCAGCAGCACCTACTAATATGGTCAATGTCGCGCTCGCGGCCAAGCGGCCTTGTTGGGTGTGACAAACCCAATGAGAAAAATTTTGTAATCGCTTGCATCAATATACCTATACCCAAGTAATCTCAAAAGTTGGTTGCGGGCGCCCCAATAGGCCTGAATTTATCCCTCACCCGACCCCTTAACGCCTGCCCTAAAATAGACTCTGCAGTCACAGTCGACAACACCGCAAAAAATCCTAAAATTGCCCCCTTAAAATCTTCAAAATGTTCGTAATACGTATTGTAAATCACCCTCTCTTTCATCCACTTCCATAGTCGTTCTATCGGGTTCAAATTGGGGCTGTAGGGAGGTAAAAAATGCAGACAGACCTTCGAGGTTTCCAGATACTGTTTAACTGCCTTATTTCGATAGTACGGTGCATTGTCACAAAATACGTGAATTTTCCGTTTACTCGGATACGCTTCCTCGATTTTTTTGAAAAAACGAATTGTAGATGCCGCGTTTAAGGTCTGATCCTCTTGAATCACGATGTTGTGGCTGACAACATCAATGGCTCCAGAAAGGTTAAGTCTTGCACGTCCCGTGTTTGCTGGGATCTCTTTGCGCACTCCTTTTTTGATCCATCCATAGGCGGGTTGTACATTATGTGTCGGATGAACACCATCCATGAAACAAATCGTTTCGTCTGCGCCAAGCCCTGACCTAAGTTTTTCGTATCCAGCCAGCCACTCTTGCTGCTGTTCCTTGTTGGCCTTACCGGGTACCACCGCAGGTTTTTTATAGGAAAAGGAATGCCTTTGCAGCCAACTTCTCAAGCCATGGACAGTATAGAAAACTCCAAAGGCTATTGGTTGTAAGCGTCTAATCTAGCCATCTTTTTTCCTTTTACAAATCCATGTTAGTTTCTTTTGCATCAAAAACACCAAAGGATGTCTATGATCAGAAGAACACGTCAAGAGAGAGAAGCGTTAGTTAAGCAATGGAGAGCAAGCGGCAAGAAAATGACCGCTTGGTGCAGTGAACAACAAATCCCTATCACCACTTTTTGTGGTTGGGCTTATGCTAAGAGGTCGCTGAAGGAAAATAAAATGATAGCTCGGAGTGATTTTACAGAGCTAAGGAATGAAGTGCCCACAGCAAAAGTAGTCATTGAGTGGCGGGGATGCAAAATTCATATAGACTGTGAAGCTGCCTCTACGCTTCTAGAAAAATGCCTTCCGATTATTGGGGGGTTTTCATGCTGACCCTACCAGGAAATCCCCGTTTGTTTTTGTGTCAACATCCAGTCAGCATGAGAAAAAGTTTTGAGGGGCTAAGCGCACAAGTAGAGCAGTTATTTCCTGGAGAGCTCTTAACAGGGGCTTTTTTCATTTTCCTGAACCGAAAACAGGATCACATGAAAGTTCTCTATTGGGATACAGATGGGCTAGCGATTTGGTTCAAACGCTTAGAAAAAGGGAGTTTTCCTAAAAAAGAAAACAAACAGGCCAAGATGACACGCAGAGAATTCTTAATGCTTTTGGAGGGCGTCACTCCCAAGCGCTTGCAACCTAGATTTTCTCTATGAAAAATAAGTGGAATTTGGCGCATTTTCTTCTTCTTTTTTGAAGGGTTTTTTGGTATCATTTTCCCTATGACAACAACACAAACTTCAGATTTAGAACAGCTTAAATCCGCAAATGAGATTCTGCAGGTCACAGTTGCCAATTTACAAAACACCAACGCTTATTTAACTCAACAGCTTGATTGGTTTAAGCGGCAACTGTTTGGAAAAAAATCAGAGCGGATCCTATCCGATTGCAATGCCGAGCAACTCCTTTTCGAGGGTTTCGAAGCGTTGCTGGAACAAGGTAAGCAGCAGACCCAAGATGTCCCAGCTCATCAACGCCGCAAACCAAAACGGGACGGCCAAGACGCTATTGCCTTAGATCCCAATCTCCCTGTAAAAACAACTATTCTGGATCTTCCTGAAGAGGAGAAAATCTGTAAAGAAACAGGGGCTCCTTTAGTCAAAATTGGCGATGAAGTCACACACAAATTAGCTCATGAACCTGGCAGTTATTACATCAAAGAGATTATCCGTCCTAAATATGCTCATCCAGAAAAGCCAGAAGAGGGAGTTCAGACAGCTGCACTTCCCGAAACTTTGCTTCCTAAATGCCAAGCCGATGATAGCGTTTTAGCCGAGATCATTACTGCAAAATTTGCAGACCACTTGCCCTTGTATCGCATTGCCGAAGGGATGGAGCGTCAAGGGGTCAAAATAAGCCGGAAGCTTCTTTCTCAGTGGGTGATTCGGTGCGGGATGGCGCTCAAACCTCTTTATGAGGTGATGGTGCGTCTGATCCTTGAGAGCAACAATGTGTTCATCGATGAAAGCCCGGTTAAGCTACAGGCTAAAAATCAGTGTGCAATCGCCTATATGTGGGTGATTGTCGGAGGACAGTCGATAAATCCAGCCTATCGGGTCTATGATTTTCGAACCAATCGCTGCCATGATAATGTCTTGGATATTTTACAAAAATATCGAGGCGTGCTTCATTCAGATAAATATGGAGCTTACCAAAAGCTAGCTGAACAAAAAGTCATCACGTGGTGCCCTTGTTGGAGCCATATTCGCAGGAAATTTTTCGATGCCGAGTCTGGGGATCCCGGTTTTCGGGACTGGGTGTTGCGGAAGATCCGGTATCTCTTCATGCTAGAGAAAGTGGCTTGGGCCAGATCTGATGAAGAGCGTTTGCAAATACGACAAGCAAAAGAGGTTCCGATCATCGATGAACTGATCGATAAAATTAAAGGCAGGCTGATCGATGGAAAACTTTTACCCAAGTCAAAATTGCGAGAAGCACTGGGCTATTTTTGCGGTCTGATTCCTTATTTAAAGAACTACACAAAATACGCCTTTGCAAGGCTTGATAATAATGTTGCAGAAAGAGCTGTGAGACCTCTTGCAATTGGAAGAAAGAACTGGCTGTTTTTTGGCAGTGAAGATGGTGGCGAGGCAGGAGCAATTCTTCTGTCTCTTGTTCAAACTTGTCGTGGATTAAAGATCAACCCGCGGGAGTACCTCGAAGATATATTTCGGAGGCTGATGGGACATAGTGTTCAAAAGCTTGAGGAGTTGCTACCAGACCGGTGGCTCCAAGCTAAAACAGCGCTGAAAAAAACAGTTCCTCATTCCTAAAATATCAACCTGTCTAGATTACACGCTTACTAGTGTTCAAAAGCTTGAGGAGTTGCTACCAGACCGGTGGCTCCAAGCTAAAACAGCGCTGAAAAAAACAGTTCCTCATTCCTAAAATATCAACCTGTCTAGATTACACGCTTACCGCAAAGAGATCCCAGCAAACACGGGACGTGCAAGACTTAACCTTTCTGGAGCCATTGATGTTGTCAGCCACAACATCGTGATTCAAGAGGATCAGACCTTAAACGCGGCATCTACAATTCGTTTTTTCAAAAAAATCGAGGAAGCGTATCCGAGTAAACGGAAAATTCACGTATTTTGTGACAATGCACCGTACTATCGAAATAAGGCAGTTAAACAGTATCTGGAAACCTCGAAGGTCTGTCTGCATTTTTTACCTCCCTACAGCCCCAATTTGAACCCGATAGAACGACTATGGAAGTGGATGAAAGAGAGGGTGATTTACAATACGTATTACGAACATTTTGAAGATTTTAAGGGGGCAATTTTAGGATTTTTTGCGGTGTTGTCGACTGTGACTGCAGAGTCTATTTTAGGGCAGGCGTTAAGGGGTCGGGTGAGGGGTAAATTCAGGCCTATTGGGGCGCCCGCAACCAACTTTTGAGATTACTTGGGTATACAGGGGCTTTTCACTAAAATGTTTTTACACTTTCCCTTCAAATATTCTTGACAGCACGCGAACTGCATAATCATCGTTCCAGGCCGCCCGCCTGCGACTTTTAGCAACCCCACGAGTTCCTCCAAGATCAGCTTTAATTAAATTATGTGCCATTCTGCGAAATACAGCCAAGTTCTCCGCTGCATGCCCAGTGCTCGCTTGACTTGCGTCTTCTAAGAAGACAACATCCATGGTCCAATGTAAATTGTTTTCGATTCCCCAGTGACTTCTTGCTCCGTTTCCAGCTTTTTCCGGGCTTAAAATTAAATTCGAAATATAATAGCGTTTTTCCTGGGAAATTTTACCCTTTATCTCCCGGCGGCAAGTCACTTCAATCAACGAACTCAAATCCCGCCAGCGATCTTTGACTTTTGCATCCAACCACTCTAGTTGGTTGGTAACGACAACCTTCCTCTCCTCGATTCTTCCATGTCCCTTTTCACAACTAGTTGATGCAGCGCATTCTGCCTCCGCATATCCCACTTCTTCTGCCTGGGCAAAAAAATTCTGCGCTTCATCATGTAATGTTCCTTGGTTCCCCTTCAAGGCTATCATGTAATTGCCATTCTGATCACGTATCTGGTCCGTGATTTCTGTTTGGCATCCAGCCGCATCTATTGTGACCATTGCTCCCTTGATATCGATCGTTTTCAGTAACTCAGGAATTGCTGTAATCTCATTTGATTTCTCTTCCGTTTTCACTTGACCCAATAGGAGTCCCCGAGCAGTTTCCCACGCCGCAACCAAATGCACCGGTTGCTTGTGAGAAGCCCCTCTAAGTCGTTTTCCATCAATAGCAATAATTCGCTCTTTTATCTCACTGGGAAGAGAATTGATCCAGTTGATAAACGCATCCTGAAGTTGTTTTGGATTCAGTCGGGTGAGAAGCCACCAGAAAACGGAATAACTTGGAGCTCGATCCACTCCTAACAGTCGCTGAAACAAGCCGATTTTTATCTCTGCATATTCGTGGATTTGAGTAATTGCATTGGCTCCCGCTATGATCGCGCAGAGAACGATCACCAATAAGCTCACGAGCGGATAAGAGTTGTTGTCTTGGGTCCTAGGATCTTCTACCTCCTTGAATCCGCTCTTTACGCATGCAGTAAATGCCTCGCTGTCAATAATTTGGTCAATTTCAGAATAGGCGTCTTTGGTGTTTTTCTTGCTCATAGTATCCCCGCTTTTTGTGGATATATGATCAAGTATACATTATTCACTATCAAGAATTTTTAGAGAAAAGCCCCTGTTTCAATAGAGGAGGTAGAACATAATAATGCAAGGCTTGAAAAGCGCCGATCAAAGCAGTGGTAGTTATAAGAAAAACCCATACACTTACCATAAAGAGAATGGGTAAAACAAAAAAAGATCCCACGATCATTATTAAAGTTTTAATCATTGTTTCATCTCAATTTTATTTATTTTTGTTTCAATGTAATCTAATTTTCCGTTTATTTTATGTATTTCCATTTTAAGGAGATCAAATTCCTTTCCTGTGAAGTATAGAATATCTTTTGTTTTAAGTTCTAATTTTTCAAGGATTGAAAGCATTTCTCTTATCGAATTTTCCATGTGCAACTCTCTTTTTTATTTGATGCCAAAGATTTTTAAAATTATCTTTTCTACAAATGCTCCTAATTTTCTTTGTCTTCCGGAGCGTGTCAAAGGTATGCCTATACGCCTTGAAATGCGCGCTTTAAATGCTGAAACGCCTAAGAATCTGTTCCAAGAAAAACCACCTTTATTCATTATATTTCCTAACCTCTATGATACGCTTCGAATTCAAGATATTTATTTAAATCAACCTGACTTAACGAGGGCTTAAATTGAGCAGCCTCCTCAATCAACAATGCCATAGAGATTAATGCGTTTTCTTGTAAGGCCTTTAATATAGCATTATTGGCAATTAGCTTCAAATCTGAGGAAATCAGCCCGTTGGTGATCTTGGCCAGCTCATCAAAATCGATATTATTGTTGACGGGTCTTTCTTCTAAAGGAGGTGGAACAGTTCGCATCTCCCATTAAATTTTACGCAATTATATATAATCAGAATTAATAATCAAGTTAAATATAATTGAAATAAAAACCACTTTATTTATCATTAGTTTTACTTATTTTATTCTTGAAATTTAACTTTATTTATAAAAAATTATTAATTAATTTAATATTAAAAATTGTATACTCCAGATCGATTGATGATCTCTGGAATGACTGTTTTTTTATTATCGTGTAAATTTATTAAGATATTTTATTTAAAACGATAAATTTCGTTATTTATTAACGCATTTTGTGATATAAGACTTGGAGTTATTTTATTAGTTATTTACAACTGTTAAAAGGTGATTGGCATGGGCTCTGTTAAAGATGATAGGAAGTTGTCCTCACTCGAAAATGAAGCAATGGTAAAGGACTTTGGGGCGATCCTAGGACGTTTGCGTTCACAATTATTGGATCTCACAGCTCGCAACCGATTAGTGAACTTTCGATATACTCGTCGCTCACTACGATTCGCAGGTGCTGGTCTGGACGGGCCTTATAACTCATTATTGGCAGGCAAGTCGCTTCACTTGCAATATGTTCCCTTGCCTTCTGATGGGGAAGCTAACGAGCATCCACCAGCCAGGGATTATGCAGCTCAACTCGGCTTGCCAACCTCATATGAATTGGAATATACAGACACTTCTACCGGTCAATTGCAGACCTTACTATACCCCAAAGATCTTGATCGTGTTATTCGAGTAATGCAAGAGGAAAATCGACTTGCAACAGATGAAGCGGGAAGTCACATTTTATTCCTCGTCAGTGGTTTTCTACAATATACCCTGACCAAGGAAGCTGGAGCATCAAAGTACATAGCACCCCTACTCCTTTTGCCTGTACAGTTCTGTCGGGGTGATGTAGATCCTGTTTCAGGGCTCTACACCTATTATTTGGAGTCCCTTGAAGAGGAAGACGAAGTGAGGGATAACATTACCCTACGTGAGAAATTGAACCATGAGCTTGGTTTTCAGCTTCCAGTGTATGAAAAGTCTCACAGTCCTAGCAGTTATCTACAAGAGATATCGGATGCATGTGGTAATCGAAAAGGCTGGCAGATATTGCCCTACCTAAGTTTGGTCCTTCTGTCGTTCAAGAAGATCGCCTTGTGGGCGGATTTGGATGTGCAGAAAGACCAAATATTGGTCGACCATCCTCTTATGCGAAAATTATTTGGCATCGAAGAGAATGGCTCTAGTAATGAGGAGCTAGTAAGCGGGGAGGAAGAGAATTCAATTGACGAGCATCCATTGGCCGAATTGCCATTTATCTATGATGCCGATAGCTCGCAGCACCGAGCTCTGATAGATGCATTGGAGGGAAAAAACCTTGTTATCGTTGGACCCCCAGGCACGGGTAAGTCACAGACGATTACGAATCTCATTGCAACGTCTATGGGGCGTGGTAAGAGTGTGCTATTTGTTTCGGAGAAAAAGGCCGCATTGGATGTTGTGGCAAAACGACTTGAGGCGGCTGGATTGGGTCCATTTTGTTTGGAATTGCATAGCAATAAGTCTTGTAAAAAAGTTGTTCTTGGAAGTCTTGAACAGAGATTACACCAAACATTCCTTGCAGCCAAGTCCACTCAGAACGAGCTACGGTTGTTGCGAGAAATGCGTCAGCAGTTAAATGCCTACGCGGCTCAGATAAACAAGCCTATTGATATACCAGGCGACCCTACAGTGCATGATCTGTTGTGGAAGGTAGAAAAGGCACGGCAGTTATTGGAGCCTATGGCTGTTGAGCTGCGTAGTTTGTGCTGGTCTGATGCATTGCAATGGCGGGCTGATGATGTCAGCCATCGCCGAAAGATATTGGCAGACTTGGGCATGCACTATGACCAATTAGGACACGGCGTGCCCGATCATCCCTTAAAGGGCGTTGCGATCACATCCTTATCATCGATTGATAGATCCAAAATGGAGGATGCTCTTCGAGGGGGGATAGCAGCCACTACGGGCTTATCTGACACATTTGTTGCGCTTCATGGCAGTGATGCAGTACATTCGCTTTCAATTGAAAACTGCACTACATGGCAGGCAACGTTAAAGTTAATTACACCCTGTGCTTGCATTGGGACAGATTTTGCGCAGCGTCTGCAAGAATCGTCATCCTCCGCGGTACGAGAGGCTCTAGAACTGATTAAAACACTATCCACCAATCTAGTGGAGTCTAATCAACTATTCCCAACATATGGAGAGCTGAATGCTATGTCATTGGCACAATCACCTATTGATGATATGTCGATTGCTCATTTGACAGAGTTGGCGCAACATTTTGTCTCTGCCTTATCTCAAGATGATAAACTTTTGCCCCATGCCTCTCTTGATGACCTAGAAAAGCTGGTCGCATGGTTCCGACCGAGTGAACGACATCAATTTTTACCATGGTCATTAGAGAGAATGCGATCTGTGTTAGCGGGGCTGGCTGCTTTGCCTTTTTCGGAAGATAGCGACATTTATAATCTATTTGAAATTAAGTCGCTGGACTGTAACCACTTAGGTGGTCTTATTGCGGAGACGTTGCGGTTGATCCATCAATTGGATAGACATCGCAATTCGCTAGCCCTTCCAAAAAGGGAATTTAACCTGAAGGGAATGGGAGAGGTTCCTTGGGAGGTTTTAAAGGTACTCCATGAAGTTCTCTCGTCGGCGCCTCATCATTTCTCTCTTGCTCGCACGTTGGGTATGAATGAGGATACTTGGGACGAAGCTCTTAAAAAGGTACAAAAGCTCAGTCAAGAGCAACAACAACTATCCACCTGTTTTTTGTTTGATCAGCTGCCAACAACGGAGGTGCTTCAAGACTGCTTGCAAACTGCTCGAGAGGCTGATTGGTGGTCATTTATTTGTCGTCGTATCCGCAGAGCACAAAAGTTATGCCATCGTTTGTGGTGTCAAGCATCCACCATCGATATTTTCTCTAGGCAGTTTGATCACTTACTTTTTTGGTGTCAGGAAAGAGATGAGTTTCTCAGTGACCCTGCTAGAAAAACCCTCTTTGAAGACTATTTAGTATTGGGGGGTACGGCTCGAGAGACGTTAGAAGCACTATCCTGGTGGGACAGTGTCAGACAGCGTCTTGCAAACATCAGCGTAGATTGGAAGGACAGAATCTTCTATGTGAGCAGTGAGTATGGAACTCATCTTTTCGAGGTATCCGAGAATACGATTCGTTATCTAGAGATAGATCAAAAAAATATATATGAGCTTTTTCAGATCAATACCGCTTTATATCAGCATCAAGTAGAACTAGCTCCATATTATCTGGTACTGAAAACTCTTATTCCATTGATGAATAAGCTTGCTCCGTTTGCTCCATCCATCACATTTATTGCACTTATAGAGGTCTATCAGCGCTTGATGCACTGCTGCTCGGAGTTGAACACGCTTGGGCAATCAGTTGACCATTCTTTCTCTTGGGATGAGTTTAAGTCCCTATTGCGTAAACAGTTAAGCGAAGTAGAGTTTGTCGTACAGCGTTTTCAATCCTTAGCACCGGCTTCACTAACACCACGACAGATTAATTCCGCAATTCATGCGCGTCAGAGAGCTGCGGAGTTGCGCGCTTGCGTGCAAGCCCATTCATTACTTGGTTCTTTGACAGTTCCTAGCAGTGCTTTGGATGTCGAAGAGCTTGCATTGCTTGAAAAAACACTTTCTTGGTGGCTTCAGGTGAAAGAATCCGGCATCCCCTCTTCACTATCCAAACGAGTAATTGTGCAACCTCTGGAATTAAATCGTGTGTGTGATGCACTACAACAGGGACTATACTACATGCAGCAATGGAGTACTGCGGTAGAAAAGCTAAGGCAACTAGACTTCGTTGATTGTGTCCTAGGGCCCCTCCCCAGCAAGGAAGTATCTCTTGATGAGGTGCGCGCTGCAAAAAATCGCTTTCAACGAATCTTGACTGGTCTTGATGGCATGGATATTTGGATCGCTTATAATCGATGTAAAGAAGCTGGCATGTTCCTAAGCATTATTGATCTCATTCAGCATTTGGAAGCAGGGCGCCTCACTTCTGTCCAGCTCTCAGATGCTTTTGACTATGTTTATTATCATTCATGCGTATACGCGCTGTATAAGCAATGTCCCGATCTGCCTCAATATATCGGTTATACATTAGAGGACATTAGGCGCCGTTTTTCTGAGACGGATCGCAAGATCATTCGACTGAATGGGATAAATCTTGGAGCGGATATTGCGCGGCGACCCGTGCCTGAAGGGCGTAGAGCTCCAAAGGCAAGCGAACAAACTGAGTTAGTTTTGTTGGAGCATGAGATGGCTAAATCTCGGCGTCATCTTCCGATCCGACAGCTCATGATGCAAGCGGGCCGCGCAATTCAAGCCTTAAAGCCTTGTTTTCTAATGAGTCCTTTATCCGTTGCCCAGTATCTACCTAAATCCTCCTTAACCTTTGATTTGCTTGTTATTGACGAAGCATCACAAATGCGTCTACCAGAGGCTTTTGCTTCCGTGTTACGAGCGAAGCAGATCGTCGTTGTTGGTGACCCCAAACAGCTACCTCCTTCAAACTTTTTTGAGGAAGCAGTAGATGATAATAATGATGAGGACGAGGATGGCGGAGCTATTGAGGAGGCTGACAGTATTTTGGAAAGGTGTTTGCAGGTGTTTAAGGCTCCCAGGCAGTTGCGGTGGCATTACCGTTCTCGGCACCAAAATCTAATAGCCTTTTCCAACTACCATTTCTACGATAATCGGCTAATTATTCTTCCAGCTTGTCATGCAGATAATGCTAGGGTTGGGGTGCATTATAATTATATTTCAGATGGGATTTATATCAATAGAACTAATCGTATTGAAGCTGAAAAAATTGTAGAAGCAGTAATTTCCCAATTGTTGAGAGATTCTGTAAGTACGGTTGGGGTCGTTACCCTTAATCAGCCGCAGCGTGAAATGATCGATGAAATATTTGAACAGAAACTTCGGGAAATCCCAGCATTGCGGGAAGTTGTCGAACAATTCGAGGCATGTGGGCAGAAAGTATTCATTAGAAACTTAGAAAATGTCCAGGGTGATGAGCGAGACATAATCTTTATTTCCACTGTTTATGGCAAGATGCCGGGGAGTGTCGTAGTTAGACAAACCTTCGGACCCGTCAATGGATCTTCAGGTTGGAGGCGTCTAAATGTTTTATTTACGCGAGCACGGCAATGCGTCGAGCTATATACTTCAATGCAACCAGAGGATATTGTTCTAAACGAACAGTCTTCTGTAGGGCATCGAATTCTCAAACATTATCTCGAGTTTGCACAAAATGGGCAATTAGCTCCGATTAATCCATCTGTTGGAGAAGTAGAAAACCCGTTTGAGGAGGCGATAGCAGAATTGTTACGTCGTCATGGATACGACGTTCGCCCACAGTTGGGTGTACAGGGTTATTGGATTGACTTAGTGGTCTGCCATCCAGATAAGCCAGGAGAATACCTTGCTGCGATTGAATGTGATGGTGCTACGTACCATAGTAGTCGTTCTGCTAGAGATCGTGATCGTATTCGTCAGCAACTTCTAGAGGCCTTGGGTTGGAAGGGAAAAATTTTCCGCATTTGGTCTACTGATTGGTTTACAAATCCTGTAAAACAGAGTAACCGGCTTTTAGATTTTCTTGCGTTATTGCGCTTTCCTAAGCCAAAAGATGATTGAAATATTAAATTTAGCAGCGGGACAGGCGCATGCATCTAGATTATTTTATATCCATTTGGGGGAGAATTGAGTACAGGGTATAGTCCGCAAAGAACAAAAAATATCTATTCGGTTCAGAGCGACAAGCCATTTAAGATCAGTCGCTCAAAAATTCAAGATTTCCTTAACTGTCCACGCTGTTTTCATCTTGATCGAAAATGTGGCACAGGCCGCCCACCCTCCTATCCATTCACTCTTAACAACGCCGTCGACACCCTTCTAAAAAAAGAATTCGATAGATATCGAGCAGCCGGTGAGCCCCACCCTTTGATGATTGAGCATGGGGTCGATGCTATTCCCTTTACTCATCCTAACCTCGAAGAGTGGAGGCAAAATTTCAAGGGTGTGCAATACACGCATGAGCTGACGAATTTTACGGTTACTGGGGCTGTCGATGATTTATGGGTAAATTCGTCAGGGGAGCTGATCGTAGTGGACTACAAAGCAACAAGCACAAGCAAAGTAATTACTCTGGATGAGGAATACCGTCAGTCTTACAAGAACCAGATGGAGATCTACCAATGGCTATTAAGGCAAAAAGGGTTCCAAGTGTCAAACACCGGTTATTTCGTTTATTGCAATGGAGATAGCTCTAAAGAAATTTTTGGAGGAAAGCTTGAGTTTTCGATCTCAGTTCTTCCCTATATTGGAAATGATTCCTGGGTAGAGGAAACACTACTTGCCATTCAAAAATGCTTGGAGTCCGATCATATCCCTGACCAATCGAAAAAATGCGACTTCTGTCAGTACTGGACAGTTATAAAAAAACATATTGATGGCAGGGGGACAATCGGCCATGGCTAATCAATACTAACCTTGCTCTATTAGGTGCTTTGATTTTTATTGCAAACATGAAATGTCAAAATGAGGAGAAAAATGACTGAAAAAACAAAATGGAAGCGCATGACGATATGCATAAGCGAAGAAGAATGGCGTTGGCTTCATAAGAAGTCCGGCGAGCAATGCTTGAGCATGTCAGAACTGTTTAGAAGCTTTCTTAAGCAGATATGCAAAGAGGAAAAAACAAAGGCTCATGATAGCCACTTTTAACGATTTGTCGTCTAATTTTTTTATGATCTTTCTTGCCGTGCATCCAAATGTTCCAGAATCGACGAAATAATGCTGAATAATACCATTGTGCATTATCATCGGTGGGAGAGGTCCAGTTTTTTGTCTCAGCAAGTTGACCTCAGGCTATTCAGGTGCAGCTCGTACCGCTCTCAAACCCGCTCAAGAGATCTTTGCTTTGGCGAATTAGGTCTATAGCCTCCCGTTGCAATGCTCGGGCTTCTTGAGTATGTCCACCGTGTCGTAGAGCAGCGAGGCGAGCGCGCTTTTTCCCAATTTTGGTTTTTGGTCCCTTGGAAGTCCCTCCATGCATATGGCAGGTAGTTCTTCCGCGGACAGACCATCTAAGACACTGCTCTTTCGATCTTTTACTTTTCGCTGTGCACCGAGCCACAATGATCCAAGGGGTTCAATTCTCGAATTTTTTCTGGGCCCCTTCCCTTATTGGAGGGGAGAGGTTTTGGGCTACTATTGCATGGCCTTGATTGTGAAGGTGAATGACTTGCAAGGTTTGCTGACCACCACAGCGATACTTTAACAGAGTTTGCATGGTTTGATTAGCCACATTCAACAGTTTTGCGCCCAAGGACAATAACCTCTCAATTTGGTAAAACATGTCATGTGAGTTTGCATTTCGAAAGACACCGCATCCCCGAATCTTGAAGCGCAAGAAACTGACCAAGTAACATTGCTTCAGGTTCATCTTTGGGATGCACGGCTGGCAACAGAGCTGATACTTCATTCAGTCGGATGTCATGTTCTTCCGCTGTCATCCCGTAAGCAACTTTGTTTAGAATCCGTTCTCCTGTTCTTAAGTCGGATGTCCCTGTAGCACGTTTTAGAGCTCTTTGCAGGCCGTGAATATCGGCAGGAGTGCCGTCGGATAGCTCAACGGAGTCAAACTCATTTTTTCCTGTTATTTGGTTTAATTTATAGTTCCATTTGAAAAAAGGTTCGGAATCAGTCGCTGGTTTGAGTGCTCCAGGGACCTTTTGTTTTGGACTTCTTGCCATTTCATTATTATTCATAAATTGCTCCAATATTAATCATATCGTTCATGTTTCATTTTCTTTCTTTCATTATTCTAATATCATATTTTATTTTTAATCGCGTGAAGATTAAAATTCTTGTGCCGTTGCAAAGTCCACCTGTGGCTGGAATTTTTGCACAACACCTCCCGCTAAAGTTGCTAAATTGCTAAAGCCAAGTTTTTCAACCCAGAGATTTAGCAATTTAGCAACTTTAGCAGCCCTCTGTATTTTGCGGAGGCACAATGGTCCATGCTTCCTTATGTTTTTTGCCATTGATGGAGGCGTTAGCTATTGGGATCGCCCATCCGTGACTTGTGAGGACTGCCATGGTAGTTCGAGCACATTCGGCATTTCTAATGCCGAGAGAGGTAGGTCCATATTGGTAAACCATGCTTAGTCCTACCTGGGTGTGGCTTTCCTTCCAAAACCATTTGAGTAGGGAAGCCGCACAGACAAGGTCTGGGTTGATTGAAGTGAACCCATGGATTCGCAACCTTTCCGTAAAATAGTATTCGATAAGAAGAATGGCTCTTTCAATATACTCTGCTGCAATTTCTTCAACTTGGGGATCTTCAGTAAGAGCCAGTGTGCCGCTGAGCCGTAAAACGTGCTCAGGTGCCTTACTTGCAAAGCGACGGATTGGATAGTGAGAATTACCTTCTGCCAGATTTGTATCATTTTTGTCATGAAAGGCAATCCAGATCTTTTTGGCTTCGGCACTAAGAGGAAGCGGTCTTGCTTTGATTTCATTCTTTGGATCTGTAGATGAATCGCCATGGGCACTAGAGTCCAGCAATTGACTAATCGCTCTATTGAATTGTTGGATTGCAGGGTCAGCGGTAAGATCTTCTTCGACATAGGTTCGATTTCCTGCCATGGTTTGGGGATAGGTGATAAGGCAACGAGGCAGGAATCCTTGCAGATCAAAAAGCGGATTGCCCATGAGCTTACTGAGGATAATTTCCTGGATCATCAGATGGAGAGAAAGTCTTCTTCCATAAAGGAGCATGTCGCCATCTCCAGATCTCATGCGTGAAATTTCCTTGCCATCCCAGAGCGAGGAAAGTCCAGCTAGAGTTTTTAACCGATTGTCCTGATTCATCGCATGCCCTCCGAAGAATCTACCGCCTTCGTCGCTGAAAAGACCAATACTTGGTTGGCCGTCAGCAGCGAAGTATTTAACGATACCTTCATAGGTCGGTTCTTCAACGAGCACAAGCGGGCGTGTTGGAGGTTGTGGCGATATTTCATTGAAATCAGAACCCGGAGAGGAATTTTTGATCCATTCTTTTTTGCGATTCTCCCAAGCTTCCTTTTGTACCTGAAATTTAGGATATTCTATGCGATAGCAGTCGGTTAACATTTTTTGCCAGGTATGTATTGGCCTTAAAGCTGCTTTATCTGTTGCGCTTTTTCGATCACCTGATTCCGCAATAGTCAGATAGAACTCAGAGAGGGGAATTTCCCGGCCATCGACAATAATGTTCGCATGGGCTTGCGTCGCTAGAGATGCTGCAGCTAATACGCTTTGGGCACATACGCTATCAGGGGCTTTAATGACCCGGTGCATGGCTATTGCTGCAGGACCAAGGATGGAACCAAGTGCATCCATTGGAAAAGGTTGAGGAGCCTCAATATGGCGATAGAGAGGTAATGGGTCAATTGGGGAATTGCCGTCCATTCCCAGATGCACAAGAAGGTCTTTAGTTGTTTTTAATTCGCAATGTTTATGAAAACATTTGAAGCCATGACCTGGATAGCCATTTGTATTTGGTTCAAAGTATTTTGTCCCTGAGTCTTGCTCAGAGTGGAGATGCTTCCATGGGCATAGAATACTCCAACATCCTTGTGGGTGCGGTTCTTTTTTAACCAACATCCCATATTGATCGAGTTTTTTAAGAACCGAATTGACAAATGGCAATTCATGCGATGAAGCAGATGACTTTTGTTGAGGAGATAAGTCAATTTCAAAAGCATCCAGGAATCGTTGCACAGGGAAGGGCTGCTCCCCACTTTCTTGGATGATTTTTGTGAGGAATGTTTCCTGTTTTTGATGGAAAAAGCCAGGAAGACGCATTACTCGGGATAGATCATGGACTTGTGTGTCACCTTGGAAGCGGGAGCTCAAATATTTTTGAATTAAAGAAAATTGCTCTAGTTTGATCCCTTCGACGATCCAGTATGCATGGTAGCGGTGGGGACTGGACTCAATGATCATATGCGGAGAAAGCGGTGCGGATAAAATTGGATCTAATGGACTGCCATCTAGGTCGACAAAAACAGCTCTTATTCCGATGATATTTTCAACTTTTCGTCCTTTGCCGTCAGTTTTATTGACTGTAACAAAAATGCCTGCACCCTGCTCATTTTCTCTTAACAAGGTCTCTTTATATTGCGTAAATGTTCCACATAAGACCTTTGGGATTATGGGGGATTCAGATTTTTTCTTATCAGCAAAAACTTGAAAGACAAAGATAGGTTCATCGCATTGAGAGATTTGCGTTAAGAATCGCTCCGCCATTTGAATATTGGTGCTTATTTTCATTTTTTTCTCAATTAAATTATTAGAAATGATTTCAACCCATTGTTTTTCTGGAGTGTAATCGGGTGTCTTAGAGATGATCTCAACTAACTCGATCTGAGTATGCCCATTTGCAAACCAGGTACTAACATCTGGTTTTTGATGCTCTTCATATTCAAGAGCTGGCAAATCGACCACGCGAAGCCGTTTGGTTTGACCGTAGAGCACATCGCAGAGCATAGTTCTTCTCTCAAGCCTGTTTTTATCCAGGTCATAGAGAAGAATGAGATCAGCTTCTTTGAGGATTTCAGTAAATTCATTAGACCATTTAGAAGGTTCAGGTTCTGTTGTCGCAATGAATCCATTCCTTTTCAGTTCATCAGCATCTTCTTCACTTTTAACAAGAAAAATTTGGTTTCCATCGGAAATTCCCCTTATCACATCAGGAAGATGGTAAAGAACTCGCCGACACCCACTTAGATTATAGAGGACTTGACCCTCATCGCCTGTACGTTCGAAACCAAAACTTTTGTCTTTTCCTTGTATCCCAGGCTCTATGCGGTTTTTTCGATAGAGTTCTTTTCCCATTTCATCTTTATAGGAATAAGTGATCATTTTTGGTTGTACTATGAATTCGTTATGTTTCATTTTGTCCTCCTACCTGCGGCCTTGTTTTTCAAGCCAAGCCACAAAGAGATCTCGGCGGATAAGTACCTTTTTGCCTATGCGGCGTAGGGCAGTGGAAAGTCCATTGCGGTGAGCATGGAGGATGTAGTATCTCAGCATTGGAATGCTGAAACAAAAAGTTGGATCAGAAGCGATCTGATTGACTGTGCAGTACTTGTATTCGTCTGACATATTTGTAAACCTCATTATATTGCAGGCCCAATGCGGTCCTGCTTATAAATCACATCTTCGAGTAACAATTGAATTTTTTTCCCTTTCATGAGGGCATGTGATCGGGAAAATGATCGGCAACGAAACTGGATTTTAAAACTAATAGTTTGATTTAGAGGGTGTTATGAAAAATTAACAAATGGAAGATTAAGAGGCTTGGGATTTGGATATGTCGATGAGTTGGCGCTTTAACTCATGGCGGGAAATGAGATTATGGTGGATTTGTTGGGGATGCTTTTGTTGCTGATGTCGAATTGGAGCGGGGATACGGATATGTTTTCGTGCATGTGGGAAGGTAAGAAAGGCTTCAGGAAGCGCAGGGAGGCTGTTTGGAGGTAACAATTCCGAGGAAGCTCTACGAAAATAATCCTCAAGCTTATCGATGTTTAGGTTGGGAAATAGTTTCTGTTGGCGTTGGGATTTCGCTCCTCCAGTATATTCGTTAAAAAGGCCAGCGAGGCCCATAGAAATGTCCACTTCATGACCATCAATATTAATGATCTGGTCAATCACATCGGCTGTGGTAAGGCATAGGAGACGCTTGATTGGGATGATGTGATTGGGATCTCGGGAAATATATACCATTACCCAAAGGAGCAGGGTGATTTCTGCATCAGTTTGGCATTGTTGCGGGTTCTTAAGGAAGAGTTCCGCAAAATAGCGAATGAAGGTTGCATAAGTTTGCCGGTCCACGGCAAGACTTGTTTGCCAACGAGGATTGGGGGGATTCTTTTTAGACCTGTTCCGTTTTAGCGGAAAACGCTCTTCAAGGATGGTCTGTTTCTCCTCCTGGGATAGTTTCATATCTGCGAAGATGCATTGTTCAAGTTGATCGCGCCAGGCACGCTGCAATCCCTTAAAATCATCTTTTTCATGTGATCGAGTGGATTTAGATAAGCGAGCATAAGCTTCAGCGATGGTACTTCCTTCATCAGGTGCAAATGTAGCATTGAGAATATTCGGAGGAGGGTTCTTTTTGTAATACTTAAGAGCTGTTTCGTAGAAAGGACTAAAGGCGGGTTTATTAAGGTTTTCCTCTAGAGAGGACAACTTATCGACAGGTGCGATCATTGCGGCAATCTGGTTGGTCAGGGTGTGCGCAATGTCTTCCTCTTCAAACCAGTCGATCCATTCGGACATTTCGTTTTTAGAAGCGCAGTAAAGAAGCGCTTCTTCTTTTGCTTGGCTGAGGTTTAGAAGACTTTGTGATGGAAGAAAGATCTTGACTCCCCAGGGGATTACCTGCTTCTCATCTTTTGGTGCATCGGGAGGGTATTCTAAGATTTTGGAAGGAGGATAAAGCTTAGGGGTGAAAGTGAAGCTTATCGATGGCGAGGATCTAGCTGCCGTCCGCAGTTCTTCATTGGGAGCAAAAAGACATAGAGCGCACCGGTGGGTGTTCATCATGACTTTAAGCGCCTGCTCTGTTATTACACGCCGCCCCAGAATCAAATGCGTTTCATAAAAATGCATTTGCAAAGCGTTCAACATGCTCGCGGCTTTTTCATGGTGCTCATCAAGAGCAGCGAGGAGGGCCTTGAGCCCTCGTGCGAGTTTTTGATGTTTAGTGAGAGCCACTATTTTTCTCCCGCAGTAGTTTTGGGGCAATGATCGCTCCTAAATTGGTCGTGTTGATGAGCTTCTCGTAAACCTTCATCGTCAATTGCTGTACGCTTGTTGCATCTGGATGACAATAGCGGAGTAATTGAGATAGGGTCAAATGGCCAGTTGCAGTTGAAAGTTGGATATTAGATGCTCCTGACAAAGAGGCTTGCGTTGCAAAACAGTGTCGCATATCATGTGCGCGAAAGTCATCGATCTTGGCTTCTTTCAAGGGTTTTTCCCAAGGCTTACGCAAGGTTAACTTGCCAAATCGAGTTTTACTAGCAAATACAAAAGGCTTGTCTGGATTGCGTTTGGAAAAAAGATCTTTGAGCATTTCTAATACATCTCCAACAACAGCCAGGACGCGAGGTCGTCCATTTTTTGTGTTTTTAAGATGAATCATGCCATGCTCAAGATCGACCGAATCCCATTGCAAGCTCAACAGTTCTCCACTTCTGGCTCCTGTTGTAAGGCTAAGGACGACAAACGGTAGGAGCAAATTATTTGGGCTATTTGCGCAAGCTACCAATAGGCGAGAACATTCTTCAGAAGAAAGTATACGGTTTCTTCCGTGAGGTTCTTTAAGTTTTTTAACACGGAACATCGGGTTGGTGGCAATCCACTCACATTCTTTGACCCCATGGCTTAATGCAGCAGAAAGGGAAGCGAGATATCGGTTTACAGTCGCTTGGGTTCGTTTCTTGCCTTTTGGCAGTACTTCAGAAAGAAGCTCTTTCCGTTGTTTTGCAATGAGATCGGAAGAGATATGATTAAGTGTATATTTCCCAAGTTTGAGTTGCCACCACTTGAGGTGACGAAGCGCATCTTCAGCGCTTTTTATAGATGGTAGGACATCTTCAATATAGCGATCGATAAGTTCATTTAAGGTGTGCTTTTGCTTGAGTTTATCGGGAAAATACAAGCCTTGCCTGCGTTTGGCTTCTTCTTGGATGGCCCAGTCCTTAGCTTCCTGATAGGTGGGAAGGGTGTTATATTGGGTAGGGAGTCCATCGCCGGGTCGAATCATGACTCGGTAGCTGGTTGTGCCATTTTTGTTTTTGCGTTTTTGAATTGTAGCCATTCTGTTCATTCTCCTAATTGGTTTTGTAGGTGAACAGGGGTCTGATGAGATGAGCTGACATGCATAGGAGATCACTGTGCCACAAGGGTGCCATGACGGTCAACCTGCTAGTGAAATTTTCAGTTCACTTGGCGTTTAATCTCTTGCAGTTCAATGCTTTAAAAAAGTGGGGCAAGCAGGACTTGAACCTGCGACCAGCGGGTTATGAGTCCGCTGCTCTAACCAACTGAGCTATTGCCCCAAGAAGCGCAAATCATAACGGAGAGGCAAAACTATTTCTAGTGGGAAATTTCTGCCTGAAAATGGAGGGTGTGGTGTGAATTATTTTTTTGCTAATAAGTCATTGATGATTTATAGATAAAACTTTAAGTTTGAGGGTGGTGTTGGGTAGGAATTTGGCGATGAGCATAGGGGCATCTTTATGTTGCTTTTCCCTGTGCGCTGAAATGGTCGATGAGGAGCTGGTCGCCAAAATTGGCACGGACTTGCTCACGCGCTCTGACAACCTTCCCGCTGCAAACTTTGCCGACGCGACGGATCCTTATCTAGAGGGTTACATCCAGGCGCTGATCGATGTTCACTATTACGAGTACCAGGTGGTCGTGATTGTGAAGGATCACAAGGTGTTTTTGGCGAATCTGCCGAACAATGATTTGCTTTCAAAGTCGATTATTTCGTTTGTCAAAGATTTGCCGGGGGTAAAGTCTGTTGAGGTGACGGATGTGACCAAGCAGGAGTTAGAGGCTAGGAAGCAGTATGTCGAGCAGCCGCGGGTGAGCGGGGTGTGGTTTCCTCAGTCGACGGTGCTGTTTGCTCCTTTGGTTGCCGATCCGAGGCAGCCTGTGAACTCAGCTGCGATGCGGTTTGGCGATAAGGTGTGCGGGGATGTGTGCGCTGCGGTGTCTTTGGGTGATGATTTTCCGATTTTCCGTTGGATTAATGTGATGCGCTGGCATGGGGATTTGCAGATTGGGATCGAGGCGGGGATCTGGTCTGTGTTTAATTACTCCAACATTCCCCATCGTCCTAAGCATGAGACTTGCGAGCTTGTCAACACGGATTATCTGGTGGGTATTCCGCTGACTTACGCTTTTGATCAGTGGTCGTTTCGTTTAAGGGTCTATCACATTTCCTCGCATTTAGGAGATGAGTTTCTTTGCAACCACCGGGGAGAGGTTCAACGCAGGAAAAATCCGAGCATGGAGGCGGTTGATTTCTTTTCCTCCTATCAGTTTTCAAGTGGGCTTAGGGGGTATTTTGGGCCGGGGATTGTTTTTCACAGCGATTCTTCTTTTCATATGAAGCCTTTATACATCGAATATGGGGTGGAGCTGAGGATTTTAGGGAGCAAGTTTGACTATCATAGGTTGTATGGGACGCCGTTTTTTGCCATTCACCTGGAGAATTGGCAGCAGCGGGATTGGGACTGGGACATGACGCTGAAATTAGGTTATGAGCTCAGCAAGCTTCAGGGTGTGGGTCGCAAGATGCGGGTTTATGTCGATTACCACCATGGCTATTCTTATGAGGGTCAGTTCTTCAATCGGCGCACCCAGTATGGGGAGTTTGGGTTCTCTTGGGGTTTCTGAGGTTTGAACCTATCCCAAAATTTTAGTCGATTTTTTGGTTCTTGGACTTGCGCATCATCAGGCGCTTCCAGCCTTCTGCGGTCAGTAGTTTTTTAGGGGGAGTTTGGTCCTTCGGGCTCTTCTTGAGATTTTTATCTGCTGTCTTTTTTTTGAAAAATTGCATAATCATTGTGTTTACCCCCACAGCTTTTAGTTTATCTGGAAAGATGGGGGGTTGTCAATTATTTTATTTAAAACAAGGTGAACAAGATGGTCGATATCGATATTACTTATGAAGGGGATCTTTCCACGCGCTGCGTGCATTCTGTCAATGGGGCGGAGATTGTGACGGATGCCCCTGAGGCAAGCGGGGGGTTGGAGAGGTTTTTTTCTCCCACAGACCTGCTTGCTGCCTCTTTTGGTTCATGCATGTTGACGATTATGGGATTTACGGCCAAGCGGCTGGGCGTGGACATTAAAGGCGCGCGTGTCAAGGTGAGCAAGGAGATGAGCGAGACGGGGCATCGGCGCATTGGCAAGCTGCGGATTGAATTTAGTTGCTCCCAGGGGTTATCGGATGAGGTGATTGGAAAACTGACCCAGTCCATGGAAAAGTGCGCTGTCCACAAAAGCCTACACCCTGATATCGTTATCGAAAGCATTTATCGATGGGGAGAGGATTGAAGTTTCAGGATGTTAAAGCTTTTGATAAGCACTTATCTCAAGGGGTGAGTTTTCAGCTTTCGCGCGTTTTTTTAGTGGTGTCCCCCTGCCCTTATGAGCGGAGGAGGATTGTCGATAAGGTCGTTGCGGCAATCCGCGTGAAGGAGGGGGAGGTTCATTTTCAAGGGGTGGATGCCAAGTCTTCCATTGAGGGGGTGATTGGAGAGCTCAACACGATGTCTTTGTTCAAGAGCAAGCAGGTGCTCTACTTAGATGGGGTGGATAAGGTTAAGGGAGAGTCATTGGATTTGCTTTGCGATTATGCCGCCAAGCCGTCTGCCTTTTCCTACCTTGTGCTCGGGGCAAGTGCTTTTAAAGGGGTCAGCGAGCTCTACTCCAAGGGGAAAAGGGAGTTGGTTGTCTGTGACTTAAGCCAAGAAAAGCCCTGGGAGCGCAAAGCCCGTCTTAAGGGGATGCTAGTTGAGGATTTGCTCAAAGAGGGCAAGCAGCTGAGCCCAGAGGCTTGGGAGTGCCTTTTGGAAAATCGGGAGCTGAGTTTACAAGCTCTGCAGAGCCAGCTCGACAAGCTGCTGGCTTATGCAGGGGAAAGGTCGCATCTGAACCTTCAAGATGTTCAAGCCCTTTGCCCTTCACAAAAAAGCTTGGGCCTATGGGAACTGACGGAGGCTCTGGCTTGGAAGGAGGCATTTCCCAAGTGCGATGAAACTACCTCTAGCTTGCTTTTGCCTTTGCTCTTTCAACTGCGCACGCAAATGCAATGGGGTCTGAGCGTTGCTCTTTTGCTTGAGGGGGGGGTGCAACCTCAAGATATCCGTCATCAGTTTCCCGAGATAAGGCCGGCTGTGCTTGATAAAATTTTCCATGGGGCTGAAGATACCGAAGCGGTTTTTTCAAGCGGGTTCTGCATCTTCTTTTCGATGTTGAGCTGATGGCAAAAAGCAGCGGATTGGATCCGGGCCTGATTTTGGATAGTCTAGTTGCCAAATTGACTTTTTTGAAGGGACTCTGCTGATGTTGTATTTGCTCCCCAATCTTTTAGCTGAAGGCATTCCCCACTCAAGCCAATTGCCTGGAAGCGTCGATGAGGCGGTTGCTCAATTGACGGGGCTCATTGCAGAAAACGAAAAGCAAGGGCGCCGCTTTTTGCGCCATTTTACTTATCCTCTGCCGAAGACCTTCCGCGATATCCCCATTTTTCTGCTGAATGAGCATAGTACAGATAGCGACAAAAAAGAGCTGTTGAAAAAGATTCAGCAGGGCGGGGTGTGGGGGCTTGTGTCTGACTGTGGAATGCCTTGTCTTGCAGATCCAGGGGCAGATCTTGTCTTGATGGCAAGACTCTGCGGAGTTCAAGTGGAGACCTTTGCCGGTCCTTCGAGCATTCTTTTTGCTCTTGTCCTCTCAGGGCTAGGGGGGCAGCATTTTACCTTTCACGGTTATTTGCCAAAGGAGGGGGTGCGGCTTGTCGAAGAGTTGAGAAAGATAGAAAAGCTCTCTTGGAAAGAGGGGTCGACACATCTTTTCATTGAAACGCCTTACCGCAATGTGCCACTGCTTGATAAGATGCTCTCTGTGTTGGATGGCAAGACATGGCTTTGCATTGCTTGCGATCTTTCAGCCCCTGGCCAATATGTGCAGACCCAGAGGGTTCAACAATGGCAAAAGACGTCTATCCCTCAGATCGATAGACGCCCGACGGTGTTTGCCCTTAAGGGAATGAACCCCACATCATGATCCATGTTCCCAAGCCTATTTCTGCCCATGTAGGCATCTTTGCAGCGCCTGGATAGAGAGTTGTCGCATTGCCGGCTTATTCCAATTGTTTGATGCAAACTGATGATCCCAGCTTTCAATTTCGATCTTCGCAGCAGCAGCCATTTCATAGACATACTTGTAGAATAAGCTGGTGGGTCCTATTTCAAGGATAAGAGTTGTAAACTTTTTTGTTAAGTTCTCGCAAGCCTCAAAATACCTCTCACTGGATTTTTCATAATCCATGGGGTTGATTAAAGGCAGCCTATAAAAAGCGTTGATCAGCGCCTCGGCCGCTTCAATGGATCGGATCCCTTGCGGATGAATGGAAAAGGGGGTATTTGACATATCGTTAAAAGCACTCATTAACGCTGAGTTAGGCATGGCTTGGAAATAGTTGAATACAATTTTTTCCGCTTTCCCATCAATGCTTGATCCATAGTAGAAGACATGGCGTATGACATCTTTTAAAGCGTAGATAGGCAGTATTCTACAAAGATCGTGGTATTGGTTCACTTGTGCAACTTCTGGGAAGGCTAGATCGATATAGGAAAGGCGAGGGAGAAGTGGGCTATTCACTGTTAACTTAACACTTGTTTTCACCGTTTGTTCTTGTGGATTCAAGGGCAAAGGGGGATTTAAATTTTCTACTTCAGAATTAGAATGATCAAATTCTTCCCATAAGGGGGCTGAGGGGGCATACATTGGTTGAGGTATGGTTGATTTAAGACCGCTTTTTATCAGGAATTTTGTAAGATTGTCGAAAAATTTTTCGGCTACCGATTCGCTTTTTGCCTGTTGTTGGGGTTGTATGCTGGGGTAGAGGGGCTGGTATACTTCTTCTAGGCTGGGGTAGAGGGGTTGGTATACTTCTTCAGACGAGTTTAGTGATTGTATGTTTGGGTAGATGGGATAAACTGATTCAGATGAATCGATTGAATTCAGACTTTGGTTGTTGGTGTTTAGGTGAAGTTCCGGGTAGTTGAGTTGCAATAAGTGTTGTGGTGGGTAATACACCCCTTCTATGTAGGAACTTGTATTGTTCATAGTTTATCTCCTGCTTTTTTATTATTAATGTTCTCTAGCAATGGCTAAAGTCCAGATTAATTCGAGTAACAGCGCAGATTATATCGTTCATTCGATTGTGAAGCAACTAAAAAAGCCGTTTTAAATGACTTAAAATCAATGAGTTGTTCACTTTGTTTTTTACTGCACGTGCATTAAATTGTTGCGGAATAGAGGTTGAAATTTTCAAGCTAGATCATTTTGCATTTTTATTGCAACGGATTCTTTTTTGTTAATTTTAGTAACTGAAAAAATAAGCTGAAATAATGTAAAATGTAGGAATGTGGTGATCGATTTGTTTGATTGATTTGTTAATTAAGTTAGTTAAATTAATTATAATAAATATAAAAAATGATAGGTAATTGCTTTATGGATAATACGTTACATCAACTAAAGGCCAGGGTTGCCGCCTTTGAGAGTCAGGTAGATATGCTTGAGTCTGAGCTTGCCTATTTGAACGATATGCTGGTGCGCTGTGGATTTCCCGAGGGAATTGCGACTCTGAAAGAGACTGTCCAGGAACTTCTTGCACAGGAGCTCATCGAGCGCCCTGAGCTCATCTAGAAGAAAAAAAAGTCGTTTAAGAAATAAAGAGCAGGTGGATCACCTGCTCTTTTTTTTTGTGTTCTCGGCCTTTACTTTTGTTGGTCTCTATGGTAATCTCACCGCTTATTAATCAAGGGTAAAGTGAATGGCAAAGCTAATTTTCGAAAATACGGGGGAAGAAAAGGAACTTCCCGAAGGGGCGCCACTCCATGAGTTTTGCGAGGAGGCGGGGGTGCCTTTTGCTTGCACTGAGGGGGTTTGCGGGACGTGTGTGATCGAGGTGGTCGAGGGGATGGAGTGCCTTTCTGATTTTACTCAAGAGGAGAAGGATTTTTTAGGCGAACAGGATCGCGAACGCCTGGCTTGTCAATGCAAGCTGCGAGGTGGATGTGTGAGAATTAAATACTAAACATTTTAAGGTGAACAATGTCTCAGAGAATTTCACAGGAAATGACCATCGAGGACATTTTGTCCAAATTCCCCCATAAGAGCCAAAAACTTGCTCAAGAGATGACCAATACGGGCCTGCACTGCGTGGGTTGTGGTGCGGCGGTTTGGGAGACCTTGGAAGCCGGGATGCTCAGCCATGGCTTCGCCCCTGCAGATGTCGAGGGGATGGTTGAGCGTCTAAATGCTATTTTGGCTCAGGAAAGCGACCTTTCGACAATCGCACTGACCAAGCGCGCAGCGGACAAGTATCGCCACATTCTCAAAGAGGACGGCAAAGAGGGCTGGGGCTTGCGTTTTGGAGATAAAGCGGCAGGATGCAGCGGTTTTGAATACGTTCTCGACTACTCTGAAAAGCAAGAGTCAGATGACCAGGTCTTTCTTTCCGAGGGCGTTGCCATCCATGTCAACAAGGCTGATGTTCCTAGGCTGCTAGGCTCTGAGATCGATTACGTCGATGGGCTCAATGGAGCTGGTTTTAAAATCAGCAATCCGAATGTCAAGGGTTCTTGCGGCTGCGGCAAATCACAAAGCTACTGATTTATTTGTGGATAGCGCGCTTTTCTAGGGCAAGCGCGGCTTCCTTCATTGCCTCTGATAAGGTCGGGTGTGCGTGAGGGGTGGCGATCAGATCCTCGACTTTAAGCCTCTTTTGCATCGCAAGTGCTCCTTCTGCAATGAGCTCGGAGGCGTGTGCCCCGATGATGTGGATGCCGATGATTCTGCCTGTCTTGGATGCGGCGATCATTTTAATAAACCCCTCCTCTTCCCCTGTGCAGCGGGCTCTTGAATTTGCCTTGAAGGGGAATGTCCCGACTTGGATATCTATCCCTGCATTTTTGGCCTCTTGCTCTGTCAGGCCGACGGAGGCAACCTCGGGGTTGGTATAGACGACGTTAGGGATGGCCGCGTATTGGATTGAAGGTGTATGGCCTGAGAGGATCTCTGCAACTGCCATCCCCTCTTCGGAGGCTTTGTGCGCAAGCATCGGGCCGTCGACGATATCTCCAATGGCAAAGATGTGGGGCTGCTTTGTGCGAAACATCCCGTCGATGGGGATGAACCCCCTTTCTGATGGCGCAATGCCCGCTTTTTCTAAGTTCAGCCCCTGCGTGTAGGGTTTTCTTCCAATGCAGACTAAGACAACATCCGCATCCATCTCCTTGCTGGGGTTATCGGGCATTTGGATCTGCAGAGTAACTTGCTCTTTGGCGATCTTGGCCGATGCGACCTTCGAGGAGAGGTGAAACTGCATCCCTTGGGCTTGTAGCAAACGTTGCAGCTCTTTAGAGAGGCTCTCATCGAGTGTGGGGCAGATCCGATCTAAAAACTCCACAAAAGTCACCTGGCTCCCGAGGCGCGCATAGACAGAGCCGAGCTCAACGCCGATGATCCCAGCTCCGACAACTAGCATTTTTTTGGGTGGCTGTTCTAAACCAAGAGCTCCTTCTGAGGAAAGGATGGTGCGCTCATTGTAGGGGAGGAAGGGAAGTCCAATCGGCTCTGAGCCTGTGGCAAGGACGATAAAACGGGCAGAGACACAGCGGGCAGGGCCATCGCCTGCAATGGCAAGTTCTGTGGGAGAAAGAAAGCTTGCCGTGCCTGTGATCGAGATGACTTTGTTCTTTTTAAAAAGGGAGGCAATTCCTTGATTGAAGGAGGCGACGATATTCTGTTTGCGAGACATCATCTCTTTAAAATGCAGCTGGGTCTGAGAGATCTCTATGCCGTGGGTCTTTGCCTCGTGCAGGATCTTCCAATAGAACTCAGAGGAGTGCAAAAGAGCCTTAGAGGGGATGCAGCCGATATTTAGGCAGGTGCCCCCCAGACTCTTTTGTTTTTCAATGCAGGCTGTCTTAAGGCCCAGTTGTGCTGCTCTAATCGCAGCGACATAGCCTCCAGGGCCAGATCCAACGACAATCACATCGTACTTATCTTCCATATGGTTTGCCTATAAGTCGAGCAAGAGGCGCGAGGGGTCCTCAAGGCTTTGTTTGAGATGGACCAAGAAAACAACAGCCTCTTTTCCATCGACGATTCGATGGTCGTAGCTAAGAGCCAGATACATCATGGGGCGGATCACCACTGTCTCTTGAATGGCAACCGGGCGCCTGACAATCGAGTGCATCCCTAAGATGGCGCTCTGCGGAGGGTTGAGGATCGGGGTGGACAGCAGAGAGCCGAAAACCCCGCCATTGGTGATGGTAAAACTTCCCCCGCGCAGCTCATCGATAGAAATAGCGCCTTCGCGGGCTTTTTTGGAGTAGAGCTCGATTTGCTTTTCAATCCCGCCAAAACTTAAAACATCGCAATTTCTAATGACAGGGACCATCAAGCCCTTGTCTGTGGAGACAGCAACACTAATGTCATAGGTCTCATAGGTCACGATCTCATCCCCATCGATGGCTGCATTGACCTTGGGGTTGGCTTTGAGCGCGGCGACAACGGCCTTGACAAAGAAGGACATAAACCCAAGTTTCACCCCATATTTTTTGACAAAATTATCCTTTTCCTTTGCGCGGATCTCCATGACGGCAGACATGTCTACTTCATTAAAGGTCGTGAGCATCGCGGTGGTGTTTTTAGCCTCGACCAGCCGCTTTGCAATCACTTTGCGCAGTGAGCTCATCTTGGTGCGGGTCACTTTTGTTTTCGGCACTCCTAGAGGGGGGCTTTCTTTGGGCTGCTCTCGGATTGGCACCGACCCTTCCGCCTTGACCTCTGCTGTAAACTGCGAGAGCATTGTGCGGGCGCTTTTTCCCTCTTGAGTAGGAGGAGCTGGCGGCGGCTCTTGGGGTTTTTTAGGCAAAGGCACCTGAGGGGCGGCGGTGGGCTCCAAGGGGGCTTTGGCATCGGTTTCAACAGAGCCGATCACCTGCCCGATTTCTACATTGTCTTCTGCTTTGACACTTAAGGTCAGCTGTCCGCTTTGAGGGGCATAGAGAACTTGGTTGACCTTGTCGGTTTCTAACTCTAAGATCTCCTCATCGATCCTCACAAAGCTGCCTGAGGGTTTGAGGATACGGCTGATCACCGCGCTGCTGACAGACTCTCCCATCGGGGGAATTTTGATCTCTATTTTCATCTTTTTTACCTACTTATTTAAATGCCTGTTGCATGATCTCTTCCCACTGCATCTTATGGAGGGCGTGCGACCCTGCGGCAGGAGACGCGCTCCGATCCCGTCCGATATATTTAAGAGAGCCTTTTGTAGAAAGCAGCTCATCTAGTAAGGGGCGGATATACTCCCAGGCTCCCATGTTGCTATGCTCTTCCTGGAGCCAGTAGATGGGGGCGCTGTCCCCATATTTTTGTAGGATCTGCTTCACTTGTTCTTCTGGAAAAGGGTAGAGCTGCTCGATGCGAACGCATCGGATCGCCTCGCGGCCTCTTTTTTGCCTTTCTTGGATGAGGTCGTAGTAGATCTTGCCGCTGCAAAAGATCAGCTTTTCCAACCCTTTGGAAGGGGAGAGGTCGTCGATGACTTTTTGAAAGCCTAAAGTTGTCAAATCGTTGAGGCTGCAAACGCACAGAGGATGGCGCAGGATAGCTTTTGGGGTGAAGATAATCAGAGGCTTTTTAACGCTGGAAAGCCCCTGCTCTCGCAAAAGATGAAATAATTGCGCTGGGGTAGAGCAATTGGCAACGCGCATGTTGTTATGCCCGCAGAGCTGAAGAAACCTCTCCATGCGCCCTGAGGTGTGTTCTGGGCCTGCTCCTTCATGGCCATGAGGCAAAAGCAAGGTGAGGTTGGAGTTGAGCCCCCATTTCTGCTGGCTGCCTGCGATGTACTGGTCGATGATGATCTGCGCCCCGTTGGCAAAATCTCCATACTGCGCCTCCCAGACCACAAGCGATTGGGGGTAGGCGATGCTATAGCCAAAGTCAAAGCCTAAAACGGCGTATTCAGAAAGAGGGGAGTTATAGACATCGAAGCTAGCTTGATCTGGACTTAAGTGGGAAAGGGGAAAGTACTTTTGCTCTTTGACCTGATCGACCCACATGGCATGGCGATGGGAAAAGGTGCCGCGGCGCACATCTTGGCCTGACAAGCGGATGTGGATTTTTTCCACTAGCAGTGTTGCAAAAGACAAGTGCTCTGCCATGCCCCAATCGATCTTGGCAATAAGAGGGTCTTGATGCACCATGGCAAGCCTTTCTTGTAGCAGTCTTTTGATTTTAGGGTGAACCTGAAAATCTGCAGGGATAGAGCAGAATTTTTCTGCGAGCGCAATAAGAGTTTTTGCATCGACCTGTGTTTTGAGGTTAACGGCAGATGGGGGATCTTTTTTAAGCTTGGGCAGCTCTTGGGTTTTGATAGCTGCCTGCTTTTGGATCTCTTCCAAGGCGTTTTGCAAGCTCTTTTTAAAGCCCTCTTCTATTTCTTGAGCTTGTGCTGCACTGAGAATCCCTTCTTGAATGAGTTGATCGCGGAAAATGTCGCGAATCGATTTTTTTGCCTTAATTATCCCATATTCCAAAGGTTGGGTAAAGGTCGGTTCATCTCCTTCGTTATGTCCGTATTTGCGGTAGCAGTTTAAGTCGATAAAGACATCGCACTGAAATTTTTGGCGCAGATCGATGGCAAGCTGGGCAGCTCTTACGCATCCTTCTGGATCCTCTGCATTCACGTGGAAAATCGGTGCGCCAAATCCGAGTGCGATTTCTGTGCAATACGTTGTCGACCTAGCGTCTTTGGGAAGGGTTGTAAAGCCGATCTGGTTGTTGATGACAAGGTGGATTGTGCCGCCTGTCGCATAGCCGCTAAGGCCGGATAACTGCATGGTTTCATAGACGATGCCTTGTCCTGCAACCGCAGCATCCCCATGGATCAAGATCGGAACAATCTGCTTGCGATGATTTTGTTTGAGCTGCTGTTTTGCTCTAGCAATCCCTTCGACGACAGGGTCCACCGATTCTAAGTGGCTTGGGTTGGCAACTAAGGTCACGCTGATCGTTTTTCCCGAGGTGGTCTGTAAATTGCCGACAAATCCCTTGTGGTACTTGACATCTCCTGTTCCTTCTTGGAAATCGGGGGTGTAAAAGTCTTCGAATTCATGGAAGATGTGCGCATAAGATTTGTTGAGGATGTTGGCTAAGACATTTAGCCGTCCTCGATGAGCCATGCCGAGAACAATGTCTTCAACGTCCTCTTGGGCCCCTCTTTCGATAAGAGAGGCGAGCATGGGAATCATCGTCTCCGCCCCTTCTAGGGAAAACCGCTTTTGACCCACGTATTTTGTGTGGAGAAACGATTCAAATAGCTCTGCTTTGTTCAAGTCGTGCAAAATCCCAATCTTTTCCTTCCCTTCTATATGCAAAGGAAACAAAGGCTCAATTTCCTCTTGGATCCACTGTTCGATTTTAAGCTCTTTAGACCCGATGTATTCCACCCCGATCCGATCGCAATAGGTTTTTTTAAGGGCCTGGATGAGGGCTTTAAGCGTGGCCTGCTTTTCACTTAAAAATCCGCAAGTGGGAAAGCTCTCTTCCAACTCTTGGGGCTTGAAACCAATTTTTTCGATGTTCAGCTCCAAGGGCTCTTGTGTTTTAGTCGTTGCAACCGGGTTGAATTGCGCCATCTTATGGCCGAATCTGCGGTAGGCGTCGATGAGTAAATAGACCCGTAGCTCAGGGCTTGCACTTGCTTGAGTAGAGCAGATTCCAGAGGCGGCTTTAGCAAAAGCCATCCCTTCAAAGAAATAGCGCCAAGACGGATCGATGCTGTTTGGGCTTTCTAAAAACTGTTCATAGAGCTTTTCGATTTCAGAAAGATTTGCCAAGTTAGCAAAAGAAAAATCCTGCTCGTCCATCATTGCCTCCGCAAATTTCATAAATAGCAAATCATAAATTTAAATCCACTCTTAAACTCGACTTTAGCCCTTGGAGGGAGATGCTTTAGCCTCTAGAGATGAAAGCAGCTCCCTCCAAGGGCTAAAGCTCAGTTAAATCGCAATTGCGATCTTGCGCTTAATCCTGATTTTAACTCATACTCTCTCGTCTTGGCTTCGCGATATTCAAGAATATAATTTACATTTGATTTGCATAAAAATTGGGGCTTTAGTAAACAGTCGATCGATAGGGCCATAAATTGAGTAGGGGACGATGAACATTAAAAGCGAGCGCTTGAAAAAATTGGAATCGGAGTTTCAAGATCTGGAGCAATGGCTGAAGTTGGGTCTTGTGCCAAAAAAGATCTTGAAAAGCATAAAGAAGAGATGCGCAACCTCCAAGATAAGGTGAGCGAGGAAAAAGAGCGCTTGCGCTTTCTTAAAGAAAGTGGAGAGATGGAGGAATTTAGCCCTCCCAACGCCCTGGGGGCCGCCAGCAGGTTCACGAGCCGCAGAGCCTTCCAGATATCGACATCGCAGAGGAAGGGTTTACAGATGCCGGCTTTGACATGGAGACAGAGCCTTTTGATATAGAGACCACCGCCTCAGGTGAGGAGAGCGAGGAGGCCGATGAAGAAGCTGCCGCCCCTGAAGAGGAGGAAGATGAGGATCCCTTTAGCGATCGGAACCGTTGGCGCAGGGGTGTTCTTGAGGACCCAGACGCCAATGATTGGTAGTTCACCGCATGCGGGATGTCAGTCTCTACTTCCACATCCCTTTCTGTTCTAAAAAATGCCCTTACTGCCATTTTTTCGTTCTGCCTAATCAAGACCGTTATAAACAGCCGTTCATCTCCGCCCTCATCAAAGAGTGGGAAATGCGCCTGCCTCAATTGCAGGGTAAAAGAATTATTTCCATCTACTTTGGTGGGGGGACCCCGACAAAGATGGCCCCTAAAGAATACAGGCGGCTCTTAGAGGCGATTCGTTCCTCTTCTTTGGAGATGGCACCAGATTGCGAAATCACACTCGAGGCTAACCCCGAGGATGTCAGTGTCGAGTTAATGCGGGAGTTTCGCTCGGTCGGAATCAACCGCGTTAGTCTTGGCGCTCAGTCGCTTGTCGATGAGGATCTGATCCTTTTGGGGCGCCCTCATAACGCAAGCTGTTCGATCAGAGCCGTTCATGCAGTAAAAGAGGGGGGGATTGATAACATTTCGATCGACCTGATGTTTGAGCTCCCCAACCAAAGTCTTGCACGCTGGCAAAAATGTTTAGAAACCGTTGCTACCCTCCCGCTTACCCATCTATCGCTTTATAATTTGACTTTTGAGCCCCACACTGTTTTTTTTAGGCACAAAGAGCAGCTCCTGCTTCAACTTCCCTCAGAAGAGGAGCGTTTAAAGATGCTAGAGATAGCTGTTGCTCTCCTGGAGTCCTTTGGGCTTGTCCGCTATGAGATCTCCGCCTTTGCCAAGGAAGGATTGCGCTCTTGCCACAATATGGGCTACTGGACCTCTCGTCCCTTTTTGGGGTTTGGACCCTCTGCCTTTAGTTATTGGGAAGGGGCGCGCTTTTCTAACACTTTAAATTTTTCTCACTACCTCTCTTGCCTAGAGCAGAATCGACCTCCTGTCGATTTTGAAGAAAGGCTTCCCTTTCCGCGTAACCTCCAGGAATTGTTTGCCATTGCCTTAAGGCCATTAGATGGGGTAGATCTGAGGGCATTTACAGAGCAACACGGCAAGCTTCCAGAGGTGCTGGCAGAGTCCATCGATGCGTTGATAGGAAAAGGTTTGTTGAATAGAGAAGACAACAGGATCCAACTGACCTCTTTAGGCCAGCTCTTCTACGATACAGTGGCCTCAGAAATCATTTGAGGTTTTGGCTGTGCTCAAGGTAAAAAAAATGGGTGGCCTTGAAAGGGCCACCCATTCATTAGGCAAGACGAGGGTTGTCATCTTGCCTAAAAAGTTTACCTTCTCAAAAAGAGAAGGTAAAAATCTTTAATTACGAACGCTGTTTGTACAGCTTAAGAATTTCATCCATAGCACCGAAGCGACCGTCTACATTGCTTCCTATGCCCATGACATCACCTGAAAGAACAGGCTCTTGGAGTTCTTTGAGGAACGCAGCGTTGCCTTGAGCATAAAGATTGGCAGCATCGTTCAAGCCATCTTCGCTAAGTAGGCCTGTAAGCAAACCTAAGCGTGCCGCTGCCTTATTGCGCTCGTCAACAAGCTCTAGATGTTTATCCCAAGCTGCTTTGTACTTCTTGCTCGCATCAAGGTAAGCCTGACGGAATGTGTTAAAATCACCCATATCACTTAAGGCAGCAATTTCTTCTTCACTCATTGTGGCGCTTATGCCCGGGAATTTCTCGCTGAGCTTCTTACGCTGATCTTCTTTTTCTACTTTCAGTTTCTCAGATTCCAAATAAGTTATATGAAGCTTGGATTTTTCGTCGTGTAAACGTTCTCCATCCAACTCATCAACACGAGCTTTCAGCTTTGTCTGCTCTCCTTTGAGCTTCTCCTCAGTCTCAGCTCTAAAGGCTGCGTGTTTTGAGCCAGCGCCTCTCTTTTCAAAGGCTTCAATTTGGGTTTTGAAGCAATCTTTACCACGTCCGCTCAAGATCGCCTGACGCAGAGAAGTCTCAACAGCTTTTGTGTGTTTTTTGAAAGCTTTTGCTAAATTTTCAGCACTCTTAGCATAACCCTCAATGTCAGTGCTCGTGCTTGCCGCAGCTTTAATCATAGAGCCGTACATCATCTCTAAAAAAGGATTATCCAGACGCCCGAGCTTCTTAATTGTAAGAGCGTCAACTTTCTTTTTCAAAACCAGATTAGGATCTGCAATTGCCATTTTAGCAGCTTGTAAATAAACAGGAAAACAGCCGCTTGTTTCTGAAATGTTAAGTTGTTTAACACGCTTTTGGAAAGCAGCGTAAAACGTTGCCAACTTTTTTTCAGACTCGACTCGCCGTTTCGCTACGTCGTTTGCATCAATTGATGTTATTGTTACACCTTTACCGTCAATGTCGGTAATTGTTTCTTTGCTAACGGTTTTGACCAAATCAAGCAAAGCTCTTTGGCAATCGATGCCAAAAACAGATTGCCATATAAAACGGCAAACTGCGATTATTTTATAACCACCTTCTGCCTTAATGTCGGCCCACCTTTCTTTACTAGATGACTGAAATATTCTAACCATAGCCTGTTCAGCTGTGGCTTGTGTATTAACTGCACTTGACATACTAAATTTCCTCCGAAACTAATTATATTTGTTCTGCGAGATCATAATTTTTCTGCGTTACGAGCTAAAGTATAGTCTCACATTCGATTTAAGTGCAACGAAATACCAAAAAGGAGCCGGATTAAAATCAAAACCTGCTTGTCTTTCCAATGCGTAAAAGTTTGAATATAGCGATTGTCACCTTCTGCCGCATGATGAAATTTTTACTCTTGCCCTAACTTAAATTTTTCCGAATGGACTTTAGCCATTGGACTGGACTTGTATCCATTGCTCGGTGCCGCCTTCACCTCTAGATGTGAAGGCGGCACCGAGCAATGGATACAAGTCCAGCTCTGTCCAGCTCTAAAAAATTATCGTGGATCTATTACGGTGTTTAGAGTTACATTACAGCTCTATGCAGGGGCAAATTGAATATTTTCTTTGTTACCTCGGGTCTGAAAAGGGGCTTGCGAAGAACACTCTTATCTCTTATCGGCGCGATATTGCCTCTTTCGAGCGCTTCCTCAATGCAAAAGGGATTGCCTCCTGGGGTCTGTTCTCTGAGGAAGACGCAATTGCTTTTTTATCCCTTTTGAAGACCCAAGGCTATGCAGCCAGTTCCATCTGCCGCTGTCTTGTGGCTGTGAAGATGTTTGTTCGATTTTTAAAAAAAGAAGAGGTGATTGATAAAGATGTCACCCTTTATCTGGACTCTCCTAAGATGCGGCAGCTGATCCCGGAGGTTTTAAGCGTTGCAGAGGTAGATGCTCTTTTAAAAGCCCCGGATGCAGCAACCTCCTCTGGCGCTAGAGATGCGGCTCTATTACAAATTTTTTATGCCTCGGGCCTGCGCGTATCGGAGGTCTGCGGGCTGAATCTCTGCGACGTCGACGACAAAGCTGTTAGGGTGAGGGGAAAGGGGGGGAAAGAACGGGTTGTCCCGATTGCAAGATCTGCGGTTGAGGCGATTGATCATTATTTAATTTGCTTTCGCAGATCCCCGAATTTGGACCAAGATCAGCAAACCCCTCTTTTTGTCGGGAAAAAAGGGAGGAGGATCAGCAGAGAGCTCATCTGGGAAAGGGTGAAACACTGCGCTAAGGCAGCAGGAATTTCAAAAAATATTTCACCGCATACTCTCAGGCACTCCTTTGCGACCCACCTCTTAGAAAATGGGGCTGATTTGCGCGTGATTCAAGAAATGCTCGGGCATGCCAACGTTGCCACCACAGATCGCTATACCCATATCTCTCGACGCCACCTGCACAAAGCATTCGAAACTTTTCACCCAAGGCCGTAGTCATGACCAAACACAGTTGGAAGTTGCGCCTTTGCATCGGGTTGCTGATGCTCATCTTAGGCTTTACCGGGATGATTATCATGGATCTGTCTAAGGAGATGGCCTGGCATTATTGGCGCAACGTCTCTTTAGTTTTTGCGGCTTTAAGCTTATCCCTTAGCCTTTATTTGAAAAAAAGGGGGTGGAAGAGCGCTGTGTTTACCATTTGGCACGAGGTGTTTCACTGGGTAGGGCTGATTTTATCCGTTGCGGTGATCGATTACTTTGTGACAACCGGGATGATGGGAAGGTTTCAGGCAGGTCTTGTCGCCTTGACCCTCCTTGCTTTTGCGACCTATCTTGCGGGGGTTTACATCGAGGCGACCTTTATCCCGGTTGGGCTAGTGCTCGGGGTGTTTGCTGCAGGCACAGCTCTTTTTGCAGTTTACGTCTATAGCGTGATCCTACCGCTGACTATTTTCGCAGCGCTTGTCGTCTTTTGGATTCTCCATCGGGCCCGCAAGGCAAACCTTCATGAGTGATCTATTGCAGGTGCTGGTTTATCTTTTCTTTTTTTGATTCTTTCGTGGAGCTCTTCAATGTAGGTATAGATGACGGGGGTGAGGTAGAGGGTCATGACCTGAGAAAACAAAAGGCCGCCTACGATAGCAATCCCTAAGGACTGGCGGCTTTGGGCCGTTGCCCCGCCGATGCCAAGGGCAATCGGTAAGGCTCCCATCAAAGCGGCAAAGGTGGTCATGAGAATCGGGCGGCAGCGGACCATACAAGCATGGAAGATCGCCTCTTCAATAGGTGTTTGATTGCGCAACCTGGAATCGTTGGCAAAATCGATCATAATGATTCCGTTTTTCATCACGATGCCAAGGAGCATGATCATCCCCACGACAGCGTAGAGGGAGACGCTTTGGCCAAAGAGCATCAGGCTCAAAAAACCGCCGAGGGCAGCAGGGGGTAGGGTGGACATCACAGTGAGCGGAGGGAAGAAGCTCTCATAGAGGATGCCTAGGATCACATAAATGATGAACATCGCAATCAGGATAAGGTACTGCAAGTTGGCAAACGATTGCTCAAAGACGTTAGCCGACCCTTGAACAGAACCTGTCACTGTGATGGGTAAGGTTCCCTTGGCAAGGGTCTGGATGTCGGCAAGTGCAGACTGTAGAGGGATGTCGTGGGCTAAATTGAAGGAGATTGTTGCCGATGGCAGGCCGTTTGTGTGGTTGACCGTCAAAGGGCCGATGGTTTCTTGGATCCGGGTAATGGCGCTCAAAGGAACCATCTGGTTGTCGGTGTTGCGCAGCCAAATTTGTTTTAGGTCTACAGGGTTGCGGTAAAAGCGGGGGAACGTCTCCATGATGGCGTAGTACTGGTAGCTTGGGGTGTTGATGGGACTTAAGTTTGTCGTTGCATAGGAAAGGCTTAAAGCATTTTCGATTTGCGTAGCGGTGATGTTGTAAAGAGAGGCGCGATCGCGCAAGATCTCGATTTTTGCTTGAGGCTCTGAGATGTCCATATCGCTGACAACGGCTGTGATTGTTTTTAAAGAGTGCATTTTTTTCTCCATCAAAGAGCCGTATTTGTAGAGATCATCTGTGCTCATGCTCGTCAAGGTGTATTGGTAATCCCCTTTGCTATTTGTCGTCCCCACCTGGAGGTTGATCAGCGGCAAGGGGACAAGAAACACTTTGCACCCGGGGATCTGATTGGCAATCGGATAGAGATGCTTGAGCAGGGGAGCCAAGGCCATCCTTTCGTGGATCGGCTTTAGACTCAAGTACATCACTCCTTCATTGTCTTGAGGATAGCCGCTGATGCCCACAATCGCATTGACATTCGGGTCTTTGGCCAAGATTTAGAGAGCTTTTCTGTGTAGTCGTTGAGTTGAAAAGGGGAGGTGCCGTCGACGGTTTGAATGTAGCATTGGATCAGCCCTAAGTCATCGGGAGGCAGAAAATCTTTGGGGAGTTTGATGAGCAAAAAAATCGAAAGGGCTAAACTGCCCGCACCCACGCTTAAGATGATGCTTTTATGGTGGAGCGCCCACCTAAGAGAAGGAGAGTAGATCGCTAAAATCTTTTCGTTGAGGGCGTGAGACATTTTTCAATCCGGCTTTTTTCTTTGACCACTCCTTCTTTGGGTTCGGGGATAAAACGGCTGCACATCAGCGGGGTGAGGGATAAGGAGATCACCCCTGAGATGAATACGGTGACGACGATGGTGATCGCAAACTCATGCAAAATCCTCCCGATGATTCCGTCCATGAACAAAAGCGGAATGAAGATCGTGCAGAGGCAAAGGGTCATCGATAGGATAGTGAAGCTAATCTCTTTGGAACCATTGAGGGCAGCGACAAGCGGCTTTTCCCTTGTTCGACGTGGCGGACGATGTTTTCCTCAAGCGACGATGGCGTGTGCGACAAGATATCCGATGGCAAGGGTAATAGCCAGCAAAGAGAGGATGTCGATGGTGAATTTCATCTGGAGCATCACGACAAAAGCCCCTAAGACAGAAAGGGGAATCGTAATGACCGGAATCAGGGTGTTCTCTGACTTTCCCTAAGTAAAAAAAGATCACAAGGACAACAAGCAGCAGAGCGATGAAACAAAGTCAGTTCTACATCGTGGACAGAATCCCAGATGAACTCCGATTGGTCGTAGATGCGCGATAACTTAATCGAGGCCGGGATTTGGGCCTGCAGAGACGGGAGGAGGGCATTGATGCTCTCAATGACCTGTGACTCTGGCCCCAGGCTCTTTGCGCACAGCTAGGATCACACTCGGAGCATCGAATCCCTTTTCGTAATAATTGGTGAAGAGCTTATCGTTCTGAACACTGTCGATTGCGTGGCCAATGTCGGCAAACCGGGTGATTGATCCGTTGTCATTTTTGATGATGATCGGGTCGTAAAGAGCAGCCGGAATGAGCTGTCCGTTCACATCGATGGTAAATTCCCTTTTTTGCCCAAACAGAGTTCCAACCGGCAAGTAGACGTTAGCTTGCTGGATTGCTAAACCGACATCTTCAATCCCAATCCCCCTTGCTGCCATCTTTTGAGGATCGACCCTGAGGCGGACAGCATAAGGATACCCAAAGGTCTGCACCTGGGAGACTCCCTCGACGATGCTCAATCTCTGCGCTAGGACAGAGTAGGCGTAGTTGTATAGCTCTCCTCTGGAGATTGTCTCAGATGAAACGGCAATAAATAGAATCGGGGAAGCTGTCGGATTGACTTTGGTATAAGTGGGCGCGTAGGGTAGATCTTTGGGCAGCTGGGGGTTTGCCGTGTTGATCGCAGCGAGGACATCGGGTGCGGCAAGGTCGATATTGCGGTCTAGGTGAAATTCCAGCACGATCGTTGCGCTCCCTGTGTAGCTTGTGGAAGAGATCTGCTGCAACCCTTCGATTGTGGTAAATTGCTGCTCTAAGGGGACCACCACGTTGTTGGCAACTGTTTCAGGGTCTGCGCCAGGCCAAGAGACGGAGACTGTGATTGTCGGATAATCGACATCGGGCATAGCGCTTACTGGAAGAGCGATGTAGGCCAAAACCCCAAAAAAGCGATCGTGAGCATGCTCAAGATCGTCATGACAGGTCAGCAGTGAGATCTTCGGAAAGATTCATTGCTCAACTTCCTTGGTTGGGTTCTGTTGTACTTGTACTTTCATTCCCGGATAGAGGTTGAGCTGCCCTTCTGTCACGATTGTCTCATCGGCGCTGATGCCGGTGACAGAGACAAGGGTGTCATCGTAGCGCTGTCCTAAAACGACATTGCGCGCTTCAATGGTGGAATCGGGTTTGACAACATAAACGTAGTGCCCTTTTTGGCCGACCATGACCGCATCGTTGGGCAACAGCAGGGCGTTTTTTGCCTCTGATAAATCAGGCGCACATCGACAAAATGGCCTGGCCAGAGGACCTTTTCCTTATTGGGAAGAGTTCCTTCGAGTAAAATCGCCCCTGTCGACGTGTTGACTTGGTTGTCGATCAAAGTAAGTTCTCCTTCAAAAGGGTGTTTGTGGGCAGCGTCGGGATAGACGATCATCTTCAACATCCCGCTTCTTTGCCTTTCTTGAATGGTCAGCAGATCCGTCTCTGGAACATAAAAATCGACCAAAATCGGCTGGATCTGATTGAGAAGGACAAGCTCTGTATCGGCGTTGGCATCGACGTAGTTGCCCGTTTTCACTTGGAGCTTTCCCGTCACACAATCCATCGGCGCTTGGATGTAGCAGTAGCCTAAGTTAATTTGCGCAGTTTCTAAATCCGCTTTATTCTGTGCGACAACCGCCTCATCGACAAGGACGTTGGTCACGTACTGATCGTAATTGAGCTGCGAGATGAAGTCTTGCTTGACTAAGGGCCCGTAGCGAAAGGTCGTCTCTTTGTCGTAATGGAGGGTCGCATACGTTTGTGCAAGCGCTCCATTTGCCTTGGCAAGGGCAGCTTCATAAGGGCGCGGATCGATGACAAGCAAAAGGTCCCCCTGTTTGACCTCTTGTCCCTCGACAAAGTACTGCATCACTAAGTTTCCAGACACTTGAGATTTCACCGTCACACTGGTTTTGGCTACGATGTGGCCGATGTAATCGACATAGACGGGCACATCGCGCACAACCGGCTGCGTGGCGGAGACTGTATGCGGAGGAGGGGGAGGAGGCGCTTTCTTTTGGCAGCTACAGAGACAAAGCAAACAAAAAAGAGCGATCAAATTTTTCATTCCTTACCATCTGTGTTGGGGTTTGGTTCCAGATCTGCGATCTGCACCTGTTGCACATCGCTAAAAGGGGCTAATGCATTAGGAGAGAGGATCCCTGTCGCATAGGCCAAATTGGCAAGGGAGGTGAACCACTGTTCAATGGCCCCTGCCTGCTGGGCTCTTGCGTCGACAAGAGAGCTTTGCGCGGACACGACATTTAAGATCGTGTTTGTGCCTTGCTTATACTGACTTAGGGCAACTACATATTGCTCTTTTGCAGCGGCTAAAACGCAGTTGCAAACGCAAGCGTCTCATAGGCAACGCTGACATTGTAGTGGTAAGAGGTGATCTGCTGGATCATCGAGAGCTCTGTCTGCTTCACCTGATCTTCTGCAGCTAGCCGATTCGACTCTGCAATTTTAATGGCGTTGCGGTAGAAAAAACCTTGAAAAAAGGGCATCGAGACAGAAAAGGTGTTGATGAAGTTGTACCTATCGTGCAACCCATCGTTGTAGTAATTTTTGGCAAGGTCGAAGTTGTAGTTGAATTGCGGAAGGAACTGTCGTTTTGCAGCCCGCAGGGATTGTTCCTTCGAATGCAAATTGGCCTCTGCTGCGAGTAAATCCGGCCTGTTTTGCATGGCAACTGCAATCAGAGTCTCCACAGGGGGAATCACTTCCTTGTCGGGAAGCGTTGTCGGCAGATCTTGCGTTGAGAGTTTAATGTTCGCAGGAAGTCCCATATCGTTGAGCATAGTCGTGTAAGCTGTTTCGACATTCTGCTGTTGGGAGGCCCAAGTGGTTTGGTTTTGCAAAAGCTGTGTTTTAGCTTGCAGAACATCGGAGACATCACGCACCCCCGTATCAAAGCCTGCTTGTGCCGCTTCAAGCGTCAATTGAGCAGTCTCTACATTGGCAACGTCCGCAATCAAAAGCTGCTTTTGATACAAATAGCTGTAGAAATCATTGAGAATGGTTTGCAGCAGCGTCAAGATCGCATCGTTGTGCGTCCAGTCGGCATTGTAGAGTGCCTGGCGGGCTGCCTCAGAAGTTGCGCGCAGGGTCCCAAAGTCGTAGATCAAGTAGGAAATGGTGAGCTGAGGGCTCCAAAAGCTATAGTAAATGTCTTGGACAGCCACAGAGCTTAACGAGCTTGTCGCACTTGGGTTGCTCGGAACCAAAAAAGAGGCCCCATTAAAGATGAAACTGGGCTGCCGGTTGCGCGAATAGGAAAAATTTCCAGCGATCGCAGGAAAAAATTGGCTCTGAGACTGCCCGTAGGAAGCTGCTGCAGATCTTGCTTGAGCCCAGGTGATTTTAGTCTGCTGGTTGTTGCGCAGGGCAATGTCGATGAGTTCTCCTAAGCTGTAGGGTTCCTTCTTGATTTAATAACTCTGGCGATTCGTCGGATAGAGCCATCGGCTTGACTTTCTTCGGTGGAAGCCCACGCCTGTGAAGGAGAGGATGGAGCGTAGCCCCAAGGATCGATGACGGCGCGGTTGGGATAGACCGCGCATGCCAGTAGAATGCCATAAGAGAGAGGAATCCCCCATTTTCGCAGCATCTTTTGTCGCCTCGATTGTAAATAGTGAATAAAAAATTTATTTACTATCTCTAATGCGCAGTATAGCGACTCGAGTTTTTAGGTAAAGTTTTCTTGAATTTCCGGGAAATAAAAAAAAGCAGCGAGGGTATGCCTACCTCTTGCTGCCATTCAAGTTCCAGATGGAGGCGTTCTTTACAAGTTCCCTACAAGAAGCGAGAATATTTTTTGTAGAGTGCTGTCAATTTAGCTTTCCCTATCTTCATCATCGCAGCCTCCCTTGTGAGCTCAGCCTCGTTTGCTATTTCAGACTCCTGTGTTAACAGACCTGCAAGATTTGGGTAGTATGGCATGAAGCTATTGAAAGCATGCTTGAATTCCTCTCGATTTTTTTCATACAGGGCCATGTATTTTGCCTTCTGTTCCTTATTGGCTTCGGGGTCCAAAGCTTGCCTGAGGTTCATGCAGGCGGCATTTCCTGTGGAGGTTCTTTTAAGTTCCAGAGACACAAAAGCTTTAATCACCATATTAAGCATGTTTTTCACATCCTGAAGTGGAACATTCACACTAAGCAGGGGGTTTAGATCTCCAGATGGTTTTCGAACCAACCCGTGAATTTTTTTCTCAATGGATTGTATTTGCATTTTTAAAAATTTTTCGCCTTTTTGAATTTTCGACATCTTTTTACTCACCTCTGACAATGATCTAAGGTCGTTTTTTTCTAGATGGAGGCAAATAAGTTGAAGGCAATTACTTGGAATTGTATCTAAATTAGCTGACATTTTTTTCTCCTTTTTAATTTAAATCATTAAATACTATTTTAACAAAAACATCTATTTTAAGTCGAGAGAATGTTTTAATTTGGACTTTAGCCATTGGAGGGAGCTGATTTCACCTCTAGAGGTAATACCAATCGCAGGAAATAAATGCATATTAGACATCTTGCGTAACCTCATTTTCTTGATAAATTTGCGCTTTTTGGTCCATTCCTTACAAAACTTTTTCGCCATGTGTTTACACATGGCGAAAAAGTTTTGTAAGGAACGGACAGAAAAATCATCAAATTTTTCAAACAAAGCAGGTTGCGCAAGATGTCTATCCTAGCGCGTCAGAGCCCAGAGGTGTGCTTTTTGTATCGCGTTCTAAGAATCAGTGCTTTAGCTTTTCTTTTAGGAGCGCGTTGACAAGGGCAGGTGAAGCCTTGCCTTTGCAGAGCTTCATGACCTGGCCGACGAGGAAATCAAACGCCCTTGCCTTGCCTGCCTTAAAGTCTGCAACCGATTGAGGGTGAGCGCTTAAGACTTGATCTACTAGCGGTTCGACACTTAAGCTGATCTTCGATGGGCCGGTAGTCGGGGTTTTCTTGCCACGATGACCTCGGGGTCTTTACCCGGGTTTCTAAACATCTCATCGGCAACGCTTTTGGCAATCTTGCCGGTAATGACCCCTGTTTCAATTAGATGGACGAGCTTGCCGATGTGGCCGGCTTCTATCCCAGAGTCGAGCAGGGCTTTTCCTGTATCTTTAAACCGACCGGAGAACTCCACAGTGATCCAGTTACAGACAGCCTTGGGGCTTTTTCCCTCTTGGAGGGCGTTTTCAAAGTAGTCGCCGAGCCGCTTTTCCTGCGTGAGAAGAGTGGCGGCTCCGACAGGTAGCATGAGCTCATCGGTGTAGCGCTTGAACCTTTGGTGGGGTAGCTCGGGCAAGCTTTTCCGCACCGATTCAATCTGGGCTTCCGTGAGAAGGATGGGGGGCAAATCGGGTTCTGGGAAATAGCGGTAATCTTCGGCCTCTTCCTTTTGCCTCATGAGGAGGGTCTCTTTTTTATCGACGTCAAAGCGATAGGTGCCGGAGCGCACGACCTCAGCTGGATTCTGGTGGGGACGGGCACAGTAGAGGCGGATCTGGCGGCGGGTCTCAAACTCGATGGAAAGCTCCATGTGATGGAAGGAATTGAGATTTTTGATCTCGATTTTATTTTTTAGCTCTTTTTCCCCTTTAAGGCGGACAGAGACGTTGACATCGATTCGCAAGGAACCCTCTTCCATATTGCAATCGGAGGCGCCGATGTACTGCATGATCGCCCGGATCGCCATCGCGTAGGCGGAGGCTTCCTTAGGAGAGTGCATGCAGGGCTCCGACACAATTTCAAGCAGGGGAACCCCTGCGCGGTTGTAGTCGACCCCGGCGAAGTTGCTAAAGTGTTTAAGCATTCCCGCATCATCTTCTAGGTGAGCGTGATGGATGGCAAAGTGGCGGGTTTGCCCCCCTACCTCAGCTGAGACGGCGCCACCTGTGAGGATCGGCTTGTCGAATTGGGTGATCTGAAAGTTCCGCGGGCTATCGGGATAAAAGTAGGATTTGCGGTCAAAACGGGAATCATGGGCGATATTTGCCTTCACGGCGCAGCCAAACTCAATGGCTTTGCGCACAGCCTCTTTGTTCAAGACGGGAAGGGACCCGGGCTGGCCTGTATCGACTATCCCAATGTTAGTGTTGGGTTCATCTCCAAATCGATTCGGGGCAGAGCTAAAAATCTTCGACTTTGTATTGAGCTGTACGTGGATCTCAAGGCCGATGACAGGTTCCCAATCTTCATAAATGATCTCTGCCATCTCTTATATCTCCTTGTCAAATAGGGGAGGGATTCGATTCCACTGGGGGGCTGCTTTTTCAAAAGCCCTGGCAAATTGAAACACCCTGGCATCTTCTAGCTGCGGGGCAATTAGCTGTAGACCAATAGGCCTGCCCTCTTGGCCAAACCCGCAAGGGATGCTGATTGCCGGCAGTCCGGCTAAGTTTGCAGAGATGGTGAAGATGTCCTGTAGGTACATTTCGATCGGATCTTGAATGGCCCCTAAAGAAAATGCGGAGGTAGGGGAGGTTGGCATCGCGATGATCTGGCATTTTTCATAGGCTTTTTGGAACTGTTCGATCATGAGCGTGCGGACTTTTTGCGCTTTTTTGTAAAAGGCATCTTTGTATCCAGAGGACAAGACGTAGGTTCCCAACAAGATCCTCTTTTTAACCTCGGGGCCAAACCCCTCTTGTTTAGAAAAATCGTAGACCTCATCTAAGGTGACCGCCCTTGCCGATCGCTTTCCATACCGTATCCCGTCGAACCGGGCTAAGTTTGTCGATGCCTCCGCCGTGGCTAGGATGTAATAGACGGCCACAGAATACCTGAGCAGGTCCAGATCGACATCGACCACTTTTGCCCCTTGGGCTTTAAAGGTATCGATTGCCTCTTGGAAGCAGCTTTTGACACCGCTGTTTAAATTTTCAAAGATGTTAGAGGGAATCCCGATGGTGGTTCCTTGGATCTCAAGGTCGATTTGGTTCAGGTACTGCCCTCCGGCAATGGGCAAGCTGGTCGCATCAAAGGAGCAGTTTTGACCTAATACCTCCATCGCAAGAGCGGCGTCTGAAACATTTTGTGTGATCGGTCCGATTTGATCTAAAGAGGAGGCAAAAGCGACAAGGCCATAGCGCGATACCCTTCCGTAGGTGGGTTTGAAGCCTGTGACCCCGCAAAAAGCAGCCGGCTGGCGAATCGATCCCCCCGTATCGCTGCCTAAGGCAATCGGGCAGAATCGGGCCGCGACAGCTGCCGCAGAGCCCCCGGAAGATCCCCCGGGAGAGCAGGAGAGATCCCAGGGATTTTTGGTCAACTGATACGCTGAGTTTTCCGTTGAAGAGCCCATCGCAAATTCATCGAGGTTGGTCTTGCCGATGATGAGAGCGTCTTCTGCTTCTAGGAGCCTGACAACAGTCGAGTCGAAGACAGCGCGCCAATTCTGTAGAAATTTAGAGGCGCATGTCGTCAGTTCTCCATGGATGTGGATGTTGTCCTTGATGGCAACGGGAACGCCGGCTAGCTTGCCCAAAGGCAAACCCTCTTTTCTTTTTTTGTCGAGGATTCTCGCCTTTTCCCTTGCTCTTTCAGAGAGCACGCTTAAAAAAGCGCCCACCTCGGAATCGTAGCGTTCGATCCGCTTTAAGGTCGTCTCGACAATGGTTTCAGCAGAAAGTTCCGATCTGCAGAAATGTTCGCGAAGAGCTCGGGCTGAGAGATGGTGCATGTTCATTTTTTCTCAAGGGGGATTTGACGATTTGATCACAGGGGGGACGCGAATCATGCCTCCTGTATGAGAAGGGGCGTTAGAGAGGAACTCTTCCCTCGGGAGCACCTTGCCGATGGCATCTTCCCGCATGACATTGCTGAGTGTCTTTAAAACTCGATCACAAGGTTCGACCCCTTGTGTGTCGATCTGATCCAGCTGTTTGACATAACCCAAGACATCGGCAATCTGCAAAAGCAAAGCCGGCCTTTCTTCCTCTTGGCACTCAATCCTGCAAAGTTTTGCGAGTTTAAGTAGATCCTCTTCGCTGAACGGCGTCAATGGGTACCTCACGAAAACTAATTAAGGAAAGGAATATAATCCTTAACTAGAGCATAAGTCCAGTTAAAAAAAAACAAATGACAATTGTGTTTGTTTTTTCTATGATGAGTAGTAGGAGTGATTAAACTTTGGGGGGTGCCCCCTTGAGTTGGTTTCTTTTAAGTTATCCAGGAGGATCAAAATGAAGTTTTTAAGTATGCTTGCCTTTTTTCTTGTTATTATCGGAGCGCTGAACTGGGGTCTTTGGGGATTTTTCCAGTTTGACCTCGTCGCCTGGCTCTTTGGGGGGAACACGACGTGGTGGAGTCGGTTTGTCTATTCAGTTGTCGGCTTATCAGGGCTGTGGTCGCTGCGGTTGATTCCGCGCTGCAAGCACATGTGCTGTAGCACAGATTGCTGCAAAAAAGGAAAATGATAATCCTATTTTCTTCCTAATAGACAGCGCAGAAACCCAGTCTTGAAGGACTGGGAGGAAGCGCTGATCTTTTGTTGAATTTTTAACTCAGAAATGATGCATCGCTCTAACAACCTTAGCGCTCAAGATCTGCGGGTTTGCAATCGCTACCCCAAAAACCCTTTAAGAATTTTGCTCACTGGTGCATCCGGATTCATCGGATCTAGCTTGAGAACCTTTTTGCAATCGGCAGGCCACAGCGTCATCCGCCTTGTGCGCGGCGCAAAGGACCCTTCTGCGGATTCGATTGTTTGGAACCCTTCAAAAGCCGAGTTCAAGCAAGAGGAATTCGAGGGCTTTGATGTCATCATTCATCTTGCCGGCGCCGGCATTGCCGACCATAGATGGACGGCCAATTACAAGAAGCTGCTTTTTTTAAGCCGCTGTCGCGACACTTGGATTCTTTCCCAGATCTTATCCCGACTTGAAAGGCCCCCTAATGTGATGATCTGCGCTTCTGCTACCGGCTATTATGGCGATAGAGGATCTGAAGAGCTCACCGAGGATAGCCCTGCTGGAAAAGGGTTTCTAGCGGATTTATGCAAGCAATGGGAAGCCGCCACTCAAGCCGTGCAAAAAAGAGGAGTGCGAGTTGTCCACACCCGCTTTGGCGCCGTTTTGGGGGCAAAGGGGGGAATGCTGCTTAAAATGCTGGGGCTATCGCGCTTTAGATTGGCAGGCAAGATCGGTTCTGGAAAGCAGAGCTTGAGCTGGATTAGCATCGACGATCTCACCTATAGCATTTACCACTGCCTAAATGATCAGACCATCCAAGGAGCTGTAAATTTAGTTGCCCCCAATCCGGTGACACAGGAGGAGTTTATCTTTCTACTCGCAAAGAAGTTAAAGGTCTCTGCCTTTTGCCATCTTCCTGCTTTCCTTGTTCGCCTTGTGATGGGGGAGATGGGCAAAGAGCTTCTGCTTGCCTCGCAAAAGGTCAAACCTCAAAAACTCATAGAAACAGGGTACACCTTCTGCTATCCCGACCTACACATTGCTCTGACCACCTCCTGTAGTCTTTCAAGCCGCCGAGATCTCTTTGTCTAACTTTTCCGACATGCTGTGGCAATGGCGGATTTTGGCATCATCGATCCACGCGGATCTAGCATGTACAATCTCATCGACGCTATTTAAATAGTCTCTGACCAGCTTAACGTAATGTTCACCCATTTTTTGGGCGATCTTCTGCATTTCTGAACTGTGCTTGATGAAGTCGTTCTTTGCTTTTTGCTGCGCGGTAGCTATCTGCTCTTGCTGTCCCTCTTTGATCAAAACAAGGAGGCTGCCCACATCGGAGCTCAGTCTATGCTTGATGTCGTGGAGAGCCATTTTTTGCGCTTGGATCCCCTTGTTTTTCCTTCTCGGGCGGTAGGGATCCATTCTTGTAACTTTGAGGTCATAACTACTCCCGCATTACTGGACTTGTATCCATTGGAGGGAACTGATTTCACCTATAGAGGTGAAGGTGCTACCGAGCAATGGATACAAGTCCAGATTATCTAAGATATAAACTTAATATATTTAATTAATAATTTAATAACAATGGAATATTGAACTGGGCTTTGGAGGGCTGATCCTTACACACACGTCCACTTTCTAAAGCGGCCCTGGGTCCAAAGCCCAGTTGCGTTGACAACAAACAGTTTGCTTTGAGAGCATAGAATGGATCTGCAATTTTGAAGGAGGCTCTATGATGGCTATTTTTTTGCTCCTTTTCACAACCTCGATCTATGCGGCAATTTCATGGCAGGCAACGTCTCCCCAGCCCAAGAAGAGAGTGTCGCTGAAGACACGGATGACACAGGTGAGATCGATGAAGACATCATTATTCAGGAGGAAGATGAGGAAAGCGAGGACGAGGGTGTGAGAAAATAAAACTTTTAATGGACGTCGGTTAAGGTCCTGATCCTTACACACAAGTCCAAATTCTAAAAACGCTAACATTAAAAAGACTGGGTCATTGGTGCAGAGCAATTTCACAGCCTCTTGAGGGTTAATGCTTAAACTATTGACTTCCTCGCAAAGAGAGGCGTCGGACTTGTGAAAAATGCGGTTGCCAAGCATGATCTGCCTCGATTGAAATACGATCTTTAGAGGGGGACAAGATGGCTAAGCTCTATTTTCGCTATGGGACAGTTGGAAGTGCAAAAACGCTCAATCTGCTGGCAGTTGCGCACAACTACCGGCAGCAGGGAAAAAGAGTATTGCTCTTAAAGCCTGAGATGGATGTGCGCTTTGGCAGGGAGAGGATTAAGTCGCGCTCGGGGCTTGAGATGCCAGCGGATGTGCTGGTCGGTGCGGATACCCAGTTGCTCGATAGGGATTGGGAAGGGGTGAGCTGCATCTTGGTGGACGGAGGCCCAATTCCTCTCGGGGTTTCACATCGAAAGTTTGAGGAAGATCACACTTGTCAAAGATATCCCTGTGATTTGCTATGGGCTGCGCACCGATTTTCGCACGCATCTATTTGAGGGTTCTTTAAGGTTGATGGAGCTTGCCGATTCTATTGAAGAGGTGAAGGCTACCTGCCACTACTCCAACAAGAAATCGGTGGCCAATCTCAAGCATGTCAATGGGGTTGCCGCATTCGATGGCCCCGCTGTCTCAGCTGGGAGCTAGAGGGAAAAGTATTTCCCAGTTTGCTTCCATTGCTACAACAGGCAGGCGCAAGAGGCGGCAAAGACCCAAGAACAGGTGGGTGTTAATTAGCTAGGTGGTACCAAGCTCCCTTTTTATTGCCGAGATGAGGAGGCTCACCCCATTGTCGTTGCGTTTGATGATGGGGTTAAGCATATCGGCATAGCGCTTGCTCGGTTCTACAAAGGCGTCGTGCATCGGTTTGACTGTGGCGATGTATTGATCGCGGATGCTGTGAAGATCGCGTCCTCTTTCTTCGTATCGCGCTCAATCCGCCTTAAGAGTCTAAGGTCGTCTTCTGCCTCCACAAAAACCTTGAGGGTGCATAGCTCTCGGATCTGGGGGATGGAAAAGAAGGAGGATTCCCTCGACGATCAGGATGTCCGCAGCGCTCAACTGTGTGGTCAGTTTCTCGGGTATGGTGGTAGAAGCTATAAATCGGAACCTCTATCTTCTGATTCTCTTTGAGGGCAAGGAGGTGCTGGTGGAGAAGTTCAAAGTCGATTGCACAATGTGGGTGATCGAAGTTTTGGCAAGCTCTCTCCTCTTTCCCAAGTGGGACAGATCCTTGTAGTAATATCTTCGTGGATCAATACAGCTCTATCTTTGAATGTCTCGATGATTTTTCCTTTGGCATCGTCGATTTTCCAGATCCTGTGCCTCCCAGGCGATGCCCCGATGATAATTTTTGGGTTTGCCGATAAAGTTGCACTGAAGATCAGAAGCAGAAGTGTAAGTCTACCCATTGTCTTTTCCTCTTTAAAGTTTGGGGAGGTACTCTATCCACTAAAGAGAATTCTTATCGTTAATCAAATTTCATCTTTCATGATTTTTTCTCTGTAGCTGCGCATGCGCTCGATCATCGCGTAGAGGTTGTGAATGGTAGCCAGGGTCATCCCTGTCATTTCATTGGCTTTGAAGAGGTGGTGGAGGTAGCGAGGGTAAACTTTTGGCAGGTAGGGCACATACAGCCCTCTCAGGGGGCAGAAGCTTGTGGCATGGCTGCTTTTTGTCATTTTTAAGGGTCCTTCCCGGGTGAGGAGGATGCGCCATCAGCGGGCAGCTCGGGTCGGATAGGAGGAGTCAAAGGTGTAATCCCTAAGGGAACACACTTGTTGATCGATTGAGGTCTCCAATGTCCCCTCTCCCCTCTCCCCCTTCCCCCTCCCCCCCCTCCCCCCTCCCCTCCCCCCCCCTCCCCTCCCCCCTCCTCCCCCTCCCCCCTCCCCCCTCCCCTCCCCTCCCCCTCTCCCCTCTCCCCTCTCCCCTCCCCCCTCTCCCCTCCCCCTCCCCCCTCCCCCCTCCCCCCTCCCCCCTCCCCCCTCCCCCCTCCCTCCCTCCCTCCCTCCCCCCTCCCCCCTTCCCCCTCTCCCCTTCCCTCTCCCTCTCCCTTCCCTCCCCCTCTCCCCCCCCCCTCCCCTCTCCCCTCCCCCCCTCTCCCCTCCCCTCCCCCCTCCCTCCCCTTCCCTCCCTCCCTCCCCCTCTCCCCCTCCCCCCTCTCCCCCCCTCTCCCCTCTCCCCTCCCCTCTCCCCTCCCTCCCTCCCCCCCCCCCCTCCCCCCTCCCCCTCCCCTCCCCCTCCCCCCTCCCCCCTCCCCCTATCCCCACCTAAACCCTAAACCCTCTCCCCTCTCCCCTCCCCCCCCCCCCCCCCCCTCCCCCCTCCCCCCTCCCCCTCCCCCCTCTCCCCGAAACCCCATCCTCAGCAGACAACATA
>CAWCKK010000013.1:0-11451 GCA_963796135.1 uncultured Acidobacteriota bacterium | reverse complement strand
TAAACCCTGATGATCGGATAGCGCTTGTGTGGGTTTTAATATGTCATAAAGAAGGATGAGTTTTTGCTCAGGGGCAACAGGGCAAAGAGAAAGAGCTGGGGCAACACAATAATCGATTAATTCGCTAACGGGTTTAATTTCTGCCCTTTGATCTATAGGCGTGTTGACAAGGTCATTAAAATAATCGGTCCAGGTATCTTTTTCAGAGGATAGTTGTTTTGCATAGGGGACAGAGAAAAGTCGAGAAAGACCGCTTTCTAAAAACTCCTCACTGTTGGCATCGATATTGAAATCTCCTACGAGACACCCCCAAGACTGAGTGGGAGGTGCTTTGGAAATCTGATCTTGTAGGGTAGCGTAACACAAAAGCAATTGCTCCTTCCGAACTTGGTGCATGAGATCCATTTGCCTGCTATCGCCATGCTGTAAGTGTGTATTAATGAGGGTAAAGTGGGTTTGACCGACAGGACAGGTGATAGCGAGCATGCCTCGGTTGGAGCCCTCTGGGACACTTCGGGGGAATCGAGTGAATGCAACGGTATCTAAAGGCAATTTGCTAGCCAGAAACAGTCCGCTGCTATACCCCATTTTATTGACTTGAATGGTGCCGGCGGGATCCCCGCAATCATAGACAAAAAAAGCGTAGTCATTTTTTAAACGGTCTGCAAACGCTCTCATGGCCTCTGGGTCCCACACCTCTTGCAGGCAGAGGATTTGAGCGTTGGCTACGCGGAAGGTGTCGATGAGTCCATCGATCCGCTCTTTCCACGGAGCCACACCTCCATACATGTAGGTAAGTTTACCGGGAAAGCAGGCAATGTTGGCTGTAAGGACATTGAGTTCAGAAAGCGTTTCTGTAGCAATGGGAGGAAACACCCCCTGAGACTTACAGAAGGATTCTGTTTTTTCTAAGGATAGCGTTTGTAAGCCTTTATCAATTTGGGGTTTTTCTTCAGATTCATCAACTGGTATTCTTTGAGGATATCTCGTGTGAAGAGCCGTTGCTGAGGGGTTAATTTAGAAGCTGCTGCTGCATTCTGCAAGAAGGCGCCAAGCAATTCTGGGCTAGATAATAGTTTTTGCTGGAATGCTTTTTTTAGTTCTTCTCCCTTTTTATCGGCTGAGGCTTTGACCAGGTTGTTAGCAGAGAGTCCCTCTGTTTTGTCAAGCTCCAACTGGAATGAAAAGTAGCGAAAAAGTAAATCGGACCAAGCCTGATAAGCCGCTGTATAGTCGCCTTTTTTGCTCAACTGAACAAAATGATCGATCGCAATATCCGCAGAGGTTTCAAACTGTGTGCAGGCTACTTTTACCTCTTGGCTGGATTGAAAAATAAGACTTGAAGGGGCGTAGGGCAACAGGGCTGAAGCCACAAGGGTGGGCAATACGTTCATCTTGTTTACTCCAGAAAATTACGTCGTAAACGATTTTAGAAGATTGGGTTATTAAAAGTATAGAGAAAAAATATTTTTAATAAAGGTTAGTCGATTTTGGAGATGCGGCTCATCAGGTAGGCGTCGGCCAGCACAAGGGCGGCCATGGCCTCGACAATGGGCACGGCGCGGATGGTGACGCAGGGGTCATGGCGGGAGCCTGCGGGGAGCTTGAATTCTTTTTCTTCTCCTTGCAAGTTGAGGGTTTTTTGGGGTTTATGGATGCTCGATGTCGGTTTAAAGGCGACCCTTGCGGTAAGGGGAAGCCCTGTGCTGATTCCGCCGAGGGTGCCTCCGGCAAAGTTTGTAGCTGTGGTGACATTTCCTGCATTGTCGACGATAAAGGTGTCGTTATGTTCAGAGCCTTTCATGCGGGAGGCGGCAAATCCAGAGCCGATCTCAAAGCCTTTTGTCGCAGGGATCGAGAGCATGGCTTTTGCTAGGTTGGCCTCGAGCTTTTCATACACCGGATCGCCTAGGCCGATGGGGGTGTTAAATGCGATGAACTCGATGATGCCGCCTAGGGAATCTCCCTCTTCTTTGGCTTTTTCTAGGGCTTGGACGATCTGGACTGTCGTGCTTGGATCGGGGCAGAAGAGGGGGCTTGCCCAGATAGCTTTGCGAAGTTCAAGGGGAGAGGGGTCTTTGGGATCGGGCATCGCAATCCCGTCGATCTCTTTGATGTAGGCGATCACCTCGATGCCAAAGTGAGCTAGCAATTTTTTGGCAACAGCCCCGGCTGCGACCCGGCAGGCTGTTTCCCTTGCCGATGAACGCCCTCCGCCTCTATAGTCGAAGATGCCGTATTTTTCTAAGTAGGTGAAGTTGGCATGGCCTGGGCGGAGCAGATCTTTAATCGGTTCGTATTTGCTCGAGTCGGCGTCTTGATTGAAAATGAGAATCGAGATGGGAGCCCCTGTCGTTTTGCCTTCGAAAACCCCCGAGTAGATGTGCGCCTCATCTTTTTCAGAGCGGGGAGTGACGTAAGGGTTCCTGCCTCCCTGGCGCAATTTTAGCTCTGCGTTGATCTCATCGTCTCTCAGAGGTAAACCGGCAGGGCATCCATCGATGACAACGCCGATGGCTTTGCCATGGGATTCTCCCCACGTCGTGATGCGAAACAAGGAGCCAGATGAATTACTTGCCATGGGTTGCCTCCACTTTTGCAATGAGCGCGCACAGCTCTTGAACGATCTGATGTTGTGTCTTATTGTTCAAATCAATAGCAAGGGCGCAGATCTTTTCGTACAGGGGCAGCCTCTCTTCATAGACTGCTTCAAAGGAGCCTTCTAAATCCAAGGGGTCTAAAAATGCAGGAGGCTTGCCTCTTAAGGTTCTGTGTTTCAAAGTGCTCTTGCTGGCTTTGAGATAAACCAGCTGGCCTAATTCTGCAAGTGCAGAAGCGCGGTTAGGGTCTAAAATGTACCCGCCGCCAAGGGCGATGAGGGTGTTTTGAGCGGTTTTGAGCTCCTCTAGCACCTGCGTCTCTAACTTCCGAAATTCCTCTTGGCCGATGAGGCTAAAAATTTGCCGGCATGTCCTCTGCACCCCTGTTTGGGCATAATGTAACTGCTCCACGCATCGATCGGTATCGACAAAGGGGCGGTGGAGCGTCTTTGCGATCCGTTTTGCAAGGGTGGTTTTGCCGCAGTTTTTAAAGCCAAAAAAAATCCAATTCATTTAAATGGCCTCAATTGCGCAGCCGATGGAGCGGAGGTCATGGTCAAACCCAGGGTAGGTTTTTGCGATGCACTCAACGCCGTCGATAATTGTCTCTCCTTTAGCTCCAAGAGCTGCGATGGCAAGGGACATCCCAATGCGGTGATCGCGCCAGGCATCGACTTGAGCTCCATGAAGAGGGGAGGGGTTGATCACAAGGCCTTCTGGCTTTTCTTTGAGATCGCCGCCCATTTTTTTAAGTTCTGTGGCTATTGCATGGATGCGGTCCGACTCTTTTTTTCGGGCGATAGCGGCGTTGACAATTTCTGTAGGGCCCTGGCAATAACAAGCGATGACAGATAGAATGGGGATGGCATCGATGAAGTCGTTGATATCGATCTGCATGCCGCGCAAGGGAGGGGATTTGCGAACGTGGAGGGTTTTCTTTTTGTCGTCGATTTCGATGTCGGCCCCCATTTTTTGCAAAGTTAAGATGAGCTTTTTATCTCCTTGGCAATCGCTCATGTCGATATTGGCAAGGGTGAGCTCTGATTGGGTAATGAGGGCAGCTGCGATAGGGAAGGCAGCAGAGCTGAAATCCCCAGGAATTGTCGTCTTAAACCCCTCGATTTTTCCGTTGCCTGGGATGAAATAGCGCTCATAGTTTTCATGGGTGATCGCAATGCCAAATTTCTTCAGCCAAAAGAGGGTCAAATCGATCCAGGGCGTTTCACCCGGATTGATCACCTCAAGGGTGCTTGCCCCTTGCAACAGGGAGGCGGCGATCAGCATTCCAGAGACCGGCTGGGAATCCTCCCCTAAAAGGCGGGCTTTACCCGACTGCATCGGACCGCGGATGATGATGGGGGCGCAATCGTCCAAGCGGGCAGATACCGCCAGCGCTCCTAATTGGGAAAGGGCATCGAGCAGGGGCTTGACAGGGCGGTTGTGGCGGATCGAGTGATCTCCTGTGATGATGGTGTAGGCAGGCGACAGGGCTGCAAGAGCTCCCACAAAGCGCAGCACTTGTCCAGAGTTGCCGGCATCGATCACATCTTCAGCAGATTTGAGCTTCCCCTTCAGGCCGTTGACGCGCAGGGTGTCTGCTGTGACCTGGATTTTAGCTCCAAAGGCACGCATGGCTTCAATCATCGCTGTTGCATCTGGGGAGTGGAGAAACTGGCGGATCTCCGAGTTGCCATGGGCTATGGCAGCAAATAAAATGGCGCGCAGGGTGTGCGATTTAGAAGGGGGAATGGCAATGGTTCCTTTTACAGAACTTGGGTGAATGCGAAATTTTGTCATCTTTTTTCCTGGAAGGTTAGCATCCAATTGATCGCCTCTTGGAGAATCTCTTCCGGTACAGCGGTGCAGTATTTGCCGTCAAAAGAGCAGCATCTGCCTATCTCCTCTAACAAGGCAAAGCGGGGGACGCCCCCCAAGGTTTTTTTATCCAAGGCAAGGGCATCGCGTAAACGGTGCGCAGTGATCCGAGGCTGGATTCTCAAGGTAAACGGGAAAGAGCGGATCAGGGCTTCGATGGCATCGAAGCTTTCCTTAGACAAAAGCCCCATTTTCACACTTAAAAAGCTCTCGATGAGCATCCCCAGAGCCACCGCTTGGCCGTGGGGTAATTGATATTCTTCTAGAAGCTCGATTGCGTGGGCGATGGTGTGCCCAAAGTTTAAGATATGCCGCAGCCCTTTTTTTTCTTCAAAATCCTCTTCGACAACCTTTGACTTAATGGAAATGGATTGGGCGATGATCTTTTCGATGTAGTCAGGGTCGTCTATCCTCCAGTGTTTCAAGTTCTCAAACAGCTCTTTTGAATTGATGAGGGCGTATTTGATGACCTCAGCTGTGCCGTTGACCCATTCAGAGCGGGGTAGGCAAGAGAGGGTTGAAGGGTCGATCAGGATCTTTTGGGCGGGGTAAAAGGCGCCGATGAGGTTCTTGCCAAGCGGGGTATTGACCCCTGTTTTTCCACCGATTGCCGCATCGACCATGCCGAGCAGGGTTGTGGGAATGCAGATCAGAGGAACCCCTCTGCAGTAGGTTGAGGCCAAAAAGCCGATGAGATCGGTTGTGACCCCGCCGCCAAGAGCGATCATGCAGGTGTCTTTGCCATATTTTTGCCCAAGCAGCAGATCTTCTAAGGCGGCCTTGGTCTCTCGGCTTTTTTCTTGCTCCCCTGGGGAAAAAGTAAAGAGAGAGCAGCAAAGGCCCAGATGCTCCAAATGCTCTTGGAATCTCTGACCCAAATGGATGGCGACATTGTGATCGCAAAACAGGGCAAAGCGGTTTCCCATTTGTCTAAGCGGTTTTGCAATCCCCTCGCTTAAGAGGAACCCTGAGCAGATGAGGGTTTCTACCCGCTTTTCTTGGGGTTGGATCGCGGTGGCGATGGTTTTCATGGTGTCACTGCCTTGTGCAGGGCTTGTAGTCCCTGGCGCAGCATCTTTTTTTCTTCACAAAAAGCCATTCTCACATACCCTTCTTTTCCGAAGGCATCGCCCGGAACACAGGCCACATTGGCCTTTTGCATCACCTCCTTGCAAAAGGCAGAAGAGCTAGCGCTTGTGCCGAAGATCGAAAGGGGGATAAATGCGTAGAGAGCGCTCGAGGGCTTTTCTAGGCGGCAGCTAAAAAGGGCATTGAACGTCTCAAAAAACACATCTCTTCTTTCTCGCATCGCATCTTTCACGCCTCGGGAAATCTCAGCCTGGTTTTTAAAGGCTGCAATTGCCGCCCATTGACTGACGATCGATGGACCTGTTGTCGAATGGCTCTGCAGGGCAGTGAGGGAAGCGATGAGTTTTTCAGGCCCAAAGGCAAACCCGACCCGCCAACCGGTCATGGCAAAGTTCTTCGAGCAGCTCTGGACAACTAGGACATCGTCGGAAAGGGGGCCACAAGAGATAAACGCATTTGCATCGTAGACGATCTGGCTATAAACTTCATCGGAGATGACAAAAATACCGTGTTTAGAGGCCATTTCAAGCAGTTCTTGGAGCTCTTCTTTGGTGTAGAGCACCCCTGTCGGGTTGCCGGCGTTATTTAAGATCAACATTTTGGAGCGGGCTGTGATGTGCTGTTTTAAAACCTGCGGCGTGAGCTTCCATTTGTTGTTTTCCAACGTTTGCAAAAAGATGGGGGTGGCTTTAAACAGCTTAGCTATTTGGGGATAGGAGACCCAATAAGGAGCGGGGATCAAGACCTCATCTCCTTCCTTTAAAAGATGCAGCATCGCTGCAAAAAGGACAAACTTTCCGCCTGCTGTGACAAGGGCGTTTTTTTCCGTGTAGGTGCACAGGTGCTGCTCATTCATCCATCGGCAGCAGAGGGAAACAAGTTCTGGGAGCCCTGCCACGGGGGGATAGAGGATCATCTGAGTTCGGATCGCCTCTTCGACAGCTTGAACGACTTTGGGGTGGGAGGGCAAAATCGGGTCGCCTGCGGCAAAGTTGTAGACGGTTTCCCCGCGGGCTCTTTTTTCAACTGCCATGGAGTGGATGGCAACTGTTGCAGAGACTCTGGAATCATTTGTCATGGGTTTTCCTCCCGAATAAATTCTAAAAACAGCTTCAGCAGCTTACGCAATTCATCGCGATTAAAAGTGGCGATCTCTTTTTGCATCTGTGGGTTGTCGTGGCTAAGGCGGGTCATCGATTGAAATCCCGGTCCTGCCAGTTTTAAACTCTCTTTGTTTTTTGTCTCGACAAATTTTAGCAAAAGGCAAGAGAGCAATGCGGGAAAATGGGAGATCAAGGCCACCTGCTCATCGTGCTCTTTGGGGTCGATCGCAGTAGGCTGGCCACCAAGGGCGCAAACTAGCCTTGAGATCATTTCAAGAGTGCTGTCTTTATTTTTGCTGTGGGGGGATAAAATCCAGCAGCGCTCCTGAAAAAGGTCGGCATCGCTGTTTTCAAATCCCCACTTTTCTTTGCCTGCCATCGGATGGGTGCTTAAAAATTCTAAAGGGCCTTGGGTCCAGGTTTCAAAGCAGGGGAATACAGCCTTCTTGACGCTGCCAACGTCGATGACGATGAGGTTTTTCCTCTCCGGACATCTCTTGGCAATTTCCCAGGCGCAAAGGGAAAGGGTGGAAAGGGGTGAGGCCAAAATGATCAGCTGGCTCCAACCGATCAATTCTTCCCAAGAGCTAAACAGAGTGTCGACCACACCGCTTTTAACAGCTGCTTGTAGATCGCCGCACTCCCTTTCCAAAGAACCAATAACCACATTGGGAACATGCTTTTTCAAGGCTTTGGCAATCGAGCCCCCGATGAGCCCCAACCCAATGATCCCTATTTGATGCGGCAAGCTCATTGCCTCTCCTTCTTGCAACTCATCTCCATTTTCATCCTGAGCTTAGAATAATCGACAAAAATCTCGAACATCTCTTCCACAATAGCAGGGCTGATATCCTGATCCTGCGCCAGTTTTCGCAGCAACCCCCTTTGCTCCTCTTCCCTTTGGAGGTCGTCCACAGGCAGCCCGGTTTCTTTTTTAACTTTAGCAATCAATTGGGTCATTTTGAGGCGTTTGGAAAAAAGGGCGATGATCTCCCCATTGATCTGATCGACGGCATTGCGCAATTGCTCAAGGGTCATAACGACCTCCCCATGGCTTGCGCGATTCTGTCGAGTTCTTGGGATAGCTCGAGCAGCTCTTGAGGCAGCAACGCTTGCTTCCCGTCGCATTTAGCCTCTTTTGGCAAATGGTGGACCTCGATTAAAAGGCCATCTGCTCCAACAGCTACTGCTGCTTTAGATAGAGCCGGGATGATATCCTTGCGCCCAGCGGCATGGCTAGGATCGACGATGATCGGCAGGTGCGTCATCTGGCGCGCTACAGCAACGCTGCTTAAATCTAAAGTGCTCCGGGTTGAATTTTCAAAGGTGCGGATCCCTCTTTCGCACAAAATCACCTCGGGGTTGCCGTGAGCCATGATGTACTCTGCACTCATGAGCCATTCTTCCACCGTTGCCGAGGTTCCCCTTTTTAAGATGACCGGTTTGCCGCACTTACCCACTTCTTTGAGCAAGTTGAAGTTCTGCATATTCCTAGCGCCGATGCGGAGGATATCGACATATTCGGCAACAAGAGCCACATCGCGCACGTCCATCACCTCTGTTTCGATCAACATCCCGTGCTCTTTTTGGAGCCTCTGGTGGATTTTGAGCCCTTCGACCCCCATCCCCTGAAAGCTGTAGGGAGAGGTGCGGGGCTTGTAAGCAGAGGCCCGCAGCACCTTCACCTTGGACTCCGATAGCTGCTGTGCAATCGAGCTCAGCTGCTCTTGACTTTCAATGGCGCAAGGGCCTGCCATCAGGATCACCTGGGGCCCGCCGATCACCACACCTTTAACGTTGATTTGGCTTTTCCCTTCTCTATAGGCTTTGGAGGCCAGCTTCCACGGGGTGGGAATGGCAACCATCTCCGAAACGCAGTCTAAAGCGTTGAGATCCTCAATCAATTGGTCGGAAAGGGGGCGGTCTGAGCCCACGATCACATCGTTGCTCTCCGGGCACAGGCAGTGGTGCAGCCCGTGAGAGTCTAACTTGGACCTCAATAGGGCCAGGTTTTCGGATTTTGCATGACACTTTAATTTAATTAACATTGTTTTTTTTACCTTAATTTAATAAATTTTACACTTCAACGACAACTCTGTCGGAGTGTGAGATAAGGAAACGTTTAGATGTAAGGGTTTGATTTTATATTAGCGCTTTTAGGCGCTAAAATAGAAATAGAGAAGATAAGGATAAGAACAGCAAGGCTCTTTTAGGACTGCCTCAGATGTGGCGTTGGCTTGCATGTTCATAAAAAAACGAAATTTACCTTCAGTTTAATACTTTTATGTTATCATGGCATAAGATAATTTGTCAAATTTTTCTACAAGATCCTGGAATTCTAGAGGTTGTTCATGGGTGCGCTTCTTTTTGGAGTCCTTGCGGGACCTACTCTTCCTGATAAAGGGGATATTCTCGAGGGGGTCGACGGACTTGAATTGCGCCTAGATTTTTTGCAATCCATTAACTTGCAAGAGCTTAAGAGCTTCATTAGCCACTGCGGCCACCCCGTCATGCTGACCTTGCGCCGAAAAGATCAAGGAGGCCGCTTCCAAGGGGAGGAAAAGCGGCGTTTGCTCTTATTGGAATCCCTCTGTGGTCTCGGAGCTTCCTATGTCGATTTGGAGTTCGATGTTCCCCTTGCATTTAGACAGCAGCTTTTTCACCGCTATCCCCAGGTTGCTTTTGTAAGCTCCTATCACGATTTTACAGGAACCCCCGAGGATTTAGAAGAGGTTTACAAACAGGTTAAAACTCCCCATGCCCACATCTATAAAATCGCCGTCACAGCTCACTCTAGCTTAGATGCGCTCAAGGTTCTTGAATTTACCCAATCTCACAGCCGCAGCGATAAGATCATCGCCATTGCGATGGGTTCTCACGGGCAGCCGACGCGCATTCTTGCCCCTGTCGCTGGTGCTTTTCTCACCTACGCCCCGCTTGGCAAAGAGCACACGACAGCAGAAGGCCAGCTGACAGCAAGAGAGCTTCGGACAACCTACCGCTTTCCTAAGCTCAATCCTAAAACTCAAGTATTTTGTCTAATCGGCGATCCAGTTGATAAAAGCATGGGCCACTTTGTCCACAACGCTGTCTTTGAAGGGGGTAACATCAATGCGGTTTACATCAAGATGCTCGTCAAAAAAGAGGAAATCCCAGCTTTTTTTGCCAAGGCTTGCCGTTTGCCGTTTAAGGGATTTAGCATCACCATGCCCCACAAGGAGGCGATTCTGCCTCAATTGACTCAATCCTCGTTGCAGGTCAAAAGGGTAGGTGCCTGCAACACCATTGACGTCGTCAACCGCACCCGCCTTGGCTACAACACCGACGGTATAGGGGCGCTGAACGCTCTTGAAAAAAAGCAAAAAGTCAAAGGGCGGCACCTTGTTTTTGTCGGCGCCGGCGGGGCGGCTAAGGCCATTGCCTTGGAGGCCAGAGACAGGGGAGCTAAAATCACCATCCTCAATCGCTCACCTCAAAAAGCGATCGATCTAGCTTTAGTCTGCGATGGAAGGGGTGGTGGGTGGGAGCTGTTTCCGGAGGTTTGCTCAGAGGGCTATGATGCCATCGTCAACTGCATTCCCGAGGGCGATCTGATTGAGTCGTCGTGGATTTTACCTGGGACAATCGCCATGGATATCGTCTACGTACCAAAAGAAACGCCGTTTTTGTTAAAGGCCAAAGCCAAGGGTTGTCCGCTGATTTTTGGCTACGAGATGTTTTTGGAACAGGCTCTGGAGCAAGAAAAGATCTGGTTTCCTAGGGAGGTCGACAAAGAAAGGGCGTATGCGGTCATGCAGAAGGAGATTCAAACACATCTTTAGAAAGCACATTTTTCTCCCCTTCCGATCTAGCGACTAAGATCGCACAGCAACTATCGCTAAAGACATTCACCGTGGTGCGGCACATATCTAGAATCCTGTCGACAGCGATAAATAAGCCAATCCCTTCGATGGGAAGCCCGAGGGATTTGAGAATGGCGATGATTGCCACAAGGGAGGCCGATGGGATTCCGGCAACCCCGATCGATGTGATCAGAGCAAGAAGGACGACGATGAACTGGGTTGTCACTGTCAGCTCAATTCCATAGGCTTGCGCGACAAACATCGCCGCCACGCATTCATAAAGAGCAGAGCCCGACATGTTGATCGATGTCCCCAAGGGGATGACAAGGCTGCAAATCTTATTGGAGACACCCGCTCTTTTTTCGACGCAATCGATAGTGACAGGGAGGGAAGCCGACGATGAGCTTGTTGAAAAAGCGGTGATTAGCGCAGGGCCCATCGCTCTAAAGTGGCGGCCTGGGCGAACTTTGCCAATGCATTTGAGAAGTAAGGGAAGAGCCACGAAGGTAAAGGTCGCAAGCCCAAGGAGAACAGCCAATGTGAAGATCCCCAAAGAGCGCAGCGACTGAAAGCCGGCTTCTGCAAACACCTTGGCCACCAAGAAGACCCCAATGGGAAGAAACTTCATGATGACGTGGGTGAATTGGATCATCGCATTGAACACCCCTTGCCAAAATCCCAAGAATCGAAGAGGTGTGGGACTCAATTTTGGAAATGCAGTACCCAAAAATCAAGCTAAAGAAGATGAGGCCAAGCATCTGCCCCTTGCCGAAGGTATCTATGATGTTAGAGGGGACAATTTGCAAAAGCAGATCGGTAAACCGGGTAGATTCCTGTGTCGCTAGGTGCTTCTGCACATCGGCGATATTGACCGTGCTTGTGATGGTCTCCGGGTTAATCGCCGAGCCCGGGTGCAGCAGGTTGACAAAGAGCAGCCCAATC
>CAWCKK010000012.1:0-18473 GCA_963796135.1 uncultured Acidobacteriota bacterium | reverse complement strand
CCCTCCTCATTCAATTTGTGCTCTTTGAAATCATGCAAGCCCGGCAAGGCGATCCAAGAGGATAAATGCGATAGGCTCTTGACCCGCCCGCCCCGTTTTTTTCCCTATGATTGGGCAGCAGCAACCGGCTATCTCAACAAACTGCAAGAGCATAGTCTTTTTCTTAAGAAGAGCTTTGCCGACTGCAAAATAGCGGTAAAAAATTTTGAAACGGCACTGTTAAAAAGCCTCTCTGCCATTTCTAAAAAAAAGACGCCTTTCAAAAAGCGATGCGAAACTGCCCTGCAAAACATCTATGCTGCCCTTGAACCTTTGATAGAAGCGTGCAAAGATGATGAAAATCTGCTTTTGTTCTTGCTTAAGAATCGCCAGGGGATCCAGGCTCTGATGCAAAAGCGGCATCTTTATCAATTTTTCCTCAAAATGCACCCGTGCGGCTTCGAAATGCTGGGAGAAAAAATGTGCGATCAGTATCATCGACGCGGCTTCTTTGCTCAAATTTCAGAATTTAAAGGCTTGCTCAATGAACTCTCCCATGCCTGATTCTCTCCCTGCCCTCATTCAAGACACCCTCACTTATCAAAGACCCCCTCCTCCCCAAACAAACGCTTTTTGCAACTCCAGAAGAGAAGGTCTTTTTCCAAAGAACGCCCTCTTCCATCAAGGCCAAGGCTGAGCCAAAAACACCTCATTTTACCTTTAAGACTCCAATAAACCCCGATCCACCCCCCTCTTCTGCCTCTAAAAGAAGTTCTGCCAAAAAAAAACCCGCAGAAACAGGCCCTTCCCTTACCTTCTTAGACCTAAGAGCTCCTCAATAGATTTTGGCCAAATCAAGCAAACCCTCCAGCATATTGCCCCTGAGTTCAAACTCGTCGATGAAATCCCAAACGATGATCAAGCGCAAAGAATCTCCCATGCTTGGAAGGCAAAGATTGCGGATGTGGACGTCATCTTCCTTGCCTGCCAAACAGATCCTGCGACCCTCGAACTTTTAAAAGCTCTTGCTAAAGCGGTCGAAAAGGATCAGGTGAGAACCAAAATCTTAACAGCTCAAAAACTCGAAAGAAAAAAAACAGTGGGACCTGTTTTTGCAAAAAAACCAGTTCCGCCTGATCATCGCCTCTGAAGGGTTAGAAAAGTGCACAGAGCTCATGCGATTTATATACTGCAATTCCTTCTAGAGCGGAGTATTATTTGGATAAAATACCGCTTCTACCCCTATCCTCTGCATCTGTGTATCACTCCATCGAGAATAAGGCGCACCTTTGGAAAACACTATGCCAGATCCTCAAGAAATAGATTCCATTGCAGAGGTGATTTTAGATGATGCCCTCGACAAGCCCTTGGATTACCAAATTCCAAACGAACTCTTAGGGAAGGTCCTCTATGGCTCACGCGTTAAGGTTCCGGTAAGAACATCGATCCGGTTCGGGACTGTGGTCAAGTTGAAAAGGACAAGCCCCTTTCCTAAGCTTGTCGAGGTCTTAGAGATTCTTTGCGACAAGACCCTTGTCACAGAGGAAATCTTCCACCTTTGCAAATGGATTGCCTCTTACTACTGCACCCCTCTTCGCAAAGTGCTCAAACACGCTTTGCCGGCGGGAGTGCGGGGCAAAGTGAAGGAAAAGCAGCAGCTCTTTGTCAAGCCATGCATCAGCTCGAACGCTCTTTGCCAAGCTTGTCAGGAATTGAGAAATACCCATCCCGCTCAAGCCCTTGTCCTTGATGCGATCATGCAATCGCCTAAGGGAATACTGCTCTCCAAGCTCCTGGAGATAGCAAAAGTAGGACCCAGCACTGTCGAGGCTCTTGTCAAAAAAAAAATCCTTTCCTGCCAAAAAACACAGATCGACCGGTCGATCTTAATCGATGAGGAGCACTTCCCCACAAAAGCCAAAACCCTAAATCCCGAGCAAGCCGAAACCCTTGAAAAAATTCAGCAGAGCTTAGAAAAGGGCCATTTTGAGGTCAGATTGATCCATGGGATCACAGGCAGTGGAAAAACAGAGGTTTACCTCCAAGCTATTGAAAAAGCCCTAAAGCTCAAAAAAGGGGTGATTTTCCTGGTCCCCGAGATTGCCCTCACCTCGCAAATGATTGAAAAACTCAAAAGCCGATTTCAAGAGAAGATCGCCATTTTGCACCATAGACTCTCTGAAGGGCATAGGTTTGATGCCTGGCATCAGATCCGCGATGCAAAGGCATCGATTGCCATCGGTGCTAGATCCGCCATTTTCTGCCCTATCCAGAATTTAGGGCTCATCATCGTCGACGAAGAGCATGAATCTTCCTATAAACAGTCCGATGAGGCCCCCGCCTATCACGCCCGAGACGTTGCAGTGATGCGCGGCAAATTTGCAAATGCAACCGTGATTTTGGGGAGCGCTACCCCAAGTATCGAAAGCTATTACAATGCACAAAAAGGCAAGTATCAACTCAGCACCCTCTTGAGTCGCGCAGATGGAGCCCATCTGCCTCAAGTAACCCTGATCGACATGAAAGAAGAAATGGCTAAAAATAAAGGATTTACTCTTTTTTCCCACCCTCTTTTAGAAGCCATTAAACAGCGCATTGCCATCGGCGAACAGGTTCTGCTCTTTTTAAACCGCCGCGGCTACCACACCTGCCAGCTGTGCACCCATTGCGCCCGCCTCTTACAGTGTCCCGAGTGCGATGCCAACCTCACCTTTCACCTCGGCGAAAATGTCCTTTCCTGCCACCTTTGCAATTACCGCCTTTATCCCCCTCCGCGCCAATGCCCTTACTGCAATGCAGAAGGATCGTTGAAATTCAAAGGCGCTGGAACAGAGATGGTCGAGTGCGCGCTCCACGCGATCTTTCCCGAAGTCAGGACATTGCGCCTAGACGCCGACACCACAACGCATAAGGGAAGTCACGACCGCTTGTTTAAAAGCTTTCGCTCTGGGAAAGCGGACGTTCTCATCGGCACACAGATGATTGCCAAAGGATTGCACTTTCCCCAGGTCACCCTCGTCGGTGTCCTCAACGCAGACGGCAACCTGCAAATCCCCGACTTTCGCTCCAGTGAAACCACGTTTCAACTGCTGACACAGGTCGCTGGCAGATCGGGAAGAGGCGCTTTAAAAGGCGAGGTCATCATTCAAACACAACTACCCGAGCACAACGTGATTGAGCTTGCCAAAAACCAAGATTACGTAGGCTTTTACAATCAGGAAGTCGCCCTGCGCCAGCTATTTGGCTATCCCCCCTTCAAACGGCTTGTGAAAATGGTCTTTAGCGGCAAAGAGCCGGGAAGAGTCGAGCGGTGCGCCGTGGCATTTCGCAACTACCTTCTGCAAAACCTATCGCCTAACTTCGAGATCCTCCCCGTTATCCCCTGCGGCAAAACCAAGATCAAAGGCGACTTTCGATTTCAATTTCTCATTAAAGGGATAAAAATGACAGAGCTGATGAAGCTATTGGAAAACCAGGAGCAAAAAGAGAAAAAAGTGCGCCTCTTCATCGACGTCGATCCCCTCTCCACCTTCTTTTGATCACTCAGATTGCCAAATCACCTCGAAAGAGCTGCCATCTTCCGATAGATCTGTGGGGCGAGCCTCAACTCCGATAGAGCTTTCCATGGTGATCTCATCTGTCTGCCACGCTGGGTTGCTAACGGTGCCGCTGACTCCATTAATCACTGCAGAACAGTCGCTGAAAACAATCGATTTAAAATCCGATAGAGGAGAGACCACACGGTCAGAGCGGGGAGCTTCTACAATCCACTCCGCAGAACTTCTCAAGGCCTGGCAGGAGGAGGAAAGAACCGTCGAGACTTTTTGGGTAAGGTTCGAAAGAACTAAGTTAAAAGTATCCTCGCCCTGGTAAATCATCTCCGCGCGGATGACATCCCCGTTTGCAACCGGAAAACTGCTCATTTCACAAGGCCCATTCGGGTACATTTCAAACCAGGCGTAATTTTGCTGAACCCCATCCACCCAATTATGAGATGTCCCAATCCGTTCGATAGAATCGCTTAAGAACCCATCCATCCCGATCCAAATCGAGCAATAGCTGGCATCTGTTGTGGCCTCAAGCGCAGGAGCAATCCAGGTACCGGCCACCTGTGTCACCGTGTTATTTTCAGAGTTCCCGGTGAAATCCACAGCAGAGACATATCCGCTCTGATGGTCACTTGCTGAGCGGGTCGTGGTCGAAGAAAGAGTGCCAAAAGAAAAGACGGAAGGGATGCATAGAGTAAGAGAAAATAAAGTCTTAAGGGCTTTGCAGCCGTTAGACTGTTGAACTAAATGCCCTATTCTCTGCCACATAGATTACCAACTTTTATTTTTGTGAACATCTTAGCCTAAAGGCGCTTTTCCGCAATCCGTTTGAGATACATTTGGGTCGGGTAGTCCTCGGGAAACTGCTCTGCAATGGCAGTGAACAGCTCAGCTGCCTTTTCCCACCTGCCTTGCTCTATTGCCTCATAAGCTTCTGTAAATGCTTTGCATAGGAGAACTTGTGCACCTGTGGCACCCAACTGCTCATCTCCCCCACTTTTACCGATCAATTCGTAAATCTTGGTCTTTTCCTTTTTGCCTTTCACAGCGACAAAATCTAAGGGGCGGACAATAAATGCATCGTCTAATTGCTTATAGGTGTCTTCGCTGATGATAATCGAGGTGTGGTATACCTTATCCACCTCTTGTAGGCGCGAGGTAATGTTGACTGCATCTCCAATCACGGTGTAATTCATCCTGTCCTCGGTCCCAATATTGCCTACGATTACAGTGCCTGTGCCGATGCCAAAGCGAGTTTTAAACTCAGGCAGGTTCATCTCCTGCCGTTTTTTATTCAGCTTGAGCAGCATCGCTTGGCAAGCTAGCGCGGATGTGCAAGCCCTTTTGGCATGGTCGGCAAAATGCATCGGCGCTCCCCAAAACGCCATGATCCCATCGCCTAAAAACTTATCTATTGTCCCGTGCGCTTTTAAGATGATTTTTGACATCTCTGCAAAGTATTCGCTTAAAAGGGGGATGATCCTCTCAATGGGTTGGCTCTCTGCTAGGGAAGTGAACCCTTCGACATCGGAGAAAAAAATCGTCACCTCTTTCAACTCCCCTCCTAAGGCGATCTCCTCTTTTTTTAAGAAAAGATCTCTCACAATTTCCTTAGGCACATACCTTGCAAACGAGCGCACGACAAGCCGCATGGCCGCAACCGAATTGTCTATTAAGGCAATTTCCTTGATTCTAGAGGGAACCCGCACATTACTCTCTAGATTCAAATGGCTGATTTTATCGATCTCTGTGGATAGGGTCACAATCGGAAAAGAGAGTCTATTTGCAAAATAGACGACAATGGTACTCGATAAAAGCAAGATGACGACAATCATCCCCAAAACCTGATGCTCTGTCTCAATCATCTCCCCCAAAAAATCATCGAGAGGGGCCACAGAGAGCATCATCCAGTCAGAACCAAAAACAACGGGGAGACTGGCGACGTAAGCCAAGTACTCAACCCCATGATTTTCAATATTAAACGCGTGCTCTTGTGGATCCTTCACAAAATGCTGGTAGACAGAAGAGACAAGGTCTGGGGTAATCCCCCCATTAAGGGCACCCTCTTGGGGCAGATAAGGGGCGACGATATGGCCAAATCGATCCAGGATGAATACTTTTCCGGTCTTGCCAATTTTCTGCCTGGATAAAAAATCAGATAGGAGCGTGAATGTCAAATCCGCTCCAATCACAGCAGTGAGCTTGCCGCTTTTATCATAGAGAGGGTTTCCGATAGAGATCCCCTTTTCCAAGGTTGGAACAAACGTGTATAGGCCTGTCCAATAAAGGGCCCCGCTTTTTTTGGCCCCGACATACCAAGGGCGCAAAAGCGTATTGAAATCGGATGCCGGCAAGGACTCTTGAGCAATCTGCTGAAGATCGCTGTCTAGGTAAAACCACCGATCCATCGGGGGGGTTGCTGCAACATCGACATACCTGAGAGAGTAGGCAGTACCCGAGGGCAAGGATTTTGAGGGCTCTGTTAAAAATTGCTTATGGAAGGATACTGCCTGGTTGTAAGCCCCGATAAAAACCCCGTTGGGAAGCCCTAAGTAAAAGTTAGAAAAGTTCGAATCGTATTTGACAACACTGAGCATATAAGAGATAAGCGATTGGTTATCAAAGGCCAAAGGCTCAATTGCTGGAAAGAAACCGACTGCGATTTTCGTCTGCATCTCCGATGCCAAGGCGATTGTTTTAAACTTGGATAAGACAATCGAGGTCCGGCGCTCTGCGATCCCTTTAGCAAACTGCATGATCGACCGGTAGTCCCTTGCATACGTAAATGAGAGAATGCAGATAAAAGCAATGGATAAAAGGGAGAGAAAAAGGGTGAGAATATTGACTTTAAGCGTCCAGATTCTATTAAAAAACCCAACGAAAATCTTCCTGATCATCGAACCGCCATCTCGACATTGCTATTTCGAATGAAATCAGAATGCCCTCAATGGTTCAAGGAAAAAAATAAAAACGGGCAGAAATCAGCTCTAAAACAGTTTTATGTTTAATAAAAATAAACTGTTTTAATATAATTAGAAAGCAAGAAAGATAATAAAAATAGGAGATATAAAATGGATGCAATTAACAACAGGTGGTCCTATCTAGAATCCGCTGAATTGCCCCTATTAGCAGGCCCAGAAAAGCTGGATGAAATAGAATTTGAAACAACTGAGAGTAAATTGCCTGAGGCTGCTGAAGACCCCGAAGAATGGCGTGGGCTGATTCTCTCTTAAGTTTACTTTTTTGTCCAAATGCTCACTTGACAGACAACCCACTGGAATTTGCGGAGGTGCTCCCGAATGAGAAAAGGAATATCAAAGAACCGCAGAAGATCAAAATCCCCTCTTAAAATCTCTTGTAAAGATTCAAGCCCACTCTGCTTGGCTTCGCACCCCAAGCCATTCAGAAACAGGCGTATAGCTCTCCATCCACGAATAGGGCGTTGTGAGGATCAGCTGTCCTCCTTGAGTTAGGGCATTTTTGAGTTGGAATAAAAAACTCTTAGGAGCCTGCAGACGGCAGATGAGGTTAGCTGCTAGCACAATGTCAAAACGCTCCCCTCCCTGGACAAACGCCGTTGCATCTGCCTGGGCAAACAAAACTTTGTCAGGACAAACTCCCGAAGGTAGGTGCGCTGTCTTTTTTGAAATCTGACAACCTTCTTCTTTGATGAAGTAATCCAAATGACCGGCCTGTTGGATCTGCTGCGCAGCAGAGATGAATGCTGCAGAGCTGTCGACCCCTACGACCTTTTCACAATAACGGCTGAGCTCAAAACAGCTTCTGCCGACCGCGCATCCCAACTCAAGGGCTCTTGCCCCCTCCGGCAGCGGCTTAGGGAGACACTCTGTGACGCACCGGACGGGAAAATGCATAGCTTCCTTAGGACCAAAGGGATAAGGCATTACATCCGCCTCATGCCCATAGTGAAAAAGCAGATACTGACCCAACGCCAGATCCGTCTCATAAAAGGACTGTGTTTGCATCAAGCCCCTATAAAAACATTCGCATCAGCAAGAGCGCACAGATAGGACGAGGGCTTCCCATCCTCGATCAACACCTCAACTTGGCCCTTGCGGGTCATCCGGACCTGCTTTACCCGGATATCCGGGGTCTTTTCAGCTGAAAAAAGGATGTCCTCGTGAGTGGCATTCTTGGGGTTTTTGAACTTCTCGCAGGTCACATCCCCATCGAGGTGGTCATTTCTGCCCGTTGCCAAATGAAAAGTACCAAAAACTTTTTCATCCTGGATATCAGCGCCTGAAAAGGGCAGGCATTGCGTGCCAAAGCCGATCTCCCCCAAAATCCCCGTGGCTGGGTCTTTGGCAAGACGGGTCTGATACGCCGCAACAACCTCCGGATTTCCCCTAATCAGGGAAATCCGTTGGGCCACTCCGCTAACCACCTCGACCTGCCCAATCGTGCCCTCTTCAAACTGCAGAGGAAAGGACCCATAAGCATCGATGGGGACAAAGTAGACCTCGCCAGCTGGCAGGTTGACGATATCAGGGGGAAAGGGGCATATACCATGGCTCTTTTGGGCCTCCTGCCCAGCTAGCTCCAGGCAAAGGGAAAAGGTGCACTCCCCCACTTCAAAGTCGATATCGATCCGCTCTGCCCCTGTCATCCCCTGCCGGAGCCTCTCTGTCTGCTGGCTGACCCTCAGATAATCAACCGATAGACCGGAATCGACAATGCACCGATTTAACCCGTGAAGGGTCGCCCCTCGGAATTTAAAGCGCTTGGCGGCAGCTGTCAAAGGAGCGGTTGCCGAATAGGTCGAAATGCAGAGGATAATGTCGTATTTGGAATAAACGGCATCTGCTAAATCGATAGTAACCCCTTGCCTATTGGTTGCCTCATGAGGCAGATCCAGGTTGCTTCCCCCCGTCATCTCATAGGAAAAAAGATCGCAAGAAGATAACCCCAGCTCCTGCATCACCCCTTGTTGCAGAGGAAAATAAAACACCTCTAGCGCCAGCGTTTGGCTCGCATAACAGGGCGCGGCAATAAAGACAAAATCGATCAGATCCAAAGGATTTTTCAAATCGATCAATACGCAGAGCTTCTCCCCTTTTTTAGGTTGAAAAACAGTCTGCAAAAAACGCTTCAAATCAAAGGGGGGAAAAGGCATTTCTCAATCTCCTAAAAAAATAATTACCCCGACCCCTTAATTCTTTCGAAATGGAAGATTTTTATCAACAAAAAGACGATGACAAGAAAAATATTGACCGTTTTTGTTTTTTAAACTAATAAGAAAGATATAATAGCGTTGTTCATCTCTTGCGAAAATAAATGATTCTTGGACTCAAAAGAACGAAATGTTTGTTTATCCTTTTACTTCTCTCCGGGTGCGTGTCCTTGCCCAAAGATCAACAAACACAAAATCTCATCGCCCCTCCTTCTGTCGCAGCCTCTATCGAAACAGGGTTGGAGACTGGATTTTTTTCGATGGGAGACTGGCCGAAAAAGAGCTGGTGGGAAATCTTTGATTCCGATGAACTCAATGCCCTGATCGCACAAGCCTTAAGTCAAAACCTATCGATTTTAGGGATTGAAAGACGCGTTGCATTTGCCAAACAAACGGCAAAGGTCGTTCGCTCTAAGTTATTCCCTCTGCTCTTTTTCGATATGGATGAAACCTGGCAGTATTTAAGCCAAAACGGACTTTACCGGGCCTTGAATCCAAAAATCCCCCTCAATGCCAATTTAGTCGACCTGACCTTATCTTTTACCTATGAGTTTGACTTCTGGGGGAAAAATCGCCACCTTTTTCACGCTGCCCTAGGGGAGAGCAAAGCGGAGATGGCAGAGGCAGCTGAGGTGGAACTGATCGCGACAACAGCGGTTGCTCAAAGCTACTTTGCCCTCAAGACCAACCTGATGCGCAAACAGCTCTATGAAGAGCTCTTTGAAGTGCGCAAAGCTTATTTTCAGCTGGAAACCCAGCTCCAAGACAGTGCCCTGCTCTCAAGGCTCGAGCCTCTTTTGTCAAAAGAGCGCCTACTAGAGGCTCAAAAGTGGGTCTCTGGGATCACAGAAGAGGTGAAAACCAACAAGCACTTGATCAATATTTTGCTTGGAAATGGACCGGATTGCCCCCTCGACATCCAGGAAGATCTTCCGCCTGCTCCTGCGATCCTCTCTATCCCGGAGAACCTCTCCTTAGACCTTTTGTCGAGGCGGCCCGATTTGATGGCCCAAATCTGGCGTGTCGAGGCTTTAGCCCATGAGGTCGGAGCGGCTAAAGCAGACTTCTATCCCAACATCAGCCTCACAGCCCTCCTTGGCCTGGAAAGCGTCTTCTATCGCGACCTGTTCAAGGCTCAGAGTAAAACAGGAGCCCTTGCCCCTGCCATCCATCTGCCCATCTTCACAGCAGGGGCTATTCGGGCCAATATCCGCGCTAAAAAAGCGCTCTTTGACCAGGCCGTCTACGCCTACAACGATCTAATCTTAAAAAGCGCATCAGAAGTTGCCGACCTCTTAGCTTTTGCCCAATCGATCTTCGAGAAAAAATCGGATCAGACCTCTATTGTGCAAGCTGCCCAAACCCGTTACAATTTGATCGCTTTAAGAGAGCAGAGCGGCTTGGATAACACCTTTGATCAGTGCCTTGCCGCAGAGGAATGGATCCTTCAGCAGCTAGAGGACATCAGCCTTTCCTACCATCAATACCTAGCGGCGATTAAGCTCACCAAAGCCTTGGGCGGGGGTTACCAGTCGGAGTACAGCCTCCCTCTGAAGAAGGAGGATCAATGACAGAAGCGCTTCATTCAAGGAGAAAAAAAATCACCCGCATTTTCATCGCGCTTTGTGCATTGGGTATCCTAGCGTTTTTTTTCCTCTGGGTCCTCTATTTGCGTTTCATCGAATACACTAACGATGCCTATGTCGAAGGCAACCAGGTGTTCATCACCCCCTTAAAGTCAGGGTTTGTCACCGGAATTCACTCAGACGACACTTATCTTGTCAAAAGAGGCCAGCTGTTGATCGAGCTAGACAAGACCGATGCGGTCATTGCCCTGAACAGAGCCAAAATGCACCTTGCCAGCGTCGTCAGACAGGTCTGTCAAATGTTCCATCAGGTCTTCATCTTTGAAGCTGAGATCGAAGTGAAAAGAGCGGAATTGATCAAAACCGCCCAAGACTACGAACACCGCAAAAGCGTGATTTTCGATGGCGGGGTTTCTCTAGAGGATTTTCAACATGCGATCGCTTTTTTAAAAGGGAGTTTTTACTCGTTGGAAATGACAGAATCCCTCTATGAAAAAGCGCTCAGCTCCGTGCAAGGCACCTCGATTAAAAGCCATCCTCTTGTCATCGAAGCTGCAGACCAAGTCCGCGATGCTTGGGTGCAGCTTTACCGCTGCCGGATCTATTCTCCTGTCGAAGGACTGGTCGCCCAGCGCAAAATTCAGGTCGGGATGTGGGTTCCCTCAGGGCAAATGCTCATGAGCGTCATCCCTCTAGATCAGATCTGGGTCAACGCCAATTACAAAGAAACCCAGGTAAAAAAAATGAAGATCGGGCAAAACGTGAAGGTCACCTCAGATCTGTATGGAGATGAGGTTGTCTTCCACGGAAAAATTGTAGGACTCCCCGGTGCAGCTGGCAATGCTTTTTCACTACTTCCCCCTCAAAACCTCTCCGGAAACTGGATCAAAATCGTCCAAAGGCTCCCGGTGAGGGTTAGTCTAGATCGGCAAGAGATCCAAAATTACCCTCTGCGCATCGGTCTGTCCATGGAGGCCGTCGTCGATTTGCGAGATCAGGAAGGGCTGCGCGTGCCTTTGACATCCGCAGGCTCTCCAACCTATACAACCCCGATTTACCACCAAGAGGAAAAAGGGGATGAAATCTTGATCGCAAACCATCATCGGACAAAACCTCGACCCTCTTTTGGCAGCTTTTGCCGATGACCCTCTTTTGATCGAAGAGGAAGATGATTAGACAACCCCCTACCCCCATGCTCTTTTTTGCCCTTTTCTGCACCCTGTTTTCCGTCATTTTCAACTACACCCTCAGCATCATGGCCTCCCCCTACATCGTTGCAGACTTAGGCGGCAGCGATACGATCGCCACCTATACCGTCTCCTTGTTTGCCCTCGGCAACGCCTTAGGGCTCCCTCTTGGAAGAGCGTTATTTTTGCGCATTGGAACCGTTAGATTTCTTTTCATTGCGATGCTTCTGTTTTCCTTTTTTTCATGGACATGCGCAATCGCCCCCAATTACCCTTTCTTTAACGCCTCTCGATTCTTGCAAGGATTTGTCTCAGGCCCTTTTTATGTGCTGGTATTCCATCTATTTTCCTGCTTGCAGCCCGAGGGAAAAAAGGAAAAATTCACATCAATTACCCTGATGATCTTTACGGTAGTCCCTGTGATCGGTGCCTGTTGGGGAGGATGGCTCGCCTATGAATGGACATGGAGGTTGAGTTTCTATTTAGGCACGCCTCTACTTCTTCTATTAGCCCTCTACCTCCGCTACCGCTTGGCAGGATTTGATACCCAACCCCCAGAAAGAACTCCCTTTGACTTAGTGGGATATCTTTTCTATTTTATCGCAGTTTTCTCCTTAGGGATCGCCATCATTACAGGCCAGCAGCTCGATTGGTTTCGCTCTCCCCTCATCACCGGCCTATTTATATTAGGCACCCCTTGTCTATTATTTTATATTTTCTGGGATCTGAACCACCCCCATCCTGTGATCGATCTCAAGCTGCTCAAACGCATGGTCCTTTCTTTTTCCCTATTTTGCCTTGCCATCTTGTTTTCCGCTTATTTTGGAATGGTCGTCCTCCTCTCGCTCTGGCTTAAACTCTGGGTAAACTATACCCCCGACTGGATCGGGGTCCTCCTTGGAATTATGGCGCTCACTGGCCTTCTGCCGCTGTCTTTGATGCACCCCAAACGGTTGATCGACAATCGGATTTTTTTAGCCACTTCCATTCTACTGCTCCTGACCTCCTGCTTTCACACGATGGCCTTCAACGTCGACATCGATTTTCAAAGAATCGCCATTTCCCGCGCTCTAGCAGGACTTGGCCTCTCGTTTTTCCTCGCCCCTCTATTCCGACTGGGTTTCTACCAACTACAGAAAGAGCAGGTGCTCCCGGTCTTGGGCCTGTTTCAGATCACCCGCGCCCTTTCTAGCGGCCTTGGCGCCTGTGTCTACGACGTGATCTGGCAGCGCAGACAGGTCTTTTTCCACGAAAGGCTCTCAAGTAGCGTAACAGCTAATGCCCAACAGACCCAAGAATTTTTCCTAGCGGCCAAAGAGGTCGGCCTCGAGGGCAACTTTGCCAATGCCCAGCTTGAATACTACCTTCAAAGGCAGGCAACGGCCCTTGCCTTAGATGACTGCTTCTACCTCATGGCATGGATTTTAGCCGGCCTGCTGATGACATTTATTTTCACTTTTTTTGCCAGAAAAGGATCTTTCATCACACCGACCCCTGATCAACTCAAAAGATTGAAAAGATCTTCTTAGGCAGGTTACAATGCTCTAACATGGAAGATATCCAAGCGTTAATTAAAGAAGAGGTCGCCAAGCGGCGCACTTTTGCCATCATTAGCCACCCCGACGCGGGGAAAACCACTTTGACAGAGAAACTTCTTCTCTATTCCGGCATGATTCACACCGCAGGAATGGTCAAGGGGCGCAAAGGGAGAAAAGCCGCCGCCTCCGATTGGATGATGATGGAGCAAGAAAGGGGGATATCGATCACCTCGTCGGCGATGCAGTTTACCTACAAAAACACCGTCATCAATGTTCTAGATACACCCGGCCACCAGGATTTCTCTGAAGACACCTACCGCACTCTGACCGCTGCCGACTGCGCCATTATGGTCATCGATGCCTCTAAAGGGGTGGAAAAACAGACGCGCAAGCTCTTTGAAATTTGCAAACTCAGACAGATCCCCGTTCTGACCTTCGTGAATAAAATGGACATGCCGGGGAGAGACCCCATCGATCTGATGAACGAGGTGGAAAATGTCTTGCAAATCCACTCCTATGCAATGAACTGGCCGATTGGCTCTGCCAAAGAGTTCCAGGGCGTTGTCGACCGGATGACCAAGCAAGCCCTCTTTTTCACACGGACAGCCCCGGGAGGCGCCCTCAAGGCCCAGATCCTGCGCTTGCCCTCAGAGAGCTTGCAGGCGCGCGAGAAAATGGGGCAAGACAACTATAATCGCTTGCTAGAAGAGCTCCAATTGCAAGAAATGGCAGGCAACCGCTTTACAAAAGCCGATTTTCTATCGGGTAAGGTCACCCCCGTCTTTTTTGCCTCCGCCCTAACCAACTTTGGCGTCGAGCCCTTCTTCGATGCCTTTATCGACCTAGCCCCCTGCCCGCATGCAAGGGTCGCCAATCGCAATGATGGGCAAGAAATAGAGATCGACCCTGTGACAACCCCGTTTAGCGGCTACGTGTTCAAACTCCAGGCGAACATGGACAAGCGCCACCGGGACAGCGTGGCCTTTATCCGCATCTGCTCCGGTAGATTCGAGCGCGACCTCATCGTCAAAAACCACCGCACCCACCGAGAAATCCGCCTCTCTCGCCCCCACGGAATGCTCGCCGGACAAAGAACGACCCTGGACTTTGCCTACCCAGGAGATATCATCGGGGTCATCAACCCCTCTGCTTTTGCTATCGGCGACACCCTCTCTGTCCCAGGGGGATTCAACTATAAGCCCCTGCCTCAGTTTCAGCCGGAAATTTTCGCACGCCTCTACCCCAAAGATGTCGGAAAGCGAAAAGCCTTTGACAAAGGCATTTTACAACTGAGCGATGAAGGCGCCATCCAGATTCTCAAGCCTTTTGATCAAGGCTCCGACCTGATTTTTGCAGCTGTCGGCCAGCTGCAGTTTGAAGTGATGCAGTACCGGCTTAAAGATGAATATGGGGTGGAAACAGTTCTCTCCCCCCTTGCCTTCACCTGCAGCGCTTGGATCCTAGGAGATGCTAAAACCTTTGAAAAATCCTCCAACTCCGCTCTGGTTCTAGATCGATTTGAGCGCCCCATGGCGCTATTTACCTCAAATTGGGAAAAGCAGTACAGCATCAAACAAAACCCCAAGCTCCATTTTGTCGATATTCTATCAGCTTGAACCCCGATCCTTGACCCACAAGTCGACCTTCTAAAGTGGACTTGAGGGTAAGCACCAGGCTTAAAGCGTTACTTGGCGTGTAGCTGAAGACTTTCTTGGAATTGTATCTGTGTTAAAAGAACTTTCGATTTTTGATTTAATTCCTTGAATATGCCTACTTATTGCTTCCTTATCATCTGAATTCGCAAATTCGAGCCCATCTATTATACTATCTAAACAAAAAAATTCATCTTGTAGTGAACTAACTTTTAATTTAATATCTTTAAAATTTTCTTCGCTATCTTGATTATTGTTTACATCTTCACATTTTTTATTCAAATCAACGAGCCTTCCAAGATAAAATTTAGAACACGTTCCACTAAGGAAGAACTCTTTAGGGAGTTTTTCAGATTCGCGTTCAGAATTCATTTTAATAAAACAATCGCCTTTATATTGAATTAGACTAAATAAAATTGGAGTAAATTTTGATACATTAGGATCAACAAATTTAATTTCTTTACATATTTTATACAAACACGATTTATGATCGCTAAGTTTATAAACATGCTCTTTAAATAGACTAATTTCTTCATATCCACCAGCCTCAATCTTATTATTAATATTTTTGCAATCATCATTTAAACGCATTAACTTTTTAAAATAAAAATCAGAACATCTCCCCTTAGAAAAGGCGCCTGATTGCATTTCTTCTAAACATGAAATATTATATTTAATAAGATCAATTAAATTAAATATATCCTGATTCTTTTCTGAATTATTAAAATTCAATTGTTTTGCAAAATAAAAGAAATAATTAAATTTTTCTTTTAAATTTTTAAAATTCAAATTAAATTCTTTTATACCATTATTATTATCAAAACTTCCATATTCAATACGTTTATTCAATTCTATGCAAATTTTATTTAAACTCTGAAATTTAGAAACGAGAACTTCATAGCAAGAATCGTGCAGACCTTCTACTTTTAAACGCATTTCTTTAACTGAATTATTCAAATCTTTGTTTTTATCCAATTCTAAAAACTTATTCATTTTAATTTTTTTTTCAAAAAGAAAAAAATCATTTTTCAATTCAGTAACATCCATTTTTAATTTTTCAAAACCTTCATCGCCAATATATTCTTTATTGCTATTTTTTTCTACTATAACTATGTACTTATCATTTATCTTATTTAAAATATCAATGTATGATGTGTCGTTTTTTTTTTGAAAGCTCTTATTTTTTTCTAAAAAATCAGACCCTTTAAAACTTTTAATTTTTCCTGCAATAAACTGAAGATCACTAATTTTTTTCTCGTTACTTACTTTTTTAAACAATTTACTATGTGTTAAATTTTTAACAAAAATATTGTACTCCTTTTCCAGATCTACTAATTCAGACTTAAACTTTAAATATGTTTCATTTTCAAAGCATGATTTATTTTTAATTTTTTCATCAATATTTTCTAATTTTGTGCGAAAATCATTTATCACTGAATCGAATTTTTTAACTAAAGACTTTTGAAATAAGCTCTTTTTTACTAATGCAGGTTTTTTGTACCATTCACTAGTTTCTCTTCCTTTCATTTCTTTAGATATAGAAATTTCTTCAATTCTTTTGCTTATATTTGTACTTGCGCTTAAATCATTCATAAAAACCCTTTTTTTAAATTAATCACGATATTAATTATAAAAAAATGATGATTATTATTCATTATAAATATATTATGATTTTATATAAATTTCAAAAAAATATGACTATTGAACAAATAACTACTAACTACCAACAACTTACAAAGTGTTATTTAAGACTGGACTTTAGCCATTGCTCGGTGCCGCCTTCGCCTCTAGAGGTGAAATCAGCTCCCTTCAATAGTAAAGTCCAGTAAGAGTGAAAAAGATCAAGCAGACCATTGCTCATGCACTTGAGGTTTAAATATCGATGTTGAAGCGGACTGTAAGCCCTTGTAGAGAGATATTGGAGTTGTTGATGAATGTTTGCTTTGCCGACGTTGGGGCAGCAAAGCTGGTGCGGCGCATTTCTTGAAGATTCGACCACAGAGTCATCTCATATCCGGCAAAGATCTCAGTTCGGATACTTTTGAACCGCTTTTCCCAGGCAAGGCCTGTGAGAAATTGGGCTGTGTAGGTCAGGCGGTTGTCGTGAAACCGGGTATTGAGAATCGGGACACTGCTATCTGCATTCGGGATGGCGGCATCTGTTTTTTCAAAAGCTGAATTTTTATACCATCCCGAAAGCAGACCTGTAGAGGCAATGCCCGTGAGGTATAAATCGCACCCTAAATACCAATCGAGCTTGGCACCGACGCGCAAACCCACCCCTTCAAAGCGAAATCGATTGAGAACATGCGCCTGCTCATCTGAGGTATCTTCATAGGAAACCTTCAGTTTTTGGAAAATAATTGCCGAGGTCAATCCGCCAAATACATTAATTCGAAGGTGTTCATTTGTTTGAAAGCGGCGGGAAAAGAGAAAATCCAAGACGTGATATTGCATAGAGATATGGGCCTTGGCCCGGCTTAAGGGGAGGGGGGTGGCCCCTGTATTCACATCTGGCTGGGCCCATGTTCCGTTGAGAAATTCTCCACTTTTTTCAGGAGCGTAAGCGTGTCTTGTCCCACTTGCGGGGACGTAGGTGTACTGCAAAAAGCAATCCCAGTAGTGAGGGGCGTTAAAATACCCAAAGTTAATTCTAAAACCCGGTGACCAATCAAACTCGGCATTTTCGTAGGTGCCGACTGCGTAAGTATTTTGTGTTGTGGACCAAGCGGCTTGGTTCATCTTCACGGAGTAGTCGACAGCCCCCTCATTGACAAGCCAGTAGAGAAACTCCGCATTGATAAAATAAACTCTTTTGTCTTTGTTGAATAAATCTGCATCGTAAGGAACTGCCTTATCTGGCGGGGCGGAAGCAGGACTCTCTGCATAAAGGGAACAAAGCCCTCCAAAAAGAGGAGCCCCGATTAAAAAACCAACTTCTTTAAGCCTAAATTTTGCGCTGTAGCTTCCCATGCACCATCCTGTATTTGTCCAATTGGAAAATTACACTAAAAATCACTTTGTGTGAAAGATTTTTTTAGGCAACAGGGTACACTTAAATTATTTTTTAGTTATTGTGGCAGCATGGCTTTTAAATTACCTCGCCCTCTCTTCTGTGCAGACACCTGCCGTATCCTCTATCGAGAGGTAGGCAGGCAAAAAATTGCCCTTTTGAGGCTTTCCCGCACAAGAAACTTCAGCAATTAGCCCGTGTCTCTAAAGAGATTAAAAGCGATGGGATTCCCCAGGGTTTTGTCCTGGCAAACCTGCCGAACAAGCTCGGCTCGGGTATTTTTTTACACCCCAATGCCAAACCCATTTTGAAAGGACAACTGATCGCCTCTTATGCAGGGGAGGTTTTTTTAGTGCCTCAAGACGATCAAGGAGATGGGAGCTACGCGTTTGAGCCCTTAGATACGATATATCTGACAAAAGAAGAACAACTTCTATTTCACCCAGAAGGCAGATACAACCCTAAGCGTCGCTATTGTCTTATGATTGATGCCTTAAGGAAAGGCAACTTTACCCGCTTCATCAACCACTCCGAAAAACCCAACATTGTGGGCACACTTATTAAAGTTCCCTCAAAATACTGTGGGCTTACTCCTGCGCCGATTGAAGTCATCTACTTTGCCAAGAAGACTCATTCGACCCAGAAAGAGCAGCTTGTCAGCTACGAGGATGGGGGAAAAAGTTATTGGAAGGCGTCAGAGGAAATCGAAGAACATTTGCGATGCAGGCCGAGAACATTTCAATTAAAACTTTCAGGAAAGGGAGTTCAAGTCCGGAAAT
>CAWCKK010000011.1:0-146066 GCA_963796135.1 uncultured Acidobacteriota bacterium | reverse complement strand
AAAATCGCAATAGCAACCGCACAAGTCATCTGCACAATTCCTGTCGTTACTTTGTAAGGGCTAGCCTGCACTCTTGAGAACCATTCAAGGTTGATACCGGTCACTAGCGAACCAAGTAATCCAATGCGCCAAGGCTCCACTGCTTGCCGTGTCCGGTAGGCAGCTCCCGTATGACAAGGGTCGTTCTCTAGTCTTTTAGGATCTATTGAAGAAAATCGGAAACGCAATGTGGGCGTCACTAAACAACTCACGAGCCCGCCCATAAAAGAGGCGAACCGAGCAAAAGATGGAGTTGGCTTTGGTGGATTTGTTCCACTATCTGGAAAGCACTGAGCAACGAAATTGGACCCAGAGAGCGCTGCATAAAGACGAGGGAAAAACTCGGTTTCCTACCCCTTTCATCCGTAGAATATTTAAGCCCCCGCCCCAATCGTATTCATTATCTTTAAAAATGTGAAAATAATTTTTAGTCCCGAGACCATATTTAGACCCGCTCGCCTTGCCCCCGTGATCAGGATCTCCGCCATTGAGTCTTATTCCCAGGTAATTGATGGGGTTGGTTCCATGTCTTAAAGTTTCCAAACCAAGGATATTGGCTAGGCCGCTATCAAACAAACTATACGCAATATTGCCTGCAAAAAAAGCGACTACATTCATCACCGGAGGTATCTCTGTTTTTTTTGGAAAACTAAAATCTGAAATGATGCATTAAACGGACATTTTCTGCAAATTTTTATGTCAAACTGGACTTGTATCCATCGTTCGGTGCCGCCTTCACCTCTAGAGGTGAAGGCGGCACCGAACGATGGATACAAGTCCAGTCAAAGTAGTTTTAGCCCACATTCCGCACCCTGCTCCGCAGGGTGCAAACCAACTTTAAGATTTTTTTTGGTCCGATTTGCCCGGGACCCGTTCAAAATGGCGATGGCGCAACGAAAGTAGCTTTAGAGCAATGGCTATAAGTCCAGATAGAGTAAAAATAAAAAATGGTTGAGTTCTATGCTAGATCTTTGAGGCGCAAGATCCTCTCTTCTAAGGCGGGGTGGGTAGCGAAGATGCGCAGGAGACCGCCTTTTTTCTTTGCCGAGATCTTAAAGGCTGCAATAGAGGACTTCTCCATGTGGGGATCCCGCACCTCTTGCATTCTTTGAAGGGACTCTAGCGCTGCAATCATTTTGTCTTTGCCGGCTAGATCAGCACCTCCTCTATCTGCCTTAAATTCGCGCAATCGGGAAAACCAGCAAACCAGAGTCGACCCGAGAATCATAAAGACGACCTCAAAGAAAAAAACGAGCATCATGTAACTAAAATAAGACCCTGAGGAGTTTTCATTGCGATTGCGACCAAGTCCTGAGAATACAGAGGCCAAAATTCTGGCTAAGAACATCACAAAGGCGTTAGCGATTCCCTGAATGAGGGTCATTGTGACCATGTCTCCGTTGGAAATGTGGGTGATCTCGTGAGCAAGCACCCCCTCTAGCTCGTGTTGAGACATTCTCTTAAGTAGCCCCGTGGAGACTGCAACTAACGACCTGCGCTTTGTAGGGCCTGTGGCAAAAGCGTTGGGTTCAGGGGATTCAAAGACGCCAACTTCTGGCATTTGGGGCAGATGGGCATCCTGCGAGAGTTGATCCACTGTCGCAATGAGTCTGCGCAAGTCTGGGTCGCTAATGTCTGGGTTAATGACGCGCACTCCCATCATCCACTTTGCCATTTTTCTAGAGAGGGCAAGTGAAATCAGAGCGCCGCCCATACCCCACACTAAGCAGAAGATCAGAAGCGATGGGATGTTGAGTCCATACTCTTGCAAAAAAGGCTGCACGTGAAAAATATTGAGGACAAGCGACAAGGTGACAACCACAAGAAGATTGATCGCCATAAACATCAGAATACGTTTAACCCAAGCCATGGACATCACCTAATAAAGTGTTAACTTTTTGAAGGAGCTTGTTTTTCCCAGTAAGTATTAATCACCTCTGTCACCGCATCGTAGAGCTTGTCATTAGATTCAGGTGGCAGGCGGTCGATAACCGATTGAGCCCATTCGTAGTAGCGATCAATGCGCGTCTGGCTCCAATCAGCAGGAGGCTGGGTGAGCAGTTCCGTCAAGTTACACAGCTTGTCTGCCAACTTGATGTCCGCTGCACCTCTTGACTTATGCGCGGCGCTGATCACCTCTTCCCTCTTGCGCGCTTGCACTGCCAAGGAACTATCCTCTGTCACCTCTCGAACGTAAGCGGCAACAGACTTGCCAAACAGACCTTCAATCTCTTCAAATGTCGTTTGCGTGTCCTCTAAGGTGTCGTGCAACAAAGCTGCAATCACAACGGCGGCATCTCGAACCTCCCCCACACTCATGAGATGATGGGCGACAGAAATGGGGTGAGAGATATAAGGAGTTTTTTCAGGGTTTTTACGGGTTTGAAAGCGATGCTTTTCTGCCGCAAACTCAAGCGCAGTGCGGATCTGCTCGACCTCTTTGGCTGTGACGCTTTTTTCCTTGTGATACGCTAGATTCAGAACTTCGGAAAACGCATCGTAGCGGTTAAGCACAGTTTTATTGTCATGAGAGAGCTGCACTAGCTTTTTTCTTGTCACTTGCAGACCTGTTGCTACGGCATCCGCATTTTGGCTATCTTGGGGATGACCGAGGAAAACAGATGGTTTTTCTTCGTTGGCAAAAGTCAAAGAGCTCAGCAAGGTCGCTGTCAGCAGGGGAAACATCCATTTTTTCATAAAACACCTCTGTTGGTGGCAGTTTAGCAGATGAAGGAATAAAGAAAAATAAGCTAAAATATTTTATACTCAAAAACCTATCTCAAAATTTAGTTTTTGGCTGCGCGAGGGTATACACGCTAAAGATTTGTTGGACTCAAATGATTTTTTAACCGGGATAAAAGGGCTGTTGCGTGGTCTAAAGGCAGCAATTGATCTTCTTCCATGACAAACACTTGGTGAGGATGAATAATGTCGCAAAGATTCTTAAGACTCTCGGACTTAAGGACAATAAAATCGACCTCGGCAAGGGAGGAGAGAAGAGAGACAAACTCTTCATCGGGGTCGTTATCGCGGACATAGACGATGAGCTTTTTCTCAAGCCCCCGGCAGGAGAGCTTGCGGAGGGAGCGGAAAAGGGCTGTCGACATTCCCCTCTTGCTATCTACTCCTAGCACAGAATACTGCTTGCCCTTCAGGGCCTGCTGCAAAGCAAAGAGGTACTCCTCATCGAAAATTTTATTCTCAACATCAATTTCCAGCAATCGGCGGGCCATTTCGCATAGGTCCACCCAAGCGCACCCTAGCCTTTCGATCGCCATCCCGGCTGCGATGTTAGCTAGCTGAGCGGCATACTTAATATCCAATTTGTTGGCCAAGGCAATGCTGATCATCGCAAGGACTGTATCGCCGGCTCCTGTCACATCTTTCACTTCTTTGGAGCGGACGGGGAAATCAAAGCGATGGCCAGACTTGTCGAATAATGAGATGCCTAACTCTGAGCGGGTGATGATGAGCATCTCGACATCACAGGCCTTGATAATCGCATGGGCGACCTCATTTAGTGGGGCGTCCAACGGCATTTTTGCAGCCGCATAGGCCTCTGAGAGATTGGGTTTGATGACAGTTGCCCCGACGTATTTAGAAAAGTCCTCCCCCTTGGGGTCGATAATCACAGGGATGCCTTTGGCAACAGCCATCTGAATCATCTTCTGCAAAAGGGAGCGGGTCAAAAACCCTTTGCCGTAGTCGGAAATCGCTAAAATCTGCACCTTATCCAATACGGAAGGCAATTTTTCCAAAACTTCCCTCTCTAGATGATCTGGCAGGGGGGCAACTGTTTCAAAATCTACCCGCAGAATCTGCTGGGCATCTGCAATCAGTCGGTTCTTGACGGGGGTCTGATATCCCTTCTGAAGCAAAAGGTTTTCAATATCCACATTTTCTGTATCAAGAGCATCGCGCAGCTGCTCTCCTGCGATATCGTAGCCCACTCTTCCCACTGCAAAAACCTTGGCGCCCAAGGAGGTGCAGTTAAGAACGACGTTGCCCGCCCCACCTGGCAAGCTCTCTTGCTTTTGAACGTTGAGGACAGAGACGGGCGCCTCTGGCGAAATGCGCTTGACTTTTCCAGTTGTATACGTGTCGAGCATAAAATCCCCGACGACCAAAACGCGCACAGGAGAAAATCGACTGAGCATTCCGCTGAGCTTTACCATAAGTGGCCTGGAAGTAAATGGTTGTTCACATAATCAAAGACAGCACTGTCCACTGTGTATTTGCAATCAACACCTAGATTGTGTCTGTATTTGCCCATGCAAGCACAGGTGTAATTCTGATACTGCCCGATGAGCTTTGGGGGCATCGGGCCATACTCAATTTGGGCAGGTTTGCCCAACGCTTCAAAAACAGCATTGGCAAGGGCATTCCAGGTCGTCGGCCGACCAGAGCCGATATTAAAGATCCCACCGATCCGATTTTCAAGAAAGGGAAAAATCATCTCCACGACATCTTTGACATAAATAAAGTCGCGGCACTGCTCCCCATCGCCAAACTCTTTAGGGTCGGTGGACTTAAAGAGGCGGATAACCCCCTCTTTTTGAGCAATCGGAACCATTTTATGGACCATAGAGGCCATTTCGCCTTTGTGGTTTTCATTGGGCCCAAAGACATTAAAAAATTTAAGGCCTACGATTTGATCTAGGACACCGTGCTGTTTGGCCCACAAATCGAAATAGTATTTCGAAAACCCATAGAGATTCAGCGGCCTTAAATTTTGCAAAGTCCGATGGTCATCCTCAAACCCCAAACTCCCATCGCCATAGGTGGCAGCAGACGAGGCGTAAATGAAGCGAATCCCCTCTTTAAGAGCATACTTGGCAAGGCGCACAGTATAGCGAAAATTATTCTCCATGAGGTAATCGCCATCTGTCTCTGTCGTATCGGCACAAGCTCCGAGGTGAATCAATGCCGCGACACGACCTTCGTTTCCTTCAAGCCAATGAAAAAGGTCGTGACGGGAAATAAAATCGACGCACTGTTTATTTAAAAGATTTTTCCACTTCTGTGTCTTCTTAATATCGTCGACAAGAAGAAGCTGATCAAATCCTTTGTTATTTAAAAATCTGACCATGCAAGAGCCGATGAAACCTGCCGCCCCTGTGATGACGATCCACTTTTGAGACATCCATCTACCCTTAAGGCTATACCCGAATCGGAGTATAGCCAATCCTTGTTTTTAAGACTCTGGAGGAGCTTCTTGCTGAACCTCTTCTTCTGGAAGGGGCACATAGCCTTCACTGACAACATGGACAGTGATTTGGGCGGGAACACCTTCTTTGAGCTTGAGGCGCAAGAGGTGTGCTCCAAGGGTCTTAATCGGATGCAAGAGAGGGACATTGCGCCGCTCGAGCTGAATCCCCTCTTTCTCCAAATGGTGGACAATATCTAGGGCAGCAACCGACCCGTACATGTTGCCATCGGGGTCGACTTTAACCTCAATAGTAAATACTTTGCCATCGATCTGCTTAGCCAAAGACTCGCCTTCCTGACGATCGCGCTCAGCGCGCTTAGCGCGCTCAAGTTTAAGCTTTTTTTGCAGGCGCAATGTGTGTTTGTCAGCAATGACTGCCTTTTTTTTCGGAAGCAAGAAGTTGCGGGAGTATCCGGGTTTGACACTGACAAGATCTCCGCTTCTGCCCAGATCTTCGACATCTTCGATTAGCAATAACTGATTCTGCATCTGTAAACTCTCCTTAAAAATCTTATTCTTGTGCGACAAACGGCAACAGCGCCATGTGCCGTGCTCTCTTAATGGCTTGAGCCAGCTGTCGTTGATAATAGGCCGATACCCCGGTGATTCTGCGGGGGACAATTTTGCCGCGCTCGGTAATGAATTGAACCAAGGTGGAGATATCTTTGTAGTCGATATGGGTAATTCCGGCCGCGGTAAATGGGCACTGTTTGCGTTTTTTGACGAAAATCCCTTCCAGCGATGGGGGGAGTTTCTCTTTTTCCTTCTGCTAGGTGTGCTCATATGTTCTCCTACTCTTGCAACAACTGTTTAAACTCGATTTTTTCTGGGACCTCAAGGGTGCGCAGCGTGATGAAGCGGACGAGATCCTCGTTCAAATGGTACTCCTTCCACATCTCCGCCAATGTCTTTGTCGGCGCTGAAAAATAAAGAATGAAATAATGGCCCTCGCGGCGCCCATTGATCTCATACGCTAATTTTCTGCGCCCTTGATCAAACATTTTATGGATTTCTCCGCTGCGGTTTGTAATCCCACCTGTAATTTTCTCAAGCGCTTTTTGCCTTGCCTCATCACTCAAAGATGCGCTCAAAATGTACATCCCCTCATAGAGATGCTTCTTTTCCTTAGCCATTTTCTTCTCCTAAATTTCAGGTTTTTAAACTATTTGCAGCTTGCATCGCCATTGCGATCCCCTCTGCGATCCAAAGCTCCAGCACATCGACCGCCCTGAGTGCGACCTTCTCGATGATCCCCTTCTCCTCTTGAGAAAACTGCCCGAGAACCCGATCTGCAAGGGTTTCTTCTCCCCTACCCACGCCTATTTTAAGGCGGGCGTAGTGCTCGTATTCAAACTCTTTTCCACGCTCTTCAAGCCGTTGTGCCCTCCAGAGCTCCCCTTGGTGCGGATGCGCATCGCTCCAAGCGGCAGGGCGACATCATCGGAAACGACCATCAGGCAATCCAAGGGAGTCCGATGCGCCTCTACACAACAGCGGACTGAATCCCCGCTTTCATTCATAAAAGTGGTGGGCAAAAGCAAGAGCACTTTTTTTCCAGCTACTTGAGTCTTTGCCAAATCACCCTTGAGCTCAGAGGAATGCTTAAACTTCGCTCGATGCTTTTGAGCAAATAACTCAGCAACGGCAAACCCCACGTTATGGCGCGTATCTCGATACGCATTCCCTGGATTTCCCAGTCCAATAATTAAAAATGTCTCAAGTTCTTCCACGCCTCATTATCTCTTGGCAACTACGACAAGAACCTCCTCCGGACTCACCAAAAGCCGCATCCCCTCTGGCAATGCACCGCTTTTAAGATGCTTTTGCCCGACAAGGCATCCGGCATCTTTCAGGCGCCTGGACTGGCGTATTCCTAAATCTTTCACATCGACGACAAATTCCTCAGGGATGTCCTTCGGCAGGCACTCTATTCTCACGTGCCGCATGACCTGGCGCAAGAATCCACCGAGCTTCACGCCTGCGCAATCGACAACTCCAACGCAATTGACAGGCACTTTAATGCGGACGGGGACATCCGGAACCAACTCTTCAAAGTCGATATGAGAAACGACGTAAGTCGTTAAGTGGTATTGAATATCTTTCACAATGGCCCTTCTTTCCCTTGTCCCGTCAGAAAGAGTGAACACTTTTGTCGGAAGCTGGCCCGGTTTCATCTGGCGCAACACCGTTTTAAACTCTGCGCCGTCGACAATTAATTTATCCGCCTGGCTTTTAGAAGAGTAAATAACCGCTGGAATATTGCCATCGCGCCGAACTTCTTTGATGTCTTTTTTCTTTTCACCAACACGCGCTTTAACTGCGAGTTTCATAAAAATCTCCCATAGGTTTCAATAAAATCAAAATCACAATGGCAAAAGAAGAGAGTTAAGATCTAGACCGTTTAGATCAACTTAAGGGGAAAAAGGATTTTGCGGACGCAATCGCATCGATTGCCTTCGCAAAGAGAGGAGCCACAGAGACAATCTCTAGCTTCCTAGAGTCGACTGTCCCAGGCGTTGGAACAGTGTTGCTCATCACAATTTTCTCAATCCCACTATCTTCTAATAGCCCTTCACCAATAAACAAGCCATGGGTCACAACGGCGCAAATGCGGACAGCACCCGCAGCTTTGCAAACCAACGCAGCTGTTTTGAGCGTCCCTCCTGTCGAACAAAGATCATCGACAAGAAACACGTTCTTACCTCTCACGTCGCCGATCAGGGCTGCCCCTTCGACTTGTCTTGCGCTCACACGGCGCTTAATCACGATAGCGAGATCGACCTTCAATGCCTCGGCATAAGCCCGGGCCAATTTGGTGCTGCCGACATCTGGTGTCACAACGATACAGCTCCCCAACATTTGCCTCGGCAGTGCCTCGACAATCAGAGAACTGGCGTAGAGGTTATCGACAGGGATGTCAAAGAACCCCTGGATCTGCTCTGTATGCAGATCCATTGTGAGCACTCGCGCCACACCTGCTCTCTGCAGCAAATCCGCAACAAGCTTTGCTGTGATCGGCTCGCGTGCCCTTCCCCTTCTATCTTGGCGCGCATACCCAAAATAAGGCATCACGGCGACAATAGAACGGGCAGAGGCGCGCTTAAATGCATCCACCAAAATCAACAATTCCATGAGATAGGAGTTAGGATGCCGTGCAGTCGACTGCACGATAAACACATCCTGACCGCGGACGCTCTCTAGTATTCGAACGCCTATCTCGCCATCTGGAAATTTTTCAATAAGTACTTTTCCTAAGGGCTTTCCGAGTTGGTTTGCGATCTGCTGAGTCAACTCAGGGTGAGAAGTTCCTCCAAAAAGCAAATACCGGCTAGCCTCAGACATCGATGCTCATATTAGGAAACACTTAATATAACTTTTGGGGTGGAAGGATTCGAACCTCCGAGTGGCGGTACCAAAAACCGCTGCCTTACCACTTGGCGACACCCCAATAAACTCTATCTGTTTTTCTCTGCCTGGACTTATGTCCATTCGAGACAGCTGCTTTCCTCTCTAGAGCTGAAAGCAGCTGTCTCGAATGGACATAAGTCCAGTCTGCAAAAACAAACATGCTATTCGGTTGTGGAATAATTTGCAACCGCAAGATCCATTATTTTTCGTTAATCATTCTTTTAAATCTTCTCGAGGCTTGGTGATGCGCAATCACAATCTGGCTCTCTGTCCTTCCCTCTTCGATCTGATCAAAAATAGCGACGTACTCCCAAGGAAGTGTCCCGATTTTGGCCTTCAACTCAGTAGATGCAATCAGATCTCGCAGCACCATCTGATCCCACACTTCCTCTATCCGATGTGGATTTGAAAAAGAATCGATGCACTTTTGGCCCCAGGCTTTAAGCAGCTCAACAGCCCCTTTGGTCGCGTTGACAAATATACTACCCGACAGCACTCGGGATGGATCGTCACTACTTAAGCGCTCATCCATTCTAACGGCAAAATCGCTATTAAAAACTTCTAACCATTCCGGCCTGCGCATAAAAACAGCATCTGCATCGACCCAGAAGAGGGGCCTGCGAAAATGGGCGAGCTTTTGCAACAAAAAAAAAGGTTTAAACGAGCAGTTTCTCTCCCAGGAACCCAAGGTTGCAATAGGCTCGATGTGGTGATCCAGCCCCCACTTTTCACAGGAGGCGATCAAATTCTGCACCTCTAGCTGATAGAGGGTGTCTTTTGTGTAGTAGCAAACAATAAGTGGAAAATGAGCCATACCTCCTTAAAATATAGCAGAAAATCCCAAATTGCCATAAAAAAAAATATTATACTATTTAAGGGAGCTTATGCACATCGTGCACATCGCATCAGAACTTGCCCCGATTGCAAAAGTCGGAGGACTCGGTGATGTCGTCTACGGACTGAGCAAAGAACTTTTACGATTGGGTAATAAAGTCGAAATTCTTCTTCCAAAATACGACTGCCTAGAAAAGGAACAGCTCAAAGATCTAAAAATCGAACAGACAGGGCTTGTGTCCTACGATGGCTCTCAAGGGTTCAATAACACTATTTGGTCTGCTCATGTCAATGACTTGCCCGTTTTTCTCATCGAAACCGATCACCCCAAGCAGTTTTTCAATCGGGGCTTGATCTATGGGGCATTGGATGACATCGATCGATTCCTCCATTTTTCAAAAATTGCAATCGAATACCTCTTTAAAGCGGGCAAGCAACCCGATGTCATCCACCTCCACGACTGGCCAACAGCGACTGTCGCAGTGATTTATCGGGATCTGTATTGGGACCATTACCGCATTGGTGGAACCGTGCTCACCCTGCATAACGTCGAGCATCAGGGAAAGTGCCGCACATTCAACCTTTGCCAGATAGGGTTAAAAGGAGAAAAATATCTTGCTCCCGACAAAATGCAAGATCCCGTTAAAAAAGAGGAAATCAACCTCCTCAAAGGAGGCATTGTCTATGCGGATAGAATCACAACAGTCTCCCCCTCCTATGAAAAACAGATACAAACCTCCGAGGGAGGACGGGGTTTGGAGAAGACGATTGCCAAAGCAAGAAAAAAACTAAAGGGAATTCTCAATGGGATTGACGAAGATTACTGGGATCCTGAAAAAGACCCTTGCCTCATTCAGAAATACCCGACGCACGGGGTGGATCTAAAAAACCCTGTCTCTGTCCTCAATGCTGTTTTGGCCGGAAAAAAGGCAAACAAACAGCAACTGCGCCAACAGTTAGGCTTAAAAGAGTCAGATGCTCCCCTTGTCGCAGCAATCACTCGCCTTGTCCCCCAAAAAAGCCCTGAGCTCATCAAGTGCGCTCTGCAGCTGACTTTAAAAAAAGGGGGGCAGTTTATCCTCCTTGGATCCTGCGCCTCCCCATCAACTCAAGAAGAATTTGAAACTCTAAGGGAGGAGGTCAAGACCAGCGGCAATGCCGTAGTACTTTTAGATCAAAATGAGAGACTTGCGCACCAAATCTATGCAGGCGCCGATATGCTCGTCATTCCCTCGCTCTTTGAGCCTTGCGGTTTAACGCAAATGATCGCTTTAAGGTACGCTACCCTTCCGATTGCCCGCGCAACAGGAGGTCTTGCCGATACGGTCTTTGACATCGAAACCTCTTCAAAACCTCTAGAGGAGCGCAACGGCTTTACTTTCCAGGGTCCAACCCAGCAAGAGGTCGAAGACGCGCTTTGCCGGGCGCTGGAATGCTATCAGAGACAGCCTCAAGGATGGCAATCTCTGATGCTTCAAGGGATAAGGCAAAACCACAGTTGGAAACGTGCAGCAGAGCGCTACTTAAGCCTCTATACTCAACTTAACGCGAATAGCCCAAGGCCTTTTTGATATAAGCGCGATTGACAATCACATACTCCAACCCAGAGTACAGGGTGTAGATAGCTGCGATAAACACGCTATAAAAGCTGACTGTCTTTAGCAATTGCAAATCCAGACAACCCATCGAATAGGGGATCAGCATGATCAAGATAAAAAAACCAACAGCGGCTTGAATCACCGCCTTAATTTTTCCAGACAAGCGCGCTGCTAGCGCAATCCCCCGAAGCGCGCACACTGTGCGCAGGGTGCTAATGATCGTATCCCGATAGAAAAAAACACAAACAAGCAGCAGGGGAAGTTGAATCACCCCCTGTGTGAACGAGAGCAATACAGAGAGTCTGAAAATACTATCTGCCATGGGATCTAAGAGCTTGCCGAGCTCGGTGACTTTATTGTGCTTGCGCGCAAGGGCCCCGTCAAAGACGTCGGACAACTCTGAAACCCCTGCCAAAAAAAGCAAAATGTAAGGCAGAGAGATCAGCGTAATCCCCAAATGCTGGTAGTAAAGATAAACCAACAAAAAAACAGGGCCGAGAAAGATGCGCGAAAGTGTCAGAAAAAGAGGCAAGCTCACGTGAAAACCTTATCGTGTAGGATCACTGGAAATGGAAACACTGTATATTCAATTTCACATTTTTTAGGAACTATTTTTATCCTGTCTTCAATGCCAGCTGCCCGCAAGCTGCGGCAATATCCTTACCTTTTGTGTAGCGCCAAGTCGTCACAATTCCATGCGATGTCAAAACCCTTCGAAACTCCTCAATCGACTCTTTTTTCGGGCGTTTGAGGTTCAAACCAAAAACGGGATTATAAGGGATCAGATTCACTGTGCACGGGTGCCCTTTAAGCAGCACAGCCAATTCTTCTGCGTGCTCTTTCAAATCGTTGATCCCCTCTAACAGCGTGTACTCATAAGTGATATCCCTTTTGCTCTCTTTGGAAAAGAAAAGCATCGCTCTTAAAATCTCTTCCAAGGGGTACTTGCGGGCGTAAGGAATAATTTTTTTCCGGATATGCTGATTGGGAGCATGAAGAGATAGAACCAGGTTGACATTCAGCCCTTCTTTTGCAAAGCGGTGAATCCCCTCCAAAACACCCACGGTCGAAACGGTAATTCTCCTTTGAGAAATATGAAGGCGCAAAGGATCGTTGAGCAGATGGATGGCTTTGAGCACATTGTCGTAATTTTCAAAAGGCTCCCCCATCCCCATGAAGACAACATGGGACACTCGTTCCCCTTTGCCTTTTAAAAATAAATCGATTTGATAGACCTGCTCAAAAATCTCAGCTTCGCTCAAATTCCGAAGCAGTCCTTCTTTTCCAGAGGCGCAAAAAGCACAGCGCACAGGGCAGCCGACCTGAGAAGAGACGCACACCGTGCGCCTTTCTTTCGAGTAAATCAAAACCGATTCCACCCTTTTGCCGTCCTTGAGCTCCCAAAGAAATTTGATCGTTTCCCCATCTGCAGAAGTTTCAGTTGCTATCTGTTGGATCGCCCCAATGGCAAATTGCCCCTTCAAAAAAGAGCGCAAGCCTTGGGCAAGGTCTGTCATCTGATCCCAATCACATACCTGTTTTTCGTAAATCCATTGAAAAATTTGGTTCGCACGGAAAGACCTCTCCCCTTTTCGGGAGAGGGCCTCCGACAAATTCTGTAAGCTTAACCCGTGGATTGACTGCATCATCTTATGAAGGAGGATTTTGAAGTCCTTAAATTTAATGAGCCATTTTATCCTAAGCAGGTAGGTTTTAGCAAGAGTTTTATCCCGAAACCAGCAGATCCAGACAGTTATACCCTTCGTGAGTGAAAAATCCGCTTTATAAAAATTGGGCTTGACATGTCGTGACCGAAACTGCACGGCTCACTTCTTTTTGCTGCTTTTGTGGATAGATTTAAGTATTTTCGACTGCAAGATGATGACCACAGCAAGGGCTGCAAGAACAACTCCCCCAAACACATACCCCCAAACATGGCAATCCTCTTTGTGCATCGCCATCCCCTCACAGCATTTCCCTCCCTTTTCAACCATCGCGCAATGATGCGCGCTCCCCTGATTATTCACAAATTTAAGCTCCTTAAACTTTAGGTTCTTCAAAGCCCCAGAAACCGCTTTTGGAACTCGAAGCTTTCACCATAACGCCTTTTCTTGTTTTTTAACAACATACGAAGAACCCAAAAATCGACTGAAATTTTTTAATCTGGGCTTGAACAATGGCTAAAGTCCAGCTAATGGTATAGGTTCAAGATCGAACAATCACAAATGTATTGCTAGGTTTGCGCTGAAGGTGCTAACTTGAGGGTGTAAATTAACTGGGCTGATGTCCTTTGCTCGGGGCTGCTTTCACCTCCCTCCAATCGACACCAGTCTGGAATTTAAGCCAATTGAAAAGCCATCCGTTTATGCTAACAAAAACACCTCGACAAGCATGGTTCGATTTTCTAGAATTTGTCAGCGAACGCTGTTCGTCGACAGAGTTTGAAAACTGGTTTGCCTCAATCCACCTCATCGATGGACAGGCAGATGAGGTGTGTTTAGAGGTTCCGAATATATTCGTCCAGGAATATCTCCTCGATAACTATAAAAAAGATCTCCTCTCTTTTCTTCCCCTGAAGTTTTCGGGAGAGCCAGCCATTGCTTTTGTGATCTCAGAAGCTCACAAAAAAGTGGTACCCCTGCCCACAGAAGCAAAAGCAGACCCTGATCCCGCAGAACCGCACGAGAGCAGCTCCTCGGGAATTAAGTTTAACCCCAACTACACGTTTGAAAATTTCATCGAAGGGCCTGCCAACCAATTTGTCAAGTCAGCGGCAATCGGCGTTGCTAGCCGCCCCGGCAAATCCTACAATCCCCTATTCATTCACGGCGGCGTGGGCCTTGGAAAGACGCATTTGCTGCCATGCGATCGGACACCACATCGACAGGCATAACAAAAAACTGCGGATACACTGCATCACAACCGAAGGGTTCATCAATGAACTCGTCGACCACCTGCGCGATAAGTCGATGGACCGGATGAAACGGTTTTACCGTTCTCTCGATGTGCTGATCGTCGATGATATTCAATTTTTGCAAAGCCGACTTAACTTCGAAGAGGAATTCTGCAATACCTTTGAAGCCTCATCAATCAAAGCAAGCAGATCGTCATCACCTCAGATAAGCCGCCAGGCCAGCTCAAACTATCCGAACGGATGATCGCGCGTATGGAATGGGGTCTTGTCGCCAATATCGGCATCCCCGATCTTAGAAACACGTGTCGCTATTTTGCAGCACAAAGCAGAACATAAAGGGTTACGCATCCCCCAAAAAGTCGCCTTCTTTATTGCAGAGCACATCTTTAACAACGTCAGGCAGCTCGAAGGGGCAATTAATCGCCTGAGCGCTTATTGTCGATTGATGGGCCTTGATGTCACAGAAGAGGTTGTGGAAAAAACCCTCAGCGAACTTTTTCAATACGCCCCTCATAGAAAAATCAGCGTCGAAAATATCCTCAAAAGCGTAGCGACAATCTTCGATGTGCGCGTCAGCGATCTTAAAAGCTGCGTGCGCACCAAAGAGATCGCTTTTCCAAGGCAAGTGGCGATGTACCTTGCCAAAGAGATGATCCATGACTCGCTCATCCGCCTTGCCTCTGCTTTCGGAGGGAAAACCCATTCTACTCTTCTGCATGCCTGGAAAAAAATCGCTGGCCAAATTGTAAAAGATGAAACCCTTCGCCGGCAGATCGATATGGCCCGCCGCAATATCGAAGCTTGACAAAACGGTCTGTTCGTCGATTTTCATCCCTTGACCTGAACTTTGGCCATTGCTCTAAGGCTGCTTTCACCTCTAGAGGCAAAATTAGCTCTGAGCAATGGCTTAAAGTTCAGATTTAGATCCACAAATTTTCATGAAATCTTTTACGAAAAAGCTCTGTTAAATGGGCAAGCTTATTGCAATAGAGGAAAAGCTCTTTTAATTTCTCAAATTTCTCTGGGATATACAAATCAGTAAGATTATTTAGCCCGAGGTGAAGCTTTTCTAACCCTATACACTCTTCTGGGACCTTGAAATGGAGGATCTCATTGCCCCTGAGGTCGAGACTTTCTAAACCTGAGAAGAGCCTTAACTCCTCAGGGGGCAGGCATAGGCCCGAATAAGATAAATCAAGCTTTTTAATTCCTTTTAACTTTTCTTGGTTCTCGCGATTCTGCATTATCTCTCTGACCTGTTGTGCTGTTGTCGGATTTGACATGGATTTAAGTTCAGGGCAGTCCATGTGGTTCCATAAAATCATAAGGCTATGATCTTTGCGGGCTTGAAAACAAGCGATCATCTTCTCTTTTAAATCTTGTACTGAAAGGCGCGAAAAACGATTGAGTTCTTTTTTAAGATCCGCTTTACTTTTAAATCCGTAATAATCGAAAAATTCTGCAATGAGAGCAAAACCACTGTCTCTTGGAGACAATCGTTTCAAAGCTTGCATACCCTCTTTCATCTCTGCAGGAGCGTCTGAAGCATTTAGAATCGCCCCCCAACTTCTTGTCCAAACGCCCGCCGAACAGTAATTCCAATTTTTACAAATAGAGGCAGCCTTATTCATTGGCACATCCATTAAGATGCGGGTTAAAATCTCTACGGGCAGTCCTTTTGAAAAAGGAGAACCTGCATGAAACACAAAAAGGTCTATCTTACATTTGACTGTGGCAATTTTTTCCAGTAGCGCATCACAGGTAAGAGCGTCTTGAATGTTATCCGAGATAAATGGGCGAACTGTTTTTATTAAATTCTCATAATCTGTTTTTATTGAATTCTCATAATTATAAATAGTTTCTCCGCGTAAATTAATAAAATAAATATAATTCAATTTTTCTGAATTAGTAAAATAATTATGTTTCACTTTTTCGTAATTTAAATGCACATTTCCAACTTCATTAATCTCTTTAATCGCAGAATCTAATGCACAAAACCCATCAGATTGGTCTTCTTTTTCTAAAGACATTTCTTTAAATAAAATAACCTTATTTTCTATAAAACCTAAATTGTACAAAAATGTATTCGAATTTACATTTCCTAAAAAACAAATTGACATAAAAAAACTCAATAAAAATTGATAATATTTTTAAACTAACAATTATATTTTATATATATTCGATTTAATTTTCAACTAAAACTGGATTTTGGGGAATTGGAGGCAAATGCTTTCACCTCTAGAGGCGAAATTAACTCTGAGCAATGGCCAAATTTCAAGCTTTTGACCATTAGGGGGATACAAAGGAAAGGCCGTCGATCTGCCCCGGGAAAAAAAGGCTGAGTTCTTCTGCTGCACGGCGAAAGAGCTCGTCGTTGAGAACGGGGGCAATGAGCAGAATTTTTTGATCGCAAAGACAAGCAGCTTTACGCCTATTCACCTCAAAGCGGCATTGAAATTGGCCAGAGGTTAAAAAATGGTGGCTGTCGAATGTAGCTTTGAGCATCGACACTTGGGGCGCAGAAAAAATCTGGCTGACCTCTTTTGCAAGTTCCAAATTGACATCGGTTCCCTGCCGCAATCTTTGCCAAAAAGGGATTGGCAAGGGGATGAGCAGATCGGCAATCAGCTGGTTTTGTTCGAGCCACTGATAGGCCATTAGGGAGGCTGCTGCGAGGATGCACTTTCTGTTTCCCTGGACTATTCCCGTTAGGATAGTGCTTGCGGCTCCCATCCTTTCGCAGGCAGCCATCTGCCGGCGCAGAATCGCTTTCCGTCCAATGCATTGGCCACAGAGGCCTTTATTGAGTGGGTCAAAACACCTCAAACATCGCCCTTTTGTTTCTAACAGACTCATCTGCTCAAAGCAAAGGGAGCAAAGCAGGGAACTTGGCTGATCCAAAGAAGCGCGGCAATGCAAACACAGCGGCGGATACAGCAGATGGATTAGAGGTTCCAAAAGGCCCATGGAAAAACCTGCCTATAACTGGCATTTAGCCATTGGAGGATGCAGTGGAGTGTGTTGGGAATGACGTTGTTTCCCGGGGCAGGTAAAACTGCAGGGATAGAAAGAGTAAGGTCATTGGACCATTTGGAGATACTCCTCTTTCTTTAGAAGCTTATCGACTTCTTGATGATCGCAGAGCTTGATTTTAAAAAGCCACCCTGCAGATTCGGCTTGGGAGTTGACCTCGTGAATAAAATCTGCGAGCCTTTGATTAATTTCGACAATTTCTCCCGTGACAGGAGAATAGATGTCTGCGGCGGCTTTGGTCGATTCCAAAACGGCAACTTCCTCGCCTGCTCTAACGCGCTTGCCGACAGCGGGCAGCTCGATAAAGACCACCTCGCCAAGCTCTTTTTGAGCATGGTCTGTAATCCCGACAGTGCCTATGCCGTTGTCCACTTTGATCCATTCGTGCGAGTCGGTAAATCTCATGGATACAGCTCCTATTTTACCAATTTAAAGCTTGCCCAAAGGCGGGGGTGTTGTTCTAATGAAAAGTGATGCGCGGCGATGGCAAAGTGCTGGGCAACCCCTCTTAAGCGATGGACGCGATAAGTGAAACCGATCCGATCGAAGGCCTCAGAATCATAACCGTGGAGGCAATGCGCAGGGATGAAGACCTGCACTTGGTAGCTTTTACTTGCAAAATCAGAGATTACCTGTAAATCGGCAGGGTCGCATAAGGGGTGGGAATCTTCTGCGCGAAAGTGGGAAATTTCATGGGCAGAAATCCCCTGAAACGGTTTTGCAAAAACGACAAACCTATGGCAAAAACGGGTGGCAAAGCCGGCTTTTTTAAAATCGCGGGTGTCTATGAAAAGCTCGAGGGCATCTCCTTGTGAAAAACGGGGATAGATAACCTCTTCAAAGGGCTTATCGACAAACGCCCCTACAAAGAGGCCTATTTGGCTCCAGGCGATGGCAACGCTTGCAAAGCTCTCTTCTCCAAGCCAATCGGAGGTGTCGGGGAGCAAGAACTTCGAGCGGAGCACCTTCAAAGAAGGTTGAGCTTGAGAGTAACGCATCCGGCAGCTCAAGGAAAAGCACTCTAAGGGGGCAAGTGCGGGCAACTTCTCAAAAATTTCTACAGTCATAAAGGCCCTTCTGCGATGATCGAATTAAGATCCACAGCTTTTTTATGGCGGATGCGCTGCAGCACTTTGAGCATCAGATCGCGCTTAGCATCCGCAGAGAGATAATCGTGTCCTTGCTCCACAATGCCCACAGGGGGCGGTAGCGGGGCTCCTTTTTCTAGGATGCGATAGAAAACAACAGATCCCCTCTCCCCCACAACCACTTTCGAAAAACTATTGGGCTCTAATGAGAAAATCTCTTCCTTAGAAAAGCCAAGATTTGTAGAGCGGTCGACCCACTGATCCTTCTGTTCTAGCCGCCACTGCGACCCCAAGGAGTCTTTGTCATCTTCAGATCGAATCCACTTGCCGCTATCTATTCCCCCCTCAATAGCTCTTTGAGCCTCTTTCATATACAAAAGGAGTCTAGCGCTGCTATAAAAGTTCAGTGGGAGCTGTTCCTGTTTTCCGGGAAGCAACCCATAATAATGGAGATAGTCCACCTCGATTGTTTTGAGCAGGTCGGAAAAGTAGAGTCTGCCGATTTGATCTTTCACCTGGTTAAAAGGCTTCCATTCCCCATTGTTTTGCTGAAAAGATCGGGCATTTTTTTTGCGCACATCGGGATAAGCCTGCTCCAGCTTATGATCCAGGAGCTGTCCAAAGTTCCATCGGAAACGGCATCTGCAAAAGTAAGCACTCTGGGGGCTGTCTCTTTCTGAAGGACGTGGATCCGGACAAAATGATTGCCATCGGGGCAGTAGCATTGCAAGCGCTGACTTGCTGCATTGGGGTTTTCCGATTTCAAAGAGGCATCGTGCAACAATCCGATCAATTCGGCATCGGGCAAGCTTTTAGAAGGGAAGACGACCCCCTTTGGTTTTCAGGCTGACAGTGTCCGTATTTACAGGTGCGCTCTCTAGTGCTCTTGAAACCCATTCAGGATGCTCTTCGACAATCTTGATTCTTGCAAAGCGATCGATTTTTACACGCACATCTGAATTTAAGCCTTTTAACGCGCTAAAGCGCTCTGCATCGGTGTCTGCACGTACATTTGCAAGCTCTGGGAAATTTTTCCTTAAAGTCTCAAAATTGACAGAGGCTGTTTCCCAATCCCAGCTCTGCTTGACGCTAATGGCTTTGCAAAGATCCTCTTTACTCGTAGAGCTCCACTCCAACTCCAACTTTCTCTCGATGAGTTCGGGAACTTTTTTCTCGACCTGCTCCCCTGTGGCAAACTGACAGGGAAGGCGCAGGTCGAAGCGCAAGTCAGAGGAGGCAGGTGCAATGGCTTCAAGGTAAACTTGCAGCTTCATCATCGATCGAAAGTCGGCAAGGTGAAGGCAAGAGGGCAGCTGATAGAGGCAGATGCGGGCGTTTTCCTTAGCGTATTGGTTAAACTGTTCGCATGCCAGAGAATCCAATAACACGCTGTCGCTTGCATCTTCAAAAAGCCTGCGAAAAAGGATCACCTTCTTCCAGACCTGGACAAGTCCCCCCTCGTCAAGCCCCAAAGATCGCGCCCGCATTTGAAAATAGCGCTGGACCTCATCTGCTGATAAGCGCTCCTCTTTAGAAATCTGCTGATAACCCTGAACGATGTTCCGAAATAGCTCCGCCCGGACCTCCTCTGTTGTCACCGAATAACCGCGCTCTTGAGCCATTTGGGCCGCATTCAAAATGAATTGAGAGACAAGGGAGATAAATTTAACGCCAAACCAATCTTCCATCGATTTAAAGCCAAAGAGATTTAAATCAGAATGGGTGAGCAAAGGATCTGGGACAGCGCCTAATTGATTTTGGTGCATCATCAGAATCTGCTTTAAAGTATCAGCCGGCACCATCCCCTGATCGACATAGAGCTTGCCCATCAGAGCAAATGCCTCTAGAGTCAGCGAATCGCTCTTGGATTTAAGCAGTTGAAAATGGCAATGCAGCTGAGGGGAAAATCGCGCCCAGACCCCTTCTGCGCTGATGCCAGGGGAACTGGGGTGCACGTAGGGGTGAAAATCGCGGATCTTCTGGAGGCGCAAGTCTAAATCCGGTTGGAGAAGGTCGGAAGTACTCCTTGACCAGCAGAGTAGCCAGTCCACTGGAGAGGAAGTCTTTTTCAATAACGCCATCGTTGAGAAGGTTCGGCATCTCCCCTTTTTTCCAAGAGCTCCTATCCGATGCAGAGGTAGAGAGCAGATGGGAAAGGGCAAGGATCTCCTGCTGCATCATCGGTTTGCCGCACACTCCCTTCACTACCTCTTTGTCGACAGGAGCCTCCATCTGACCTAAGGAAGCGCTATAGGTCCCAAAAAAACAAAACGAAACGACAACTGCCGCAGTGATGACGATGAAAAAATACTTCTGGTGCTTGCGGAAGAAATTCAGCATGAACCCTCTTAAAACCACAATCATATAAGGAAAAGCTGAATTTCCAAAACAAAAAAAAATCAATACGCTTTAGCGTAGATGACGCGGCGGGAGCTGTTTTTACCGCTGAAGGGGCAAATCCCGGGCTCCTCTGGAAGTTCGAACGGAATACACCGGATAGTGACCCCTAAATCTTTTTTGATCTGCTCTTCTACAAGACTATCCTCTGCAAAATGGCATAGAGCAAACCCCCCGTGAATCTCTGGAGATTCTGGGTTTTTAGGAGTGAAATAAGCGTAGAATTCCTCTTTGGTATCGATCTTTTTCATGTGGCTGTCTCGAAATCTTCTTGCGCGCTCAAAGAGGTTCTGCTGCATCTGTTCGAGCTGATCCAGGATGGTGCTCAGGAGTTCTTCTTTGGACAAGTAGGAAATATCGCGATGCCCCTTGTCCCTCCTTGCAACAGGCAATCGATTGGCGGCGATATCGCGCGGTCCGACCTCAATGCGCAAAGGCACCCCTTTTTTGATCCAAGACCACAGCTTATCCCCTCCGCGCAGCTGCCTTTCATCGACAACAACCTGCAAGGGGCGCCCCTCATATTGAAGATGGCGGAGCAAACCAGCGAGGCTATGGCAATAGGAGAGCACCTGGGTTTTAGTCTCCTCCTTGTGAATCACCGGCAAAATGACTACGTGGGCAGAGGCGATCCGAGGGGGCAGAATGAGGCCGTCGTCATCGCTATGAGCCATGATCATGGCGCCGATCAAGCGGGTGGTCACTCCCCATGAGGTTGTCCAAGCATAGCGAATCTCCCCATCGACATCGCGAAACTTGATTTGAGAAGCGTGGGCAAAATTCTGCCCGAGGAAATGCGACGTTCCGCATTGAAGAGCTTTGCGATCTTGGGTCATTGTCTCAATTGTGTAGGTGTTCACAGCCCCGGGGAACTTCTCGCTTAAGGTCTTTTCCCCTTTAATCACAGGAATTGCGAGAAATTTTTCCACAAAATGCGCATACACCTCTAACATGCGCATCGTCTCTTCTTTAGCCTCAGCCTCCGTGGCATGCGCCGTATGCCCCTCTTGCCATAGGAATTCGGTTGTGCGCAAAAACATCCGCGTGCGCATCTCCCAGCGAACCACATTAGCCCATTGATTGATGAGAATCGGCAAGTCGCGATAAGACTCCACCCACTTGGAGTACATTTCCCCGATGATCGTCTCAGAGGTCGGCCGGACAATTAGAGGCTCTTCGAGCTCCCCTGCTGGGATGAGCTTGCCATCTTTGCCTTTTTCCAGGCGGTGGTGTGTCACCACAGCGCACTCTTTGGCAAACCCCTCGACATGCGCCGCTTCCCTTTCAAGAAAGCTCAAGGGAATGAAAAGCGGAAAATAGGCATTGGCATGGCCAGTGGCTTTAAACATCCCGTCCAAAATGCGCTGCATGTTCTCCCAGATCGCATAACCCCAGGGTTTGATCACCATACACCCTCTGACAGGAGAGTGTTCTGCCAGGTCGCTTCCGCGGATCACCTCCTGAAACCACTCTGCATAGTTTTCTTCTCGCGTTGGTTCAATGGCTGTTTGCGTGTTCTCGCTCATAGTTTTAGGAGCTCCGGTTGAGGCCTTCGATTTTAGATGAAAAATCGGTTAATTGTCTATTCAAAAGACTGCGCAAGCTTTGCTTGGCCAGGGCCATTTGGGCTGGAGTAGCCGACTTTCCAAGCAGAGGACAGGCATGGGCTCGGATTGCTTCTGAAACTTTAGTTCCTGGAATCAGCACTTCATTAAGGTAATCTTGAGGGGGCATGATCAAAGCGATCGAGCCTTGGTGCAAAAACCCCTTTTTTGTCTTGCGTTGAGCAGCTCCTGCCACTTTTTTCCCTTCCCACATCACATCGTACTTAGTGGGCTTGGCCATGCAAAAGTGGGAGCAGGAAGCATCCCAAGGGGCAAAGTCATCGGGGGTGAGCGTTAGAGGAGCGGTGTGGTTAAGGAATTCCTTGATGCAGGCAAGGACGATGTGATTGACAAAGGCGTAATTTTCCAGGGTGTTCATCGAAAATTCGGGACAGTGAGAGGGGACAATCGCAGAAAAGGCCATATCCCAGAGGTGAAAAATAATCCCGCCGCCTGTGGGGCGCTGAGCAAGCTCCAAAGAAAGCCCCCTTGCCCTATCCAGTCTCAAAAAATCGCTCGGTCGAGTGAAGTACCCATAGGTCGCGCTATCCCCTGCCCACTCATAGAAATGCAGGACGGGGTTTTCCAACTGATCGGCCCGCTGTAAAAGTTCCGCATCCAAACGCATATTTTCCGCGGCGCTTTGCGCCCCCGTATCGAGCACTTCCCACTTCCCCATCGATGATCTCCCTTTGCGCAACATTGATAGCTGCTGGAGAGTTTATTTGCAAAAAAAGAAAAAATACTTACAATAGATAGAGAGGGTGGTCCTCGGAGGGCGTTTTCATGTTTGATAAATTCACCAATCGCGCTAAGCAAGTCATCAAACTAGCAAAAAAAGAAGCTCAACGGCTCAACCACAACTACTTAGGCACAGAGCACGTCCTTCTAGGCCTCTTAAACTCGGTCAGGGGATCGCCGTCAATGTCTTGCGCAATTTCAATCTCGATTACGAGACTGTGCGCGCAGAAATTGAGCGCCTCGTCGGCTTTGGCCCGGAAATCCAAGTCTATGGAGATCCTGCCCTCACAGGAAAAGTAAAAAAAGTTTTTGAATTTGCCAATGAAGAAGCCGCGAACCTTAATCACAACTACGTCGGAACAGAGCACTTGCTTCTTGCCCTGCTGCGTCAAACAGACGGCGTTGCAGCCCAAGTTTTGAAAATCTTAATGTCAATCTCAAAGAAGTGCGCAAAGAGGTCCTGAAAGAACTCGAGACATTCAATCTGCAATTGCCCCCCATGGGACTCCATCTCCGGCCCACCCCCCGGACTTCATCAAGATCCCAGCATAGAAAGCTGGAGCATCAGCCGCGGCGACAAAATGCCTGCTCTTAAGAGCCTACGGCCATGATCTGACAGAGCTATGCCGCGAAGGCAAACTCGATCCTGTCATCGGCCGGAAAGAAGAAGTGGAACGGCTAATTCTGATCCTTTGCCGCCGACGAAAAAACAACCCGGTTCTGATCGGAGAAGCGGGAGTCGGCAAAACCGCCATTGTCGAAGGGCTCGCCCAAGCCATTGTCCAAGGCGATGTTCCCGATCATCTGCGCAAAAAAACGCTGATCTCTCTCGACCTGACTCTGATGATCGCAGGAACCAAATACCGCGGTCAATTTGAAGAGCGGATCAAAGCGGTCATGGACGAGATCAAGAAAAATGGCAATGTTCTGCTTTTCATCGACGAGCTCCACACCATTGTCGGCGCCGGAGCTGCGGAAGGTGCCATCGACGCTTCCAATATTTTAAAACCCGCTCTTTCCCGCGGAGAAATCCAGTGCATTGGAGCCACTACATTAGATGAATATCGCAAACACATTGAAAAAGATCCCGCTCTAGAGCGCAGATTCCAAAAAATCTTCGTCGCACCTCCTGCAGTGGAAGAAGCCATTCAGATTCTAAAAGGGCTCAAAGCCAAAGTATGAAGAGCACCACAACTGCGCCTATACAGAAGGCGCCATAGAGCCGCTGTCATTCTTTCAGATCGCTACATCTCAGGGCGCTTTTTACCGGATAAAGCGATTGATTTAATCGATGAAGCCGGAGCAAAGGCGCGGATCGCGATGATGCATCAACCGCAATGACATCACAAAACTCGAAACCGAAATCGAAGAGGTCCGCCTTGCCAAAGAAGATGCCATCAGCAAGCAAGAATACGAAAAAGCCGCCAAAATGCGCGATCAGGAAAAAAACCTTCGGGATCACCTCTCAAAGATCCGCGCAGAATGGGAAAACAATAAAGAAGAACACCAGGCCGATTGTCGATGAAGAAGATATCGCCCAGATCGTCGCAAAACAAACCGGCATTCCAGTGACTCGCCTGACTGAGGGAGAGACCGCAAAAGTGCTCAAAATGGAAGAGACCCTCAAAGCCAACATCATCGGCCAAGACGATGCGCTCGGCACTGTATGCCGGGCCATCCGCCGCAGCAGAGCCGACATTAAAGATCCCAACCGCCCCATTGGAGCTTTCCTTTTCTTAGGACCGACAGGCGTTGGAAAAACGCTGCTTGCAAAACAGCTTGCGATCAACATGTTTGGCGGAGAAGATGCCCTCATCCAAGTCGACATGTCAGAGTACATGGAGAAATTCGCCATCAGCCGCATGACAGGCTCTCCTCCTGGCTATGTAGGGCTATGAAGAGGGCGGCCAACTCACAGAACAAGTGCGTCAGACGTCCTTATTGCGTCGTTCTCTTTGATGAGATTGAAAAAGCCCACCCCGATGTGATGAACTTGCTACTGCAAATCCTAGAAGAAGGGCGCCTGACCGACTCCTTCGGCCGCAAGATCGACTTCCGCAATACGATCATCATCATGACCTCCAACCTCGGCGCCGACCTGATCCGCAGATCCACCGAAATGGGCTTTGGAGTTCAAGAGGGGATGCTCGATTATCAAAGCAATGAAGAGAAAATCGAACGACTCTGTCAAAAAAGCCTATAAGCCCGAGTTCATCAACCGCCTCGATGGCGTTGTCATCTTCAGACCATTGGATCGGGCCAGCTTATTTCGGGTTGTCGAGCGAGAGGTGGCCAAAGTCAAAGCGCGCCTTGCCCGCAAAAACATCGAGATCTCCCTGGACGAAAAAGCTAAGGACTATCTTGTCACTAAAGGCTTTCAGCCGGAAAATGGCGCCCGCCCCCTTCGCCGGGCCATCGAACAGTATCTCGAAGATCCCCTGGCAGAAAAGCTGCTGATGAATCCCGGAAAACCGGGCAACTGGCACATATCTGCCGATAGCGATAAACTGATCTTCATCGAGCAGGGACCCGCTGAGCCTGCCCCCGATCCTGTGGCGCTCAATCAGGAAGGAGTATAGCTTCAAAGCCGCGCTGTCAAACAGCTTTTTCAAAATATTTCTTTCACACTCCTCAAAATCAAACATTGACTTAAAAAATATATTTTGTAAGAATCATTGAAGAAAAGCTATTTAAAAATGGAAATAAAATTAAAAAAATAGAGGTTTTCAATGACTATTAAAGAAGCTTATAATTCTATCGCCAAGGAAAAGATTAATTCCATGCACAATTGGATAGACGGAATTAAACCAAAAATTTTAAATAGCGACATAGAGCATGAAATCAAGTTTCACAACGAGGCAATAAAGATCTCCCAGAGCGACGCTTCCCCTTCGACAAAAAAAGAGGAAATGACAAAGCTATTTCAAGAAAGAGCCAAACACATCCGGCACACTCCGGTCGGCGGATTAATGGGCACTTGCCTCTTCTTTAACATGAAGCAGATCGGTCTTCCCCCCACACCGGCTAACCCCCTGTTTAACGTCGTATCCATCCCCGGGCTCTCTGTCTACAAAGGCGTTGGATCGAACTCTACCGCCATTCTACTAGACCCCAAGGCCATCGCACATGTGCCCAAGGAAGTCCTCAAAATGGCAGGAGATCTGTCGGGGAAGGATGTTGAGCTTTTTCTCACAGTGGTTAACGGAAATTTTGCTTCGAGCAGGATTGAAGCAGGCTTGCCGATTAACTTACACACGCACCGCTGGACTTTCCCCAACTCCCTACCTGGAGATGATCAAACATGTGATGTGAATATGGGCATCTTTCCCGAAGTGGGCGTCACTCCCCACTCAGATCCGGGCTCTGTGGCATTTAATTCCCTTTCCCCCATGCAAGTGATCATACACCCGGACCGAGGATCTATGTTTAGAAATCGTGGAAAAAAAACACCTCAATACACATACCAGGATATGCTCGATTCACCCAACAACGCTTTCTTAAAGGCGATTCCAGGATCCCCCTTTGGAGTGCTCTGGGCAGTGACTAAAAAAGACAATCGCGTAGCCATCACAAAAATGATCGTCATTTTCGACGGAAATCATCCGATCTGCAAGCCTTACCTCAAGTCCGTGAAAGATTGCTATTGTCTCGAAACACACCTCGAGCGTTTGCAAGAAGTTCACAAGGGGATTGAAAATTCGTTTGTCGAAGTCATCCAGCTGTTTAAAGAAAATAACCATTTGGCTATGCAGGCATTTGGACAATTGCCTCTAACCTTCCAGCATGGAATCTTTAAAGAGACATGGCTCTATTTCAAATCGCCGACAAATCTCCAAAGCGACTTTGGAAAAGCTTCTTTCCTGTGCCAAAACTCCCTTGACGCTCAGTATCACTGCACCTCTCAACAGAAAGCAGAAATTATCCGTCACTATGTGACCACGTTACAAAATCTAATGGTGAATTCTCAAAACGATCTTTTGCTCCATTCCCAAACACTCATCAAAGCAGATAACGTTTTCAAACTCCTGCAATGCGCTAATAAACAAATGGAGTTCGATGCACTTGAGCAAGAAGAGCAGAAGGCTGTCCACCGGGCAATATGGGAGCTAAGCGGATGCCCTCGAGGGAATAGCAATTTTGGAAAAGAAAAATTCGAGAGCAAAAACACAGATCCCAAACTGAAAATGGAAGCGCTAGTTCTAGCAGCCTCCACCTTAAAACCCAGTCGACAAAGCAATCCGATTTTCGAAGACACTGTTCCTGTGAACAATAGTAATATATCGATTCTCGAAGACGATATGTTTATGAATAATAGTAATACACCTATTTTTGAAGATATTATTTCTGTAAATAATAGCAACACGCTGGTTTTGGATACCGTCAATCAGGAAACAAGCCCTAAAATCGTCCTCGAAAATATCCAAATGTTAGTCTTTAATGAGGACTTCGGCTCTCGACCCCTTTCTGAACGGACAAACCGAGTGAACGCTTTGCTAAAGGGCCTTCCCCAAGAAACGCAAAATCAGATTCACGGCAGGGTTTATGAACTCTCGGTTGACCCTTCTAAAAGGGGGCGATAATTGGGGCAAAAACCATATCGCCGACAATTTAGATGTGCTGATGGAGGCGCTTTTTGAGGTGTTAGGAAAATAGGGTCACCTTGAAGACGAGCAAAGATAGCGGCGGGAGGTTGATGCGAAAAGCAGTAGGCTCCCAGCTCTGATTGCGCACAAGGTGTGCCCATGTATTTCCAAACTGGCCGGTGCCGCCATATTGCATTCCGTCTGAATTAAAAATTTCCTTGGCATTTTCAATAGCCTTGAGCCCTCGCCCTTGATCGGGGTGGGGCATCGGAAAATCGTAATCGCGATAGCCTTGAGTGGAAAAATTAAAAAAAACGGCAAGCCTTCCCCCCTGATCATCGAACCGCTGAAAACCGAGCACTTTGTTGGATGCGCAATGGGAAATCGGAAGATACCCCTTCTCCCCTAGTTTCCACAAAGGGGGTTGAGAAATGTAGAGGCGGTTTAAGTCCCCGGTATAACAGAGTAGCTGGGAGTGCAGGGGTGTTCCTGTATTTTTTTCATCGAGGCGATGCCATTCGACCGCGCCTTCCTCTGCAGTCAGCCGCTTATCCCAGGGCCATATCTGCCCCAGCTCAGAGCCCATGTGAGTCAAGTGGCCAGCTGCTGGGGAGAGTATATTGAACCCATGAAACAATCGCATATCTGCAAAACGGCGCCAAGGGTCCTGGGTGGGCATGCAGTGATAGAGGGATTCCCCTGCTGCATCGTCGTGAGAATACGCGATGATCCAACGGTTGTCGCTATGCCCCTCTTTCAAATTTTCAAGCAGCTTGCCAAAGTGATGCTCTTGACCCCGCTGTTCGTAAGGGGTTTTCAAGTAATTGCGCAGGTTGTGACTAAAAAAAACACCTCCGACATTGGCATCAAAGCCCAATCCCCCCTCCCAAACAGGCCGAGTCACTTTATCAAACGGATCTGTGGCTTCTGCGAGCATGGCGATCCCTGGATATTGTCTGTGGACTTTGCTGTTGAGCTCTTTCAAAAAATCGACAGCTGCCCATTGGACCTGGCCGTTGCGATAGAGCATGGGGCTGACAGCATCCAAGCGCATGCCATCGATGTGCGTTTTCTCCAACCAATAATGGACAGCAGATAAAAGCATGCGCCTAGTTTCTTCTTTGTTAAAGTCAAAGTAGGCCGTTCCCCAAGGGGTGTGATCGGCTGCAAAGAGGTTAGTCCCATCGTAATCATGTAGAGTTTGAGAAAGATCCCCTGCATGCTCGTGCTTAAAATGGGAGAGCGCCATATCGATAAACACCCCAATTCCAGCCTGGTGGCAACGATCGACCAAAAATTTAAAACCGCTCACACACCCCATCCTTCGATTGGGGGCTAAGTAGTGGTTGGCCTGATATCCCCACGAGTAATCATGCCGATTATCAATCAGTCCATAGAGCTGAACATGGGTAAAACAGATCCTCTGGTGGTGGTGGACAATTTCATTGGCCAATTTGTAAAAGTCAATTCCCCTGCCCCCTTCCTTCTTCCAGTAATCGACGTTGAGCTCGTAAATAGACACGGGCTTTTTTGCTATCTGCCCGCGGGCCCGGTCGCTCATCCAATCTTGATCGTGCCAGGTGTAGGAATCGATATCTGTAACCACAGACTCTGCTACTCCATGGACCTCTTTAATTCCGAACGAAAACGGGTCTGTCCGCTCTTTCCAGTTATCCCAAGGATCGCACACTCGATATCGATATGTTCTTCCAGCCACGGCATGTTTTGTAGATACTTCCCAGACACCGTAAGCATTGCGGTTCATCGGGATGGTGTGTTCCTCCTTTCCAAAAGCGGTCAAAACCAAATGCACCTCTTTGGCATTTGGGGCAAACACCTGAAATGAGGTCTCATCCACTTTAGGGTGAGCACCTCGATGCAGATACAAGTGGGAAGGATCCGATTTTAATCGCTCTTTGTAGTGATAATCCTTTTCAAACCTATGAATCGACTCTCTTGTAATCCAAGAGGCGCGGCCCAAGATCGCCTGCCTTTGCCCATGGTTGATCCGATGATAGATTAAAGAGATCCTCTCAAACTCCGATAGTTCTTGCAACCGCTCTAGCTTGTAGACGACTTCTTGGTTCTGATGGGGGCTTAAAGCTTTCTGATTTTCAAGAACATAGAGGCTTTCGTAGTGGTGCAAAGCCTGTTCGCAGATCCCATTGCCATTGGGAAAAATCAAAGGAGAGCGGATATCTAAGAGCAAGGACATCTTCTGAAGAAGGGTTTTTCTTCCAAAATTCTCCTCATCCGGAGCCCCGAATTCCACCCAAACCCCCCAGCAGAGCAACCCCTGAACATCTTCTGGCAAAGAAAAAAAGGTCCGCTGAAGCTCTGTGATCCCCTGATTTTGTTGGAGGGCGAGAAAAAGGGAAAGCAACCCCTCTGCTTTTTTTTTGAATTCTTTTGTTTTTGAACTGTTGTTCTCCACCTTGCCGAAGCGCTCTACAAGACAGCGATGCCTTTCATAAGAGAGTGTTTGTACAAGATGGAGTCTTTCCTGGATACACTCTGAGCTGAGCAGGTTAGAGATCTTGCTCTCCACATGGGAAAGGCGGCAAATTCTACCGTCTTCATGGCCGATTCCCCAATGGCGCAGCTCCCCTGACAAATGCACCTGTAGCTCTTTAATCATATAAACCCCTCAAAATTTGGAGAACATCCTACTCCATTGGAAAATTTTAATGCTTAAAATTCGGAAGCTACTGTAAAATTCCAAAAAATAATGATTAAGCAACTGTTAATTTTAGCCCTTTTCCTCACAGCAGCCCATCGGTGCAATGGCGATCAACTATCGCGTGTCTCTTCTTTGGAGTCGCGCCTTGCGGCGATCAAAAACCAAACCGTGGAAAACACAACAGGCGTTAGATTCGCCTCGGCAAGTCCATCGATAGATGGCTACGGTTTTTTTGCAACAGCAGATCTTTTGTGTTGGCAACTCAAAGAAGGGGGCTCTGATTACTCCCTTTCCCTATCGCCAACCCATGCGAAGGCAGCGCACAGCCATTTTGATTGGAGCTTTGGCTTTAGGACAGGGGCCGGCTACCACATGGAGCACGACAGGTGGGATTGGTATGTGAATTTCACCTGGTTTCAGACGCAAGCTTCTGATTCGACCCGCAGCTTAGGTGTGGATGGCCTATCTCCGCTCAAAGGCTTTGGACTGCCGAACGCTGCAAACAGCATCCGAGCCCATTGGAATGTCCACTACTACGTGCTGGATCTAGAGCTTGGAAGAAGCTTTTTCGTAAACCGCTTTTTAAGCTTTCGGCCTCAAGTGGGAATAGAGAGCGCTTGGATATACCAGCGCAGACGCTACTGGATCCGAACAGATCCAGATCCGACGACCGGTATCTTTGGAGAAAACATCTATGGGAAGAACAACTTTTTCGGGATAGGCCCAAGGGCAGGGATCCAAGGCACTTTTTCTTTCAACTCCCATTTCTACTTGATGAGCGCGCTCAATAGCTCTTTGCAATGGGGCCAATTTGATGACCATTTGAGTGAAACCCTCCTTTCGACAGGGAGCAACATCGCCCAAGTTGACTTAAGCAGCGGACTGCATCGCCCTCTTCCGAATGTGCAAATGACCTTAAATTTTGGCTGGGAGTCAAATCTGTGCCAAGATCAATTCCATTTGAGCATCCAACTCGGCTATGAATTTCAATACTGGTGGCGCCAAAACCAGTTTCTCAACGAGCAGCAGTTTACAGAAGGAAGCTTTGCCCATGAATCGATGGATTTATCCTTAAATGGTGCCACATTGGAAATGAGGTTTGATTTTTGAAGATGAAAAAAATCTTTCTCTCTCTTTGTTTTTTCGCCTGTCGCTCCGGTTTTTGCGCAGATGATGACATCAATTCCCGCTTGAGCATTTTAGAGACCCAAATGAGCGAGCTGAGCACAAAAACTCTCCAAGGAAATTATGCGGCTAAAGTGGCTTCCGCAGCCCCTCCTATCTCAGGGGAAAATTGGTTTTTCTCAGCAGATCTCCTATGGTGGCATGCCAATCAAGGGGGAACAGATATCGCTCAAAGCTTCCAAGGGATTCCTGGAAGCGTTCCGGAAAATACCGTCCGCAACCACCGCCTGGCATTTGAGTGGGACCTAGGCTTTCGCTGTGGAATAGGAACGGTCTTTGAAAGCAATAAGTGGGATTTGTCTGCTGATTTCACCTGGTTTCGCACACACCATTCCAAAACAGCCACCTCTGCTGGCGGCCAATTTCTCATCCCCTTAAATGCCATCCCTCCCCTCTTTGCCTCTTTTGTAAAAACCGACTGGAAGATCCATTTTTACACCCTGGATCTTAAGCTAGGGCAGAGCTACTTCATCAGCCCAAAGCTCAGCTTCCACCCCTGCGCAGGCATCCAATCCGCTTGGATCTCCCAGCATATCCATACAAAGAGCGCTCTTATCCCCCCTTTTGCCGGTCAGCTGAACATAAGAGGAGAAAATGGGTTTTTTGGAATCGGTCCTCTATTAAGCATGCAGGGAAAATGGTTTATTGCCTCCGGGCTTCACTTTCTGGCGGAAGGCGCTGGCTCTTTGCTCTGGGGTGCTTTCACTGTGAGACAAGGGCAAACTGGATCCTCTCATCTCCACCTGGACACTCATCAAGTTGTGCCAGCTGCCCAATTGAAGCTAGGGATTGGATATGAGACAAACATCTATCACAATAAGTACCGCATTGCTTGCAGCGCAGCTTTTGAAAATCAATACTTTTGGAATCAAAATCAACTTCCCCGTTTCTCCTTTTTTCCCTTTGAGAGATTTGAGCGATTTTCAGAGGATTTGAGCCTGCAAGGGCTAACTGTAAATGCGACGTTCGACTTTTAACGCAAGGTTTGAGATGGATTTGAACACATTCAAAATGTCCCTTTCGTCCGCATGCGCAGCTCTGCTGATGACCACCTTCGGACATTGCGATGCTACCCCTCTTGAGACACGCGTGGATCGGCTCGAAACCCAAGTGGAGAAAATAAGAGCGGAAAACGCCTACGGCAACTTCGGCCCGAGGACAGCCCCCGCCCAACCCCAAATCGATGGCTATGGAATTTTTGTCACTGCAGATTTTTTGTGGTGGAAGCTCTATGAAGCAGGCGCAGAGTTTGTCTTCGAAGACAAAAACAGCAGAACAACCCCTCCTTCCCAAGGGAAGATCGAAGATTTCCACTTCAACTGGGCCCCCGGCTTTAAAATCGGCGCTGGTTACCTCTTAGATTACGATAACTGGGACATCGCCCTTGGGTTTACTTATTATCAAACCCGCGCCCGCCTTTCTTTAAGCTCGAATAACCTTCTGCCGCTCACCGGCGACCCATCACTCGACCTCATCCAGGCTAAGGGGCACTGGAAAGTCTCTTTCTACGACTTGTGCGCCGTTGTCGGCAGAGGCTTTTTTGTGAGCAAGTTCCTATCCTTCCATCCCTTTTTTGCATTGGCCACCGCCTGGATCCAACAGAGGCGCCATTGCCAGTTCACCTCTAATGTAAACAATCAGATCGCACTGAAAAGCGAAAATGACTTTTGGGGCATTGGTCCCCGCCTTGGGGTCGATACCCAATTTGCTTTCTGCCCGCATTGGAGCCTCTATGCAAACGCCTCCTGTGATCTTCTCTTTGCCCATTTTGACATCCGAGAAAAGCAGGACAACAAAACCGAATCGTTAGAAATCTACAACCTTAACTACAATCTCAACCGCACAGTGCCCGCGATGGCTTTGGGCCTGGGGATCGCCTACGAAACCAACCTCAAAGCAGACCGCTACCACCTCCTCATCAAAGCCGGCTACGAAAACCGCTACTTCTGGCGGCAGAACCAGCTGCCCACCCTCGATCTCGACACCCCTGCCTTTCAGAGAGCCTCTGAAGACCTCAGCCTGCAGGGACTCACCCTCGATTTCCGCTTAGATTTTTGAAAAAGGCTCAAAAAATTCTAAATAAAAATATTTTTTTAACATTTTCATTTAAGTGTTAGAAAAATACAGCTCTTGAGACAATGGCTGGCCAAAGCAGCATGGGGATAGATAAGCATGGCTCAGCAAACAGTTGTGGTCGGGATGTCGGGGGGTGTTGATTCCTCAGTATCTGCTTTATTGCTCAAGAAGCTAGGTTTTGACGTGATCGGCATGTTCATGAAGAATTGGGAAGAGACGGGGCAAGATGGCGTCTGCACCTCTGTGCGCGACTATGAAGATGTGGTCAAAGTCTGCGAGCAAATCGATATCCCTTACTACTCAGTGAACTTTGTCAAAGAATACAAAGAGCAAGTCTTTGCCCAGTTTCTTGCAGAGCTCTCAGAGGGCCACACTCCTAACCCTGATATTCTCTGCAACCGGGAAATTAAATTTAAAGCTTTTTTGGAAAAAGCTGTGAGCTTAGGCGCAGATTGTTTAGCAACCGGCCACTACTGCCAAAAAACAGAGGGAGATCAGCCTCAGCTTCTCAAAGGGCTCGACCCCCATAAAGATCAGAGCTATTTTTTGTACACCCTCGGCGTGCCGCAACTAAAGAAAGTGCTTTTTCCCATTGGACACATGCTGAAATCAGAGGTGAGAAAAATTGCTCAAGATCACGGCCTTGCAACATCTGCAAAAAAAGATAGCACCGGAATTTGCTTCATCGGCAAGCGCGACTTTAAAGAGTTTACTAAAGGCTACCTCGGCTATAAACCTGGCAGCTTTGAAACTCTAAGCGGCAAAATTGTAGGCACTCACGATGGGATCGCCTTTTACACCATTGGCCAGCGCAAAGGCCTCTGCATCGGCGGCCCTGGGCAAGCATGGTTTGTCATCGGAAAAGATGTGAAGCGCAACGTTGTCTTCGTCGAACAGGGCCAAGACCACCCTTGCCTCTACAAAAGCCAACTTTGGGCAACAGAATTAAGCTGGGTCGCTGGCCAACCCCCATCTCCCCTTCCCTATCTTTGCGCTGCCAAGGTGCGCTACCGCCAAGAAGAACAGCCCTGTCTGATTGAAAGCATCGAAGGAGGGGTTGCAAACGTCCGGTTTCTAAAACCGCAGCGCGCTGTCACCTCCCGTCAATCGATTGTCTTTTACCAAGGCAATACCTGCCTTGGCGGCGGCAGCATCTCGGATATTGATCCTCTTAATGGACTTGTATCCATTGGAGGGAGCTGATTTCACTAAATAGAGGCATCCGGATTGAATTGATTTTTAAATGGTCGACTTGAAATGTCACCATTTAAAAATCAATTCAATCCGGATGCCTCTAAAGGTGAAGGCGGCACCGAGCAAGTGCTAAAGCCCGGTCTTATGGAGCTTTCCTTGAACAAGGCAAGTAGCCTATTTTGACATAATAATTGACATATTTCTTAAAAAGAGCCTCAGTAACTTTTGGACATTTAAGGCCCGATCCCTTCAGGGCTGCGTGCAAGTGATCAGAGGCAAGAGTAAGGGCTGGGGCGGTTTGAGAAAAATCCAGATCTGCGACAAGAGCTGCCAATGCTTGCAACCGAGTGTCGCCGGTTTGAATAGAGCGATCCACTAATGTTTTTTTCCATGTGTTGAAAGGGGTGAATACAAAGGAATACCCCCACTTTCTCAAAAACTTGAAAGCGTCTAGATAAGATAGCCGATAGGGACTGACAAGATGAAACTGCGAGTGGATCCATGCAGGTTGAGTGGAAATGATGCGCATGGCTTGACAGATGTAATCGACAGGGGTCAGATCATCGTAAAAATCCACTTGGGGAGCCATTTTGAGGCTTAGGGAGGCCTGAATCCAGCGCCAGAAAAAATCTGCGGTTGGGCCAGAGCCGATTTTAGAATCGCCGCTTACTCTCGGCAATCGGAAAATATTGCAGGGAATTCCCCTGGATCTTGCAATCAGGATAAGCTTTTCACCTACCCATTTGCTTTGCACATAGCCGCTTTGGATCGCTTGGCTTTTTTCGATGTCGACATCTTCTGGAACCGGCATTGTTTTGATCCCCTCAACAACAGCGACAGTAGAGATAAAATGCACAGGTTTTAAACGATGCGTGCTCGCTAATCTTAAAACTTCTTGCGTGCCAAGGACATTAGCCGGCTTATGCTGCTCATAAGACATGGCGTGGTTGACAAAGGCTCCGATGTGGAAGATCGAGTCGATTTGGCAAGCAAGGGCCTGAAACTCTTTTGGCTTAAGTCCCAAAAGGGGCTCTTCGAGGTGTCCTGCAACCGCTTCAATCCGTTTTGTGTACGCAGGCTTCCAAATCAGGTAGGTTGCAAGAGTTTCCTTAGACGCTCTAGCGCTTCCTCTTGGGATTTAGCCCGACATAGACGAATAGATTTTAGCCTCCGTATTTTCAATCAGCTCCTTCAGAAAAAAAGCACCGACAAAACCTGTAGCTCCCGTCAGGAAGATCTTTTTAGGATGGGTGTACTGCGTTTTAGCTACAGGCATGCACCCTTTGGAGTTGATGGAGGGGTAGAGGATAGATTCTTTATCGCGCCAGGCGACAAATGGCTCTAGCAAAGAAAGCAACTGCCCTCCTTTTCCTTTGATTTGATCGATTCTATTGGCATATTTCTCAAGAGTGGAGTGTTCGAAAGCGGGAGCACACAGGAAATTATATATCGAATTCTTTTTTGACGAATCGAGTTTTAGCTGCATAGCGAGAATAGAATGGCCGCCGATATGAAAAAAGTTGTCCTGCCTGCTGATTTTGGGAATTTTTTAAAAGATGAGACCAGATTTTTTTGCAACGCGGTTTTCCGTCTGTGTTGCAGGAGGTGTGAAGGCTCTTTTTTTCTAGACCTGCTGTAGGTAACGGAGGATTTTCTTTTATCGACTTTGCCATTAGGGGGTAGGGGGAAATTTTATCGAGGATGACAAAATAACTCGGGACAGAGTGTTTTGGGAGGATTTGAGAAACCACATAGGTGCGTAGATTTCATCCAAAGTGAGCTCTTGCTCCCCTCTTTTGGTTCGATGTATAGACCAAGTGCTTTTTGTTTTGGTTGATTGATACTCTTTCGGCAATGGCAATGCAATCGGAAATTTTGGGATATTCTCGGATCACATCCTCGACCTCATCGAGCTCAATCCGAAAGCCCAAAATTTTCACCTGCGTATCGATCCTCCCCAAGAATTGGATGTTTCCATCGGGAAGATAGCAGACCAAATCCCCTGTTCGGTAGAGTTTGCCAGGCCCAAAAGGATTGGGAATGAACTTTTCATCTGTGCGCTCACGGTCGTTTAAATACCCCTTAGCAAGCCCATCCCCACCTATGCATAGTTCCCCATGAACTCCGACGGGAACAGGCTGAAAATGGGAATCGAGAATATAGACTTGAGTCCCTTGTACAGGGCGCCCAATGGGAACAAAAGGCGCATTAGAATCGAGGGTGTAGGTGGTTGTAATGTGGCCTTCTGTCGGCCCGTAAGCATTGACGATCCGACAGTGGGGCAGTTTCTCAAAGGCAACTGCTGCGTGATGCGCTGAGATCACATCTCCTGTCGATGAGAAGAACTTCACTTTTTTCATGTACTCTAGCCCCTCTTCCACCATCAGAACAAATAATCGAGCAGTCAAGTACAGGTGAGACACTTTTTCATTCACGAGAAATTTCCCCAACTCCTCCGGAGAAAATTCCGTTTGAGGGTAAATGCAAACGGTTGCCCCATTTAAAAGAGCACCCCAGACCTCAGCTGCCAGCATATCAAAGGAGATATTCGATATTTGAAGCATCCTGTCATTGCGAGCAATCTGCATCCAAGTCGGGGTTTTAAGAAGGCGGACAATCCCAAGATGGGTGTATTCCACTCCCTTGGGCTTACCGGTAGAACCAGAGGTGTAATTGATATAGGCTAAATCCTTCGGATCGATCTGCACGTTAAGGTTAGAGCTAGCGTATTCTGTAAAATCTTCTGGTTTGAAATCGATGACATGCAGTTTTTCCCTCGGAAATTGTTGCGTAAACAATCGATGGCTAATCAGAACTTTTAATCCGGTATGCTCGATCATATATAGCTTTCGCTCCATGGGGTAGCTGGCATCAATAGGGACATAAACTGCTCCTGCTTTTAAAATTCCCAAGATGACAATAATTAACGCATCGGAGCGCTCCAAGTAAACACCGACAAAATCGCGTTTTTGAACCCCTAATTTTTGTAAATGGCGGGCCAATTGGTTTCCCCTCTCATTGAGCTGGAGGTAGCTCATCGATTTGCCCTGAAAGCATACCGCCTCCTGGCCAGGGAATTTTTCGACAATTTCTTCAAAAAGAGCAGGCACGGCTTTATTTTTAGGATACTTAGACCCGGTCTTATTCCAATCGACGGTGATGAGATGGTTTTGCTTTGGAGAAAGGAGGGGCAACGAGGCAATTTTTGCTTTGGGCTCTTTGACAATGCTTTTTAAAAGAAGATGAAAATGGGAAAGCATCCTTTCTATCGTCTCTTTCTCAAAAAGATCTGTGCAATATTCAAATCGACACTCAAGCCCCTCTTCTGTATCAAAAATAAAAAGACTCAAATCAAATTTGGAAGTCTTTGTCTCAAACACAAGGGCTTCAAGCTCAGCTCCCGCAAATAGCTTTTGAGATCCTGTAATGTTCTCAAACACAAAGAGCACTTGAAAAAGAGGACTAAAGCTAGGATCTCGCAAGGGGTTTAATGCATTCACAATCATTTCTAAAGGGACGTCAGAATTTTTATAACTCTGCGTCATCAAACGGTTTAAATGGGATAAAAAGGTAGAAAAGCAGGGGTTGTCAGAACAATCGGATCGGATGATGAACATCTGGAGGAAATAACCGATCAAAGGATCTAATTCCTGCCTCGTCCGGTTAGCAAAGGGCGTACCTACAACGATCTGCTCTTGGCCGCTAAAGCGGTGGAGGAACACCTTGAAAGCTGCAAAGAGAAGAACGTAGAGAGTGACACCCTGTTTTCTGGCAAGCTCCTTGAGAGCATCGCTCAATCCCTTTGAAAACAGAGCCGTCTGATTTGCACCATTGCCAAAAAACAGCGGTGGTCTTGGCTTATCCCAGGGGAGCTCTAGAATTTCAGGAGAGCCTTCAAGCTGCTTTTTCCAATACTCAAGCTGCTTTTGCACTTCTTGGCTTTTCACCCACTTTCTTTGCCATAGGGCATAATCTGCGTATTGAATGGGAAGGTCCGGCACCTGCTTGGATGCATAAAGAGCATTCCATTCCTTAAAAAGATTCTCGTAAGACAGAACGTCGAAAAGGATGTGGTGGACCCGGATACCCATCAAGTACAGATCCTGCCTTACTCCAATAAGCAAAACCTGGAAAAGAGGCAACCGACTCAAATCCATACCGAGCGCTAACTTTTCATTCATGACTGCAAGAGCTTGGGCTTCATTTTTTGCCTTCAGTTCAATAAAAAAGTCTTGACTCTCAGGTTCAATCGACTGCAAAGTTTCCCCATCTTTTTCGATAAAACGCGTACGCAGGATTTCATGGCGCTCTATCATCTTTTCCAACGCCTTTTTCAACTTAGGCACATCGATCTTTCCCTTGAGTCGATAGGCATAAAGAACCATGTACTGCAACTTGGAGTGGGGATTGAGCTTGTCCATCAACCACAGCGATTCTTGGTTTAAAGAAAGGCAAACAGGAGAAAAATGGTCTCTTTTAGGAATGGTTTGGGCCTTTGCCTTTTTAAGAGAGTCGACTTGCTCAGCTAAATCGGCTAGAATCGGATGTTCAAATAAAGCCCCTGCCGAAATCTCGCAGTGAAGCGTCTTTTTGATTTGAGAGGCGACCTGCATCGCTTGGATCGAGTCCCCTCCCATCTTAAAGAAGTGGTCATTGCGATCGATCGCCTTTTGATGCAAGACGTGCAACCAGATGCCGGCAATAGTTTTTTGGGTTTCTGTTTTAAAAGAGAATTCCTTTACCTCACGCATCACTGGAGCCTTTAGAGATTTGCGATCTACTTTTCCATTCGGGGTCATGGGAAATCTTTCGAGGATGACAAAGAAGCTCGGAACCATAAAAGAGGGAAGTTTCGAGCTGACCCATTTCTTAAGCTCTTCCGCATCGATTTTTTTCTTGCGTTTTGTCTCCACATAAGCGACCAGCTGTTTATTTCCCGGGACATCTTCGCGCGCCATTGCAATGCAATCGGAAACCCTTGGAAAGACCCGAATCACCTCTTCGACTTCGTTGAGCTCAGATGCGGAACCCTCGAATTTTCACCTGGGTATTGATCCTTCCCAAAAAAGAAAGATTCCCATCTGGCAGATAGCGGACAAGGTCCCCTGTGCGATAAAGGCGCCCCTTGCCAAAAGGATTGGGGATGAACTTTTCAGAGGTCAATTCCTTCCGATGCAGATACCCTTTGGCAAGGCCATCTCCTCCAGTGCAAAGTTCTCCATTTGCGCCAAAGGGGACAAGCTGCCTGTTGCGATCTAAAATATAGATAGAGGTGTGTCCAATAGGGCGGCCAATCGGAACTTCCTGTTCTATAGGCTTTGTGTCGAAAATCGGATAAGCCGTGGTATGCGTTGTATTTTCTGTATGACCACATGCATTGATGATCTGGCGAAAGGGAAGGTTCTCGAAGGCTATTTTTGCGTGTTTAGCTGACATCACATCGCCGACAGAACAAATGCAGCGCACCCCTTTTAAAGACTCAAGCGCTTCCTCGACCATTAAGATAAATAAACGGGATGTAAACACAATTTGTGTCACTTTTTCTTTTACTATAAATTTGCCCAGTTCATCAGGCGAGAGTTTGATCTGTGGGTAAATGCAAAGAGTCGCTCCATTTAAAAAAGCACCCCAAAGCTCATGCACGAGAACATCGAAGGAGATATTTGAAATCTGTAAAAATCGATCATCGGCTGAAAAACTAGCCCAGCTTGGAGCTGTGACAAGGCGGTTGATACAGCGATGATAGAGTTGCACTCCTTTCGGGATTTCCCGTTGTGCCGGATGTGTAGTTGACAAAAGCCAAATCTAGCGGTTTGATTTTGAGTTTGAGATTGGTCTTTGGGTAAGGAGAAAGGTCGATCTGTTTCAAGAATAAGAAGCGGAGTTTAGGGAACTGCTCGACAAAAGGGGCAGCTGTGATGACGATTTTTAACCCTGTGTCTTTGATCATATATAGCTTTCTTTCCATAGGATAGCTCGCGTCGATCGGAACATAGATAGCCCCTGCCTTCAAGATCCCTAAAATCCCCACAAATAAATCGATCGACCTGTCTAAATAAATCCCTACGAAATCTTGCTTTTTCACCCCCATCTTTTGCAAGTGGCGCGCCAATTGGTTGGCCTTTTCATTGAGCTCCTTATAGCTCAATTGTCCATCTAAAAAGCGCATCGCCGTATTTTTGGGGTATTTTGCGGCAACCTCTTCAAAAACACTAACAACGCTTTTGTTGCGCGGATAGGCCGTTTTGGGACCTGGGGCCAACTTAAGAAGCTTCTGCTTTTCTTTTCTTGTCACAAGCTCTAAAAGGGAGATCTTTTTTTTGGGATAGGTGAGCACTTGTTTAAGAAAGAGCTGAAAATTTTCAGCCATCCTCTCGATAAATTCACGACTCTGCGTAGAAAGCGGGAAGGCAAACTTAAAGCAGATCTTGTCGGATTCTTGCCAAACCGCTAAGGAAAGATCAAACTTCTTATCCCCGATGTCTTGCATAGAAAAACAGACATTGAAAAGAGACTCCACCAAAGGAGGGGCCTCGATGCTTCCTTGCAAAACTCACAGAATCCAAGACATCCTTAAAGCTCTGATCGGATTGGATCTGAAAACGCATCGGGATGGTCCCCTATCGACAGAAAAACCAATCACAAAATCCTCTTGCATCGTATAGCGGTAAAGAAATCCTGCAAACGCACTCTGGAGGACGTTAGATAGATCGATTTTCTCTTTTTTTGCAAAAGCCCGCAGCTGTTTGGCCAAAGCTGTAGTCAGCAGAGATTTCGGCATCCTCTGATCTTCCCTGAGTTGTGTGCTTGTTTTTGGCAGCTCCAGTAGAAAATCGGCCCCCTCAAGGCTCTTTTTCCAAAAACGCTCGGCTGCCTCTTGGATCTTTTTTTGGGTTTTGTCCATCTTCATTTCTCTTGCTAATTAAATTTATTCTTATCAATTAAAAATAAATAATGACAAGAAAAAACATGTTTATTTACAACTCAGAAAACTTGAGGTTGAAAAATCATGTTTCGCACACAACCCAATACCGCACGTTCCTTGCTGTCCTCATGACATACACCTTGGATCTTGTCGGGTTCTCGATTGTTTTTCCGGTTTTAGCCCCTTTGCTGCTCAATCCCAACCTGCACTTTTTTAAAGCAGGGACCCCTGAAGCGACAAAAACGATGATTCTCGGGCTTTTATTTGCCGTCTTTGGCCTAGCTCAATTTTTTGGAGCACCCATTGCCGGTGCCTTGGCAGACCACTTTGGCAGGTACAAAGTATTCCTAGGCTCGATCACCCTCAGCATCCTTGGCTATGCTTGGATGGCGACGAGCACAGCAGAACAGAGCGTTGCTGGGTTGTTTATCGGCCGTATTGTGACAGGTTTGTGTTCCGGCAACTTTTCGCTAGCGCAATCAGCAACAGCCGATCTTACAGACAAAAAACACCGCACTAAAGCTTTCGGGGTATTGCTCAGTGTGGGAGGGCTTGGGTTTGTGGTGGGTCCCTGGATTGGCGGCAAACTAGCCAACCCCGATTGGCTTTCAGGATCAGGAGCATTTATCTTCGCAGCAATCGCCGCGCTCATCAACCTTCTGATTGTGTTTTTCTTCTACGTCGAAACCTGGAAACCTAAAAAGAAGCAAGGCAATCACAAACTCTCCGACACTTTTAAAGATTTAAGACTTGTTTTTCATCTTAAAACAATACGCACCATTCTGATCGCCTATCTGCTTTTCTCTATTGGCTGGGCCTTTTTTCTCATCTTTTCGCCGACATTCTTAGTGCAGAGATTTTCACTTGGACCCAGTCAGATTGGGGATATTTTTGCGTACATGGCCCTCATCTGGTTTTTTGTCGCCATGTTTTTAAATAAAAGCTGTCCGGACGGTCTTCCTTGCGCCACCTGATCCTCACCGGATTTTTATTGCCTCATTGGGGTGGCCCTTTATGTATGGCCCAACCACTTATGGCCTTACTGGATCATCATCCCGATTGCGCTCACCGGAGGAGCGCTTGCCTGGGTTAACCTCGCGATCGCTCCTGTCCCTGTCAGCATCGGAACAGATGCAAGGCAGAGCTCTTGGGGCAGGCGTGCGATGTGTCTTTTGGCCTTATCATATCTCCACTGATTGCAGGCCCCCTTGCAGGCTGGAACATCTACTCCCCCCTTCTTCTAGGAGCTGCGGTGCTGGCCGCAGCGTTCATTTACTTCTTCTTTGCCTACAGACGCAAAACGCGTTATTAGCAATAGGCGGTCTGAAGTTACATGAATTGTCAATGAAATGCTTCTCTTAGACTAGACTTCAGCCCCCCAGTCGATAGGAACTTCAAAAATCAATTCATATTAGAACCTATCTCAGTAAAACTTTTCGTCGGTTTTTGGGATTATTTTGGCTGATTTTCGATCCAAATTCGGGGGGCAATATCAGGGCTTTCTGATGAAAAAGATTTGATAGGTCATTACCCGGAATGCATACCAAATCTTTTTCATATGTCAAAAACTCCCTGGCCCGAACAGTTCTATTAAGTTAAACGTAAAGGATTGACAATCAAAACTTTTTGCGTTTTTATTTATTTCCTTTAGCACAGAATCCATATTAATGAGTTTCGTTTTGCAATTCTCTTTTCTCATCTATTTTTAATGACGATAACTGGATTTTTGTTTATTAATCATATGCCTCATTCTTTTTTTAAAACACTCGGTTTATTTTTATTGCTTTTGGGAAGCTGCGGTCGAGTTTCAAAGGAGGATCTAGCGCATCTATCCGGGCCCATCCCCTTGCAGGAATCCTTGAAGCTAGCTCATGCCCAAGAGTTCTTTGAGGAGGGGGGCTGGCCCACGGAGCGCTTTTGGGAAATGTTTGAAGATCCTCAATTGAATGCCATCGTCGAAAAGGCGCTTGTGGATGAGCCCTACTTTAAGCAAGGTTCTTGCAAAAGTTGCCCAAGCCGACCAAGAAGCTAAAAAAGAAAGGGCAGCCCTTTTCCCAAAGCTCGACTTCGATTATGAAGAACAGTGGCAGTACTTTAGCAAAAATGGTTTTAACCGTTCTTATTTCTCGACCCCCCCTGGCAGCCCTCCGATCCCTGCAAAGGACAATCAAATCGATCTTTCGCTTTATTTCAACTACGAAATCGACTTTTTTGGGAAAAACCGCAACCTGTTTCGCGCAGCTCTCGGGGAGGCAAAAGCGCAATACGCAGAGGCAAAACAGGCTGCTTTAATGCTGACAACGCTCGTTGTGCAAACCTATATCGAACTACAAACTAAGCTTGCCCAAGAGGAAGTGCTGAAGCAGCGCTGCCAAAACCGCGATCAGCTCTTTGAGCTGACAGCCTCCAGAACTCAAAAAGGGCTGGAGTCTGCAATCGCTCCCCTTGAGAGGGAGCAAGACCTGTATGAGGTAGAGCTTGAATTGGTAGATCTAGAGAAAGAAATCGCACTCGATAAGCATGCTTTGGCGGTGCTTGTCGGAGTGGGGCCAAACACAGATCTTACCTGTCGGCCCATGAGAGCTGTCTTCGAGGGTTCTATCAGCCTCCCCTCCGATCTTTCCACCGACCTGCTTGCGCGCAGGCCTGATCTGATGGCCCAAGTCTGGAGGGTGGAAGCCGCGGCAAAGCAGATCGGCGCTGCCAAAGCAGACTTTTACCCGAGCGTCAACCTCATGGCCTTTGGGCAGTTAGAGAGCTTGAGCTTTAACAAGCTTCTCAACATCGGCAGCAGGCAGGGGGGGCTTGTCCCGGCTGTCCATTTGCCTATTTTTACAGGCGGGAAGTTAACGGCAAATTTAAAAGAAAAGGTGGCTTCTTTCAATGAGCAGACCTACCGCTATAACGAGATGCTTTTAAATGCGGCAAAAGAGGTCGCAGATCAAATTGTCATCCTTTCTTCCACCTTTCACACGGTCGACTTTCAACAAAAAAGGGTCGACCTATCTCAAGCTGCGTTCAAATTAGAATATTCCCGTTATGCTGAGGGGTCGATAATTTGCTCTCTGTTTTACCAAAAGATGAACAGCTGCTGACCGAGCGCTATCAACTTCTGGCCCTCCAAAGAGACTACCTGCTTGCCGTCGTGAAGATGATCAAAGCTTTGGGCGGCGGCTACCGCTCTCAGGCAATGCCTCCTTGTGCCAGGAGATCGCTACAATGACACCTATTGAGAAAACACCGCCTCAAGACAAGCGCCGACGAAACAGGGCAATCGGAATCACTGCCCTTGTCCTCTTTGTCATTGGGATCTCTTGGTTTGCCTATTGGCTGATCTGGGCGCGCTTTTATCAATATACCGATGATGCCTATGTCGATGGGAATAATGTCATGATCACACCCCAGATAAGCGGCATTGTCTCCTCCTTTTCCGTCTTAGATGGGGATTTTGTCCAGCAGGGGATGACTTTAGTGGAGTTGGACAAGACAGATGCCAGGATCGCCCTTGGCAAAGCAATAGGCGAATTAGGGGCCTCTGTCCGCGATGTGCAGGCGATGTTTGAAACGGCCAAGCAGTGGGAAGCTGCCATTCAAGTCAAAAAAGCCGCGTTCATCAAGGCTGGCCAAGATTACGCAGCATTCGAGCCCATCTGGTTGAGGAGGGGGGCGTTTCTCTAGAGGACTTTGAGCATGCCCAAGCTTTCCTTAAAGAGAGCTATTTTGATTTGATCGCAACAGAATATCAATACACCTCCGCTGCAGCTCAGGTGGAAAACACCACCGTTGCAACGCATCCGCGGGTTGTTGAGAAAAAAGCGCAGTTACGCGATGCGTATGTTTTTTTACAGCGCTGCACGATTAAAGCCCCTGTAACCGGGTTGATCGCCCAGCGGACGGTTCAAGTCGGTCAAAGGGTGGCCGCGGGGAAACCGCTGATGGCTGTTGTTCCTCTGCATCAAATGTGGGTCACTGCCAATTACAAGGAGGTCCAGCTTGGGAAAATGCGGATTGGACAACCTGCCCAAATCACATCCGATATCTATGGAAAAGGGGTCGTTTTTCAAGGAAAGATCGCGGGGATTGCAGGAGGGACAGGAAGCATCTTTTCCGTCCTTCCCCCGCAAAATGCAACAGGGAACTGGATTAAAATCGTCCAGAGAATTCCCGTGAGGATTTCCTTAGATCAAGAGCAGATCACCCAATACCCCTTGCGTCTTGGACTGTCTACAGAGGTGTATGTCGACATTCACGACACACAGCTGCCGATCATTCCGCCTGCTGGTACCGAAGAGGTTCCCTTTTCAACGGATGTGTTCGAAACACAAGAAGAAGGAGCTGAGAAGATCATCGCTGAGGTTGTTTTAGAAAACAGCGCAATTGCGGAGGAGACAGAGTGATCCCTCTTTCCAAAATGCTCCAGCTCATCATGACAATTGCCTTGTCAACAGCGACATTCATGTTTGTCCTGGATTATTCCATTGCCAACGTGTCTATTCCCTATATCTCAGGAGATATGGCAGTTGCAGTTGACCAGGGGACCTATGTCATCACCTCCTTTGCCGTCGGCAACGCGATTGCACTCCCGGTCACTGGATGGCTCACAAAAAGGGTAGGGGCTGTCGAAGCTCATCTGCTTGTCTTTGCTCTTTTTCACCTTTTTTTCTTGGACCTGCGGGTCTGCGCCGAATTTTGAGATGCTGATCATCTTCCGCTTTCTGCAGGGACTGTCCTCAGGTCCCATGATCCCGCTTAGCCAAACTCTGCTGATCATGATCACCCCGCCTGAAAAAAAACACACAGCGCTTGCTTTTTGGAGCACTGTTGTCATCACAGCCCCGATTGTCGGCCCGATTTTAGGAGGATGGATCTCTTATGACTACAACTGGCCGTGGATTTTCTATATCAACATCCCTGTAGGGATTGTGAGCATCATCGCCATTGCACTCATTCTTAAGGGTAGAGATACTCCAATTGAAAAACAGCCCCTCGACTGGGTAGGGCTGACTTTATTGTCTTTTGGGGTCACAACATTGCAGTTTCTTTTAGATAAAGGAGAGCAGTACGATTGGTTTAAATCCAACGTCATCCTCACCTGCGCTGTCATCTCTTGCATTGCATTTATTTTCTTGTTTGTCTGGAGTTTAACGACAAACAAACCCCTCATCGAGCTCAAACTTTTTAAAATCCGCTCCTTTGCCGTTGCCGTTTTTTATATTGGAGTGATGTACGCCATTTATTTTGGCTCGGTAGTCCTCGTGCCTTTGTGGTTGCAGACGAGCATGAGCTACACATCGATCTGGGCAGGTCTTGCGGTGGCTCCTATTGGAATCGCCCCCTTTCTGGCAGGCCCCTGGATGGGCAAGGCCCTCATTAAATTTGGGACGATGCGCTTGCTCTGTGTTTGCTTTATCCTCTTTGCACTTTCTTGCTTTTACACAGCTTATTTTGACACCGACGTCGACATCTGGCATATCGGCTTTTCCCGTTTTCTTTTGGGCTGCGCTCTTGTCTTTTTTATCACCCCTCTATTTGCCTTAAGCATGCAAGATGTTCCAGAGGACAGGCTTGCCAGCGCAACGGGTCTATTTCATTTTGTCCGCGCCATGATGGGTGGAGTGGGAACGTCGGTCTTTACGACCCTATGGATCCGCCGCAGCGCCTACCACCACGCGACCGTAGGAGAGAACCTCACATCCTACTCGCCTCAAACAACCTCCTACCTCGATCAACTCTCCGAGCTGGGATTGAAGGGGAAAAAAGGGCTTGCAATGATGAATCAAGCACTGACCCAGCAGGCAGACATGCTCTCAATCAACGATTGCTTTTTCTTGATGGGCTGGATTTTCATCGGCCTGCTGCTATTTTTACCTCTAAGCAGAAAAAAGGGTTTAAAGCAGCCCCCTACAATCCCCCACTCAACAGTTGAGTGAGGGAGTCTCTCTCTATTTCTTCTTCTCAAGGGCTGCGCGCGCCTTGCTGTGCTTGACGCTGTAGCCAAAGTAAATCAGACCTCCAATGAACATCCAAATGACAAACTGCACCCAAGTGACCCCGGGAAGGGCAATCATCTGAATCACGCAGACAAGGGTTCCTGCAAGAGGGATCCAAGGCACAAATGGGGTTCTAAAAGGGCGGTGCAGGGTGGGCTGTTTGTAGCGCAAAACCAAAATTCCAAAACAGACAATCGCAAAAGCCAATAGCGCGCCCATACAAGTGAGCTGACCTAAAATGCCAACGGGGAAAACCCCAGCAAGGAGCATGCAAACACCTGTGACCAAAACCGTCGAGAGGAAAGGAGTCTGAAACCGCTTGCTCACTTGAGCCATCGGCTGGGGCAAAAGACCATCCTTGGACATCGTGTAGAAGATCCGCGATTGACCTAAGATCATGACGAGCACAACAGAGGTCAGCCCTGCCAGAATCGCTAGCTTAATCACAAAGCGCAACCACACAAAACTAGCGCCTAAGGCGTCAACAGCAACGGTAATCGGATCGGGGACATTCAGCATCGTATAGCTCACAATGCCGAGCAAGACAAAACCGATGATCATGTAAACCACTGTCGAAATCCCTAAAGAGCCAATCATCCCGATCGGCAGGTGCTTTTGCGGATTGCGGCACTCTTGCGCCATTGTGGACAGAGCATCAAAGCCGATGAAGGCAAAAAAAACAACCCCCGCTCCCCGAAGCACGCCGCTCCATCCAAACTCTCCAAAAGTTCCTGTATTCTGCGGAATAAAAGGGGTTAAGTTGTCAAAGTTGATAAACGCCGCCCCGCAAGCCACAAATAAGGCAATTGCCCCGAGCTTGACAATCACCATGAGATTGTTAAAGGTGGCAGCGGCTCGAATTCCGACAGCGACAAGGGTGCCGATCAAACCGACGATCACCATCGCAGGCAAGTTGATCAGGGTGCCGGTCTTGGCCCAGCCGGTGGCAATCTCATATTCAAACGGCGCAGAGGCATACGCTTTGGGGATCAAGATGCCGACATCGCGCAAAAGGCTCGAAAAGTAAGCAGACCACCCGACGGCAACTGTCGATGCGGAGAAAAGATACTCCATCGTGAGCCCCCAGCCGATGATCCACGCTGTCAATTCCCCCATTGTCGCGTAGGCGTACGTATAGGCACTTCCGGAAATGGGGATCAGAGAGGCAAACTCTGCATAGCAAAGCGCTGCAAAAACGCAGATCAATGCCGCAAAAATAAACGACATTAAAATGCCAGGGCCGGCGTATTGCGCAGCGGCAGGGCCTGTGAGGACAAAAATCCCCGCTCCTATGATTGCGCCAATTCCCATCGCGGTCAAAGTCACGGCCCCCAGCGAGCGCTTCATCCCATGCTGGGAACTCTGCGCCTCATCCAAGAGGGACTTGATCGTCTTCTTTACAAATAATCCCTTCTCTTTTGCCATATATACCTATCCTAAGTGTCAAAAAATATACCGGAAGAGGATAGAGCCAAAGGGATTTTTATGAAAGAAAAAACATCTTATAACTACCGCTTCAAAGACATATGCGTATCTATTATTTTTCCGTTATTATCTTAAACTAGACCTTAGCCATATACCCAAACAGCTCCCTCCAATGGCTACAAGTCCAGTCAAAGCGTAGCTTCCCAGTTGCGGATGAAATCGAGCAGCTGTTTTTTTTCTGGCTTTGTCTTTAAAAATTCAAGGGCACTTGTAAAGGTGCCTAAATGAGCGAGCTTGGCTAAGATTTGCAGATGCCCTTTATCGTTGCTGGCAAAGAGAAAGAAAAGGGTGTGGACAGGCAAGCCATCCAAGGCCCCGTATTCAATCGGCTGGCTGGGATAAACGACAAAAACCATATCGAGAGGGCCCTTGCGCAAAAAATCTCGGGTATGGGGAACGGCAATGCCATGATTAAAAGCAGTAGGCATCATTTGCTCTCTGTCGATGAGCAATTCGGAGAGAACTTCTGGATCCACACCGAGTTTTTGAGCTACCGCCTCCGTGGTGCCGCGAATGATCTCCTCTTTTGTCGTTCCGGAAATTGCAGAGAGGACATCCCCCTGGTGAAGGGCGCGATAAAGGCAAAAGTGGTGGAGGCCGCCACGTAAAGCTGAGGCTTGGGGTACGGGTTGCTCTAAGAGAGGGTAAATCTGCTTTTCATTGAACACTCCCCCTTCTCTCTGGAAGGGCTGCACCTTGCAATGCCTCATCCACTCTTCGATCTCCGTGCTGTCAAAGCGGTATTGGTGATAGATGCGATAAACGGGAATTTTTCCTTCGGCGATCCAACGGCGAATCGTTGTCTCTGAAACACTGAGAAGTTCGGCGACATCTTTGATCTTGAGATCCATGACAATACTCCATTAATCAGCCTTAGACTGGGCTTTTTGGCCGTCGAGCTAACAATCATCAAACAGCGCAATCACATCATGCGCATCGTATGTCTTTAGCAATTTTTTGCGGCGATCTTCGTTTTGAATAGCGACCGTAAAATGCGATAAAATTCTTAAATACTCTGTCTGCTTATTCTCGGGACCGCCGATCATAAAGATCAGGCGCACAGGAGCTGCATCGAGTGCATTCCACTCAATCCCTTTTTTGGGTTGGATCCCAATCGCGACAAAGAAGTCATCATAGCCGGAAAGCTTGGCATGGGGAATGGCAACTCCAAGCCCAATCCCCGTCGAAACAATCCCCTCTCTTTCTAAAATAGCATCGCGAAATACTTTGGGATCTTTTAGCTTCCCCCTCTTTTGAAGAACGGCGATCATTTGATCTAGAGCTTCTTGACGCGTTTGCGCATCTAAAAACACGACGAGATTCTCATCTAGGTACTTGGAGATTGCCACACACTCTCCCCTCTTAAAATGGTTTGATCAAATCGCTCTAAACAAAGTCGGCAATTTGATGATTAATGGGTGCCCGTATGGCCAAATCCACCTTCTGCGCGCAAGGTCTCCTCAAGCAAACTGACAAGGCTAAAACGCGCCCGTTCCACCTTGGCCAATACAACCTGAGCAATCCGTTGGCCTGGGGTGACGGCAAAAGCGGTTTTGCCGTGGTTGATCAAAATAACACCGATCTCTCCTCGATAATCGGCATCGATTGTACCTGGCGTATTCAACACGGTGACTTGGTTGTGAAAAGCAAGACCGCTGCGGGGGCGGATTTGAATTTCATACCCAGCAGGAATCGCAAAGCGCAAACCCGTCGGGATGAGCGCTGAGGCCCCAGGTTCAATCCACACGGTCTCTTTGACAGAGGCCCTCACATCAGCTCCAGCTGCAAGCTGCGATGCGTACAAGGGCAAAAACGCCGCATCTTCCTCTTTTATCAATGTGGGAACTTCAATCTCATCCATAGGACTCACTTCCAATCGCTTTAAGTTTCCGCTAGTGCCAACAACTCCTGCAGCCTTTGCGTCAACTTTGCAGGAGATGGATCCTCAGCAACAGGCAGTGGGCCAGCCTCTTGAAAGACCCTCTCATTGTCCGTTAAGAAATCCAGGAGTTGGAAAAGTTTCTGTTTTAATTCATGGCGATTAACAATGCAATCAATCATTCCTCTTTCGAGTAAAAACTCAGAAAGTTGAGCCCCTGGAGGCAGTTTTTCTCCGAACGCGCCCTGAACAACACGAGGGCCTGCAAAACCAACCAGGGCACCCGGCTCAGCGATAATCAGATCGCCTAAAGTGGCAAAAGACGCTGTCACCCCTCCTGTGGTTGGATTTGTCAACACAGAAATGTAGGGCAGCCCCTTTTCATGCAGCTTGGCAAGAGCACCTGCGGTCTTGGCCATCTGCATCAGGGAAAGGGCTGACTCTTGCATCCTGGCGCCGCCGGATGCAGAGACCAGGATGAGGGGAAGCTTTTGAGAAATAGCGTACTCGATGATCGATGTGAGACGCTCGCCGACGACAGAACCCATCGACCCGGCCATAAAAGAAAAGTCGAGAACCCCAATGGCCACCTTTTTACCTAAAATATCGCCAAGGCCTACGATCGCAGCTTCATCTCGATGGGAATTTTTTTTCGCCCTTTCAAGGCGATCGACATAGGACTCTGTATCGACAAAATCAAGCGGATCTAAAGACTGGAATTGAGAAAATAGCTCAGAGAACGTCCCCTCGTCTAATAGCAACTCCACCCTTTGTTTTCCCGATAGGCGATAGTGGTGGTTGCACTTGGGGCAACAATGCAAGTTCTGCTGGAGCTCATTAGCGTGGATCATGTCATTGCAATGGGTGCATTTGACCCACCCGCTATAGCCGTCTTTTTTGGTTGTCTGCACCTTAATCTTCGGCTTATTACGAGAAAATAACCCCATGAAACACCCGTTGCTTAATTTTCAAAATCTGATGCTAAAGTCCGCTAATATAGCACAAATGACTATACTTCAACAACCTCAAAAACTTATTTTTTGCCTTGAGAAAACCGCTCTTCCACATTTTTCCAATGGACGACTTTCCAAAAATTTTTCACATACTCAGCACGCACATTTTGATACTGCAGATAATACGCGTGCTCCCAGACATCCAGGCCCAAAAGGGGGATGAACTCCTGAGTATTTAAGGGATCCTGGTTTGGACAGGTGACAACCCCAAGACGTCCTACCCCTTTTTGCAAAACTAGCCACGCCCAACCAGAGCCTGGAATGGCTACAGCCATTGCGCTCATTTTTTCAATCAATTTTTCAATAGAACCCCATTCTTGTTGAACCGCTTGAGCAAGCTCCCCTTTTGGCAGCTCTCCGCCTCCCTTGCCGACGGGTGCCAAGTTGGTCCAAAAAATAGAGTGATTGATATGGCCGCCGCCGTTAAATCGGATTGCAGGCTGCAACGCTACCATGCCAGGCAGATCGTTTTTGCTCTCTGCATCGCGGTATTTTTCTAAAGCGCTGTTCAAATTAGTCACGTAAGCCTGATGGTGCTTCAAATAGTGCAACTCCATGATTTTTCCCAAAATGAAAGGTTCCAGGGCAGAAAAATCATAGGGAAGATCGGGAAGTTGATAGAGATGAGATGGATTCATGGGGTTAAAACTCCTTACTTTATAATTGAGCATGCATCCTGGACTTGTAGCCATGGCTTAGGTCCAGGTCCCTCCAATGACTAAAGTCGAGGCATCGGGTATCATAGAAGATGCTCTGCTTTTATGCGATCCTTAATTTTTCTGGAAAAATAACATTCCATATGATAATCATTGTTGGAAAACCAAATTCGCCTTTGGCCATCAAAAACCTTATAGGTCTTCACCTCTTATGAACATTTCACCCTTCATGCAGTCTCCTCTTCCTATGGATGCAAAAACCGGCTTAGCGGTTAAGAGCCAAAACCCACCTCCCAATTGCTCTTTCCTCCCGCCGACGGTGGCGGTATTAGCCTTTGGGGCTCTTGTATTTCCCTCTAGTGTTCCTATTGGCATTCTAGCTGGGGCTGGCAGTTTTGTCGCAACCATTGTAGTTTTGGTTGCCTCGCGCTGTTTTCAATTATTTGTCGAAGATGAAGAAGCCGAAAACAAGCAGTACTCGCATACAGAAATGCTCCAAATGACGTTGACAGGACCTTTGATTGAAGAGGTGATTTTCAGAGGGGGCATCCAGCCGCTCGGGACTCGGGCCATCCTATGGCTTATCCCAGCGGCATCCGCTCTTTGCTTAGGAACTAGTTTAACCATCGCGTGCTGCGCATCGATTTTCTTCACAGCTGTTCTCTTTGGGCTGGCCCATCTAACCAATAAACATAAAAACACTCACATTCAAGCTTATAATGCCTTCAAAGGCGGCGTCATTTACGGATTTTTGTCTGTTCACTTTGGGCTCCTAGCCGCCATAGCAGCGCACATGGTGCATAATACGCTAGGGCTGACAATTAGCCAGATCCCAAAGGTATTTCAGCGCTGCCAAAAAACAATAACTTCTCCGTCACAGGGCCAATTGGAACACACTTTTTCTCTTTAGGCAGCTGCCCAAAAATCTCGATAAATGCCCTCACAGTGGAAGGGCTTGTAAACACAATCTCATCGATTTGGCTTAAATCCGGTTTAGGCTCGATCCTCTGCACTAGAGTGTCGTAGATGTCGCAGGCTTGGTAGCGGATCTGACACTCTTGGAGATAATTGACAATGACAGGTCTAGATAAAGAGGAGCGGGGCATGAACAGGTAGGCATTTTCAAGATCCAATCCCTGCAACAATTGGACAACCCCTTCTTGGGTTTCTTCTTTGGCAGTGTGCTGGGCCGGCAAGCCCCTTGCGTGCAGATGCGCTGCGGTGACCTGCCCAACAGCAATCACATTCTTTGTGCCTAATCGATGCACGGGGATCTCTAAAGTAGCCAAGTGATCCATAAAAATAGCCACCGCATTTTTGCTTGTGAAAATCAAATGGGTGTATCCTTCTATGTCGTCGAAAGCTTGCTTGACTTCAGGGCAAGACAGCTCTTTTTGGACAACCTTGATCAACGGATAATGGATGAGGTGAAAAGGCTCACTCTCTTTAGCTGCAAACTCAGAAGGGTCGGTTCCTAAGTAAAGCGTCGTTTTCATCTTCTCCTTATATCCATGCACTCAAAAATCCTTTTTACCTCTTCATCCCCCTTTAGCGCAACAACAGCAAGCTGCCCTTGCAGAGGGGCTCCTTCTCCTTTTAAAAGGATCCGGTTGCGTTTTTCTAACCCAAGGCGGATGAGGGCCGCCTCCGCCACGACAAGGGCATCGATGGCCCCTTGATCCAGCAAACAGAGGCGCTTACAGACATCGCCGCGGATATCAGTGCAGATCAAATCGGAGCGCAGCTCTTTGATGCTTTGCTCCCTGCGCCTGCTAGAGGTGCCCACTTTTGCCCCATAAGGCAGATCCTGAAGGGAAAAACCCTGCCGGAGCACAAGAGAATCGGAGGGGTCTACCCCTTTTGTCAGGGCGATGAGCTCAAGACCGCTTGCCAGAGGGTCGGGGAGATCTTTGGCAGAATGGACGCTAATGCGGCACTCCCCTCTCAATTGAAGCGCATCGATCTCTTGAGTAAAAAAGTTGGTTTTGTCCAAGTCGCGCAAGGAAGTGGCCAGGTCTTTATCCCCTTTGGTCTCTACCCAAATCGGTTGGAATGCGATATCGCTGCGGTAGAGGCGCAACTCTTCCAACACCTCTTGGACCTGGGCGCGCGAAAGGGCAGATCCCCTGGCTCCAACTAAGAAGGTGTTAATTGAGCAATGCACGCACAGCCTCTTCAACGACATCGACGCCTATGAGAGCAATTTTACTCGATAGATCGGAAGCTAACCCTTTTAGATTGCGCTTAGGGAGCACGCAGCGGCCAAATCCCATGTGGATGGCCTCGCGGATCCGATTTTCAATCCGAGGAACCCCGCGCACCTCTCCCCCAAGACCCACTTCTCCGACCACAGCTGTCTGTGCGTCGATCGGACGGTTGCAAAAAGAGGAAGCGATCGACATCAGGATACCTAAGTCCACTGCAGGCTCAAAAATTTTAAGACCTCCTGCGACAGAAACAAAAACATCGCAATGGTGGAGTTGGTAGCCCATTTTTTTTTCCAACACAGCAAGAAGCAAAGAGAGCCGATTTTGATCTAGACCTGTCGACTTGCGGGTCGATGTCGAAAAAGCCGACGCTGCGACAAGGGCTTGCACCTCGATCAGAAGAGCTCTGGAGCCTTCGACTGTCGGGATGATGACAGAACCGGGAAGCTCCTTAAGTCTTTCCTCTAAAAAGATGACAGAAGGGTTGCTCACCTCCGATAGTCCCGCGGCACTCATCTGAAAAAGGGCAATATCATCGGTTGGTCCAAACCGATTTTTCACAGAGCGCAGCAAGCGATAACCATGCTGCCTATCCCCTTCAAAGTCGAGCACCGTATCCACGATGTGCTCCAAGACCTTCGGGCCTGCAATCTCCCCTGATTTTGTCACATGGCCGATGAGGAACGTGGCAATCCCCATCCCCTTGGCAATATGCATAAACTCTGTGGCAAGCTCCCTCACTTGACTCACCGATCCGGGTGCAGAGGACAGCTCAGATTTGTAGAGGATCTGAATCGAATCGACGATCACGGCATTGGGCTTGAGCTTGTCGATTTGCGCCTTGATGTTGGAAAACAGCGTGTCGCTAAGCAAGTACAAGCGATCGTCGGCAACGCCTAATCGCCTAGCCCTGAGGGAAGTCTGCTCGACAGACTCCTCTCCACAGACATAAAGAACCGTCTCTCCCTGTTCTGCTAAGTTTTGCGCCAGTTGCATCATCAGCGTAGACTTGCCAATCCCAGGATCCCCTCCGATTAAGGTCAGCGATCCTGAAACAATTCCACCGCCTAAAAGCCTGTCGAATTCGGGCATCTTCGTCCCTAACCGAGGAAACTCTGTCGTTAAGACCTCTTTGACTCGCATCGGCTTTGGACTTTCGTTCCGCAAGGACTCAAAGCGCTTGCCCTTGTCTTGAACCTCGACTTCTTGCTCGAAAGTGTTCCACTTTTGGCACATAGCGCAGCTGCCTGTCCACTTCATCTGTTGATGACCGCACTCAATGCAATTCCAGAGGATCTTTTCCTTAGGCATTCTGCAAGACCCCGAGCTTCTTGAGAGCATCTTCAGCTGCAGCCTGCTCTGCTTCCTTTTTTGAAGAGCCCCTCCCCTCCCCAATATCTAACTGATCAATAGACGCTGTGATTTGAAACACTTTGCTGTGATCTGGCCCTGATTCCTTAAGAATTTTATAGAGGGGAGGTTTTTGATATTTTTTTTGTGAGTAATCTTGCAATTCCGCTTTCCAATTCCTCAAAGGCTTTTTTAGGTATTCCTTCAATTTTTCCGAGAAATGGCCTAAAAAAAACCTCTCCGCAGCGTCAATTCCCCCGTCGAGATAAACCGCCCCGATAAGGGCTTCGAAAAGATCGGCTAAAATCGTCTCTCTGCCCCTGCCCCCATTCATCCTCTCCCCTTTTCCAAGCAAAACGTAGGAGGCGATATCCAAATGGGAAAGCAGTTGGGCGCAACTACCGGCTTCTACGATGTGAGAGCGCAAATGGGAAAGATAGCCTTCCGGCTCCAGCGGCAAATTCAGATAGAGATATTTTGAAATAATAAGGCCTAATACAGAATCGCCGAGAAACTCCAGCCTTTCATTGTGCTCCTCTATCCAATCGCGATGCTCGTTGAAAAAGGAGCGGTGGACAAAGGCCAGCAAAAGAAGGCGCTTATTGCGGAAGGAGTAATTGAGCTTTTCTTCAATCATAAAAGCTCTGGCTAAGAGCTCTTCTATAGGATTCATTTAACATCTCCAAATTTAAGAAATGACCTCTTGAGACGACAGACTCTTCCAGCGGTGCATCCACCATGCCCCGAAAAGGGCTATGCTCGACCCCAAAAATAAAACCGGCATCGGCCCCAAATAGCTACAGAGAAATCCCCCTAAAACAGGCCCGACCGCCCCCCGGATTCCAATCATCAAAACGTTCACTGTGGTAAAAGGAGTGCTGCTGTCTTCCCCTGCGTAGATGGTTCCGGAAAGATGCCAAATCAAATGACTCCCCCCCTGGGTAACACCATACACTAAATGAGCAAAATAAAACCACGCCAGATGGGTCGATGCCAGCAATAAAATCAAAGGAAACAAACCAAAACCCATTAAAATCCAAACGATCAAACGATCGATTCCAAAGATCTCTAACGCTTTTCTCCAAACTAAAGAAGAGCAGGCAATGCCAAGGCCGACAAACACACACCTTGCCAGGGCCACATCGGAAATCGACACGGGCAAGACATCGGCGATATAAATGGAGCGCACAGGAGCAATGAGCATCAGCGCAAAGCCGCCGATCATAAACCCCCATTGAAAAATGGCAAAATCCCGTCGTGTCCGCATCAGCTGAAAGCTCTCTTTGATCGGATGCAAGATAAAATTTTTCTTGCTCTGTAAAAGGGCGTGGCTATCTTCTTTGGCCATCTTGATCCTAAGCTGAAAAAACACGCTAGAGAGGCTAAGGAGAGAGCAAATCAGAAAGATGATCCTCCAATTATTATTGGAAAATTCCAAAATCTCCATGAGAAGTAACCCAATCACCACCCCTTCGATCACGCTTAAACCATAGTAGAGGGAAAAGACGTATTCCCTCGTGGTTTTAGTGATGTTTTTCTTGAGAATTTCCATCAAAGCCGGCGTAGAGGCCCTGCTGAACAGCTGGTAGATGCTGCAGCAAATAAACATGGAAAGAAAGCTGTCGATATAAGGAAAAAAAAGAAAGGGGATGCGGGCCAATACCCAGGCGCAAATTAGGTTCGGGAGTAATTTATTTTTGCGATCCTTTAGCCAGGCTCCCCAATAAAACGACAAGACAGAAAGGACTGGGCTAAGCGTGGAAAAAAGCACGATTTGGGAGGTCGTCGCTCCAATCTCTTTGCGTAAAATGAAAGGGATCATGCTATAAATGGCAATCAAAGGCTCACTAGACAGATTCATCCAAAGCAAAACCATCTTTGTCTTAAAGCAATCTTTAGACTTTATTTCTGCCAGTTCATCACTCATGAAAGCATTCGACTCGCCCTTAGTTTATAGGTAGTTTAGGAGTTCTTCTTTTTGAAATCTATACCGATCTTTCTTTACTTTATTGATCTCCCTTATCCATACTCACCTCCCATATGCGATTTGCTGTGACGACCGAACACCGTGATTTTTTAAATAAAAATCACTATATTGAATTTGAGGAAATGTTGTCCTGCGAGGCGGTGGCAGCTCTCAGAAACAGTGCGGATAGCGCTTTGAGCAAAAAGCTGCGGGTGCCCGCTCAAAAACTGGGACAGCTACCGCAAGAGCAGCTGTTTCAAGCAGGTTACGACCTTTGGCGCGATAGCCCTGAAGTCAAAAAAGTCACACAGAAAAACAGCTTTGCAACCATTGCCGCTGAGCTCTTTGAGGTCCTGCCGCTGCGCTACGCCTTCGATCAGTACATCTACACAACCCAAAGGGGAAAACCCCCATTTCTCGATGCCTTGCCCTTAGGAAAAACCAGCTGTTTACATCCTCTGGCAGGAGCTGTGATCCTGATGCTTAACGACCTCATGGCAGCGCTCTCTTTATTCCCCCTTCCCCTAAATGCAGGAAGCGCTCTTTACATCGCCCCTTCCCTCCCCATTCCTTGGGAAGATCTCTTTGCCATCCCCGATCTGCACTTGATGATCATTGGGTTTGGGAGCAAAGACACCGCGTTTTGTCCAGATACTTGCGACCCGAACGCCGTCAAGCTAAAAAAACTCGGCTACGTCTTCAACGAGCGCCTCAAGGAGGCACTACATCCGACACTCTTAAGGCGCCCGCATTAGTCATTTTTTTTCAGCATCACTAGCTAGCTGGATCTTAGTCATTTATGAATTTTATCCACATAATATAATCTTTTTAATGAGAAAATATAATAACTTTGATATCATTAACGAGTATATTAAATATGAAGGTGTTACACTAGATTATTTATTTAAAAAAATATTAAAACGGAGAGAAAAATGTCCTTTAATTTAGACACCCTTCCAAAAAATTGCATTGAAACCATTTGTTCACATCTAGAAACTAAAGATGTCGTATCGTTGTCTCAAGTCAATAAAAAACTCTCAACAATGCGAGACTGGAAATATTTTTTAAACATGGAATTGCATTATTTAATGCCGAAGATAAAACCACTTCAAGAGAGACTTAAAGCTTTGAATGGAGATGACGGACTGGTTGCTAGGGCTAAGAAAGCTTTTAGTAAATCGCAATCTAAACAAGGCCAGATTTTCAAGACGTTATGCCAGTTAACCCCCAGGCCACTCTATCTTGTTGGAAACGGGATCATAGATTATTATGACCGTAATGGTCACAATGCAGTCCGATTGTCGTACTTAAACGCAGGAGAGGAACTTCGAGAAGCTAATCAAGACTTTCTAGAGCTTGTAACGGAGGAGGCGGATAAAAACAAACTCTATGCAAAATACTCTCCATTCTTGGAAGCTCTTAGAAAAAAACTGAGCGAACTGAACCAGATGAAGAAGTAAAGCTTTAACTTATACCCCGAGAGGCCTAAATTCGAAGTTTTTGACCGCTCGGGGTATATCCTGATCCTTACACACAAGTCCACTTTCTAATCACGGCGACCCAGGTTCGAAAGCTTGGCTTAGGGCTTGGATCACTTGTTTTTCCATCACAGCTGGCTGGTTTGTTTTGGGAAGGGGCAATGTCTTTTTAACCAGGATCTTACCGGTTTGTTTTTCCGCTGTGAAGGTGAGGTTTTCGAATTTGACAAGGGTGAAGTGATGAGAAGAGGCAAAGAGCCTTAAGCGGGTGAGGTGGTAGAGCCACAGAACCTGGGAAGGGCAGTTGCCGAAACGATCTTTGAGCTCAGCTAAAATTCCATCTACCTCTTCAAAGGTAGACGCCTCGCCTAGGCGATGGTAGATCTCCATGCGCAGTCCGCTTTCATTGATGTAGCTCTCAGGCAAGCTCGCATCGAAAGAAAACTCCATTTTCGTCTCGGCAAAAGAAGGCGCCCTGTTGTGTTTGAGGGAATCGATCGCTTTTTTGAGCATCTTGGAGTAGAGATGAAACCCAATTGAGGACACCTGGCCTGATTGCTGCGTCCCTAAAATTGGGCCAGCTCCTCGGATCTCAAGATCGCGCATGGCAATTTTCATCCCGGCTCCAAAGCCGGAGGACTCGGTCAAGGCATGGAGCCTGCGAATGGTGAGCTCGGGAAGCTGGCGGCCTTGCGGAATCAGGAAATAGGCGTATGCGGGGCGGTTCCATCGACCGACTCTGCCGCGCATCTGGTAAAGATCAGCTAGGCCAAAGGTATCGGCTCGATCGATGAGGATCGTATTGGCGTTGGGGATATCGATCCCATTTTCAATGATTGTCGTGGCAACCAGAATGTCCGCCTCCCCACTTTTAAAAGAGTGGAAGATGGCATCGAGCTCATCTGCCGACATTTGCCCATGGCCGGTGACAACACGCGCTTCGGGGAGCATGTGTTGAATCTGCTCGGAGACTTGAAAAATAGAATCCACCCGATTGTGGATGAAATACGCTTGTCCATCGCGCGATAACTCGCGCAGCAGGGCATTTTTGATCAGTTGAAGATCCCGCTCCACAACCACTGACTTGATAGGAAGCCTATCTTGCGGTGGAGTGTTGATGACAGAAATCTCTTTGGCGCCAATCAGAGACATGTAAAGAGTGCGCGGAATCGGGGTGGCTGACAAGGTGATGCAGTCGAGCCCGACTTTCATCCTCTTTAAGTGCTCCTTGACGCGGACTCCAAAGCGCTGTTCTTCATCGATGATTAAAAGTCCTAAATCTTTGAATTTAACATCTTTGCTGACAATGCGGTGAGTTCCGATCAAAATATCGACCTGACCCTCTTTTGTTTTCAACAGGGTCTCCTTCATCTGTCTCTTGGGGATAAATCGGGAAACAACGCCAATCCGGATGGGGAAGTTAGCCATCCTCTGGCAAAAAGTTTCAAAATGCTGCATAGCAAGGACGGTGGTGGGAACCAAGACGGCGACCTGTTTTTTTCCGTCGACAACCGCTTTAAAAGCAGCCCTCATAGCCACCTCAGTTTTGCCATACCCCACATCCCCGCAGATGAGCCGATCCATTGCCTTTTGCGATTGCATATCTTCTTTGATGGCGCAGACAGCATTCAGCTGATCCTGTGTTTCTGTAAATGGAAAGTCGGATTCAAAAAGCTTGGTGTCTAAAGAGTCGACGGGAAATTGATAACCGCCTTGAATCTCCCTCTCTGCATACATCCGCAAGAGCTGATCTGCGTAACCGACGAGGGCAACCTGTGCCGCATGGCGGGTCTTTAACCAGCGGTTAGAACCTAGCTGATTGAGTGTGGGCACCTCCTCCTTAGCGCCGATGTAGCGGGTCACCAGATGGGACTGAGAGGCGGGGACAAAGAGTTTGCTGTTTTCAGCGTACTCTAAAATCATAAACTCCGTTGGAATGCCCTGGTGATTCGGGCGTTTTTCAACGCCTAAGTACTTAGATATCCCATGGTGGAAGTGAACGACCAGATCCCCGGGGTTGAGCTCGTGAAAATCAGAGGCTGGGGTGTGGTAGGTGTTGCGCCATTTTTGCCGCCTTAGAGCCACTCTGTGATTGAACTCTGCCATCGGCACACAGGCAATTCCCGCCTGATCGAGCACAAAACCGCTGGATAGATGACCAAGATGATAGTGTGTCTGAGCTGGAAGGGAGATCTGATGGCTTTTGAGTGCTTCATTTAAACTGTTTTGCTCTGCTTGAGTTGAGCTAACAAAGTGCACGCTAAGCTCTGATTTGGCATGGCGGTTGAGCGCGCGCAGCATCTCTTCTTGAGTGGAAGCGGCTTGGTTTTCCGAAAGGGAGAAAAAGTCCCTCACGGGAATAAACGGGTGCAGGTAGCGCTTGGTGTTAAAAGCCTGGTCAAAGATTTGAAACTTCATAGGCTGTAGCGGAGTTTTTCCACTGTAAAAACTCCTGCCCAACCTGTCTTGGATCTGAACGGAGGAGAGCTCCTGGATCCTGGTCTTTGTCCAAAAGATTTTCGGCAAAGCCTCTGCCCTTTTTAAAAACTGCTCCCAAGTCAAAAAAAGAGGCGTTTTAACCCCGGGCAAATCCTTTAAGCTGACCCAACGATCCTCAATGGCAAGCAGGTCGTTGAAGAGAACAACCGTATTTTCTCCCAAATAATCGAGCAAAGAGGACCCAGCTTTGAAAAGCGTCTCAGATGCCGGGGAAAGAAAAAACTGCTCCACTTTTTCAATCGATTTTTGAGAGATCGGATCAAAGGTGCGTATTTGATCGACCTCATCCCCAAAAAACTCCACACGATAGGGGTCGAGTGCAGAAAGGGGAAAAATATCGACGATCCCGCCGCGCAAAGCGTACTCCCCTTTGTCAGAGACAACCGAGGATCTGCGATAGCCTAACTTTGAAAAAAGCTCTGGCAGAGCGGCAAAAGACACTCTTGCACCTCTTTCCCAACTCTGGGCAAGAAGTTTCAAATCCTCTTGAGAGACAACCTTCTGCAACACCGCCTGCAAAGGAGCAAAGACGATTTTGGGTAAAGGATTGCTTGCGATTGCATGCAAAACCTCTAGCCGCTTGCCGATGAGGTCGCAACTTGGGGCAATCTGCTCGCCGGGAAGAGTATCCCAGGAGGGAAAGTCTAAGGCTGTGTCTGCGGAAAAAAAACTGCAGTCCTCCAGCAGACTATCCTCTGAAGAGGCGCTAATGATGAGCACATTTTTTTGAGTTGATTTTGCAATCAACGCAATGCAAAGCGCTTTGGGCCCTCCCCACAGCTCCTCCATCAACAGGGAAGGCTCCTCTTTGAGGATGTCTGAAAAGGTTTTTAAGCTTTGGCACCCTGTCAGCGCTCTGATCAGCTCTTGTCGCTGAGCCATTGCCTTGCCTTGCTGAATGCCTCTTTAATCCCTTCGGGGCGTTTGCCGCCTGCTTGGGCAGATTCTGCCTTGCCGCCGCCAGATCCTCCCACAAGCGGGGCAATGTCTTTAATCAACTGCACAGCTAAAATCCCTTTTTGCGTCAGATCAGAAGAAACCCTGGCAATCAGCTGGCACCTGCCCTCCCCTTGAGTGGCTAAGACAATCACTCCGCTACGCAGCCCACCCATGAGATCTTCGATGAAGGGGGGAAGAGATTCCGATTCTAAAGCGACAAGCTCTGCGATCAAGGGGATTTCCCCCACTTTTTCCGCTTTAGAAAGCAGCTCAGCACACAGGGTCTTTAGAGAAGCTCTTTTGAACGCCTTAAGCTCTTGAGAGAGCTGTTTATTTTCCTCCACAAGCGCCTGGATCTTCTCGATGACCTTAAACGGCAAGACATGCAACAGCTCCGCCGCTTTGTCTAGCTCTTCTTCAAAGGCATAGGCGACATTGTCCGCAAGGGTGCCTGTCACCGCTTCAATACGCCTGACCCCTGAGGCGACGCTCCCTTCCTTAGTGATGCGAAAAGATCCGATCGCACTCACATTCCGCACATGGGTTCCCCCACAGAGCTCCTTGGAGTAATCGATGTCGACCACTCTGACTTTAGAGCCGTATTTTTCTCCAAAAAACTGCTTGATTTCGGGATGGCCTTGCGCCTGTTCATAGGAAAGCTCGTAGGTTTTCACCTCATTTCCCTGCCGAATTTTTTCATTCACAAGCCTCTCTACCTGCCGGATTTCCTCACGGCTTAAGGCTTTGTGGTGATTAAAGTCAAAGCGCAGACGGGCGTCTTCGACAAGAGATCCGGCCTGACGGATGTGGGGCCCCAGGATCTTCTGCAGAGCCCAGTGCAGAAGGTGGGTCGCAGTATGGTTATTGGCAATCTGCTGCCGCCGTTTTGCATCGACCTCGGCCAAAACTTTCTGCTGCAGGCGCAAACCTCCCTCTCCCATTTTCCCCACATGCACAATCAGACCGGAATAGGGGGAAGAGCAGGAGGTCACAACGAAGTTGCCAAGAGAACCTGTATCCCCTACCTGCCCCCCTTTTTCTGCGTAGAAAGGGGTCGCATCCAAAACGACCATCCCCTCTTGCCCTTCTCGCAAAGTGTCTACGAACTTCCCCTCGAAAATAAGAGCTGTGATCGTTCCTTCTGCACATATCTTGTCGTAGCCTACAAAAGCACAAGCCCCGTTCTGCTCGAGGTACTGTTGAAAAAGGCCATCTTGCACCTGTTGGATATGCTCTGTTTTTGCAGCTCTAGAGCGCTCTTTTGCTCTTTCTTCTAAAAGCTCGTAGGCATCGAGATTGACCTGTAGATTCGCATCCTTGGCAATCAGCAAAATCTCCTCGAGGGGAAATCCGTACGTGTCTTTGAGCTTAAACGCCTCTTCCCCTGTGATCTGCTTGGCTTGTGTCTTTTGGGCGCTTTCAATTACCGTATTTAAAATATTGCCCCCCCGCTTGAGGGTTCGAATGAAGGATTCCTCTTCGAGGTTCAGAATCTCAGATGTTCTCTGCTCAGCGCTGACAAGCTCAGGATAATCAGCGCCCATCAGTTCGACAAGACAGGGTAGAATCTTTGCCAGAAAAGGATCTTGCATCCCCAGCATTCGCCCATAGCGAACGGCTCTTCGCAACAGCTTGCGCAAAATGTAGCCTCTTTCGACATTGCTGGGGGTCGCCCCGTCGGCCATAGCAAATGCAAGCGAGCGGAGGTGATCGGCGATCACATGGAAAGCAGCCGATAAATGGGGATCCTGGGGGTCGTATTTTTTACCGCTGACCGCTGCGATCTTAGCGATGATGCTCTGCAAAAGATCCGTTGCAAAAATGCTATCCACTCCCATTTTTAAAGCCACAACCCTTTCCAAACCGGCACCGGTGTCGATCGCTTGCTTGGGCAAGGCATTCATCCTCCCTTCTTTGTCCTTCTGAAACTGCATAAAGACTAAATTCCAAAACTCCAAGTAACGCGTGCCTTCCGAGTCCTCTTTGGGCGAGGAGGCCTGTCCATATTTTTGCCCCTTGTCAAAATAAAGCTCGGAACAGGGCCCACAAGGTCCCGTATCGCCCATCGCCCAAAAGTTATCCTTCTCGCCCATGCGGACAATCCTTTTTTCCGGGACAATTGCCCTCCAAAGTTCAAACGCCTCGTCATCCTCTGAAAAGACCGTGATCCAAACCCTCTCCGGGTCGAAGCCAAAAACCGAAGTTGCAACTTCCCAGGCATAGGCGATGGCTTGCTCTTTGAAATAATCCCCAAAAGAAAAGTTGCCGAGCATCTCGAAAAACGTTAGGTGGCGGGCAGTATGGCCGACGTTGTCCAAATCGTTGTGTTTGCCCCCGACCCGGATGCATTTTTGAGAGGTCGCCGCCTTCTTGTAGTCCCTCTCACTCTTCCCGAGAAAGACATCTTTGAATTGGTTCATCCCGGCGTTTGTAAACAAAAGCGTCGGGTCATCGTAGGGAACAACGGAGGACGAGGCGATGATCGCATGCCCTTTTGTTTTAAAGTAATTGAGAAAGTTGCGGCGGATCTCCTGCGAAATCATAATCGTTTCCCGTTGGGGTGTGAAGGAAAAAGGCAAATCGTAACATACACATCCTCGACTTTGCAAGCCCTGGAATGTCAAACCACTTCCTAAATATTCTCTTTTACCTGTATGATCTTGACCGGACTGATGCCCGTTGCTCAAGGACAGCTTTGACCTCTAGAGGTCGGAGCAGCTCCCTTCAATGGGCATCAGTCCAGCTTGAGGAAAACATTTCAGGAGTTTGTCGCATGGACGCAGAGTTAAAAAAGCAGCTGGGCAAGATTGCCAACACCATCCGCGAGCTTTCGATGGAGGCAGTGCAAAAGGCCAACTCAGGCCATCCGGGTCTTCCCATGGGCTGCGCTGAGTTCGGCGCTTTTCTTTACGGGGTTTTACTCCACCATAACCCGAGGAATGCCAAATGGCTCAACCGAGATCGGTTCATTCTCTCGGCAGGACACGGTTCCATGCTCCTCTACTCCTTGTTGCACCTTGCGGGCTTTGGGCTTTCCCTAGACGACATCAAAAGCTTCCGGCAGCTCCACTCCAAAACCCCCGGCCACCCTGAATTCCACGTCACAAATGGAGTCGAGGCCACCACTGGCCCGTTAGGCCAGGGAGTAGGCAATGCCGTGGGACAAGCGCTCGGCCTGAAGCTCTTAGCGGCGCGATTTAACTCGGAGGAGTTCCCTCTCTTTAGCAATAAGGTGTACTGCCTTGCAGGAGACGGTTGCTTGATGGAGGGGGTCTCTGCCGAAGTCAGCTCGTTTGCGGGCCATCTGGGATTGGACAATCTGGTTTTGGTTTACGACGCCAATCAGGTGACCCTCGACGGATTTTTGGCTGAATCCGATTCAGAAGACACCAAGATGCGCTACTTGGCCTATGGTTGGGATGTCTTTGAGCTCGATGGATATGACTTTGATCAGATGGAAAAAATCTTTTTCTCTTTAAGAGAGCGTCAAGCAAAGCCTACCCTTGTCATCATGCACACCATCATCGGCAAAGGATCCCCCAATAAGGCGGGCACGCACAAGGTCCACGGATCTCCCTTAGGATTGGAGGAGGTCGAAGCGACAAAAAAAGCCCTCGGCCTTCCCGAGGAGGAATTCTACGTCCCGCAATCTGTTTACACTTTTTTTGAGCAAAAGCGGATCAAAGACGCGGCCCTCGAACAGAAATGGAAGGAGATGTACCGCCGCTTCTCTGAGACCAAGCCTGAGCTTGCCAAGACCTTCATGCAGATGGTCGAGCAAAGACTCCCCTCAGACCTCGAAGAACAGCTGCAAAAAATAGCGATTAAAAACCCCATGGCAACGCGGAGCTCCTCGCAGGTTGTTTTGCAAGCCCTTGGAGATCTCCTGCCTCAGCTGATCGGAGGCTCTGCCGATCTCTCTGGGTCCGATATGACGATGATGAAACAATTTCCCATCCTCTCTAAAGGAAATTTCACAGGGCGCAACATCAAGTACGGCGTTAGAGAGTTTGGGATGGCGACCGTCGCCACCGGCCTTGCTCAAACGCATATGATCCTGCCCTATATTGGAACCTTTCTCACCTTCTCAGACTACATGCGCAACGCCATCCGGTTGGCAGCACTTTCCAAAGTCCATGTGATTTATCAGTTCACACACGACTCGATTTTTTTGGGGGAAGACGGCCCAACCCACCAGCCTATTGAGCATTACGCAACGCTTCGAGCCATGCCGCATTTAAACGTGATTCGCCCGGCAGACAACAATGAAATGAAAATGGCTTGGGTTGCCGCGTTGCGCTACTTGGGACCGACAGCTTTGATCTTGTCCCGGCAAAACTTGCCCGATATCCCCGGGTGCAACGTCCCTTATGACAAGGGGATGAGCAAGGGTGCCTACATCGTAAAAAAAGAGTCGGTAAAACCCGACTTCACTTTGATGGCAACGGGATCTGAGGTGTCGCTTGCGATCGATGTCGCTGCCGCCTTAGAAAAGATTGGGAAATCGGTAAGGGTCATTTCGATGCCTTGCTGGGAGCTTTTTGAGGAGCAGGACGATCTTTACAAAAAGAGCATTATCGGCGGCGATTTAGGCAAAAAAGTGAGCATTGAGGCAGGAGTCAGCTTTGGATGGGCCAAATGGGTTGGTTCAGAGGGAATTTCCATTAGCATTGACACCTACGGAGAGTCTGCACCCATGAGCGATCTTGCCGCCGAGTTTGGCTTCACCGTCGATTCCATTTTAGATAGGCTGCTTTCGTGAGCGATTTGTTTTTAAGAGCACTGCGCTGCCAACCTGTTGAGCGGCCCCCCGTTTGGCTGATGCGTCAAGCAGGGCGGTACATGCCGCAGTACCGCGCCTTAAGACAAAACCACTCTCTTTTGGGAGATGTTTCACAACCCTCAGCTTGCAGCAACCGTCACCCAACAACCGATCGACGCCTTAAATGTCGATGCCGCCATTTTGTTCTCCGATATTTTGGTGACCGCAGAATCTCTTGGACTGAACCTGGCATTTCCAGATAAAGGAGGCCCCCAGGTTCAGCCTGCGATAAGGCAGGCGCGTACCGTGTTAGAGCTCCCCTACATTCCTGCAAAAAAAGCGCTATCTTACGTCTTTGAGACCATCGCACTCATCAAGCCCAAAATCTCTATTCCCTTGATCGGTTTTAGCGGCGCTCCCTTTACACTAGCCAGTTATTTTATCGATTCAAGCAACCACAGCACTTTTGAGCACACAAAAAAATGGATGCGGGAAGATCCCACCTCCTTCCATCTTCTCCTTTCTAAGATCACCCACGCCGTCATCGACTACCTCCAAGAGCAAATTTCAGCTGGGGTCGATGCGATCCAAGTCTTTGACTCCTGGGCAAATCAGCTCAGCGATGCCGAGTTTGCCGAATTTTCGATCCCCTACCTCAAACAAATCGCAGATGCCCTCTTGCCGACTCAGATCCCCTTGATTCTTTTTTTGCCGCGATTCCTCTTTGAGAGCGGAGGCACTGTCTAAAATTAACCCTTCAGGGATTAGCTTCGATTGGCACAAGCCCATGTTAGAACTGCGCCAGCAAGTGCCCTGTCAAATCGCCGTTCAGGGAAACTTTCACCCCGACCTTTTAAAGAGTTCTCAAGAGCAAATCAAAAAGAGCGTGGCCGAGGTTCTCTTCTCGATGAAAGGACAAAATGGATTCATCGTCAACCTAGGCCACGGGGTAGCCCCCGATACTCCCCTAGAAAATGTCCGCTGCTTTGTCGATACGGTTCGAGGCTAGAGCAAAGAACCCAAAAATCGACGAAAAGTTTTACTGGGATAGATTAGACATCTTGCGTAACCTGCTTTGTTTGAAAAATTTGATGATTTTTCTGCCCATTCCTTACAAAACTTTTTCGCCATGTGTAAAGACACGGCGAAAAAGTTTTGTAAGGAATGGACCAAAAAGCGCAAATTTATCAAGAAAATGAGGTTACGCAAGATGTCTATTCAATTCTACAACAGCATCTTTTGCCCTTTGGATGCACTGGTCGACGCTGACGCCGGTGAGGTAGTTGCCGACAAGGTAGCAATGATGGAATTGGTTGCGGAAGCGGCGGTTAAAATCGACCATTTTGTCTAAATGGCCAACTCCGTATTGTGGAATCGCGTCGATGGCCGACTTACAGGAGATAGCTGTCGGAGTTCGGGAAATCCCCAAATGGCTGCGGATCCCCTTCAGGGCAAGGGCGATATACTCCTCCTCCGAGCGCCTCTCCTCTTTAAGCTTAATTGTCAGCCGCGTCTCCTTGGGCATCCGATTATGCTCGGGAAACACGGAAGAGTCAAAGACAACCCCGAGGATATCTTCATGGGCATACGTCGGGGCCAAATAGCCAAACCCCTCCACCGGCAAGACGTTGGCATCGTAGCCAAAGTTGACAACGGCAATGCCTTCCGAGGGAACAAGCTCAAACTCTTTGGAAATCCCAGGCATGTGCGGCTCAAAAAGGGAGGCTGTTTGCGCAATCGGCAATGCGCAAAACACATAGTCAGCGTTGAACTCCTCTTTATCCGTTGTCACAGCGACCCTTTCCCCATCTAATCTAAGCGCTCTCACTTGCCTGTTGTAGTGGAAGGTTGCCGGAACTTGACTTGCAATGGCCTGTGAGAGTGTTTCCATCCCTCCCTGAAAGGAGAAAATGGCCGACATCGGCACTCCCTCTACGGCTTGAGAATACTTGGGCTCTTTCCTCTTTTCTTTAGCTCTTTCGATAAATCCGCGCGTCAAAGATCCATACTTTTCTTCCCAGCTTTTGAGCTTGGGAAAGCAAGCGCGCACCGAAATTTTTCGAATGTCGCCCCCAAAAATTCCGACGACCATCGGATCGAAAAACAACCTTGCGACATCGTCATTAAATCGCCGCAACACAAACTCCCAAACGGTTTCATCTGCATTTTTCACAGGCCGCTTCCATTCCGTTAGCAAAGCGCGGATAAATCCTTTGGTCAGCGGGGAAAATAAAAAAGAGAGTGGATTGGTCGGAAAACGTTGCAATTGCCCTTCATGCCATAAATAGCGGTGATGGGGCTTAGCCTCTGACCAAATCACCTCTTTTTCCAGCTTAAGTTCTGCAATCAGCTGCATCGTGCAAGGGCATTTATCGACTTTAAAAGTGCGCGGCCCTTTTTCAAAATGAAAGCCTGTTGTATGGTCTGTGTGGATCCAACCGCCGCAGCGAGGGGTTTTCTCGATGATGACAATCTCTAAAGAAGGGTCTGCTTTGGTCAAGTACCACGCGCTGGCAAGTCCAGAGATCCCAGCGCCTAGAATAACAACTTGTTTTTTTTTCATAAAAAGCCAAAATCCTCGATTCATCCAATTTGTTTGCGGAGATTGTAGTGGAACAAAAGAATAAAACATACCCTGTAAAATTAGAGATCGTCGCCTACTTGAAAAGTTTGCGAGAAAAGATCATCAGCGCCTTCCGAATCGATCGAACCTAACAAACGCTTTGAGCGCACTGTTTGGGAATATGCAAAGGGCCGCGGTGGAGGAGAGATGGCTGTTTTGCGGGGCGATGTTTTTGAAAAAGCCGCTGTGAACTTTTCGAGTGTGTCGGGAGATCAATTTCCGATGAGCGACGCTCAAGGCGATTTTTTTGCAACGGGAGTAAGCCTCATCACTCACATGCATAATCCCCACGCCCCTACAGTGCATTTTAATATCCGCTATATCGAAACGCAACAGACCTTTTGGTTTGGCGGAGGGTACGATCTTACCCCAATGGGATTTCCCTATCAGCAAGACACATGCCACTTTCACACCACAGCACAAAAGTCCCTTGATCTGTTTGATCCAAGGCTATACACTGATTTTTCAGAGAATGCCAAGCAATACTTTCACATTCCTCATCGCAACAAAGAGCGCGGGGTCGGCGGCATTTTCTTTGATCATTACAACACGGGCGATTTTGAAAAGGATTTTGCGCTTTGGAAAGGCATTGGAGATAGCTTCTTAGAGACAATTCTCCCTATCTACGAGCGCAGAATCCGCCAGCCCTTCACAAAGGAAGAAAAAAAACTGCAGGCCAAGATCAGAGCCCATTACGTAGAATTTAATCTTCTCTACGATCGGGGAACCAAATTCGGCTTTCTATCGGGGGGCAACCCCGAGGCAATTCTCTGTTCGATGCCGCCTACAGCAACATGGTAAATCGATGGCGTTAACATTTCCCTCCGACAAAAAAACGCTCGGGTTTTTTCAGCTTGTCATGATCAACGTGATCGCTGTCGACAGCATACGCACCCTCCCGTTTTCTGCCGTCTATGGCTTTAGCCTCATCTTTTTTTATCTGATCACGGCGGTTGTCTTCTTTCTGCCAACAGCGCTTGTCTCTGCAGAACTTGGAACCGGATGGCCCAATCGAGGCGGAATTTACGTCTGGGTCAGAGAGGCCTTTGGAAAGCGGCTAAGCCTTGTCGTCATCTGGCTCAACTGGATTTACAACGTGATTTGGTATCCTACGATCATCGCTCTGATCGCCGGCACGATCACCTACTTCTTCAATCCCGATCTGGCGAGCAATAAACTTTACATGAGCCTTTCCACTCTCCTCTTGTTTTGGCTGGCCACCGGGATCAACTGCCTTGGAATGAGAGTCTCCAGCTGGCTGAGTACAGCTGGCGCCTTAATTGGGACGATTTTGCCAATGGTGATGATCGCTACCCTAGGGCTGACATGGATCGTCCAAGGCAAGCCGATGCAGATCGATCTCAACTGGAGCCACTTTTTTCCAAGCGGCTCTCAGACGAGCAATATCGCCTTTCTGACCAACGTGTTTTTTGGCTTGCTCGGATTGGAAATGGCTGCGACTCACGCTGCGGAAATGCGCAACCCCAAGAGAGACTACCCGCGCTCTGTCTTTACCGCAGTTGTCATCATCCTCTCGACAATCATCCTAGGCTCCCTTGCGATTGCCATTGTCGTCCCGAATCGAGATTTGAGCCTTGCGACAGGGGTTGTTCAAGCGTTTAAGATCTTTGCGGACGCCTACCAGATGGCTTGGCTTGTCCCGGTCATGGCAGGCTTCATCATTTTAGGCGGTTTGAGCGCTGTTGGCGCGTGGATCATCGGCCCGACAAAGGGACTCCTCGTGGCAAGCCAGGATGGCAGCTTGCCTCAATTTTATCGGTTACCAATAAAAAAGGAGTCCCGACGCGCATCTTGATGGTGCAAGCTATCCTGGTTTCTTTTTTATGCCTCATCTTCATCCTCATGCCGACGGTCAATAGCACCTATTGGGTCCTTTCTGTACTCACAGCGCAGCTTGCCCTCCTTGTGTATATTGCCCTTTTTGCATCAGCCCTCAAACTCCATTACCACCGCCCAGAGGTAGCAAGATCTTTTCGAGTTCCCGGAAGAAAATGGGGAATGGGAATGGTCTGCACTTTGGGAACTCTCAGCTGCTTTACCGTGATTCTCTTTGGTTTTATGCCCCCTGAGCAAGTGCCCTTTAAGAGCGTTGGCTTATACGAGCTCATGCTCGTTTCCGCAATGGCTGTTTGCTGCTTAATCCCCCTGTATTTTGTGAGAAAACGCGCAAAGGCCAAACACAAGCTTTAGGTATTGCATAAATGTCGGATTCTAAACTATAAGTTGACCATTCATCTCGGCTTTGCAGCTTTTGCTTAAGCCCTACCTGCGAGAGGGGCTAGCAAAAGTTGGAAAGTCGGGACTCAATTAGAAAATTTAACAGAAGGTCATCAGAATGAGATATGTGTCGTTTCTTTCTATTTTATCTGCACTGAGTGCAGGATCTTTAATTGCCGATGGCGGAAACATTGCTTCTTCCTATGGAACAACTCAAGGGAACCCATCGATGCCTCACTCCTTGGAAAAAGGGGTGTCTTGCGCAGACATCACCCCTGCTTTTCCCTGCCCCAATTACTGGCGCTTTTCAGGAGATTACCTCTATTTGCTGCCTACTGTCGACGACACCTATTTTGTGATCGACTCTCCCGTAGAAACAGCGACGAGCCTCAGTGCGAGTTATCCCAACGGCAAGAGAAAAAATAACGATTTTGGTTTTCACTCCGGATTCCGCGTGGGGGCAGAATTTGCCATGTGCCACGGGAAAAGAGAGTTAGAAGCGTATTACACCTACTTCTCTGCACATAAGAGCCGCCATGTGTCTGGAGATTTTCTTTCAGCAACCCTAGGTCCCTCTGGAATCGGCGCAGATCTTCAGGACTACCCAGGAACCGCCTCTTCTAAGCTCAATCTGTTGTACGAGCGTTTGGATGTCGACTTGTCGCAACATGTTGTAAACGCAGCTGGCGTCCAGTTTTATGTAAAGACGGGGTTGGAGTACGCCTACACGCACTTCAACGAAAAATACCTCTATAGCCAACCCAGCGCGATCCTCGAAGGCTTCCTCAGTCAGAAATCGAAGTTCTGGGGAATTGGGCCTCAATTCGGCTTGGGCGTCGACTACAATTTTTATGAGAGCCCATCCTGTGAGTCCTGCCGCCAGGTATTTTCCATCACAGGACTGTTCTCAGGCAGTTTGTTAGTGGGCCAGAGAAAGGGAAAAGTCTTTTCTAGTGAAAGCTTTATCAGTTCAGAAACAGGTCTCCCCTTCACTCAGCTCCTTGCCGACATTAAAGATGAAAAGACGACAAGAATCGTCCCTGCGTTACACGGGCGCGTCGGCTTAAGCTACACTGTTCGCAGCCAGTCAGCAGGGTTTACAGCTGAGGTCGGATACGAGTTTAACTCCTACATTCGCGGCCTTACCCGAACACTTTTTATCAATGGAGGCTCAACCTCAGACTGCTTGAGCGACTACTATAACTTTGATGTTCAAGGCCTCTATGCCTCAGCCGGAGTGTCCTTCTAACTGGACAGATACCCATTGGAGGGAGCTGAAAACAGCTCCCTCCAAGGATCCGCTTAAAATGTCAAACAGCTGGAGGGGGAGCTTTCGGTGTACCCATTCCCACATTGCGGTGGTAAGCGCCTTTGACGTGCTGCTCTTGCATAGCACGGGCGACTTTTAAAATCGCAATCCCTTTTTCCACATGATCTGCCATGTAGCGGTCGTAAACAGATTCTGAACTGCGCTTGGTCTTGACTCCATTGCGATTTAACGGAAGATCGGAGACTAAAAGGAGAGCGCCAAGGGTAAATTTCCGCTTATAACTGGCTGCAAAAAGAGTGGCGCACTCCATTTCAATCGCCTGGGCCTTTGTCGCTTTGAGTCGGCTTTTAAACTCCTCGTTAAATTCCCAAAACCGCATGTTAGTCGTATAGGTGATGCCAATATGGTAGGTCGATTTTTGCGTTTCGAGCACCTCTGTCGCCGCTTTTTGCATCAAAAAGTTCGCAAGGGCGGGAACCTCTGGCGGAAAATAAAAATCGGAGGTCCCTTCCCCTCGGATGCTCGCAACCGGCACCAGATAATCGCCGACCTGATAGCGGCGGCGCAATCCTCCGCACATCCCCAATAGAAAGCTGGTTTTGATCGGCATGAAAGAGCATAGATCGACGACAAGAGCCGCTGCTGGAGAGCCGATTTTAAAATCGAGAATGCTCACATCGTCCTTGGGAGAGTGGGCCACCTTGAACATGGAGCCCTCGACGACCTGAATCCCGCGGCTTTTTGCAAAGTAATCGACATAGCGCGGAAAATTTGTCAGCAAAAGATTAGAGTGGAACTGGGCAATTTCACACCCCGAGTAACGCTCGAGAGTGTCCATGGCAAATTGCCTCTCTGTCACTTCATCGTCCATGCAAAACCCCCGCCGTTGGTTCATCAGCATAAGCCAAATCCCTATCTTCGCGCAACTTGTTTCCCTTGCTCTTAAAACGTTTTTTCCTCAAAATTGGGGCTAAAGCTAAAAGCTAAGGATAGATCATGGCACAATACAGCACAAGCGATGTGAGAGGCGGTTACAAAGTTGAGGTGGAAGGCGAGCCCTACACGGTTATCTCCAATGAGTTCATCAAGCCCGGCAAAGGGCAGCCTTTTAACCGGATCAAGCTCAAACATCTTCTCACAGGGCGCGTTGTCGAAAAAACGTTTAAGTCTGGGGAGAGAATCGGTACTGCCGATGTCGAAGACCACAAGATGCGCATGCTGTACAAGGAGCAAGATGGCGTTGTCTTCATGGATGATAAGACCTTTGAGCAGCTGACCATCTCCAATGCCCTTCTCGAGGGCAAATCGCAATGGCTAATGGAAGAGGTTCTCTACGATGTCGTCTTTTATAAGGGGCAGCCCATCGATGTCAACCCACCTACATTCATGGAGATGAAAGTGGTGGAAACCGCCCCTGGAGCCAGGGGAGACACCTCTGGCCGAGTGCTAAAACCGGCGACGACAGAAAGCGGTGCTATCGTCCAGGTTCCCATTTTTATCCAGGAAGGAGAAAAAATTAAAGTGGACACCCGCGATGGCCAGTACGTCTCTCGAGTCTAAGATCCCCCTCCTCAAAGACCGCGCCCAGATGTTTTCTCAAGCGCGCGCTTTTTTTGGACAGAGAAATGTGATCGAGGTCGACTGCCCTGCCCTTTCTTTCGCAGCCCCCATCGACAGGTACATCGACGTGATGCAGGTGACACTCGAAAACAAAAAGACAGCTTATCTCCACACCTCCCCCGAATATGGGATGAAGCGGCTGCTTGCCGCCGGCATGGGCGATATCTATCAGATCAGCCATGTCTTTAGGGATGGAGAAGTCGGCCCTCTTCACAATCCAGAGTTCACCATGGTCGAGTGGTACCGCCTGGGATTTTCCTTTGATCGAATGATTGAAGAGACCCTCGACTTCACCCGCTTATTCCTAGGGCAGCTCCCTTCTACATCCATGACCTACAAAGAAACCTTAAAACACTTCCTCAAAATCGATGAATGCTCAGCTTTTATCCTTTTGCAGTGCGCACAAGAGCATGGACTAAATCTGCCGGAAGAAGCTGCAGATTGGGAAGAAGACACCCTGCTACAAGCACTCCTCATCACCCTTGTCGAGCCCAACTTCGGAAAGGAGGACCTCTTTGTCTTAAAGTATTTTCCTCCGTCTCAAGCCGCCCTATCTAAGACCATCCTGCTCGACACAGAGGTTGCCTGCCGCTTTGAGATCTACTACAAAGGGATCGAGATTGCCAACGGATACCACGAACTCACAGATCCCATTGAACAAAAGCAAAGGCTCTTAAAGGCCAATTCCGATCGCCTTAAAGCAGGCAAAAGCGCCCTTAAAATCGACACCCATTTTTTAAACGCTCTTGAAAAAGGACTGCCCGACTGCTGCGGGGTGGCTGTCGGCTTTGATCGCCTCATGCAGTTGAAGCACAAGCTCCCTTCGATTAAAAATGCCCTCTGCTTTTCTTGGGAAGAGGTATGATGCACCATCTCCCTCTTTTCCCGACGATGAAGCAGTTACGCTCTTGTGTTTGCGCGTGTAAAAGATGCCCTCGCCTTGTCACCTTCCGCAACAGCGTCTTAGAGAAAAAGCCATTTTGCGCAAAGAGTTATTGGAAAAAGCCCGTCTGCGGCTTTGGGGACCCTAAAGCAAAACTGCTCATCTTAGGACTTGCCCCTTCTGCCCAAGGAGGCAATCGCACAGGGAGGATTTTTACAGGGGATGCCTCCGGGAAATTTCTATTCCAAGCCCTCTTTGCAGAAGGCTTTGCCAACCAGCCCCTATCGGAAAGTAGACAAGACGGCCTTGAGCTCCAAAGGTGCTACCTCACTGCAGCTGTCAAGTGCGTCCCTCCGGAAAATAAACCCACTACCTCGGAGTTTAAACACTGCTTTGCGTTCCTTAGAAACGAATTTTTCCTCTTAAAACACATTTCTGCCGTCCTTGCCCTCGGAAGCTTTGCCATGAAAGCCTACCTGCACTATATCAAAGTCCATGGAGGCCCTCAGCTATCGATCCGATTTACCCATGGAGAAAAATACACGATTGAAAAGTTCCCCGACCTCTACACCTGCTACCACCCCAGCCCCCAAAATACAAATACCGGTAAGCTCAACCAACAAATGCTCTGCAGCCTTTTAAGAGAAATTAAACTCACCTTGACGCAAAGACAGCGGCACTGCGACTAAGCCAAAACTCTAAGCGCAACGTGAGTTAAACCCAGCCTTGGACAATAGGGTAACGACGGCCGATGCGAAAGGCTTTTTTGCTCACCCGGATCGAAGGGGCCGCCTGACGCCGCTTGTATTCTGCCCTGTGGACCCGGCGGACAAGATCAATGGCAACTTCCACGGGAATATTGTACTTGATCGATATCTGCTCGGGAGATAAATACTCCTCGACATACCCTTGAAGCACCTGATCGATGACATCGTAAGGAGGAAGCGCGTCGCTATCTTTTTGGTTGGCTCGCAACTCTGCAGAGGGGACCTTGTCAATGATCGAAGCGGGAATGATCTCCTTGTCTTGATTGATCCAGCGGCACAAAGAGTACACCTGCCTTTTGTTGACATCGGAAATCACACTTAAGCCCCCGCACATGTCCCCATAAAGAGTGCAGTAGCCCATCCCCATCTCCGATTTGTTTCCCGTGCTCAAAACGATGTGCCCCAATTTATTGGAAATGGCCATCAGGATCGTGCCCCGGATACGCGCCTGGATGTTTTCCTCTGTGACATCGACCCCCTTCCCATCAAAGAAAGGAGCGAGCAGATGAAGAAACGCCTCTAAGGGTTTTTCAATCGGCACCTGCAACAGCTCAACCCCCAAACGCTTCGCGAGCAATTCGGCATCGCTAACGCTATTTGCCGAGCTATACCGCGACGGCATCGCAATGGCTAAGACATTTTCCTTACCAAGGGCATCGACGGCAATGCAAGTCACAAGCGCAGAGTCAACCCCGCCAGATAAGCCCAAACACCCTTTTTTGAAACCCGACTTGTGAAAGTAATCTCGCACCCCCAGAACAAGTGCCTTGTAGAGATCTTTCATCGGATCGTAGACAAAAGGACACGGACAAGCCGCAGCATCTAGATCGACGATCATGTCATCTTCTTCAAAACCCCTGGCAACCTGGCGCAGATTTCCATCTGCGTCGACGTAAACGCTATACCCGTCAAAGACAAGCTGATCATTCCCACCGACCTGACAGCATAAAATCACAGGGCAGTGCAGGGTTTTAGCGCATTTAGAACACACCTTGACCCGAACATCAGGCTTTTGAAACTGATAAGGAGATGCTGAAAGATTTAATACAATATCCGGCTTAAGAGGAACCAAATCCAGAACAGGATCGCGCGCATATTGGGTGTAACCAACAAACCCTGCGTGCTGCCAGATATCTTCGCAAATCAACACCCCAATCCTTTTCCCCTTCAGCTCCCAGATGTGCCCAGCAGCTCCAGGCTCAAAGTAGCGCCTTTCGTCAAAGACATCATAAGTCGGGAGCAAGCGCTTATCTTCAAAACCCAGCAGATGCCCGTCAGAGATGACCGCTGCGCTATTAAAAATCGGCTTTTCTCCATTAGAAGTATTGCGCCTGACAACGCCCACAAAAACCATTAAGCGAGCAGAGGCCCGGATGACCTGCTCTAAATACTTATCCTGAGCGTCGATAAAGGACTGGTGCAAGAGCAAATCCTCAGGAGGATAGCCACAGAGGGTAAGCTCTGGAAAAAGAACGATGTCCGCCTCTTTTGTGCGCGCCCGATCTAAAGTTTGGAGGATTTTGTGGGTATTGCCCTCTAGGTCTCCCACGATGGGGTTGAGCTGCGCGACAAAAATACGCATAGAAGCCTTATCTCTCTTTTTTTTTCTCAAAGTACAATTATATTATTTTTTTTAAAAGAACAAAACATTATTATACCTCTTGCATCTAAACTCTACTTTCGCTAGGCTGGGCAGCTGTTAATTGAGTTTAACGTTGAGGAAAAAGCAATGGCTACAGGCACTTTAAAGATCCATACGGAAAATATTCTCCCCATTATCAAAAAGTGGCTTTACTCCGATAAAGACATCTTTGTGCGCGAGCTTGTGTCTAATGCGTGCGACGCCCTTCAAAAGTGCAAGGTGTTGCGCGAAAAAGGCGAGTTAACAGCTACAGACCAAGACTTTTTCATCGATATCCAGATCGACAAAGCAGCGGGCACCCTCACATTTACCGACAGCGGCATTGGGATGAGCGCAGAGGAGGTCGAAAAATACATCGCTCAAGTCGCCTTTTCAGGAGCTGAGGAATTCATCGGTAAATACGGTTCCCAAAACCAAAAAGAGGAGATGATCGGCCATTTCGGCTTAGGCTTCTATTCAGCGTACATGGTCGCAGAAAAGGTCACCATCGACACACTCTCTTATCGCCCTGATTCTATCGCTGCCCTCTGGAGCTGCGATGGATCTTCTTCTTACACCTTAGAAACAGGCTCTCGCGCATCGCGCGGAACCAAGATCACTCTTTTTATCGACAAGGAGAATCTCGAGTTTCTCGAAGAAGCGAAGTTACGCCAAATTCTACAGCAGTACTGCGCCTTTCTCCCCTTCCCGATTCACCTTAACGGCAATCAGATCAATAAAAAACAGCCCCTATGGCTTAAAAACCCTTCTGACTGTACAGATTCGGAGTATCTTGCTTTCTACAGGTCGCTCTATCCGATGGAACCCGATCCGATTTTCTGGATCCACCTCAATGTCGATTACCCATTTCACCTCCAAGGGATCCTCTACTTTCCCAAAATCACGACTCGGTTCGAGTGGAATGAAAACTCGATCAAACTCTTCTGCAACCGCGTCTTTGTCTCCGATCACTGCAAAGATCTCATCCCCGATTACCTCATGGCTCTGCGCGGGGCCATCGACAGCCCGGATATCCCTCTGAACGTCTCTCGCAGCACTCTGCAAATGGACAAAACCGTGAGACAACTCTCTCAACATATCTCTAAAAAAGTCTCCGACCGCCTAGCGACCCTTTATACCCATGAGCGGGAGAAATTTCTCACTTTCTGGCCCAGCATCGAGGTGATCATCAAGCTCGGGATGCTTCAAGACGATAAATTCTATGAGCGCTCCAAGGACTTTCTCGTCTTTAAAAACACAGCCAATGAATGGACAACAGTTGCCGAATACCTCGAAAGGCTTCCCATTGAAAACAAAGGCAAAGTCTTCTACACCACAGAAGATCAAAAGCACAGCCATGTCCTCGATCTCTATCGGCAAAAAGGAATTGAGATCCTCACTGCCGCCTCTGTGATCGACACCCCTGTGATCGGTCTTCTGGAGAGAAAATTAAATAATGTCAAATTCCAGAGGATCGATGGCGCCATCGACGAGACTATCCTAGATGCCAAAAGGGAAAAAACTCTTCTGGATGCCGAGGGAAAAACCGAAAGCTTTAAAATTGCCGACTTTATCCGCTCCAAGCTCCAAGTCGACCACCTCGATATCCAAGCCAAAAGCTTGCAAAGCGATTCTGTGCCAGCGCTTCTCATCGTCGATGAGAAAGAGCGCCGGATGCGCGAGACGATGGCCCTTGCCCAACAGCAGCTGCCATCAGAACTTAAGCCTATGCGCACCTTTGTCGTCAACACCAACAGCCCGCTTGTTCAATCGATCTACAACCTCAGAGATAAAGACAGCGCACTTGCCGCCGAGATGATCCGCCACCTCTACGACCTGTCCCTCCTTTCGCAAAGAGAGCTAGACTCAGCCTGTCTTTCTGAGTTTGTGGCGCGCTCCAACCAAATCCTTGAGAAAATGGCCAAAGAACTATCGAAGTGCCACTGAATCGATCGCCCTGCCTCTGTGATCTATCGCATCGATAGTGCCCTGATCTTGCGATAAGGTCACAAGGCAGACGGCGTTGACTTTTGCAGCGGACTCTAAATAAAATCGCTCTCTAGGTCGTCTTGGATGAACACCCCATGAGCCATCTCCCATGTAGAGCACCCCGGTGGGATCGATCCTCTCCTCCTTCATCCGGTGCGTTCTTTTATAAGCGTGGTTGTGATGCTCAAAAGCAACATCGAGGTGGTACTTTTCAAACAAAGGACACCAAACAGATCGGATCTCCTGAGGAACTCTGCCTTCATAAGGATAGACAGACGGATAGGCCCCAATATGATAGATGGCCATCTTATATTCAGCCTCTTGCCAAAGCAATAGCGTTTGTCCAAGCCACTCTGATTGCTTTCCGCAGATGTGATGGCTATGGCCTGTGTCGAGCAACAACAAGGTCAGATAATTTCCCGCATGGAGCCCTCGGTAAGAAATCCCCTGCTCTGGCAGAGCAAATAGCTCGTAAAAAAGAGAATCGGCAGGTTTGGGATTTAACGCTAACGGCCGAATGTCGTGATTGCCCAAGACCGGGACCAGGGGAATCATCCTCCCATCGGGTGTCACCATGTGCGCTGTCCACTCCTTGAGAAACGTGCGCCAGCGCCTCAGCTGCCATCCTTTGGTATGTAAAAAACTCGAAGCCCCATTAGTGTAGGCAATATCGCCCCCCACCACGACAAAATCGGGATCGCAAGAGGCAATCTGCGCGTTCATCTTACGAAACAACCCAAGATAGCGATACGCATCACCACCAACAACAAACCTCACAGGGCGAGATAAAAAAGAGGGCAGCGTACGGAACCGAAACTCTCGCTGCCCCCCTTTGAGGCAAAACACATACTCGGTATTCGGCTCCAAAGCATCTAACTCAACTGTGTGGACAAAAAGATCTGTCCTAGAAATACGGCCATAACTGCCTTCTTTGAGCTCCCAAGCCCCGCCATCTGCTTTTTTATAGAAAACCTTGGTAGGCGACGGCCTTGAGGTATGCCACTGGACTGTCATCGTCGTCGTTGGGTCGTGGATCCAGGTGAGATAAAGAACCGATGGAGCCTTTTCTACGAGAGGCTGCTCCGGCTTCCCTTCCGCTTTGAGCTCAAAAAGAAAATAGAGAAGAAGAATCGGCACCCCTAAGGAACAAAAAACTTTAAGCCTCTGCAACATGAAGACATTCCCCTAGCGGTCAAAAATTTGGAATTTGGGCCGATCGGGGCCGAAAGCCTCTTGCAGAGGCCTCATTCACTTGCTAAAGTTGCGCTTTTTGGTCCTTTTCTTACAAAACATTTTCCCCATGTTTTTACATAGGGCGAAAAGTTTTGTAAGAAACAGACAGAAAAATCACCAAATTTCTCAAACAAAGGAGGTTGCGCAAAATGTCTAATGAATCTCGGTCGGCTGGACAACCTTTTCTACTTTGTCCACATTGCCTGGCTGAACATCTGTGATCGCCGCTTTGAGAACTTCCATCTTAGCTCCTTCATAGAGGGAGACGATGACAGTGGTCTCTTGAACCTTGACTACAGTTCCAACAATACCCATCGCGGTGATCCGATCTCCTTTTTTCATGGAGCTGCGCACCTGTTCCATTTGTTTGCGCTTTTTCTGCTCAGGTCTCCAAAGAATGAAGTAAAAGAAGACAAGCGCAACTGCGATCATGATCAGGGTTTGGGACAACCCTCCCCCTTGCCCCGCTGCGGGAGAGGCTTCCCCTTCTGCAAAAAGGGGCAGTGAAGCCAAGAACAAAGGGGAAGCTGCAAGCATAGATAAAGATTTTTTCATTTGAACATCCTTTTTCAAAATTTATTAGACATCTTGCGTAACCTGCTTTGCTTGAAAAATTTGATGATTTTTTTGGTCCATTCCTTACAAAACTTTTTCGCCATGTGTTTACACATGGCGAAAAAGTTTTGTAAGGAATGGACCAAAAAGCGCAAATTTATCAAGAAAATGAGGTTACGCAAGATGTCTATTTAAAACATGCTCCAATCATGCCCTAAATCCTTAAGACAAATCAAGTCAAAAACCAAATTTTGAGATTGTTTGGGTATAAGCATGATCCTTACACACAAGTCCACTTTCTAAAGCGTCTCCTGGGCCGCAAGCTTTTGAACCTGGGGAGGAGGGAATAGCTGAATATCTATTCACGACGACCTAGGTTCGAAAGATTCGGCCTCGCAGCTACTTTAGAAAGTCGACTTGTGTGTAAGGGTCAGGACGTCCATCTGGTGGACAGCTGGCGGCTGCCCACTCTCACTCAACTAATACCAATCGCAGGAAATGTTTAAAACTTTGGAAAACACAAGCTACCAATTTCAATCGGTTTTCCAGGCTGAATCTTTCGATTTTTAAGAGGGTCTCCATCGATGATTTCCCATCTTTCTTTGCCAGAGCCATCGATAAGGACAACCCTGCATTCCACAGCTTCCATAGAGGTAAACCCCACTTCACAGCACCAACGATGACCCCCTGTCCAATGCAAAGGAACCCCTTCCTCCCAACTCAGCTCTACCCTTTCACCTTCAGAGTCAAGTCCTGAAGCACCCTCGCCAAAAAGATAGAGGGATTCGGCGGAAACAATCTGATGATGCACAGTCATTGTTTCAATCTTGCAAAAGATCGGGTTGACGCTATTTTCTAACTTAGCGATATGCTTTTCTACAAAATTATCCGTTATCTTATGAAAAAGCGTACACGCCTGATTGCACGCGGATAGACCGTTGGACATCTTAGGTAGCTTGATTAAAAAAGATATGCAGCGTTCATAAAACCCCTTGCCGACGCTATCCCCTAATAACCCAAAATAATGAAAAATCCGCTGACTTTGAGGGTTATCGACCCTTTTCATGAGGATGCATACTGCTTTGGCGATACGAAAAGAGGTCCTTTCAAAATTCAAAGAAAGGATTTCTGTCTTAAAGGTGAGATGACACTCGGGTTGAAGAGGACAAAGGCAATCAAATGAAATGCCCGTATCAGGTAAAAGTTGGGTAAAATACTTACCGCAGAAGCGATTAAATCGATCAACGATTTCTTCTTCAGATGTTGCAATAAGGGTCCAGACCTTCTGATTACCGATATCCACTTCATTCTTTTTGCACAATTCAGACAGAGGTTCGCAAATCTTCTTCGATGCCTCTTGGATGTTTTTATTCCAGGTTTTATTGACTAGCAAACATCTTGGAATGTCCTGAGGTGCTAGACATTCGAAAATTTTCAAACAGACGAACCTGGGAATACCCGGAAAGGGAGGGGGTAACCTATTTTCATTCATCAATGTGCTGCAAGAATTTAACTGCTTTGAACCTATACTCGGATTAGCTGGACTTTAGCCATTGCTCGGTGCCGCCTTCACCTCAATCCGGATGCCTCTATTTGGTGACATCAGCTCCCTCCAATGGATACAAGTCCAGATTAGGCTCTCAATTTTAAATTAAGGTGCGCTTATTTCTCAATCCGAAAATCCCGCTTGAGAAGAGCGATATTTTCAATGTGAGGCGTGTGAGGGAACTGATCCACGACTTGGAGCTTGGCCAAGCGGTAACCTGCTAAAATGAGCTCTTGAATATTAACCGCCTGAGTTTCTACGTTACAGGAGATATAGAGGATTTCCTCAGAGGCAAGCGTCTTGAGATGCTCTATCGCAGACGGCGCAAGACCGGTTCTTGGAGGGTCGACAATGACCAAATCAGGCGGCGCAAAATCGAATCGCTGCCGCAGTTCTAAAAGCTTTTGACCCACATCCCCGCACACAATTTCCAGATTGGAACATAGATTGCTCTCTTTATTGCTCTGGGCATCAAAACAAGCGTAGGGGTTGAGCTCGATTGCCGTCACCTTCTCTGCAAAACGCGCCGCTGCGACCCCAAGGGTAGCTGTACCCGCATAGAGATCCAAGACATGCTTCTTCGGAAAAGAAACCATAGCCAACCCAGCAGAGTAGAGCTTTTCTGCTTGGAAAGTATTCGGCTGAAAAAAAGAAGATGGGCTAATTTTAAAACAAAGCTCTATAGGACCTTCTCCAAGGCCGCTCAAAACCATCTTTTCCAGAATGTGATCGGGGCCGTGCAGATGCATCTCAAAAAATTGCGTAGGGGCCCCTTTATGGATCTGCTGCACACATAAAAAGATGCTCAAACGCTCGCACTGCCCTTGGGCAACTGTTGCTTTCACAGCTTCAATGAACCCTTTGAGCTGAGACGGATGGACAGCAAACTCAGGATTCCCAGAGACAGTCAGCATCACAAGCTTATCCCCTGTCCTCTTCCCCTCTCGGACAGTCAAGGTTCTGAGCGCTCCGGTATTGTTCCTTCGATAAGCATCCAAACCGCTTTCTTTCCACCAACTGGACACGCTCTGCAAAAGCCCCACATACCACTCAGAGACCAGATGGCATTCGGTTAGATTCAACACATGCCCCCGGCTGCCAGCGAGGATCAGTCCCAAAAACTTTTCCCCAGCTAAGTTTTGAGAAAAAGAAAACTCCATTTTGTTCCGATAGCGCCAAGGATCCTCGCATACAATCATCGGCAAGAGCTCTAAAGACTCCAAAAACGGGGCAAAAACCCTCTTCACTCGGCGCTGCTTCTCCTCGCATTGGCCTGCATAGCTCATCTGCTGCCAGGTACAACCTCCACAGACAGGCACATGGGCACATCGAGGCAAGACGCGCAAAGGAGAAGGTCGCACCACCTCATCCAGATCCCCGCGCCATCGACCCCGCCGCTTTTTTCCCAAGTGAACAAGCACCTCATCGCCAGGCAACCCTCCCACCACCTCAACCTTGCCAGCAGCAGCTGGCAGAGCGGGGGCATGAGTCCCCACTCCCCAGCCCTTGGCATTCAAATGGTCAATCAAGACAGGAACAGAAAGATGGGATGGCATCAGCAACTTTTGAGATGATTTAGAGGATATGCAGAAAGATTATGCCTTAGAACCGCATTTTAGCGCTTTCTCTTATGTGCCGATTTTGTCGTTATTTTCTTAAAAGTCTTTCTGCCTCTCTTAGGCACTCTTTCTGCGGACACAGATTCTTTGCGGAAGATCTTTGTCACTTTGCCAAAATGAATCGATTGCGTGCGCACTCTTTGGGCAGCTGCCCGATTGCCCTCTGCCGCTTTTTCTAAATCATGGGATAGTTCTATAAGACACTGCCGCATCTGCTGGATTGTCTCCTTTAGTCCCATGCATCCTCCTCTCAGGCAATCTGAAGCATCTTAATCTGCACTATATTAGTTTCAAATAATTTTAATCTAGTAATCCATTTCAGCAAAAATTCCCCTCTCAGAAATTCGCCTCAGCGGTTATATTGAAGGCATGTACTACATCAATGGACAATACCTCAAAGAGGAGCAAGCGCTCATCTCTGTTCTCGACCTGTCTGTTTTAAGAGGGTTTAGCGTCTTTGAATACCTGCGCACTTATAAGGGGGAGCCCTTTCATTTGCAAGAGCACCTGCTGCGGTTCAAATACTCCGCAGACAAGCTCGGCCTCCCCCTGCCCCATTCCCTTCCAGAGATCGTCCAGATCATCCGGAATGTGCATGAGCAAAGCGGACTTTCTGATGCCAGCATCAAGATCCTGCTCACAGGAGGGGTGAGCCCCGATCACTTCACCCCGACCTGTCCCCATCTCATTGTCTTTGCCTACCCCTTTGCCCCCTACCCCAACGCCTACTTCACCGACGGGATCAAAGTCATCACCACCCCTCTAAAGCGCAGCCTTCCCCACAGCAAAACGACCCAATACGCCCCTGGAATTGTCGCCATGCAGCAGGCCAAAATCCAAGGGGCTAAAGAAGCCCTCTACTTAAGCTCTCAAGGAGAGATCCTAGAGGCCACAACCAGCAACTTTTTCGCGTTCAAAGGAGGCACTCTCCACACCTGTGAGAGCGATGAGGTCCTCATCGGCATCACCCGGCAGGTGGTTTTAAGGCTTGCCTCCCCTCACTTTCCCATCAGCACTCAACCCCTGCACCAAAACCAAATCCCCGATATCGACGAGGCCTTCATCACCGCCAGCAACAAAGAGATCATGCCTGTGATCCAAATCGACTCTACCCCTATTAAAAACGGGAAGGTCGGTCCCCTCACCAAAAAAATGATCGAGCTATTCCAAAACTACACCCAAAGCCTCAACTGGCCCCCCCTTCACATCCAGCGCTACCTCGACACTCCCCCTCTATCCCGATAAATTTTGCCCTGATTTTTGCAAATAAACCGTTTCCTATAGACATCCATTCGATGTTCTGGTAACTTAAATGTAAGTTAAAGTTTTTGAAAGGTTAATAGTTAACTGTCTCAAATTGCTTTAGCTTGAATTGTTAGTTGATCCCGTGTGTTTTGTCCCTGCGTGCAGTTTTGCTTCTGCTGGTGATCAGATCCCGTATCAACGTTGGTAATTAATGAATCGGCTTTCTAGTTTAGACTAAAAGCTTTACGTATTTTTTGGAGAATTATGAATCAAGCGTCAAATAAAAAACTGTATGTCGGAAGCCTTCCTTTCAGCACAACTGAAGAAGAGCTCCATGAGCTGTTTTCATCTTATGGACCTATCGCTTCTGTCCGAATCGTCACAGACAAATTCACAGGTATGTCTAAAGGATTTGGTTTTGTGGAGATGGAAAATGCAGGTGATGCAGGCAAAGCAGTAGAAGCACTCAACGGCAAAGCCTTTAACGGTCGCACGCTGATCGTTAACGAAGCACGTCCAGAACAACCACGCGCACCACGCACAGGCGGCGCTGGAAGAGACGACAGAGGCGGCGGATTCCGGGGTGAAGGTCGCCCATTCCGCTCACGTCGCGAACATTAATCACGAAACCAGCTTAGACTGAGTCGTTTAGGCTGGTTTTATCTTAGTGCTCTCAGGGCCAAGGGGTTACGCCCCTTGGCCCTTTCTATTTATTATACGCTAGCTAAATACCCCATTATTAACAACTTACATCATTTTTGCTCTTTTTGTTACTGTTTATAACAAAAGAATAGGAAAATAGTGTATAATAATCGGTATAGAGAGAATAACGTTTACATAATTATAAAAATAACGAGGCCGTATGAACGCAATAAACAACTGTCAAGCAGCAGTAAATAATTCCACAGATAGAGTATACAGACATACCATAGGTAGATTGGAATCATTGTTAAAAGCTGCAGTCGGCACCATCGCAGTAGCAATACAGTCTACAAAACTGGTGTTAAAAGGCATAGTAGTGGTACTAAGTTTCGGAAAATTAATATCTCCAACTACAGTAGTTGCAGAGATGGATTTACTACTCTGCTGCTGTTACAAGGTCGGAATTGCAACAAGAGATATTTTCGTAGGCTCTGGCAAATATAACTCGAGACCGATAAGAGTCTTCAATTACAACACAGATACGAAGACTTACGGACACACTGACAAAATTATACGTTATAGTCCATTTATTCTTCAGACCATTGCTGGTGAATTTAAAAAAGTAATACTTGGAGAACATCTTAAGTTGACTAACAGCAGTACATATGAGCCTTTCTGTTTTATTCATTTCCACGCTAAGGCGATGCCTTTTTTACTATAACGGACAAGGGATTAGAAAAGGCTCACGCAAAAAATATAGCTGCAATGGTAAAACAGCTCTAGAAGAAGAGGTGGACTAACTCCATTTGGACTGAGGAAAAACACGCTACCGGGCTCATATTTTGAATCGCACCCCTACCGGGCGCACAAATAAAAAAGCCTCAAGCTGCTTCAGTAGCAGCTTGAGGCGAAGGAAAAGCTTGGCGGCGACCTACTCTCCCACACTCTTGTGTGCAGTACCATCGGCGATGAAGGGCTTGACTTCTGAGTTCGGAATGGGATCAGGTATTTCCCCTTCTCTATTGCCACCAAGCAAAATCTGAAGTCAAATGATTCGAGTTAATCGTATTCACTTACAAAAATCGACGCTTGAGAGTTCTTCTTCACATTGACGTTGACTCATTTAAACTTGCGACCATCATGATCATGCCTTATAGCTTTGACCTACGTCCTTGATGAAAAAAAGGTGGTCAAGCCTTGGACCGATTAGTATTGGTTAGCTCAACACATTGCTGTGCTTACACACCCAACCTATCTACCATGTAGTCTTCATGGGGTCTCATTGGGATACCTTATCTTGAGGGAGGCTTGGCGTTTAGATGCTTTCAACGCTTATCCTTTCCGAACATAGCTACCCGGCTATGCCCTTGGCAGAACAACCGGCACACCATTGGTTCGTCCACTTCGGTCCTCTCGTACTAGAAGCAGCTCCTCTCAAGTATCCTACGCCCACAACAGATAGGGACCAAACTGTCTCACGACGTTTTGAACCCAACTCGCGTACCGCTTTAATTGGCGAACAGCCAAACCCTTGGGACCTTCTCCAGCCCCAGGATGCGATGAGTCGACATCGAGGTGCCAAACCGCCACGTCGATATGAACTCTTGGTGGCGATAAGCCTGTTATCCCCGGAGTACCTTTTATCCGTTGAGCGACGGCGATTCCACTTTCCACCGCCGGATCACTAAGCCCTACTTTCGTCTCTGTTCGACTTGTTGGTCTCACAGTTAACTTACCTTATACCTTTACGCTCTTCTCGTGATTGCCAACCACGATGAGGCAAGCTTTGGACTCCTCCGTTACTCTTTAGGAGGATACCGCCCCAGCAAAACTGCCCGTCTGACAATGTCCGATCTCCCAGCTTCATGGGATATCGTTAGATTCCCGACTTGTCAAGACCAGTATTTCAACGTTGACTCCACCACACCTGACGATGCGCGCTTCATAGTCTCCCGGTTATCCTACACATGACAAGTCAAGAGCCAATATCAGAGTACAGTAAAGGTTCACGGGGTCTTTCCGTCTTATTGCGGGTAAACGGCATCTTCACCGCTACTACAATTTCACCGAGTCTCTCGTTGAGACAGTGCCCAGATCGTTATACCATTCGTGCAGGTCGGAACTTACCCGACAAGGAATTTCGCTACCTTAGGACCGTTATAGTTACGGCCGCCATTCACCAGGGCTTAAATTCAATGCTTCGCCATTGCTGCTAACATCTCCTTTTGACCTTTTGGCATTGGGCAGGCATCACACCATATACTTCGACTTAGACGTCTTTGCATAGTGCTGTGTTTTTGTTAAACAGTCGCCTGGGCCATTTCTCTGCGGCCGCCTTCCGCTCTCACCGCTAGTGTAATCACAGCCTGCGGCTCCTCTTCTCCCGAAGTTACGAGGATAATTTGCCGAGTTCCTTAACGAGAGTTCTCTCGCGCGCCTGAGAATATTCTTCCCACCCACCTGTGTCGGTTTTGGTACGGTCACCTATCAACGACTAGAGTTTATTTCTTGGAAGCATCGCGCTACACCATCGGTTCCCCTTTCAGTTCCCCTTGTCTCATTACCTGGATTTCCGCTGACGGATTTGCCTATCAGCCTTCCTCATAATGTCACGGACATTTCCAATCGTCCGCGTGCTTAACTTACTTCGTCAACCCTTCGTCATAGTCTTTCGGCGGCGCAGGAATATTTAACCTGCTTTCCATCGCCTACGCTTTTCAGCCTCGGCTTAGGGACCGGCTAACCCAGGGAAGACGAGCTTTACCCTGGAAACCTTAGGTTTTCGGCGAGGGAGATTTTCACCCCCTTTATCGTTTACTCATGCCATGCATTCTCACTAGTATGCGCTCCAGTGCTCCTTACGGTATACCTTCGACGCACATACTACGCTCTCCTACCGCGTACCTTTACAGCAGTACACCCGCGATTTCGGCTCTATGCTTTAGTCCCGGATATTATCGGCGCAGAGTTTCTCGATTGGTGAGCTGTTACGCACTCTTTAAATGATGGCTGCCTCTAAGCCAACATCCCAACTGTTTTAGAAACTCCACTTCCTTACTCACTTAGCATAGAATTAGGGGCCTTAATCGACGATCTGGGCTGTTCCCCTTTTGACAATGAAGCTTATCCCCCACTGTCTATCTCCCGGACTCTTTCCAGTATTCGGAGTTTGATTTCCTTTGGTAGGCCGGTAGGCCCCCGCGTGAATTCAGTGCTCTACCCCTGGAAATTTTGTGCCGAGGCTAACCCTAAAGTTATTTCGAAGAGAACAAGATATCTCCAAGTTTGATTGGCCTTTCACCCCTATCCACAACTCATCCAAGACTTTTTCAACAGTCACTAGTTCGGTCCTCCACACGGTGTTACCCGTGCTTCAACCTGGTCATGGATAGATCACTTGGTTTCGTGTCTACGCCATATGACTATATCGCGCTTTTAACACTCGCTTTCGCTTCGGCTCCGGAACGTCATGTCCCTTAACCTTGCCATATAGCGTAACTCGCTGGCTCATCATGCAAAAGGCACGCCGTCAGCCATTCCCCTATAAGGGGCATAGGCCTTCGACCGTTTGTAAGCTGCTGGTTTCAGGTTCTATTTCACTCCCCTAACAGGGGTTCTTTTCGCCTTTCCCTCACGGTACTGGTTCACTATCGGTCATCAATGAGTATTTAGCCTTGGAGGGTGGTCCCCCCAGATTCAGACCGGGTTTCACGTGTCCGGCCCTACTCAGGTGCCAGTCTCATGAATGTCCTCCTTTTCGCATACGGGGCTCTCACCCTGTCTCGCCGACCTTCCCAGATGCCGTTCTGCTAGAGTCTTCACTCCCTTTATGACTGGTCCTACAACCCCAATCATTAAATGACTTGGTTTGGGCTCTTCCCATTTCGCTCGCCGCTACTATGGGAATCTCTTTTGATTTCTTTTCCTCTGCCTACTGAGATGTTTCAGTTCAGCAGGTCTCGCCTCCTTAGCCTATGTATTCAGCTAATGATAGTGGAATATAACTCCCACTGGGTTTCTCCATTCGGATATCTCCGGGTCTACGCTTTTTCCAGCTCTCCGAAGCTTTTCGCAGGTTACACGTCCTTCTTCGCCTATCGATGCCAAGGCATCCACCAACAGCCCTTAATAGCTTGACCACAAAACACTTTTAGCTATTCACTTGCACTCCTAGCTTCAACGCGCAAGCGTCGAAACTTAGGATTCTTACTTTGATTATTTTACGCCATTTCTACTTCAAACATTTATTCTCAAGCGCCAATTTTCATCAGTGAATTATCGCAATCCGCCTTCTTCCAAAGGCGAACTTTACCACTTTTTATTGGTCGCTTCATTTATTTCTGACTCTTTCGATTTTCAAGATAACGAAACTAACTTTCACAGTTAGTTTTTCCCTGCCTTAACAGCAGAAGAGAAGTGACGTGGACAAAAGTCGAGCTTGTCTCAACCTTAAGGACTACTTGTGAGTAGTTTGTCCTTTAAAGGAGGTGATCCAGCCCCACCTTCCGATAGGGCTACCTTGTTACGACTTCATCCCAGTCATCAGCCTTACCTTAGGCGACTCTTCCCTTGCGGTTAAGTCATCGACTTCGGGTAAAACCAACTCCCATGATGTGACGGGCGGTGTGTACAAGGCCCGGGAACGTATTCACGACGTTGTTGCTGACACGTCATTACTAGCAATTCCAGCTTCATGTAGTCGAGTTGCAGACTACAATCTGAACTGAGATCGGCTTTACGGATTTGCTCCACCTTGCGGTCTTGCTGCCTTCTGTACCGACCATTGTAGCACGTGTGTAGCCCCAGACATAAAGGCCATGCGGACTTGACGTCATCCTCACCTTCCTCCTGGTTAACCCAGGCAGTCTCACTAGAGTCCCCGCCTCTCGCGTTGGCAACTAATGATAAGGGTTGCGCTCGTTGCTGGACTTAACCAAACACCTCACGGCACGAGCTGACGACAGCCATGCAGCACCTATATAGAAGTCCTTGCGGAAAATACCATCTCTGGTATCGCCTTCTACATTTCGAGCCTGGGTAAGGTTCTTCGCGTTGCATCGAATTAAACCACATGCTCCACTGCTTGTGCGGGCCCCCGTCAATTCTTTTGAGTTTCACCCTTGCGAGCGTACTCCTCAGGCGGTATACTTATCGCGTTAGCTTCGACACAATCAGGGTTGAGCCCAATTACATCAAGTATACATCGTTTACGGCAAGGACTACCAGGGTATCTAATCCTGTTTGCTCCCCTTGCTCTCGCGCCTCAGCGTCAGGTATTAACTAGAAAACCGCCTTCGCCACCGGTGTTCTTCCACATATCTACGCATTTCACCGCTACACGTGGAATTCCGTTTTCTCCGTCAACCCTCAAGATCGATAGTTTCAAATGCAGCTCCGAAGTTGAGCTTCGGAATTTCACATCTGACTTTTCGTTCCGCCTACGCGCCCTTTACGCCCAATAATTCCGATTAATGCTTGCACTCTCCGTATTACCGCAGCTGCTGGCACGGAGTTAGCCGGTGCTTCTTTACGCAGTACACTCAAGTCAACATGTTATTCACATCTATCCCTTGTTCTTGCGCGAAAGAGCTTTACGACCCGAAGGCCTTCATCGCTCACGCAGCGTCGCTTCGTCAGGCTTGCGCCCATTGCGAAAGATCCTCGACTGCAGCCTCCCGTAGGAGTCTGGGCAGTTTCTCAGTCCCAATGTTGGCGGTCAATCTCTCAATCCGCCTAGACGTCTTAGCCTTGGTGCGCCTTTACCACACCAACTAGCTGATATCCCATGAACCTCTCTTCTACCGCAAGGCCTCTTTCAAGGTCCCCTACTTTGATAGGCTCAAGTTCCCTCAAGCCACCTCATTCGGTATTAGCGGCCGTTTCCAGCCGTTATCCCCAAGTAAAAGGCAAGTTATTCATGTATTACTAACCCTTCCGCCACTAAACCCCAAGTTGCCCTAGAGCTTCGTTCGACTTGCATGCCTCATCCACGCTGCCAGCATTCAATCTGAACCAAGATCAAATTCTCAAAGAAATTATTCCCTGACAATTTGCCTTAACTATTTTATAAAACAAAAAAATTTACAGGCAAATAAGTTAAGCTTTCACTCACTTATCCGCTACAAGCTCTATTTTGCTTGCACGTCACTTCACTTCTGATGTTAAGAGAATCTTAAGCCAGTCTCGCCAGCTCTTTTCCTTATCGCAAACCTTCTACTTATAGAGTTTTGTCAAAAGGAAACAAGAACATACATAATCCTCTCCATTTTCCGCAAATCTTTTCCGAATCTTTTTCTAAAAAGCCCGCTAAACTGCTAGTTTACAAGGAAACAAAAAAGCCTCCAGAGATATCTCTGGAGGCTTTTTTTGAGGAGATTGCCTCTGGCAAAACTATTTCAAAAAAGGCTCGAGCAAAAGATAAGTTCCCATCCCGCCGAGATACCCAAAGGCAACCGGGAGGGTGGCTTTGCGAGCGTAAGAGACAAAATCCACTTTTTCAATCCCCATGAGAGCAACCCCTGCGGCAGATCCGATGATCAGCATACTGCCCCCGGTTCCTGCCGCATAGGCGATCATGTGCCAAAAGCTGGAATCCATAGGATAACTTTCAAGGGAGTACATCCCCATTGTCGCAGCAACTAGAGGCACGTTATCGATGATCGCAGAAAAGACCCCGATGAGCGTTGCAATCATGGCCTTGCTTTGGAAGGCAGAGTCCAAGGCATCTGCTAATACCTGTAAAATGCCCGCTGTCTGCAGGGCATCGACGCAAAGCAGAATGCCTAAGAAAAAAAGCACTCCAGAGGTGTCCACCCGGGTAAGCACGTGGGGAACCCGCAAATGCTCCCTATTTTCATGGGGGTAATGCATCAGGTCGGTCACAAGCCAAAGCACCGCAAGAGCTAGGATGACGCCCATGAACGGGGGCAAGCCTGTAAGCGCCTTGAAAATCGGCACGAAGACAAGCCCCCCGACACCGAGAAAAAAAACTAACTTCGCCCCAGGAAATTCTTGAGTCTGCTCTTTTGTCAATTTTTTAGTCGTTATTTTACCCTTGGTTCGGTAGGAGTACCACGCCATCGGGATGAGCAGCGATACGATCGAGGGGATCAGCAGCGCTTTGACAACGCCGAGGGAAGAGAGTTGTCCATTGATCCAGAGCATGGTGGTCGTGACATCTCCAATGGGAGTCCACGCCCCTCCGGCGTTGGCCGCAACCACGACCACGCAACAGAGCAAAAGCCTTTCTTTGCTCTCTGGCACCAGTTTGCGCAGCAAAGAGATCATTAAAATCGTCGTTGTCAAATTGTCGAGAATAGCTGATAGAAAAAAGGCAAAAAAAGCGACGATCCAGAGCATCTTGCGCTTGGATTGGGTCTGAATCTGATCCGTGACGATTTTAAACCCGCGGTGGGAGTCGATCACCTCGACAAGCGTCATTGCCCCCATAAGAAAAAAAATGATTTGAGACACCTCTGAAACGTGATGTCCCAAAGCCTCAATCCCTGCTGCTGCGGGCAAATGGCTTGTGACAAGGTAGATCGACCAGCACAAAACCGCGATCAGCAGCGCCACAGCGGTCTTATTGACCCTGGTGAAGTGCTCTAAAATGATTGCGACATACCCCATACAAAACACAAAGACGATCATCCACGTCCCTAAGTTGAATATCTCCATGCGCGTTGCTCCTTTTTAAAACCCGAAGTTTACAGCCTGCCCACGTATAAAAACAACCCACAACTCGACGCTAATTAGGGTTAGAGCAAGGTCTTCTGATGAAAAAGATTTGATAGGTCATTCGCGGAATGAAACACGGAAAAAAGAGAACAATGCGCATCAAATCTTTTTCATCAGAAAGCCCTGAATGGTTACGCAAGATGTCTATTGAACAAATAACAACAACCCGATTCTTAACAAACGCCTGCTTGGATGATGTCGTGCATGCGCAAGATTCCCGCAATCTTGCCGTTTTCAAGCACGGGAAGCACCATGACGAACTTTTTGGGATTTTTCTGCATGATTTTGAGGGCGTCCCAAGCCAGGGCGTCCTTTTCAATTGAAAGAAGTGCTGGGGTCATCAGCTCTGCCATCTGCTTGTCCAAGACACAGCTGCCGTGAGCCTGCAGGGCTCTGCGCAAATCGCCGTCTGTGAAAATGCCGTGGCAATGCCTCTTTTCATCTGCGATGAGCAGGGCCCCGCACTTTTTATTGGTCAGCTCGACTAGGACATCGATGAGGCGATCGGAAGGATGCGCTAGCGGCAGATGGGGCTCTTTGTGCATCAGCTGTTCAACAGTGATAGACATTTTTTTGCCGATAGATCCCGAAGGGTGGTTCAGAGCATAAGAGGCAAGATCAAACCCTTTAGCCCGCATCAGGGCAATCGAGAGCATATCCCCGAAGAGTAGCTGAACTGTGGTCGATGAGGTGGGGGCCAAATCAAAGGGGCAAAGCTCTTTTTCAAAGGGTAAATCGATGAAAAGATCGCACTGTTTGGCAAGGCGGCTGTTGGGATTGGAGACGATGGCCAAGGTGGGCGTTCCCCTCTGTTTGGCAAAGGGGACAAGAGCGAGCAGCTCCTCTGTTTCTCCGCTTCGACTCATCACCACAAACAGATCCCCTGGAGAGAGAATGCCGATATCCCCATGAAGAAAATTTGTCGGGGGCAGGTAGAGGGCTTTTGTTCCGGTTGAAATCATCGTCATTGCGATTTTTTCAGCGATAATCCCACTTTTGCCAACGCCTGTAAAGACGATGAGCCCTGTGGTCTTTAAGGCCAGGCCAAGGACGCGATCGACGGCATTGAGATCCAAATGATTAAAGTAGTGCTCGGTATTGCCCCGTTGCTGGGTGAGGAGCTGGCTAAGTACGTCCAAGATTTTTTTGATCCTTTTTTACGTGGAAGTATAAGGGAAACGGTTTTTACTTGCACTATTGCGAAAAAAAAATTAAAAAAAGAGAAGTTTCTCGACTTTGCAGGAGATTAAGCAGATGCCCTCATCAAATATCCCCATCGCAGTTGCCTACGGCGATGGGATTGGACCTGAAATCATGGCTGCGACTTTGCACGTCCTCAAAGAAGCAGGAGCCCCTCTTGAGCAGCATGTGATCGAAATTGGGGAAAAACTTTATTTGAAAGGAGTGGCAAATGGGATTGAGCCCCAATCTTGGGAGACGATCCGCCACACTAAGGCCTTTCTGAAAGCCCCTATCACGACCCCTCAGGGAGGGGGATTTAAAAGCCTGAATGTCACCGTGCGCACTACGATGGGCCTTTATGCCAACGTGCGCCCATGTGTGGCCTATGCTCCTTTCATAGACACAAAACACCCTGGCATGGATGTGGTGATCGTGCGAGAAAACGAGGAGGATCTCTATACAGGCATCGAGTACCGCCAGTCTCCACAGGTGCGCAAATCCCTCAAACTCATCTCGCTTCCGGGTTCAGAAAAAATCATCCGTTATGCTTTTGAGTACGCCCACCACTACAAACGCAAAAAAGTGACCTGCTTTAGCAAAGATAACATCATGAAAATCTCCGACGGCCTTTTTCACCAGGTATTCGATGAAGTTGCCAAGGAATATCCCGACATTGCCAATGAGCATTGGATTGTCGATATCGGAGCGGCAAAACTTGCAGACACCCCCGAAGTATTCGACGTTATCGTAATGCCCAACTTATATGGGGACATCTTATCCGATGTCGCTGCGCAGATCTCAGGTTCTGTCGGCATTGCAGGGTCTGCCAATATCGGCGATTGGGGTGCGATGTTCGAAGCGATTCACGGCTCTGCTCCAAGGCGGGCCCATCAGAACCTTGCCAACCCCTCCGGGCTTTTACTTGCGGGCATCCTGATGCTGGTCTACTTGGGCCAAACAGCTGTTGCAGAAAGAGTTCACAACGCCTGGCTAAGCACAATTGAAGCTGGAATTCACACTTATGACATCTTCAAGGAAGGAGTCAGCAAGCAAAAGGTGGGTACCAAGGAGTTTGCAGACGCCGTGGTGAAATTCTTAGGCTCCAAGCCCAAGCAGCTCCCGGCCGTTTCTTATCAGGGATCGAAGAAAATTGAAAGCCTCCACAGGCCCTCTAGAGCCCCAGAGGTCAAAAGAGAACTCAAGGGCGTCGATGTGTTCATCTACTCCCAAGATAGCGCCTCCAGCGTCATCAAACAGGCATTGGATCAGCCCACACACCCCCTTTCCCTGGAGATGATCAGCAACCGCGGCGTTTGCGTTTGGCCAGGGGGACACCCTGAGACCTTCTGTGTCGATCAATACCGGCTGCGCTTTACTCTTAAAGCAAAGGACCTCCATGTCACCTATGAAGATGTGCTAAAGGCGATCCAACAGGTGCACGCTTCTGGGTTTGATATCATTTCCACGGAAAATTTGTACAACTTTGAAGGCAGGCCCGCTTACTCCTCTGCCCAGCAGTGACCCTTATCTTCCTTTGGTGTTTACGCTTTCCTGAGGATTGATTATATCGCTAATCGATGCTACTGCTCTCCTCAAGGTATTTTTTGAGCGCTCCCAAAAATCCACATCCGTACATCCCATCTAAAACTCTGTGATCAAATGTAAGGCAGACGTGCATCATCGAGCGGACAGCTAGAATATCCCCTTCTAAAGGAACAACGCGTTTGCAGATTGCGCCAACTCCGATGATGGCAACCTCTGGATAGCGGATGATAGGCACGCCAATCTGCACCCCCGACATTCCAAAGTTGGTCATCGTGATCGTGCCTTCGTTGACATCATCGGGAGCTAATTTTCCAGAACGAGCTTTTGTGGAAACGGCATGAATGGCTTGAGCTATCGAGGTGATCCCCATCTGCTCGCAGTGCTTAATCACAGGAACCATCAGGCCTGAGTCGACGCTGACCGCAATTCCTAAGTTGACAAAGCGCTTTAAGAGAATAGTGTCTCCTTCCAACGAGGAATTGATGAGAGGAAATTGTTCCAAGGCTTTGCTAATTGCTCGAGCGACAAAAGCAGTGATGGTCAACTTGCAGCCGTGCGTGCGCAAAAACACCTCTTTTTCCGCCTGAATCAACTTCACAACGCAGGTCATATCCACTTCAGTGACCAAGGTGGCGTGCGGCGCTTCATAAAAGGAGCGAACCATGTTGTCTGCAATGGCCTTTCGCATCCCTGTCATCTTGAGGCGCTCGACCTCCGATGACGATCCTGTTTTAGAACAAGGGCTAGCTAATGGGCAGGGCTGGGCAGCGGGCCGCTTTTTCTCGATGTAGGCCTCCAGGTCGGTCTTGGTCGCCCTTCCCCCCATTCCGGTTCCGGGGATCTTTGCCAAATCCTCCAGAGCCACCCCATTTTCTCTTGCGATGCGCAAAAGAGCAGGCGAAAAGAATCCCTCCATGCTGCGCTCACTCGGTGATCCTGAGGAAGGCTGCGATGAGGCCAAAGGAGCTCTACCCCCCTCTTCACTAGCGACCTGTAGATTTCCCACTTGAATGACCGCGACCAGAGCCCCGACTTGGAGCTCTTGATCGGGATTTGCGTGGATCTCTTTCAGGGTCCCAGAAGCGGGCGAGGGAATTTCACTATTGACCTTATCTGTCGACACCTCCAAAAGGGGCTCGTCGAGGCGCACCGGATCGCCAATTTTTTTAAACCACTGAACGATGGTCGCACTATGAATGCTCTCTCCTAGTTTAGGCAATAGCACCTTGATCTCTTCACTCATTTTTCACCTTAACCAATATTTTCTCCAAAAGCAGATCCCAATGCTGCTTGCCAAAAACAATTTTAAGCTCAATGGCAACAGGAAAAAGTTCCAAAGCAAGCTCTGCGATCTGCTCAGCAGAGAGCTTCACATAATCTTTTTCCGTGCAGACAAGGGCGCAGGCCCCCCTATCAGCGCACGCTTTGGCAAACTGCGCCAGCTGACCCTGATCTAAAGAGCCATGGTCATCGAGAATAAGAGTGTCGATAATTTCCGATTTTAAGTCACGCACGGTCTGCAAAAAATAAGCCGGCTGGCCAATGCCGCAGAAGGCACCGACCTTGCAAGGCTCTGCAAAATGCTGTTTATTCTTCACAGCGATCTGGGAGCCGACAAGAGGAGCGCTGCTGTAAGGGGAGATCATTGCCTGGAGGCGGGCAAAGTGGGCTGCATCGGCCACGTGCGTTGCCAGGATGAGGTCTGCCTTTTTAAGCCTTGTCGGGCAGTCCCGAAGCAGCCCCCAGGGCAAAAACCTCCCTTGAGAAAAAGGATCTTTTCCATCTACAACGACAATTTCAAAATCGCGCTTTAACCTCCGGTGTTGCATCCCATCGTCTAAAAGCAGGCATTCGATCCCCTGTTCGATTGCCTGCTTTCCGCTGATGATCCGGTCTGCCCCTACCCAAACGCTCCCCTTTGTCTTTTGGGCAAGCAAAAAAGGCTCATCGCCGCACTCATTGGCAGGGCATAGGGGCCCAAGACCTTTCGAAATCTGCCGGTTTACCCCTGTTTTGCCATCTTTGACCTGTATCCCCGGCTCAAGATCCCTAGTTTGATCCGGTCCTGCAAAGAAACCGCCAACAAGTGGGTAAGCGGAGTCTTGCCTGTCCCCCCTGCAGCGACATTGCCGATGCTAACAACAACAACCTCAAGCTGTTGCGAAGGAAGAATCCCCCGATCGTACCCAAAATTTCTCAAAACGATCCCGAGGCGATAAAGACGGCTCAAAAACGCAAGGCATGCGGAGGCCAAAGGAGCCTTTTTTTCCTGCCGAATGATTTTCAGAACGGTATTAAATAAACCCATTGCGTTAAGACTCTGTTTTACTGGGATAGGTTCTAACTGGACTTGTATCCATTGGAGGGAGCTGATTTCACCAAATAGAGGCATCCGGATTGAATTGATTTTTAAATGGCCAACTTGAAATGTCACCATTTAAAAATCAATTCAATCCGGATGCCTCTTAAAGGTGAAGGCGGCACCGAGCAATGGATACAAGTCCAGTCTAAGCCAAAGTATATCCCATCACTTCTATTTCATTAGAGAATAAAAAAATAAATAACTATTGAAATAAAAGTATAAAACAAATACAATTAAAATTAAGGAATAATAAAATGGCTAATGTATGAACAATATAAATAATAATCAACAAGCTCATCTTCCTATTGCAAACAATAACCAAGCCGTGGCTAACCCACCTCCCCAAAACCCCAATAACGTCCAAGGACCACAACAGGGGATGGTGCAACGAGGAGCCCAACCCAACCAGAACAGGCACCAAAATATCCTACTCCAAAGGTTTGCTAACCTAGCGCTGCCTGCACTATTTCACGACCAAGAGCGATTGTAATCAATTACCTGTCGAGTCCATTTCTTCTTTGCCTTTGTCGTCATCCCTGGCTGAGGTGGCAGGTGTTTGTTTGCCTTTTAAATGGTCGATCTCTAGATCGGAATACCACAGCAGCATTGCTTGAACGGGCTTCTTTGGATTTTCATTCTTTTTCACACCACCCGACAAGGGGTCTGCCTGGGATGGTTCCAAGGGGAGTTTCTTCAATAACTCTTGGAGCTTTGGAAGACCGTCTTGCAAAGTAGCTGTGAGCGATAGAGAACTGACGACACGCCCTAAAGCTTTTGCATAAGTTGCGCGCACATCGTTATCGATGACATCTACGACAATAACAGTCGCTATGTTCTTTTGATTAGGGACGGGATTATCATCGGTGATTTCCCCAATCCTAATGACAGCGTCTTTGTCAGCCTCATGCTTAGTGTCGTCTTCAATCCCGGCTAACAATAGCTCTACCCCTTTGCGTTGATCAGCTTGTAAGAGCAAAGGGCAGAGGATGCTAAAAGCCTCTGCGAAGCGCGTACTGGTATAACTACAAACGTGCGTCATTTTTTTTAGGAGAATTTGCGCGACTTTGCTTTGATCTGCCTTAAGCAGCAAGGAGTAAAGCCCTTTCAGGGCTTGTGCAGCTGGATTCCGGACGCGAGAATAAAAATCGCTGAGACTACCTTCCAAAGCTTCCAATACCTCGCGGTGCTGACCTTCGGGCAAAGAGGGACAAACCCCTTCAAAAAACTCAGCGCACGCATCCCTAACCCACCAACTTTTGTCTTTAAGCTTTGGTAATAGAGCCCCGACCACCTTTTTTTGCTTTCCTTGAGGCAAGAAGGGATAAAGCTTGCCTAAAACGCGGATGCAAGCGCAGCAAACCACAGCACTAGTGTCGCTTATCCCCATGGTCAGATTGGTTAATGCCTCTTCCTGCCTTTCCTTAGGGAGCTCCGGCAGCAGCTTCTCTAACGCCTGTGCAGAAACCAAGCGAACCCCAACATCTTCATCTTTGAGTCCCATGATGCAACATCTTGTTGCTGCTTCTTGCACTTCTTGAGGCAGAAATGGGTGGAAAGCAACATACCATTGTCTGCTAGCAAAACGCGTAAACACCTTAGTATCGTTCATATAGGTCAGAATTTCTAGAGCTCCTTCTTTATCTTTTTGCGAAAAAAGCGGGTACATCGACCTGGCCGCTTCTATAAAAGAAGAGCGTATTTCCCAATCTATGTCATCCAACCCCCGTGCTAATGCTTGAAGCACCTCTTTGTGCTTTTCTTGCGTTAGGGATGCAAAAAGCAAAGAGAGGGTTTTTGCACAATAGGCGCGAATCTCCCATTCCTTATCTTTCGGCTCCCTTGAGAACAATGGAGAGAATTTCCTGTTGCTGCGCCGTTGATAGAGATGAGTAGAGACCTTCTATTGCCTTGATGCAGGCAAGACCCATACTTATATATGCATTTATGTCTGCTGGATTTCGGTTTCCATGCGTTTCAAGGATGACCTCCAGAGCCTTCTGCTGCTTAAGCAATGGCAATGAGGATAAGCCTGCGAGGATCTGCACACAAAGCGATTGCACTTCCCAGTGCTCGTCGCTAACTGCTGCAAATACAGCCTCGATTGCCTTCTCTTTCAGCTTTAAATCAAACCCGCTAAGCACTTTTGCACAGCTTGCGCGGAAGTTCTTATCCCTGCTCTTGAGCCCCTGGACCACAGCCTCGAAGATGGCTTGTTTTTGCTGGTTTGGCAAATTTTCGGAAAATATCCTTGCGAGTAATTTAGCTGAGGCAACCGGAACTGTCCAAGAGAAGGGATCGCTCATCCCTTCATGGGCAGCCTTTAACGCTTCCGCTTGGCCCTCTACAGAGAGCAAAGGATAAAGCGTGGTTAAAGAGCCCATGTACGCAGCCCGTATTTTCCAATGAGGGTCCTTAATTCCCTTGAATACACTCTCTACGATCTGCTTTTGCCCCCCCTTTGGAAGTATTAGATAGAGCACTCCAAGGGAATTTGCGCAACTTTCCTGGACCACAGGACTCTCTTTATCTTCCAATCCTCTGAGCAAGGCTTTTTGTATGAGCGGAATTTGTTTGGCAAGAGCTATGCTGCATTGTCGCCACTGAACGCATTGGTCGGTAAAAAAACGGGCCGCTGTGTTAATTTCGTGGGGTTTTAATTTTAGCGCTTCCACACTTTGTATCAGCTTCTCCATATTTTCATCGGTATAGAAGCTGCCTAACAGCCCTAATAGAAAAGGCCATTTTTGATACACTTGTGCAAACTGGATATTTGGACAATCAGACAAAGAAAGAGTGCGCAAGTGCTGTCCTTGGCTGTCGTGGCAAATCCCCTGATCGGCAAGCTGCTGACACCTCTGCAATCGTAAAATGGCAATAGGCTGGGAGCTCAAATCCAGCAATTCTAATTTGGGGCAATTGCTCAAAGTCAGCTCCCGAAGGCAAGGAGCGCGCATCTGATAGCTCACAAGATGGGGACAATTTTCTAAATGTAGAGACTCTAAAGCAGGATATGCGGCCGTGATTTCACTAAACATAAATAAGGTCTTTAAATTGCTTGCTGAAATCTGGTTGTCGATCCACGACAAAGGCAATTGCTCGACTTGACTTAAGTGTATTTCTCTAAGCTCGGGACAGCGCAAGCTAAGCTCTGCCCAGCCTGCAGCGGAACACACAAAATTGGGGCAGTCGATCACAGTCAAGCTCCTTAAGTCCCCGCTTTTTTTGATCACCTTCAGCAATTGATCCTCTGTGAGTGCCCGCCAGTTGACAAAGTTGATATCGTGAAGGGATCGTCCGGATAATAGATTCAACAACCTGTCTTGAAAGGCAATGAGCTGCTCTGTGTTTTTGTCTGTATAGACAAACTTAATGCTAGCTAGCACCCGCTCAATTAAAGCCGCGTAGTAAGGCCTGCCCATTAAACGCTCTAATGTTTCAATGACTGCATGCTGCTGGTTGATTTGGCTGCCGATCCCGACCTGACACACCTTTTTCAACTCGATCAGGTGTTGGTAGTGTTCTTGAACAACATCTAGCTCCTTCAACCCGCAAGCGCGGCCGGCGTCAAAAAGGCTGCCGCGATTCTCTAGCACGTCTTGAAATCTCTTCACCCCGACTAGTGTCTTAGAGATGTTGGGTTTGTATTTGGAGGTGTGGCTGATGTAATGGCCTGCTGTTGTCGTGCTGTAGTCGGTATAGAGCTTAGCAAACGCATTAAACCGTTCAGCGACAGTCTGGTGAGGAAACACGTATCGATAGCACCTTGCCAACCGGGGGCAGACCTCATCCAATAAATCAAAATGAGTCTGCAAGACCCCCTTTTTGATCGCAGCCTCTACCCGCATCCAGCGCTGGTAAATATCCACAATGGTGCCTGGCTCAAAGGCGATCGGAATGTAACTGGATTGACTTGAGGCAAACCAGTTGCAAGAGGAATTTACGCGCTTGAGCACGGCTGGATTGAAAAGGCCGTGGCGCTGAGGTTTCAGGGTTAAATTGCCTATCAGGCCGCTTTGCAATGCGCGGCACTGTCCGAGCCATTCTTCTAAAACTTGGTACTTGTTTAAACTTAAAAAATCGGCAACTGCTTCAGGATCTAGCGGCTGGCCCATCGCGCTAAATGCAAAGGTCACTGTTTTCAATTGCACTTTTGCCCCTGCAGTGTCATCTGACATCGGCGGGCAAAAGGCATGGTCGGTGTCAACGCTGAGCAGTTGCCAGCAGGGCTTACCCCAAGGATCCCGGGTTTTGACTAGCGTCACATTATCTTTTTTATCATCTTCATAACCAATGATATAAGTTGATAAAACTTTAAGCGTGAAATGGTAGCTATCCAACGGTGTCTTTTCCAAGGCGCTGCTATTTTCGCAAACATAGTCTTGTATGGTTTGTCCAGCGGGTTTGGATAATAAAACCGGGTAGGCTCCCGCTTCACCCAACTGGCCATTGTTCAAGGGAGTAAATAGCACAAGACTCGACTGCACAGCGCTGCCAGTGAGCCGGTAGTTTAAACAATCGGCTGCCAACTGCCGGCCGGGAAACTCAGGGTAGGCCTTAGGGTAAACAATGATGCGCTCCTTGTCATTGACTAAAGGAATGACAGGGCTGCGGCCATCGAGGAGCTTTTCCTCTTTTCTAAATTGACCTGCCTTATCTAAAAGCTGTTTGGCAAACTCCTCTTTTAATATCCCGTGGCAAATGCGGTTGTCTTCAACCCAGCTCATCAGAGCCCCTGTTGCCCGTTTAGGGATATGTCCCAAATCAATACACGGGGCAGCTAAACTTTTCACAGTTGCCTGCCAGAGCTTTTGACGCTCAAGAAAACTTCCCCGATTTCCATTGGGCAAAGGGACAGACGGCAAGATGTGTTTTAAGAGCCACTCTGCTGTTGGAGCTACTCCGGCATGAGAATAGCATTTGAGGGCATGTTCATACTCCAGCCGCATCCTCGGCGGCATGAGACGATAGAGTTTGCGATGCGCCTTGGCATCTTGCCTCTTCCCAAAGGTTAGAGCCGCCGCAGCACCTGCAACCCAATGGTCTTGTAAGGAAGGGTGGATCTGGGCAAGGCAGATCCCCTCTTTGTCGGTTTGCAAAGGATCGGTTGAGCCTTGAGATTGCAAAAGAGCATTGTAGGCAACTGCAGTCACCCCTTGCAGCCGTTCGATGAGCAGCAGCTCTGCTTTTGTCAGCACTACACTCTTTTCTGCAGGGGTGAGTTTGACAAAACCGGTTTGCCTTTCAGCCCCCCCCCTTGCCACTAAAGACACGCGCCCTTTAGCGGTAAGCTCGATTTGCCACCTTAATTTGAAAGCCTCTTTCCAGGCGCTTTGCATCACCATAAGCCAGTAGGCAAAGCGGCCCTTTTGATTCTCCTGCAACGCGTTTTTTAACCGGTCAATCCCTGTGATGAGGATAGAGTTTTCATTTTTGAGCAGATGCAATAATCCATTGTCTAACCAATAGTAATTGAGCGGGGCAAACACGCTATCTTTTAAGTTGATGTAGTTTTTCTTCACCTCGAGGTCATCTCTTAAACTGCGCTGCCAGCCCTTGGCGTGCTCCTGTTGCCACTCTAGGGCCATGCAAGAGTGTTCCTTTTTTTTGTCCTCTAGCGCCTTGTTTAGCTCCTGCGTGTACTGTGCCCATAAATCCACGCCTGTCCCTGCAATATTAATTGTATGCAAACAACTGTAGGCTAAGATCCTAGTTGTTTCCTGGTGTTTAGCTGTGCCATGGAGCGCTTCCACAACCCAGCCGGCAAGCCCTTTAGGCGTCTGGATCAACACGGGTTCCTTCTCATCAGATCCTTGCATCGCATTTTTATCGCCAGGGTCGATATGATGCCCTAGGAAGACGTATTTAGATTCAGCTGCGTCCCAGTGTCCTGCGCCATCCATGATCTGGGTGAGGGCTTCAAGCAGATCGATGAGTCTTTTCCAATAAGGACTTGTGCGCACGCTCGGATCATCGACAAGGAGTGCAATATCCAAGTCGGAATAGGGCAATAGCTGCTTTCTGCCCAAGGAGCCCAACCCCAATAATGCCCACCCTGCATTCTTCGGGGCCTCCCCTAAAAACGGCAGAAAAAGCTTTAAAGCCTTATCGAGCGCTTGGATGACATGTTGGGTGTATTCTTCGGGATTTTGATACCCTTTTTCCCTTTTTAAAGTGTTCCAGAGGCTCTGGATCCGATTTTTTTTTGCCGGCGGTTGGATCCCGATCAAAGCCGTCCTTTCTTTCTTATGATGCTCGATCCTCCCCTCAAAAGCGATGCTATCAAAACACACCTTCTTTTTCCCTTCTGAGCCAAACAGCTTGACCCAATTGACAAAAGAAGTTGCCAAATCAAAGAGATGGGTTTCCTCCCTATATAGCTTAACCCAAGGCTCGACCCATTTTGCAACAGCTTGCTCGTAAGCCTCTAACCCCTTTTGACCCGCCTCCTCAAGATATGGCTCGATAGCAGGCTGTAAAACATCTGCGTGCATCTTGGCGATCCAATCCCATCTCTGGAACACTCGATCCTTTTTATAACCCTCTAACAAATCAGCATCTAGGATCTGGGCCACTTGATGCGGCCCGACTTGCTTTGCTTCATTCAATAGGAAAATCCATCTCTTATGCCGATAGGGAATCAAAGGGTTCACACACTGACAGCTATCTTGAACAAGCATTGTTAAGCTTGACTGAATGAAAGGGTCGGTAGATCGAGCAAATTGCTCCTTTATTTCTTTCAACATTTCAAACCACTGCTCGACCATGTCGTGAAACTGGCAACGGCTCTGTTTTGCCAAGGTTTGCCGCAGGGTCTGCCACAATAAAGAAAGAGCTAAAAGAGTTTCGGTGTAATTTAACCTTTCGTCGACAACAGAACACTTGCCTATTTCTCGAGCCCTGTGGATGAAGGCAATGGTTTCAGAAACAGGATGTTCAAAAGGACCGCAGATCCTCATTTCGGCAAGCCCGATGAGAAAGCGTTGAGCTGCAGGCTTTCCCCAATGGGAAAATCCTTGGTTTAAAATGTACCCTTCGATCAGAGGCCACAGAGATAGATCGCGGCCGCTGTTTTGGACCCAATAGCCGTATTTCAAGGTCAGCTGCTGTAACATCTTCTGTTGACTTGAGCTGATCTGGGTCCAATAGTTTTTTTGAAGAAGGCAATGACAATCTAGCTCCCATAATCTCAAGGCCTCCTTTGACAATTCGCAAGTAGCTTCTTGAAAAAGGGAGAACCTTTTTTCAAGATCTTTCAAACGCCCTTGTAATAGGATCTGATTTTCTGCTAACAAGTCCTCTTGAGGACATTTAGCATCTAGAAAAAGCAGCTTAGCGACCCGCTCAAAAGGGTTGCTAGGAGCAAGCTCGCCTTGCGAGGCAAAATCACAGAAGATCAAAGCGGGATTTGCCTGTCTCAAGACTTTTTCCTTGAAGTCTTGATGGGATAGCTCTTGAAAAATCACGGCAGCTGTTGGGCGGTTTTCAGGCTTTACTGCCCGACACTGCTGAATGCAGGTGCCATATGTCAAAGGCGTCTCTTGAGAGAGTCTAAAACATCCTCCCAAAACTGCAGCTAAAGCGGGCTTGCGCTCTGCGATTTCCCAAAAAACCGTCCCCATGGCATAAACATCGGAGCTTTCGCTAAACGGGGGCACATCTCCTTGCGCATCCTGTGGAAGCGTTTGGCGCGATGACAAATGGAGGTGGCGCTGCATCCATTTCGAAAGCTCAGGGCTTTGGTAAGAGGGAGTCGAACCCTCTCTTCGCAACTCAGGGCGATCTTTGATGAGGACTGTGCCAAAATCTGCCAGTTTGGCCTGACACTTGTCATCTAAGAGGATGTTGGCCGATTTAATATCGCAATGCAAGATCCCCTTGCCATGCAAGTACTGGACAGCATCGGCAATCTGGCAGCTGATCTGCATCCTCCAAAACCATGGGCAAGGCTCTTTAGGGGGAAAGAGCGCCGAGTCTAAGCTCCCCCTTTCCATGTACGGCAGAAGCAGCCATTGCTTGCTGGGAATTTGACCCACATGGCCCAGCACGTGAGGATGGGCAGTGTTTGTGAAGACATAGAGCTCTATGGCCAGAGAAAGGTTGCCCTCATTTGGGTTCAAGGGGGCTTTAACGACAACCTCTTGCCCGTTTTGCCACTTGGCCAAATAAACAACTCCCTCGCCCCCTTTGACCATTTCCCGAATTAACTCTGGTCCCTCCTCCTCCTTTTCCACAGATTGAGCCGCCTCTTTGCTATCGGCAACCCAGCCTTCGGAACCTCCCCCCTTAAAGAGAACGCACGTTTTTTTGTGTGCAGGCCAATGCCGCTCTTGACATACGCGGTTGCAGTACCACACATGCTGACAGAAGATGCACTTGAAAAGCTCTGCGTTATTTTTCCCGCAACTGCCGCAGACAGCCACGTTGTTTAAGGCCAGCGTCGAGGGACTGAGGTTGACTGTATTAAACATTGCCGAAAATCAGGTTGACCTCAGAGGAAAACAGCTTTTTTTCGACCATTTCGATGATGATGTGGATAGCCGCCATGTGGGCTTCCTGAATCCGATCGGAAAACTCAAAACCGGACACGACCCACTCCAGGTCGCACAAGCCCTGCAGCTTACCCCCGGATTTTCCGAGAAAGGCGATCGTCTTCAATCCCTTTTCTCTCCCCATTTCGGCAGCTCTCAAGATATTTTCAGAATTGCCACTTGTCGTAAGCAGAACCAACACATCCCCCGGTCTGCCAAAGGCTTCGACACCGCGGGAAAATACCTCTTCAAAACCAAAGTCGTTGGCAACGCAGCTTAAATGGGCAGGGTCTGTCAGCGCCATCGCAGCAAGCGCCCTTCGCCTGCCCCGAAACTGCCCGGTGAGCTCCTCTGCAAAGTGCATCGCATCGCACAGGCTGCCCCCATTGCCGGCAATCAGAACCTTCCCACCTGCTTCAAAACAGCTGCCGATCCACTGACTTGCCTGTTCGATAAACGCAAGGCTTGCAGGACGTTGTAAAAACTCAGCTGCTTTAATGGCACTTTCGACTGCAATTTCAATATCTCGACGCATAAAAAAAGAGGTGAACTCCAATTTACTGGACTTTAGCCATTGCTCAGGGCTGCTTTCATCCCTAGGCTAAAGTGCAGATTTACAAACCCGAGATTGTAATCCAAAGATCCCAATTTTCTCTCTAAGAAAATTTTCGCCTCTTATGCTACAATGCCGCAAAAACCTGCAAACTCTTTAGCCATTAGAGGGAGCTGATTTCACCAAATAGAGGCATCCGGATTGAATTGATTTTTAAATGGACAGAAAAATCGTCAAATTTTTCAAACAAAGCAGGTTACGCAAGAGGTCTATTTAAAAATCAATGCAATCCGGATGCCTCTAGAGGTGAAGGCGGCACCGAGCAATGGATACAAGTCCAGGCAAAGGCAATGAATGAAAATCAACGCAGATAATCGCAAATGGTGGATCTTAACCGCAATGACGACATCGATATCGATGATTTTCATCGATATCACTGTCTTGCCTGTCGTGCTTCCTACCCTCCAAAGGCAGTTGCAGCTCCACGACTTAGGGCTGCAATGGGTGCTGAACGCCTACACCCTTTCCCTTGCTGTCCTTGTCTTAGCCGGGGGAAAGCTTGGCGATATGTGGGGCCTTAAAAAAGCCTTTTGCGTCGGCATCTTCATCTTTGCAGGGGCCTCTGCCATGTGCGGACTAAGCGATACAGAGGCGTGGCTGATCTTTAGCCGGGCTTTGCAAGGGGTCGGCGGAGCTTTTTTATTGCCTGCGACCCAAGGCATCATCATTTCCCATTTCCCTCCCCACCAAAGAGGCAAAGCACTCGGGCTGTTTGTCTCGATCGGAGCGATCTTTCTTGCCTTAGGACCGCTCATCGGAGGATTTTTAACATCGTACTTAAGTTGGCGCTATGTCTTTTGGATCAACCTGCCGATTGCCTCTATTGGCATCCTCCTTGCGCTTTATTCGATCCCCCCTATGCAAGGAAAAAAACAAGCCTTTGACTATCGCGGTTTTTTCATCCTCTCTTGCGCAATCGCCTCCGCTGTCGTCGCGCTCATGCAAGCCCAAAATTGGGGTTGGTCCTCACCTATGACAATCACTCTGCTTTGCATCGGAGCCTGCTCTTTGTGGTTTCTGTTCAAAAGAAAACACAAGCCCCACGCCTCGATTTTAGATTTTGAGCTCATGGGAAAAAAGTCGTTTATCGCAAGCGCAACTTCTATCTTCTGCAACCAGTTTATCGTGATGGCTGCAGTATTTTGGACCATCTATTTTCAAAATATTTTGGGATTTTCCCCTTCTAAAGCCGGCGTCTATTCCTTTCTTGCCAACCTCCCGGTTTTGATCGCAGCCCCCATCGGAGGGTACCTGGTCGATAAATGCGGCCCTAGGCTGCCTGTCATGTCGGGATTCGGCCTGGTCTTTTTTGCTTTGGCCTGGTTTTTAACCTTTCGAGCGCCATGAAAGCCTCTTCCTTCTGCTGCCGACTTTACTAACCTTTGGATTTGGGATCGCAATGATTTATACCCCCAGCTATGTCTCCATGATGAATGAGGTCGGCCCTGAAAAAAGGGGGATTGCCTCTGCTACGACAACCGCCTTGCGGCAATTTAGCGCCTCAATGGGGCTTGCCGTCTTAGGCACAATGTACTCATCGGTTTACCTCAACCACTTGAAAAAGTTGCTTCAAGACAACGCCAGCACAGCTTACCTGGATGTGAGAGATCTCGAAGGACTGCTCTCTAAATCCCCCCAAGCTCTCCACTCTATCGCTCATCTTTCATCGAGCAACGCACAGTACGTTCTTGCCTCAGCCCGCTCTTGTTTTCTAGATGCCTTTTCATGGATTAATGGCACAGCCGCTCTTGTCGCACTGGTCAGCATCGGATGCGCGTGGCGCCTAATGAAAAACAAACCCGCGAACAAATAAAAAGTTTCGAAACGGCACCGAGCAATGGCTAAAGTCTAGATTAAAACATAATAATTAATGATGTTTATAATAACGCTTCATTGTGTTACAATTACGAATTATCAATAAACGCAATAAGATTAAAATGACAACATTTAATAATGTTCGTTTTTATAGGGAAAAATTTGACTTCTACATTCCCTCCGATTTAACATTCACACTACCCCGTTTTTTCGACTGTCCATCGCCACCACCGCCGCCTCCTCAGAAAAAAATTTCCGAATGCTCATTAAAAAAACAAACATCCAAGCCTCAGCCTTTGATCAGTTCGCTTGCCCTAAGCGGCAATGGAGTCATTGGAGATTTCTCTTCCCACATCAGAGAAGTTTCTCTAACCTCTAATAAAATTTACAATACGCATCACCCCAAAGCTCTAGCTTCCCTAGGGTTCACATCCGCCTTCAATATGATTTCAGGGGGATTGAATATGAAAAGTGGCTGGGAGGAGGTCAAGGCAGCCCGTGAAGTATCAGATACTGCAGGTCAGGCGCTCGGGGCCATTAAAATAGCTAAAGGCTCTGTTTTTGCAGCAGGCGGGGCTGCCATGGTCCCTGCGCGTGTGTTGACCATTGTAGAAGGGGTAAAAAATGCCTCCGTAATGGGGGGATTGGCGGGATCCTTGGGGTCTTCGGGCGGCTCTTTATTTACCTTAGGGTCTCTGTTTGCAGGGATAGACATTGGGTTTCGGTTGCATAAGCAACGCTTGTTTCGCCAAGAGCTGTTTCAAATTCTAAACGATCCGCATTTAGATGAACCGGCGCGGATTGCACAAGCATCCCAATACCTTAAAAACATGGCCTCGCTCAGCCCAGAAGAGCGCGTGCAGATCTCAAAAGAGATGAAAGCCGACCCAAACTATCAAGAACTTCCGCCGGATGAAAAGCTAAGAGAGCTGATTAAAAAAGAAACCCAGATGCTCTCTCAAAAAGAAGCTCTCTTTAAACGGGTGCTGGATTCAGGGTGCTTGGATTTGATTCGCACAAACGGCGCAGACGATTCTGCCATCGTGCAGGCAGCTAAAAAAGCAAGCTTAAAGCGGGTCATTCTACAGGGATCGGCCATGGCTCTTATCTGCATCGGGATAGCCTTATTTATCGCCTCGTTTATCTTTTCAACTCCTTTTGCCTTGATGGTCACAGCCATCATCAGCTTGGTCGTTTCTATGGGATGGCTTGTCTTGGACGGGTATGAACTGATTAACAACTTCAAACAGAGCGATCCCGGCCGCTTTGACAAGCTGTGGATTTTACTCTCGAGTGTCATCGCTGTGGTCGCAGTTGGGCTTGTGTTCTTCCTCACCGCTGGATTTGCGCCTTTGATTGCAGCATCCTCTGTGGGAATTGTCTGGCTTGCGGTCAATGCCTTTTGCTACTACCGTCTCTATCAGGCAGAAAAGACTCAAACGCCAAAACCTCTTGAGTCACAGGGTGTTTGAATTGCAACCGTCCGCAGTGCAGAGCGATGGCCTCTTTTGAAAAATGCAGCCCTGGCCTCCCCCCGTATTTGGCATCCCCGACAATGGGACATCCCCTGTTGGCAAACTGAGATCGAATTTGGTGATAGCGACCCGTCTGCAGGTCGATTTCCACAAAGGAATAATTCCCTCTCTTCTTAAGAAGCTTGTAATGAAGCTGAGCTAGCTTTGCACCGGGGCAAGAAGAGCTCACAACACGGGCTCTGTGCAGGGCCATTTAACTAAAAATTTTTGATAGAAGATATGCTAATATGGCATAATAAATCCTCAAATTTGGAGGACCAGTTATGTCACGACGTAAACCAATTGATGCAAAAATCCTAGAAGCTAGTAGAGAATTTGATGCCTGCGTATTCGCAGAAACTGTCAAGGGAGAGTTTGCGGATTTCCCTGATTATCGACGCAATCAAAAACGTGTCTTATATCCTGTTTGGTATCTGAATCTTATCGTTCTCTCTGGCTTTTTTTGTGGCTGCAATACTATTGAGGAAATCGCTGAATATGCTTCTCTGCAGGAGGAGTGGTTTTCCTCTCTGCTAGGCGAATCGTTCTCAGCACCTTCTCATGGGGCTCTCTGGTGGTTTTTAGTGAAAACATCACCTAGTGCGCTCAAGCACTACTTACAAAAGTGGTTCAGCAAAATTCCAGGTTCATTGCGCGATCAGCTATTGGCAATTGACGGCAAAAGGATGAAAGGTGCCAATTTCCTAGGCCATATCACACACGTAGTGGAGCTATTCGTCGCTGAGGATCGATTATGTCTTGCCGTAGAAAAGGTCCCAGATAAAACAGTTGAAAAGAGCACGTTGCCCATCATTTTGGAGCAAGTGAATGTAGAGGGCGCAATTATTTCAGGAGATGCACATTTTACCGTGGCCGAATCAGCAGAACAAATCATTAACGCGAAAGCAGATTATTTGCTGGCTGTTAAGGGCAACCAGCCAACCCTCTGCGCTGAAATGGAGAATTTTTTTGATCAAGCTCATGCAATCGAGTGGGAGGAAGTTCCACATTCGTTTCACGAGGAAGTAGATAAAGGCCATGGTCGAATCGACATTCGAGAAGTACGGGTCGTGGAAGACCTGGACTGGTTGCCAAATGCTTCCAAATGGAAAAACTTGATCTGTCTCATCGAAGTAAGATCAACGAGGCAAAAAGTTGGATCTGTCGGTAACGAGGTATTTAGACGGCTATATATTTCGAGTCGTCGAGCATCTGCCAAAGATTTTGCTAAATGGATCCGACAGCATTGGAGCATAGAAAACAAATGCCACTGGGTAGCTGATGTGATTTTTGAAGAGGATTATGTTTTAGCGGACAGGGGAAATAGTGCAGAGAATATGGGATTGTTTCGGCGTCTGGCTATGAACATGGCTGCAGTTGTAGATCCAGAAAGGGGGCTTGCCTCTGTAAGGAGAGCAGCAACTTTCGGTGCCGGGTATTTAAAGGGAATTTTGGCAACATTTTTCTGCTCGAAATTGTCAAAACATTTTAGTTAAATGGCCCTGGGGCTCTGTGCTCTTGATGCGCTAAAAAATCCTCAAGTGTTCCTTCAGCCTCTACCTCCCCTTCAACCCAGGCAAAGTAGGTTTTGACAATCTGGCGCTCCCGCATCATTTCGTGCAGGCGAGATAGCGCCTTGCTCGTCCTTGCAAAAAGCACAAGGCCACTGACAGGTTTATCCAGCCTGTGAATAGGCTCCAAAAAAACATTCCCCTTTTTACCCCACTTTTTCTTAACCCATTCTTTTACCTTATGGGTCAGACTTAAACCGCAGCCCTCATGATCTTGAGTTGTTAACCCATGCGGCTTGTAGACGATCAAAAGATGGTTATCGCAGAAAATCACTTGCACCTACGCCCCCTTCTTTGAAAAGCCGCTTCATACAAAAGGAGGGTTGTGGCCGTTGCGACGTTGAGAGAATCGGCGACCCCATACATAGGAATGCGCACCTGGATAGATGAGGCCGACATCCACTTCTGTGTGAGTCCGAGCTGCTCGGTACCAACGGCAATGGCAATGCCCCCTGTGAGGTCAGCATCGGTAAACTCCTCTTGAGCAGAGGGAGTAGCTGCGACAATTTTGATCCTTCTCTCTTGAAGAAAGGAGAAGGTGTCAGAGGTCGAGGCCTCGACAACAGGGATAGTGAATAAGGTCCCGACGCTTGCGCGGACTACGTTGGGATTGTAAATGTCCGTGCATCTGTCGCAGACAATCACCGCATCGGCCCCTGCGGCATCCGCAGAGCGCAGAATCGTGCCCAAATTTCCAGGTTTTTCAATCGCCTCTGCAATCACTAAAAAGGGATCTTGTTTTGCCCCCAATCTCTTATTCAGATCCCTGAGCGTCTGCTGCATCTGAACCGCAACCCCGGTGAGCCCATCGGGCCGATCGCGGTAAGAGAGCTTTTGGAACACAGCTTCTTTGCAAATGAAGATGTCTGCATTTAAAACGCGCGCCTGATCTATCAAAGCCTGTTCATTCGATCCCAAAAAAAACTTAGGACAAATAAAGAGAGTCTCCACTACCACACCCGCCTCTAAGGCGCGCTTGAGCTCCCGGTAACCCTCGATGAGAAAGCGCCTGGTCCCATTGCGACTCCTGCGCTCTGTCAATTGGAGAGCCTTTTTCACCTTCGGGTTCTGCAAACTTGTGATTTCATCCCACATCAATGGACCTAAAAATTAGAAAGACCAGCGCGCATAACTGCCACACGGAAGGGCAATCGCTGTGGTTGAATGCAAAGTCATTTCTCCCGTTTCTATCTCCCCTCCCATCCCCTGCGTTTTTTGCCTCAGTAGATGTTCCATGACAAGAGGGGTCATACCCGGAGTGTGCGTTGTAAAAATCAGGAAAAGAGGATCGGCAGATAACAACTGGCGGCAAAGCTCCAGAAGCTCGTGAATGTCCCTTTCGATTTTAAATACCTCCCCTTTGTTCCCCCTGCCAAAACTCGGCGGGTCGAGAACGATCCCATCGTAGCGAACCCCCCTTTTGATCTCCCGCATCAAAAATTTAGCCGCATCGTCGACAATCCAGCGGATAGGGGCATTTGCCAATTGGTTGAGTCTTGCGTTTTCTCTTGCCCACGCCACCATCCCCTTAGAAGCGTCTACATGGCAAACACGTGCCCCGGCAGAGGCCGCAGCAAGAGTTGCTCCCCCCGAATAGGCAAAGAGATTCAGAACATGAGGAGGACTTTGCCGCTTAGAAATCGCCTGGCGCATCCCAGACCAAAAAAGGCGATGCTCTGGGAAGAGGCCAAGGTGCCCAAAGTCTGTGAGAGAAACCTTAAAATCAAGCCCTTCCATCTCCACAGTCCAACTCTCTGGCAGCTTTGTTCTAAAATGCCACGCATTCCCCCCATCTCTGGAAAACTGAGCATCGGCCAGGTCCCACTCCGCCCTGCCAAGGCGAGGGCGCCAGAGGGCTTGAGCACACGGGCGGGCAATGGTATATTTGCCAAATCTCTCCAATTTCTGCTGATTTCCGCTATCGACAAGGGAATATTTTTCCAAGGGAACCACCTAAAAGTATTTGAAAGTTTTTCCCATCTGCAAAGCAGGCAGTTAAAACGTCGGCAGGATTTTAACAGATAGAGCACAATAGGTGTAGCTGAAATGATAGAGATATACTGGCAGAACAAGCATAGAACCTGTGTTGTTCTGCCGGTTTTACAGGTGTTATAGTCGGAAAAACAGCAAAGCTCTGCTATAAATTACTTAACCTAAGATATTTATAAAAACATAAACGCATGACTCGATGTTCTACTTTTTTAAGTTGATCCAACAAATGACCTATTCAAACCTTAGAGTTGGTGAGGTGCTCGACTTGCTTTAGAAGGGCTCCAAGTAGGGTGTCGACAGTTGTCTCCATGATCTCTTGCCTGCTGCCATGAGCTTGAAACTCTCTTATATCAGGAGGTTTGCCCCTTTCCCCGATCGCGGCAAAGACGGTGCCAACAGGCTTTTGGGGCAAGCCCCCTCCAGGGCCTGCGATTCCAGAGACTGCAATCGCAAAATCAGCGCTTACCTTCTCAAAAACCCCCTGCAGCATCTCTTGGACAGTTTGTGCACTCACAGCACCGTGAGTTTCTAGCGTTTTCCTAGAGACATCGAGGATGCGCTCCTTCATTTCATCGGAGTAGACGACAAATGACCCCAAAAAGTATTGGGAAGCGCCTGGCACCGATGTGATGCCAGCTGCCAGCAACCCACCTGTGCACGATTCTGCAAGGGCAAGCTTTCTTTTGTGCTTTACAAACCAATGCAGTAGCGCCTCTTCTACTTGCATACGCCCTGTCCGATCGGGCAAATCGAGATACCCTGTCTTTGCAATTGAGGGTGGGAATGGATCCAGCTCAAGGCTTTTTTTCCGATGCGGATGGGGGAATTGGTGCGCACATCGCCCACCTGAAAAGGGGTCGGGAGCGTGGTGCTGCGGATCCACTTTAAAAGCTGGGAAAAAAGGAAGGTGTTCGGGAATTCTGGTGTGTCTGTCACTTTAACCACCCGGTGTGTTGTAGGATCTTGGTAGAGCTGCGGGTAAGCTAGCTGCAGCCCCCAGCTCACGCTATCCTCGCTCAACACCATCGGGTGGAATGTGCCATCGCGCCCAGAGTAAAAGAAATGGTGGGCTTGCAATTGGATCACAGGCTTTAAAGGCTTGATGAGGTACTTTTCCTCCCCTGCATCCATTCCATAAAACACATCCAGGTTCCTTGTGATGGCAGAGGAAAACACGGCTCGAAATACGCTTGCTAAAGGAACTTGGCCCTGCATCAGCAAAGAGATGTACTCTGCGTATTTTTGCTGAAAAGACCGGCGCGATGTAACGGCTTGCTCTGCCCTGATCAGTTGACTGACATTGACAAAGACAACCGGGCCTAAGAAATCAAGCAGTTCCCCCATCTCCCCTGCATCAAGGAGCACCTGAACCTTTAACCACTTAGAAACTTGCAAAATCCCCTCGACTTTCGCAGAGCTCATCCGAAAGGGCAACGCCATTAAACAGACCTGCGGGAAAAAGATTTTGGAGACCTCTTGAAAAGCGATTGGGATAATAACAAAGTAATCCCTAAAGAAATAGCGCAGTCGGCAATGTTAAACACCGGAAAGGAATGCCCCCAGAAAATGAAATAGAACATATCGATGACGTGACCGTAAAGAAAATAATCGATGACATTGCCGATAGCCCCTGCAACCACAAGCAAAAGAGCACACTTTCGGTAAGTGCTTGCATTTACAGCCCACAGGTAAGCCATTAAGCCACCGATGATGGCTATTCTGATGTAAACCAAATAGTGCTGCAATGAGGCAAACACACCCCATGCGGCGCCTTTATTCATCACGTGGACAATGCAAAAATCGATGCCTTGCCAGTCTCTAAAAACTCCAATCCCCCCATAAGGATATACCGGCAGAGATCTGCCCACTATCGCAATATTCTTCTCGATATAGGCCTTAAGCCAAATGTCCAGCATCAAAATCAAAGAAACCACGGCTAAAAAAATAAAGGCCTTCTTGAATCGCATGCTTATAAAAGCCCTTTTTCCAACTTCTCTTGAGCCTCAACCACCATCACCGCATACGGAATCGCGTCTAAGCGGGCCACGGGGATCTCTTTTCCAGAAATATCGCAAATGCCATAGGTGCCCTCCTCAATCTTTTCAAGGGCGCGCTCGATCTGGCGCAAAATCCCAAACTCCTTGCTTGTCACCTCGAGTGTAATCGTGCGGTTAAAATCATCGGTTCCCTCATCTGCTTGATGTTGAGAATACCCCTTGGTTTGATCCGCAGATTTAACATCCTCGCTTGTGTCCCGGATCAAGTTTGTCATCTGATCCCGCAACTCCTCTAGCTTTTTCTTGTACTTGGCGATCTCCGCCTTCTTCAGTGCCATTTGACCTCATTTTTTTATTTAACTGGGATGCAAGTCCAGGGATAGGTTCCTAATTCATATTGGGATTGATATGCCCAATCGCATCGATTAACTCATCCACATCTTTAAAACGTCGATACACACATGCAAAACGGATATAGGCAATGGTGTCCAACTCCTGCAAGTGATTCATCACAACCTCTCCCAATTCAGAAGTCTTGATCTCCCTGACTTGCTTTTCCATCAGATCGGCCGAGACCTGATAGGCTAGAGCACGGACCTGCTCATGGCTAATCTTGGTGTGCCGGCAAGCAGAATCCAGTCCCCGAATCAGCTTATCTTGGCTAAAGTCTTCATAGCGCCCATCGCGCTTTTGGACCTGAATTGTCAGATCAATTGTCTCAAATGTTGTAAAACGGCGTAGGCACTTCAAACACTCTCGGCGGCGCCTCACGGCATTGCTCTCAGCGACATTGCGCGAATCGGTAACTTTTAATTCCTCATGAGCACAAAAAGGACAGCGCATCGAGTGCCTCTTTTATTAGTCGGACTGCACTTTTAGAAAATCCTAAAGCCAAGCTCTGTAGATTCTACCCATTTTGACGCTTTTCTATACACTCTAAGATTTTTTTGAAAGCACAGATTCTCACCTCTTGCCCGTATCCCCTCGCTCTATATATTATTAAATTATTTAATTCCTATAGGAGGAAGGCTTACTGCACATAGGACAAAAACCCCTATTGATATTTTATTTTTTCTTTCTTGAGGGGGAAGACCCCCCTCAACCCCCCCTTCCCTTCCCTTGAAAATCAAACCCTAAATCTATAGAACTATCTTTGAAAAACCATAAAACCTGTCGCTTTTTAAATAAAAAAGGTGACGTTTACAAAAAACTCGAAAGGGTGTCATTTCTATTTAACGCTAACATAAAAAAAACGATTAGCTTCAGGTTGATTTTTTTCTCTGAGGATGGCAAGCTTTGAAGTTACAAATTTTTCATTTTGGTATTTCTGATGGATAAAGTACGCTTCAAGCATTACAGATGGGTGGTAACCGGCCTGATTTTTTTTATCACGCTTGTGAATTTCGTTGACCGATCGGCAATCTCTTTTGTGATTGATCCTCTGAAAAGGGAGTTTCATTTCTCCGACACTCAGTTTGGCATGATTCTTTCGGCTTTTGGGTTGGGCTATGTCCTGCTGACAGCTTTTGGAGGTTGGCTTGTCGACCGCTTTGGTTGTCGCATCGTCTGGCCTTTAGCGGCCATCGGTTGGTCTCTTTGCGTCGGCCTCCTGGGGTTTGCTGCCGGGTTTTGGGGGTTTATTGGGCTCCGGTTTCTGCTCGGGGTGACAGAAGGCCCCCACTTTCCCGCGGTCACCCGCTCCATCAGCGACTGGCTCCCCCCGATAGAAAGAGCACGCGCTCTTTCCTTAGGTCTTGTGGCTATCCCCTTGTCTTCTGTGTTCGGGGCCCCCATCTGTTCTTATCTTGTCGCAGACTTTGGCTGGAGGACGATGTTTATCGCAATTAGCGCAGCCGGGATTTTGTGGGCATTTGTTTGGTACCTGCTCTTCACAGATAAACCTGGGGATTGTAAATATGTCGGGCAGGAAGAAAAAGCTCTTATTGCCTCTCCCCCAAAGAGGCGCAATGAGGCCCAAGCAAAGGTCGACTGGCGCTTTATTCTCACGCATCCTGCCTTGGTCGCAAACAATGTGGCGTATTTTGCCTTTGGGTACATGCTCTTTTTTGCTACTCTCTGGCTTCCAGGATACTTCCTATCTCAGCATGGCCTGAACTTAAAGAGCGTCGGCTGGTATTTGACGATCCCCTGGCTTGTGAGCGCCATCTTTTTAAAGGCAGGAGGGATCCTTTCCGACTGGCTCTATCGCAAAACCGGAAGCAGCCGCCTGGCTCGAGCCCACGTCATTTGGAGCACTCAGCTGCTCGCTGCGATTTTCTTTGTCCTGCTCAGCTTTACTCATACACTCGGAATGTCTTTGGTTTTCTTGAGCTTAGGTCTTGGGTTTGGGATGATGCCCCAGCCTGCATTTTTCAGCACGAATATCGATGTTGCAAAAGAGCGTTCCGGCTCCTCCCAAGGGATTACCTCTAGCTGCCTTTCTCTAGCCGGGATTTTGGCTCCTCTGTTGACAGGATGGCTCGTCGACCTGACCGGTAACTACCGCGGCGCTTTCCTTTTGCTCGCAGGCTTTAGCGCAGTTGCGGTTGTCACTGTCATTTTATTTCACCACCCGGATCGGCAATGGTCCCCTTCTCGTAAGGTACAGCTTAAAGCCTAACTGGGATTTGATGTTTCCTCAAAGCTCTTGATGAGCCGGTGAAGCTGCCCTAAAAGGTAGAAGGGAAGAGATAGTAGGTTGTATTCAATGGGGAATCCGAGTGCATCCTTCACATGCACCGGCCCAAACCTTGGCATGTCGGAGTTGGCCCTTACAGCGGTCTTTTTCTTTTTTTCCTTGATGAACTGATGGAGCGATCTGAGCGCTCCGGTTGTCCCTGCCTTTACCTCGATGGGGATGACCTGATTTTCGTGTTGAACGATGTAATCGATTTCAGCTTCAGAGCCCTTGTTTGCCCGCTGCCAGTAGTAGAGGGCAGGTGGTATATAGGCAGGCATTAAAGTCCGCAGGATTTGTCCCACCAGCTGTTCAGCCATGCCTCCACTATTGATCATTGAGATTTCAGATACGGATCTTAACTGGTGCAGCGAAAGTCCGAGCGATGTGCTGCAAAGTCCACAGTCAAGCAGGATCACTTTCAAAAACCGCTCATCTAGCTCTGCTCCTAGCGGTAATCCATTAGCTGAAGTGGAAACAATGCGATGGCATACCCTGGCTTTGGAAAGGAGATCAAGTGCCTGTTTTAGTGGGGTTGAGCTCACCTCTGCATTAACATCCTTGTAGACAAATTTCTTCCCAAGTTGGAGCGGTACAGAGTTCATGACTTCTTCTAGGCGGTCAATCGCCAATCGCCCACTATATTTAGCGAAATCATCGCGATAAGTTGTCAGTAGATCGAAGTGAATCTGGTGAACAGCCTCCGGCATTTTTTCATTTGCCCAATTTAAAACAGCAGCCGGCATTCCGCCTATGACCAGATACTCTTTAACTGCTTTCATTAGCTGAGAGTGAATCGCTTCTGGAATTGCAATATTCCAATTATAGCTTTCCAGATAGGTTCGAAGCCCATGCTCCCCGATTGCAGTTAAAAACTCTTCGAAGGAAAGCGGTTCTAAATACAAATAGCTTATTCTGCCGACAGGCATGCTGAATTCATGCTTGGCTAGGCTAAAATCCAACAAAGAGCCTGCAGCGATCACGGGAAGCTCCGGCATGTCTTCTGCAAACCAGCGCAGTTTTTCTAACAGATGGGGAGCTGCTTGAATTTCATCTAGAAAGAGAATCGTTTTTGATGGCTCGATTTTGCCGCCTGTCGAGGCTGCGATGTTGATGAGGATTTCTTTAGGGTTATTCGATGAAAACAGAGATTCGAAATCGGGTCGTTTCTCAAAGTTAAGCTCGATCAGCTGCCGCCCTTGTGAGTCGGCCAGATCCCGAATAAGCCAGGTTTTTCCGACCTGGCGAGCGCCTCGAATGATCAACGGCTTGCGCCCGCTAGAATGCAGCCACTGAGTTAGAAAAGCAGTGCGATCGCGCTTCATAACAAACTCTTTAAGTTTTCTATTTTAAGTCTACAAAAGAGGGGGCATTTTTTTCTAGTAACTCTACAAAAGAGGGGGCATTTTTATGTACCACCTCTATAAAAAAGGGGGTAGTTTTATAATGGATTTTGCAGAGACATGACGCAAACTGTTGGTAATAAAATAGTTATAAAGAAACTCTGTTCAAGAGTTCCCTCATTGCTTGGAGCAGAGGGTCTAACCCGAGGGATTCCATGGCAGAGATGGGGAAAAGGGTCTCTTTTGCAAAAGGGTAATTTTCGCAAAAACCCTTCACCTGCTCATCGGCGCCTTCTTGGTCGATCTTGTTCAAGGCGACGATAAAGGGCTTGTCTAGCAGCTCTGGGTTGTAGGCTCGCAGTTCATTGCGCAAGGTCAAGAAATCCTGGAAGGGGTCTTGGCTTTCTAACCCGGATGCATCGATGACAAAAAGCAGGGCGGCGGAGCGCTCCACATGGCGCAAGAAAGCAAGCCCCAGACCCTTGTTCTGATGGGCGTTTTCAATGATCCCTGGAATGTCAGCAACCAGAACTCTCGAGGAATCCTGGCTTGTAACGAAGCTTAAGTTCGGGTGCAGTGTCGTGAAGGGGTAGGCGCCGATTTTGACTGAGGCGGAGGTGATGCGGGTCAGGAGGGTCGATTTTCCGGCGTTTGGCATCCCGATGAGGCCGATATCGGCAATCAACTTGAGCTCGAGCTCTATGTGGCGCGCTTGCCCTTCTGTGCCTGGAGTGGAGAGATTTGGGGCTTGATTAGTAGGGGATTTGAAACGGTGATTGCCCTTCCCTCCTCTGCCCCCTTTGCAGATCAAATACTCTTGGTTTGCATCCGTAAAATCAAACAGAATCTCCTTGGTTTGGGCGTCTTTCAAAAGCGTTCCGCAGGGAACGGTTAAGATGAGATCCTCCCCGTTGCGCCCCTTTCTTAAGCCGCCTCCGCCTGGCATCCCATTTTGGGCATGGATTTGGCTGCGGTTGCGAAAGGCCTCCAATGAGTGAGCGCGTGGGTCTGTCTGGAAAAGGATCGATCCTCCCTTTCCTCCATCGCCTCCGACGGGCCCGCCCTTAGGGATATATTTCTCTCTTCTCCAGGCGACAGCCCCATCCCCGCCCTTACCAGCGCGAAGATCTAATCTCACCGAGTCAACAAACCTTTTTTCCTGCTTCACTTAAATGACCTTAAACTTGGGGAAGAACAGAAACGTAAGTGCGATCGGTCTTGCGGTAAGTGACCACCCCATCGATAAGGGAGTAGAGGGTGTCATCTCGGCCGACACCGACGTTTTTGCAAGGAACCCATTTTGTTCCGCGCTGTCTGACGATGATGCTTCCTGTGGTCACTAGCTGGCCGCCAGTGGCTTTGATGCCGAGCCTCTGAGCTTTTGAGTCGCGCCCGTTGCGGGTCGAGCCTTGACCTTTCTTATGTGCCATATTACCAAACTCCTTAGCCTATGATGTCAGTGATTTTAATGCGGCAATAGCGCTGGCGGTGTCCGACCTTGCGGCGGAAAGGCTTGCGCCGCTTGTATTTAAAGGCGATTTCCTTAGGACCTTTGACCTCTTGGAGCAGCTCTCCTTGGACAGCTGACTGAGGGATGCTGGGGTTGCCAATTCTGAAATGTTCCCGAGCTGTTGATGAAGAGCACCTTTTTAAACTCTACTTTCTTTTCACCTTCGGCTATATCGAGGAGCTCCACATCGATGACATCGCCTTTTTCAACTCTATACTGTTTTCCACCGGTTTCGATAATCGCGTACATTTGTACCTCCTGAAAAAGTTGACAGCGCGCGGATATTATTTTCGGGGATCATAAGGCATTGTTCGATTCAAAGTCAAATCTAAAAAGCGAGTGCCTTACAGGTTCACTTGCTTAGGTATAACAACTGTATAAAAGATATTAAATTTAATTTGATCATTAATTATATTAATATTATTATAAGGATATATTCTCATGAGAGGAATGATGAAGCCATCCAATAAAAAGGTGAATAAACGCAAAATCTCCAAGGTGACCCTCAAGAACCATCGCAAGAGTAGCCACCCCTCTCACCAGGATGAGGTGAAGGAAGTGGATGTCGATATAGGATCTGTCCGCCGGGAGGAGATCCATTTTCATCAGAACGATTAACTTTCAAAATCAAGAGGTAAATAAGATGCGTAGGGCAAAAAAAACCGGCAAGAGAAAAACAATAGCTCAGGCCAAAAGAAGAGCGAAGGCAAACAGAGACCGAACTGCTTGGCAAAGCTTTTGGGATCGCTACTGCCAGATGTGAACCTATTCCTAAGTAAAACTTTTTGTCATGCCTTTTGGGCCGTCACAGACTTTGCCGTCAGGTTAAGGCAATAGAACAGTGCGGCTACAAGCGAGATGGTTGCCCCGGGCGGCCAGTTGAGCTCGTAGGCAATCCACATTCCCGAGAAGGTGAACAAGGCGCCGATGAGTGTTGCAAGGAGCATCATGTTCAGGAGCGTGCGGCTAAAGGTCCCTGCGATTGCAGCGGGAATGGCAAGCATGGTAATGACCAAGATCGCTCCTACGACCTGGATGAGAAGGACAACCGCAATGGCCACAAGACATAGCAGCAGCAGATAGAGAGTGTGGACGGGAACATTTTGCAAAAGCGCTTGCTGCTCATCAAAGCAAATCGCCAGAAACCTCCTATAGAAAAGCGCGACAAATGCCGCGATCAGCACATCTAGGGAAAGCAGAAGGCCAAGGTCGCTTTGGCTGACCCAGAGAATGTTGCCAAACAGAAAATTTGTCAGTTCCACATTATACCCCGGGGTGAGGGCGATGAACACCACCCCGATCGACATCCCCGTTGCCCAAATGGCGGCGATCACTGTGTCTTCTCTTTCCCTGTATTTTAAATGGATCCATCCCATGAGCCATGCAGAGAGCAAGCCTGAGGCCAGCGCTCCCTGCAGCGGGGTCAGAAAATCCCAACCGTAGACGCGCCGCAGCCATAGGCAGATTCCCATGCCTCCTAAAACCGAGTGTGCGATGCTGCCGCTCATCGAGACGATCCTTTTGACAACGACGTAGGATCCAATGATGCCGCTGGCAAAGGAAGCGGCAAAACCCGCAGCCAGGGCCATGAGGAGGAAGGAATTCTCGGAGAGCGCTGTGAAAAAATTAAACATAAAATTATATGCGGAAGTGGTGTTTGGAGGTGAGCGGGGTATGGTAGAGCCCGAGAGCAAAATGTTCGCAAACCTCTTTTGCTTTGAGACTTGTCACTTTGCGCTGAACGCACAGAAGCCTTCCTGCTTTGTCTACAATCGTCTGCAAATCATGGGTGACCATCAGGATGGTCATGCTTTGATTGAGCTCCAAGAGGAGCTTATGAATGCTTTGCTCTCCTTCTGGGTCAACGCTGGCTGTCGGCTCGTCTAAGATAAGCAGGCGCGGCAGATCGATGATGGCACGCGCAATGAGCGCTCTTTGGACCTGGCCGCCCGACAGAGTGCCAAACGAGGCCTTTGCCATGTGACCCAAACCCACCTTCTCCAAGGTTTGCAAGGCCTTGGCTTTAGTATCGGCCGGATATTTTCCCCACCGATTTAACCCCCTTAACATCCCCATCATCACAACCTCTAGCACATCGATGGGGAAATCGCGGTCAAAGCGGATAGACTGGGGGACGTAGCCGATGCTATGGCGGGCCTCTTTGGGAGACGGCCAAAAATCTCTATACTCCCTTCCTGAGGCTGTAAAAGGCCCAAAATCAATCTGAGAAGCGTTGTTTTCCCTCCGCCATTGGGGCCAAAGATCGCGACAAATTCCCCCGGGCAAATCTCGAGGTCGACCTCCTCGATTACCACAAGGGAAGGGTCGTAGGAAAAGCGCAGATTTCGGATCGATAGTGCTTGAGACATTAGTCGGCAATCGCGTTGGCAATGTGTAGTAAATTATCTAAATAGTTTTCGGCATAAGGGTCGACCTGATGCGTCTGCAAATTCAAGGAGCGCGCAATCAGCTCAGCGCCCTTATTGTTGTATTGAGGCTCTGTTAAAACCTTTCGAACCTTGAAGGCTTTTGCTTTTGAAAGGATTTGAGCCACATCTTGAGGCAGTGGGTCTTTTCCTTCCATCTCAATCGAGAGCTGCTCGATCCCATATTCCTTGCAAAAGTAGCCAAGCGCCGGGTGGGAGACCAAAATGGCCTCTCCCTTCATCGGCAGCAAAATCTTGCCGATCTGCCGATGGAGGTCATCCAACTGGACCAAAAACACTCTCAGATTAGCCTCTATTTCCCCTTGCTTGTCCGGAAGAAGGGTTTTGAGGCCCTCTGCAATCGACCTTGCCTGCTGCTTGGCCAGTAGAGGGCTTAGCCAAATATGCAAATCCTTACCCTCGCTTTCCCCTTGGTGGTGGCAATCGGAGTGTCCTTGATCGGATGGAGAGAGCAGTTCGATCCCATCGGCGATGGGGATAATGCGGACAGGGTGTTTTACACTTCTAAAAAATTGAAGCGCTTTTTGATCTAAAGGCTCTCCTAAATAAACCCAAAGCGCTGCGTTTTGATGGCTTAGAACCTGCTTTGGGGTGGCTTCGTAAATGTGAGGGTTTGCGCCATAGGGGACAAGAGTTTCAACATGCACCAGATCCTTGCCGATTTGGCGGACGAAATACGCATAGGGGCAGATGCTGACAAGCACCGTCGGCTTGTCGTTTTTGGGTTTTTCCCTTTGAGTGCAGCTGCTCAAAGGCAAAAAAAGAATGGATAGAGCAAGAAGATACTTTAACATTGTTTCGAGTTAAATTCAGGAACCTTAAATTTCACTACAGAATCTCTATATTTGCAAGGTTTTAAGTTGAGCGATAAACAGAGCTGATGTAAACTGCGGGGCTCTTTCTTGAAAAAATTTGGAGGAGTGTCCGAGTGGCCGATGGAGCACGCTTGGAAAGCGTGTAAACGTGAAAACGTTTCGTGAGTTCGAATCTCACCTCCTCCGACGTTTGGGATGATCTGACACTGCTACTAGCCCATCGAACGGCTCGCGCAGTGTGAAGATGCGTTATTATCGAATTTGCTTGCCATCGATAATAAGGCGTCCTCTTATCATCAGCCATGAGAATAAGAAAGTGTCAAGCTGCAAAAGGGATCATTTCCTCGAGAAGAAAGCCAAATTCCCGCCAGGGAAAAGTTCGAAGGCCGTCCCATGTCTCCCGAAACGACAGCACCGGGTCTTTTGACCCGGCTTTTTAACCTTTGGTTACAATGAACGGCCAAAGTCAAAGATTTCTACGATGTCGGGATATTCAGGATAGGCGTGATGTGTGATCAGCAAAGAATTTCCAACGCGCTCAAAGTCGCTGTATGAAACACCAGGTTTTAATTCAATCCTCATTTTGTGGTAAAATTTTTTAGATTTAATGTTGGCTATTTTAATTTCGTTGTCTCCATACTTAACGAAAGCGATGCCTTTAACGATATCGATGATGTTTGGGCATAAAGCGTTAGTCAGATCGGTTCTTTGAACTGTCCAACAATGCGTTCCTGCTTGAATGTTCCAAAACTGCGACTCTTGGAAGCTCGAACCTGCAATCAAATAGTCTCCGACCACTTGGAAGTGGAGTCTGTATCCCACGCCTAGAGCATGCAAGCATTTGCCTTCTTTCGATGCTCCAGATCTTTGTTAATGTGCTCGAGGCTGTGAAAAGAAAATCTTTATTTATAAAACGCCATTCAATTAATTCTTTGTCATCGTGCTTTAATGAGTGGAGGCAATTTTTTGTTTGTTTGTTGAAGATTTTAATATTTGTTTTTCCTGTCTGTGTTACAATAAAGTTCCCTCGAACAATAGCATAATCGAGGTTCTCGCCTAGATCTAAATGAGGGAGAGGCTTGCCTGTTTTCATGTTCCATCTTTGGATATGGGCTGTATGGTTCGGGAATCGCAAAACGCTATTTTCATCGATATCGTAGTCACAGCACCTAGCCAAGCTGGGGCCAGGCTGGTTGGTGATGACTGTTTCCTCTTTGGTTTTCAAATTTAAACAAGTGATGGTGTCAGGTCCGGTGCGTAAAAAACAATAATTATTAATAAACTTGCAGTCGATGGTCTGGACATGTGAATGATCTTCGAATCCAGATAGAATCGGGATCATTTTTTTATCTTTTAAATCCCAGACATTAAAACGGCAGTTTGTTAAAAAACAGCAATAGTTGGCATCTGGAACAATTTTAATCTTAGCTGCCAACACTTCGTTATGGGTCCAAAAATTAGCTACTCCTATCCTCTCCATTGTTTCTATATCCCACAATGTGAGACAGCCTTCTTGGTCAGTTGTCGCCAAGCGGTTGGGAGAAGCTGCCAGTAGCATCATCTTCTCCTTGCCTTCTAATGCACAGCTTTTTCCCAGCGTCATATCTGAGATTTCTACTTTGTTGTCGCCGACTTGTCTGAAGAGATATTTTCCAGAGGCCATCGCATGGCCAGGGGAAGGTTTTTCGAAGCTTGAGTAGGAGTATATTTGTTTTTGAGCATTTGTGACAAAGACCTCGGAATTTTTTACGAGATCAAAGTAGGAGCTCTTAAAGTTGGAAATGTTGCGATGTGTGGCGACGGGATTAGCGTTTGGATGCATTTTGTGATAAATGGTTTTCCAAAGGTCATCGTCTTTAGACAGCTTGTAGACGCTTTTGCATGTTTGTGCAAAAGCGCACACCTCTTGAAAAGAGAGATCTGTGAGAATTTTAATCAACAGGAATTTATGAAGGGACAGGACGGGCAAGTTCCGCGGTCTAAGTTATGATTGGAATTTTCGACAAATATATTATTAACATTATTCATAATTAACGCTTCTATTTTGTTATTTGTTTTATATATATTTTAATGTTTATAAATATTATAGTCAATTAATTATTTTTTATTGTAGGTGTTTTTTAGAAATGTCACCTTTTGGTAATCAGAAGTGATTGATTACTAATGAGGTGACCCAATGGAAGGGAGAATTTCTATGAGCCAGAAAGAGTTAGGTCGTTTAGAAGTAATGACAAAGGCGCATAAAATCTGAATATCTAGGACTTAGTCTGATCTTGCTACCATTTAGTGGACAGAAAAAACATAGACAAAGAAAATTCTTACGACAAAAGGAATGTCTATGGATAAGCAAAGAAAATATGATCGAGAATTTAAACTCAATGCAGCGAAGTTATATCAGGAGGGCGGGAAAAGTCTAAACCAATTGGCTGAAGATTTGGGTATTCCAATGACGACATTTTATGAAAGAAAGCTGATAAATTGGAGTTATTTATAAATACGTGTTTTGACTGTCCACAAAAAGGTTGCAATATCAAAAAGCCGCACGAAACTCCTATTGATACTTTTAATAGAGTAGACCATATTCTTTAAAAACCACCCGCTTGACTTAAATGGGCATGTTTTGTAGAGTAAGGCTATGAGAAAACTGAAGTATATGAAGCAGTTAGAGCCCTTCTATAAGACCCCCTTCTTTACCATTGAAGAAGCGGCTAAACAGGGCGTTCCTAGGCATGCTTTAGCCTATTTGGAAAAAAGGGGAGATCTGGAAAGGATTTACCCTGGAGCTTATCGTTTCACTGACTACGAGCCAGAGGTTGAGTTTCAATGGGAGAATTTAGGTCTGGTCGCTTCCAGTATTCCCGAAAGCGTGATCTGTTTGATCTCTGCCCTCGCCTTTTATGGGCTGACTGATCAGGTGATGAGAGAGGTCTGGCTTGCAGTGCCGCAGTAAGTCTCATCCTCCAAAGCGTCCCAATACGAGAATCGTCAGAATGCGAAATATCGATCTTGGGAAGACTGCTATTGCTCTAGGAGAATACCGTGTGCAGATTTTTGATAGAGAGCGCTGCATCATTGATGCATTTCGTTATCTCAGCAAAGAGATCGCCATCAAAGCGCTACAAAGATATTTCCAGAGCAAGGATGCCAAGCCAGACCCCAAGAAATTGGGTGCCTATGCAAAAAAACTACGAGTGAACATAACCCCTTATATTTTATCCTGTACAACATGACATCAGACGCAGAAAAATCATTTAAAGCAAAACTTCGCGCCATAGCCAAAGAGAAAAATCGTGATCCCGCAGATCTATGGCAAAGTCTCACATTAGAGCGGTTTTTGGTGCGGCTCGCGAAATCAGAATACTCAAAGCACTTTGTCTTGAAAGGCGGCATTCTCCTCTCAAAATATATTGAAATTGGTAGAGAAACGACCGATTTAGACTTCCTTGCCCAGAAAATCAGCAACGAAGTAAGCAAACTGAAGGTCATTTTTGAGAAAATTGCCACCATCGATCTCCAAGATGGATTTTCTTTTCGTGAGATCAAAGTGAATGAATTGGCTCATCCCCATATGGGCTATCCTGGCGTCGAGGTATCGATGATGGCCTATTTCGGTAAAACAAGATTTAAAGTTGCTATCGATATTGGATTCGGAGATATCGTCGATCCAGTCAAATATGCAATTCCATTGACGAGCTCTTCCAAGGGGGATCTTTTTGAGCACAGTGTCAGCCTCACTTGTTATCCAAAAGAATTCATTTTGGCAGAGAAGTTAGAGACGATTATCTATCGAGGCTCATTTAATAGCCGCATGAAAGACTTTCACGATCTCTATTCTATGACCACCTCACCAACCTTTTCTTCTTTTCATAACCTAGAAGCCATCATCCGCCTCGTATTTGAGCATCGGGACACTAAACTGTCATTACCGATCTTCTTTACAGAAGAAGAGCTGTCTCGAATGCAAAATTTTTGGGATGAGTATCTCCGAGGCCTTCGCTCCGAGCACGTATCTGTTCTCCCCCGAAACATTGCAGACCTCATCGCTAAAATTAATGATTGGCTTCGTTCCCATACGAGGTTGATTTAAGATATGAGCAAATCGTCACTTCTTCTTACCACTGATCGGCTGATCCTTCGCAGCCCTGTCGAGAGCGATACCCTAGAATTAAAAGCCTTTGATGAGCGAAATGCAAATCGTCTGAGCCCATGGAGATCAACAGAGCCTAGCGGCAAATTGGATTATGTCTCCCAAGTCATGAAATGGAAACAGGAACTTGAAGACGGCAGGGCTATTCGGTTTCTATGATCTCTCGAGCAGATCCAGAAGGAGAAATCATCGGTTTTTGCAATTTTAGCCAAATTTTTAGAGGTCCTTTTCAAGCCTGCTATCTCGGATATCTGATATTGCAACCTTTCATCTCTGGGCGATCGATCGGATTTCGAGCCCCAGCATTTGTCGATGGTACATCCGGCTCTTTAAGATATCCATGGAGGTCAGGAGCTCGATGAAGATCCAGGCATTGCCATGACTTTTTAAGGACATACGGCGTTTTTTTTTATTTTTAAAGAAAATGAAATATGCTAGGCTGAGCCTAAACTAATTGTTAACAAGGGTGATTGACGATGGGAAAGAATGTGTTTTGGATGGTGTTAACAGCGTTTTCGACAACGCATTTGCTCGCTGCTTCTGCTCATCAGAACAACACCCCGCAGGGTGCATCGAATGTGGGACAGGGTCAAAATTCGAGCGCTCAAGGACAGTCTGTCTGTATAAAAGAGAAAGATTCTCGTTTGCAGATTGGGGGAGATTACACTTACGTCAAACTCAAACCCAGCGGCAACCCGAGTTTCCACGGCAATCTCGGCGGCGCTCAGGGGATGTATGAGTACCAACCGCCCAACTACCTTTACGCAGCTGTCAGTTTGGCATGGAAAGAGGGAAGTACAAAAGGCTCCTCCGGCAAACGCTCCTTACTCTATATCGATGCCCAAGAGAGGATAGGATACACTTTTGGCAGCGAAGACAACAATCTTCTGACCCTCTTTTCCGGGGTTGGCTATAGGCACTACGGCCAAAGATTGAGCCCAAAAGCAGGGACGCTTCTGCATTTTCAGTACAATGAAATCTACATTCCCGTCGGGTTCATCGCAAACTTCTGTCCCATCTCTTGGTTTTGTTGGGGGCTTGGGTTTACTTGGAAGCCGCAGGTCTATCCCACAGTGGCAATAAGTTCCCTTAAAGGGGCGCGCTGGACACTCACAGACACCTTGGCCAATTTCTGCGCAGAACTTCCCCTGACCTTTTCTTTGACAAGCAGCGGGAGATTTTCTATCATTCTCAAACCTTTCTACGAATACTGGCAGGATGGGCACACCACTGCCGTATTATCGGACGGGACTCCTCTTGGCATCCCGAAAAACACGTACAACTTCTTTGGAGCCGATCTAAACTTCGCCTATAGCTTTTAATTTTAAGGATGGCCTCTATGAAATACTTCCCTATTGCAGCCTCTTGCCTTTTTTCCCATTTTCTCGCCGCTAATCCGGACACCTTTTCACAAGAGAGGCTTACCTCATTCTATAACAACGATGTCTACCAGGGCAGGCAGTCTTTGTATAACGCCAATTTAGGCGGGGCTCCCCCTTTAGGCCCAGCCGCGCTCAGCGGGTATTTGCCGGTTGTGATTTCAAATACAACGGGCCTGCCCGACTCACAAGTCTTTGTCACGCTAGCTGGCCAGCAAACCCCTGCAAATCTAACCCAGTACTTTTTTCAGCTGGGCGCAGGAGGCATTCTCACACCGGTTACCGCCTCTTCTACAACCTACTCCCCTAACTATTCCTACCCGCTGAGCAGCTTGCCCAGTTCAGCGACAGGGCCTCACGATTTTCTAGTTTATGTCCCGGGCTTAAACGGCGCTCGATTCTATTTTTCTATCGGATCCCCCATGTATTTGCAATCCGATACTCTCACAGGCTCTCCCTCGAACCAGATCGTCGCCCCGACCTATTTTGCTTTCTACGACCCCAACTACAGCAACCTGTACGAATCGGTGGAAATCACTTTCTTCCCCAACGGCGGATCGGGAGGAGCCTCTAATATCCCCTGGACAGCTTCTGTCAACACGACAGAGGTCGATGCTTTTGGACTGCCCATTCAAATCAGTTATTTCTCCTATGATCCCGCCTACCCGAGCGCTGTCACTCCTTTGGTTCAAAATCCCAACGCTCTGCCTTCGGGATTTGGCGCTGGCGGGGCTAGCGGAGCCACGACTCGCAGCACGATATTAACAAGCGTTGTCAACGGGTTGACCACCGGCGATAACACTGGTGATGCCGTTTGGAAAAGACTTGCCATCCCCTTTTATACGAACCCTTACGCAGGAACAGGACTGCAGACCTATTTGCGCATCTTATCTCCAAAGCAGAGCTTGGGCAATGCAGCAAACCCTGTGGTTGAAGGAGGGCTCACCTCTTTCCATCTCCCTGCTGTGCAGCCAGGCCCAACCCAGTTTAAAAACTACAATTACCCCCCTTTTCCATCCGATTATCTAAACAGCACATCTTACGGGGATTCCGATTCCTTTTTAACCGACCTTTTCAGCTACTATCTCTCCACAAACCCCTCTCCCAAAGCGCTGTATCTATCTACAGGCGGCGGCAGTCCCACTGTGTATGAAGGGGTGGCAACGGGCACATCGCCGAATTTGACTCTGAACTTTACGGGAGTCTCAGGGCCAAATACAGGGACCACTTGCTCTTTAAGCCAAGCGAATATGAATACATTCAAGATGTATTCCGGCAGCCAATTGATGAATGGAACTGGGGCGGACCCCTCTCCCGATGCGACCAACTTGGGCTTTTATTTTGGAGATGTCTTCACTGTCGGCATTTTGCCAAGCGCAATTGGGACGGCAGCTTCTACCCCCATCAACGTCACTGATGCGGTCTCCTGGCAGCCTGCCAATATTCCCCATTACTACACTCCCCAATATTCCTCGATTGCCGGCGGCCCATGGATGGATCTTTATGCGGCCCAGCTGCACTCGGTTGCCGTGCGCAACACCGTCTCTGGAGATTTAAATGGAGTCGGATTGTGCTACGCTTATGACTTTGACGATTCCCTTGGCATTAGCGGGACAATCACCCCCTCTAATTTAACACCGACAAGTTCGAACCCCTATCTCGGGATCACCTTAGGCCCTGTCGACACATCGATTCCCAACCCCTATTCAGACACCTCTAGCTACACAGTTGTCTTCAATCTGCTCGATCCCATGGCAAGCACGCTCCAATACCAGCAAGGCGACGGGCCCTGGATCAGCGTGACAAGCGGCACCTCTGTCCCAGGCCTAGTGTCGAATAGCTCTAATCCCTTGCGCATTCTCTACTCCAATGGTCAAGGCCCCACGGGCACCCACGAGTTTATCGTCTACCTCTACTATCAGTTCCTGCAGCCGGTAAACGCGTATAACTCCTCGGAGCTGAGCATCATCAACACGACGACCATCGTCCCCAATGCCTCTCCTCCGACACAGTTCACAATCACCCTCGGGCCTTAAATTAGGGCCCTACGGGACCCCAAGACTTAAAGAAACCTAAGGGGAAGATCCCCTTTGTCATTACTCCTAAACGACCTAACTCTTCCTGGCTCATAGAAATTCTCCCTTCCATTGGGCCACCTCCTTAGTAATCAATCACTTCTGATTACTAAAAGGCGGCATTTCTAAAAAACGCCTACAACCGAATTTTGAGGTTGTTTGGGTATAGGTTCATCAGTCAGGGACAATAGCAACGGCAGCAGATAAGGGGTGCTCTAACGGTACCGATCGGACCCAGACTCGGTTCACAAAAATCCAGCCATCGCCGCTGCAATCCCATTGAGCCATGTTGTCTTGTAGACCAAGTCCCAATGCCTTCAGACAAGCTTCTTTTCGGTTCCAGATTTGCCAAAATCTGACAAGGGTCTCTTCCCCATTTTTTGCTGCATGGACATAGGCTTGTTCTCGGGGTGCGTAAGAATCGCAAATCAATGGCTCCATCTCTTCGATGGGGCGAATCTTCTCAATATCAATTCCGACAGGGGCCTGCCAACTTAAGGCGATGGCCACCCATTCTTGGCAATCGGAGAGGTTAAAATGCAGGCAAGCAGAGGGAAGGTGGAGTTTGCCGGTGGGTCCTTTAGACAATTGAAATGCGGACGAACCCAAATACTGAGCGATGATGCTCCGCAAGGAGTGCTCATGGGAAAGATCGGATTGACCCAGCCAGATATGGATGGCAGTTTTATCTTCAGGGGGGGTGTCAGTAAAAAAAATCAGTTGCTTATTCACTGCCTCTTTCCGGAAGATAGCCTATCTTCTCATAGTAGTCGACATACTTGCCAAAAAGGCTTTCATCGACTTTCGGGCATTTAATCGCAGAGCCCTTGAGGGCTGCATGCACGTGATCCGATGCCAAGGTCAACACAGCGGTGGGGTGAGAAAAATCCAGGTCTGCTAGAAGAGCTGCGAGGGCTTGAAGCCTAGAATCACCTGTTTGGATCGACTGATCTAGGAGTGTTTTTTTCCATGTGTTGAAGGGAGCTAGTGCAAAAGAGTATCCCTGCTTTTTCAAAAACTTGAAGGCTTCTACGTAAGAGAGCCGGTAGGGGCTGACAAGATGAAACTGGGAGTTGATCCACTGGGGCTGAGTCGAGATGAGGCGCATGGCTTGGCAGATGTAGTCTACAGGGGTGAGGTCGTCGTAGAGGGTGACCTCTGGGGCCGTCTTGAGGCTTAAGCAGGCTTGGATCAAGCGCCAGAAGAAATCTGCAGTTGGCCCAGAGCCTATTTTCGAATCGCCGCTTACCCTTGGCAATCGGAAAATACTGCAGGGGATGCCATAGGATCTAGCGGTCAGGACCATTTTTTCTCCGACCCATTTGCTTTGGACATAGCCGTTGTCGATCTGCCGGCTTTGCTCGATGTCGGCATCCTCTGGAACCGGCATGGTTTTAATCCCATCGACAACAGCCACCGTAGAGATGAAATGCAGCGGCTTTAAACGGTGTGTGCTTGCCAGCCTAAGCACTTCTTGGGTTCCAAAGACATTGGCTAGCTTGTGCTGCTCGTAGGACATGGCGTGATTGACAAAGGCTCCGATGTGGAAGATCGAGTCGATCTCCAGACTAAGCTTTTCAAAGTGTCCTATCTCAAGACCTAAAAGGGGCTCTTCAAGGCGCCCTGGAACAGGTTCCATTCTGCTTTTGTACTCGGGTTTCCAAATCAGGTATGTTTGGAGGGTTTTCATGAGGCGCTGCAAAGCTTCTTCTTTTGATTTAGCACGGCACAGGCAATAGATTTTAGCCTCTGTTTTCTCAATCAACTCTTTCAGAAAAAAAGCCCCGATAAAACCTGTTGCCCCTGTGAGGAAGATCTTTTTGGGATGGGTGTATTGGGCTTTTTGAACAGGGGCGGCTCCTTTGGAGGTAATGGAAGGATCGAGGATAGCTTCCCGATCGCGCCAAGCAGTAAATGGCTCTTGGGCAAAGACAGAGCCGATTCCTTTGACTTTGATGTGATCGATGCTATCTGCATATTTTTCAAGAGTCGATTGCTCAAAAATCAGGCTGACGGGAACTTCCATTTCAAACTCTTTTTTAATGATCGAGTTAAGCTGCATGGCGAGAATAGAATGGCCCCCGATATGAAAAAAGTTGTCCTGTCTGCTGATTTTGGGAATTTTTAAAAGATGGGACCAGATTTTGGCAATCCTGATTTCACTCTCTGTTGCAGGAGGGGTAAAGGCTCTTTGTTTTAAACTTGCCTTCGGTGAGGGGAGTTTTTTCCTGTCGACTTTGCCATTGGGGGTTAGGGGAAACTTATCTAAGAGGACAAAATAGCTCGGCACGGAATGTTTCGGCAGATGCGAGGCGACATAGGTGCGGATTTCATCGACAGTGAGCTTTTGCTCTTCTTTGGGCTCGATGTAAACTACCAAATGCTTTTCATTGGGGCTCATTTCGTGAGCCATGGCGATGCAGTCTGAGATCTTGGGATATCCCCGGATTACCTCCTCTACCTCATCTAACTCAATGCGAAAGCCGAAAATTTTGACCTGTGTATCGATTCTTCCCAAGAACTTAATGTTTCCATCGGGCAGATAGCAGACCAAGTCCCCCGTCCGGTAGAGTTTGCCCGGTCCAAAGGGGTTGGGGATGAATTTTTCTTCGGTCCGCTCGGGATCTTTTAAATACCCGCGAGCAAGCCCATCGCCTCCAATAAAGAGCTCTCCATGAGCTCCAATGGGAACAGGTTGAAGGTGGGAATCGAGAATATAGAGTTGCGTCCCTTGTACAGGGCGCCCAATCGGAACAAGGGGGGTATCTGAATCCAGAGTGTAGGTGGTCGTGATGTGATTTTCGGTGGGTCCATAAGCATTGACGATCTGACAGGCAGATAGCTTCTCAAAGGCTACCTTGGCGTGATGAGCTGACATCACATCTCCTGTGGAGGCAAAAAACCGCACTTTTTTCATATACTCCAACCCCTCTTCCACCATCAGAGTAAATAGGCGGGCTGTGAGATAGAGGTGGGATATGTTTTGACTCACGAGAAATTTCCCTAGATCTTCCGGTGAAAATGATCTTTTAGGGTAAACGCAGAGGGTTGCACCGTTTAAAAGAGCTCCCCAAGCTTCAGCTGCCAACATGTCAAAGGAGACATTGGATATCTGAAGCATTCTGTCGTTGGGGCCGATCTTCATCCAGGTGGGATTTTTAAGAAGGCGCACGATCCCAAGATGGGTATATTGGACCCCTTTGGGTTTGCCGGTAGAACCAGAGGTGTAGTTGATATAGGCCAAATCTTTGGGGTCGATGGGGATGTTTAGGTTAGAAGGAGCGCAGTGGATAAAATCCTCTGGATGGAAGTTGACAACTCGGACTTTTTCTTTTGGGAATTGGCTTGCAAAAGAGGGGTGGCTAATCAAAACCTTCAAATCGGTATGCTCGATCATGTAGAGTTTTCGCTCCTTAGGATAGCTGGCATCGATGGGCACATACACAGCCCCTGCTTTTAAAATCCCTAAGATGACGACAATGAGACTATCCGAGCTTTCTAAGTAAACGCCGACAAAATCCGATTTTTGAACGCCTAATTTTTGCAAATATCTAGCAAATTGATTTCCCTTTTGATTGAGCTCATCGTAGCTCATCTCTTTTCCTTGGAAGCGCACAGCGGGGTGATCGGAGAATTTTTCGACCATCTCTTCAAACAGCTCTGGCACTGCCTTATCTTTGGGGTATTTAGCCCCTGTCTTGTTCCAGTCGACTGTCATCTGGTGCCGCTCTTCATGAGAGAGGATCGGCAATAGAGCAATTTTTTCTTCCGAGTTTTTCACAATCCCTTTTAAAAGGGTGTGAAAATGGGACAGCATTCTCTCTATTGTCTCCGTTTCAAAAAGGTCGGTGCAGTACTCAAACCGACACTCTAACCCTTCTTCTGCATCAAACATAAAAAGGCTCAAATCAAATTTAGCTGTCTGTGTTTGAAGATCGAGCGTCTCGAGGTTCACCCCTGCAAGCTGCCTTTGAAACCCTGTGATGTTTTCAAAGGCAAAAAGAACCTGAAACAGAGGATTAAAACTGGGGTCCCGCAGAGGATTGACTACGGTGACAATCTTTTCAAAAGGGATGTCTGAATTTTTATAACACTCTAACATCAAAAGGTTTAAATTGAATAAAAAGGTAGAAAAGGAAGGGTTGTCCCCACAATCGGATCGGAGGATAAACATCTGCAGAAAATAGCCGATCAGCGGGTCTAACTCTTGTCTTGTGCGGTTGGCAAAGGGGGTTCCCACCACAATCTCTCTTTTGCCGCTCAAACGGTAGAGGAGTACGTGGAAGGCGGCAAAAAGTAGGACGTGGAGGGTGATCCCCTCTTTTTGCGCCAGCTCCTTTAAAGCAACGCTCAACCCTTTTGAAAGTCGCATCCCTTCATTGGAACCGTTGCCTAAAAAAACCGGCGGCCTGGGTTTATCCCAGGGCAGTTCCAGAAGCTCCGGCGCAGATTGAAGCTGATTTTTCCAAAACTCCAGTTGGCTTTCCACCTCTTTGCTCTCTACCCATTTTCTTTGCCAAAGAGCATAGTCTGCGTATTGAATCGGAAGCTCTGGCAGCTGCTTTGATGAATAGATGGCGTTCCATTCCTTGAAGAAATTCTCATAAGACAGAACATCGAAAAGGATGTGGTGCACCCGAATGCTTAAAAAGTGAAGATCGTCCCTTACTTTGACAAACAACACCTGGAAAAGAGGCAGCTTTTTTAAGTCCATCCCCAAGGTCAATTGCGCCTCCATCTGCGCCAGAGCTTGGCTTGGCTTTTTGACCTTCATCTCAATAAAAAAGTCTCTGCCTTTAGGCTCAATCCATTGAAGGGCCTTTCCATTTTTTTCGACAAAGGAAGTGCGCAAGATTTCATGCCGCTCTACAATCTTTTCCAACGACTTTTTCAATTTGGCAATATCGATCTTTCCGTTGAGCCGATAGGCGTGAAAGACCATGTACTGCAGCGTAGCGTGGGGATGGAGCTTATCCATGAGCCAAAGCGATTCCTGGTTGAAAGAAAGTCCCACGGGAGAAAACACTTCTCTCTTCGGGATTGCCTGCGATTGAGACTTTTTAAGGGAGTCGATCTTCTTTGCAAAATCGGCTAAAATCGGGTGCTCAAAGATCGCCCCTGCCGAGATCTCGCAGTGCAAGGCCTTTTTGATTTGGGAAGTTGCCTGCATCGCATGGATCGAGTCGCCTCCGATTTTAAAAAAGTGGTCGCTGCGGTTAACCGATTTGCAGTGCAACAGATGCATCCAGATTTCAGCGACTGCTTTTTCTGTCCCTGTTTTAAAGTCAGCTTCTTTCTTCGATGGGGACGCGGGGGGTTTTAAAGCTTTGCGATCCACTTTTCCATTGGGGGTCATGGGAAATCTGTCGAGGATGACAAAGAAGCTCGGAACCATAAAAGAGGGGAGTTTGGAAGCCACCCACTTTTTAAGTGCCTCGGTATCGATTGTTCTCTTCCCCTTTGCTTCTATATAAGCCACTAGCTGTTTATTTCCGGGAACATCCTCGCGGGCAATCGCAATGCAGTCGGAAACTTGAGGAAAAAGGCGGATCACCTCCTGGACTTCGTTGAGCTCAATGCGAAATCCCCGAATTTTCACCTGGGTGTCGATCCTTCCTAAGAAAGAGAGGTTTCCATCTGGAAGGTAGCGGACAAGATCCCCTGTGCGATACAGGCGCCCTGTGCCAAAAGGGTTCGGGATGAACTTTTCAGAGGTTAGCTCAGGCCGATGCAGATACCCCTTGGCAAGGCCATCCCCCCCTGTGCAAAGCTCTCCATTTGCCCCAAAGGGAACAAGCTGCTGGTTGCGGTCTAAAACATAGACGGAGGTGTGTCCGATCGGCCGGCCAATCGGAACTTCGTGTTCTAACCCCTTTGTGTCCACGATGGGATACGTTGTCGTCTGAGTGGTATTTTCTGTAGGGCCGCACACGTTGGTGACCTGGCAAGAGGGGAGGTTTTCAAAAGCGATTTTCGCATGCTTAACCGACATCACCTCCCCGCCTGCACAGATGCAGCGCACCCCTTTTAAATATTCAAGGGCCTCTTCCACCATCAACGTAAATAAACGGGAGGTAAAGACAATCTGGGTCACTTTTTCTTTGACGATGAACTTGCCGATTTCATCTGGGGAGAGCTTGATTTGAGGGTAAATGCAAAGGGTGGCCCCGTTTAAAAAAGCGCCCCAAAGCTCATGTACAATCGCATCGTAGGAGATGTTCGAAATGTGCAAAAACCGGTCATCCGGGCAAAAGCTAGCCCAGCTGGGCGCTGTGACAAGCCGGTTGATACAGCGGTGGTAAAGCTGGACCCCTTTGGGATTTCCCGTTGTGCCCGAGGTGTAATTGACAAAAGCTAAATCCAACGGCTTGATTTTGACTTTGAGATTCGCCTTGGGATAAGGGGAAAGATCGATCTTTTTCAAAGAGACAAAATGGAGATGCTCTTTGGGAAACTGCTCGACAAAAGAGGACTCTGTGATGAGAACTTTGAGTCCTGTGTCTTTGATCATGTAGAGCTTTCTTTCCATCGGGTAGCTGGCATCGATGGGAACGTAGATAGCACCTGCTTTCAAAATCCCTAAAATCCCCACGCATAGATCGATCGACCTTTCTAGGTAAATCCCGACAAATTCCTGTTTCTTAACCCCTTGTTTCTGGAGATAGCGGGCAAGCTGATTTGCCCTTTCATTGAGCTCTTGATAGCGCAGTTGCATCCCTAAAAAGCGGATGGCTATATGCTTTGGGTATTTTGCAGCCATCTCTTCAAAAATAGCGACAACGCTTTTGCCGCGCGGGTAGTGCGTTTTAGGCCCAAGGGCCAATTTGAGCAGCTTGCGCTTTTCTTGTCCTGTCAGCAGCTCCAAAGCGGCGATTTCTTTTTGGGGTATGTGATCCCCTCTTTAAGAAAGACCTGGAAGTTTTTGGCCATCCGCTCAATAAAAGAGCGATCTTGAAGAGACGCCGAGAACTCAAACCGCAAACGGATCTGCCCTTCCTTTTTAAAAACTGTTAAGGAAAGGTCAACGATCAAGGTTTTAGCGGCAATCTTAAGACAGCCTTTATCCGCACTGTCTTCCATAGAAAAACAGACGTTGAAAAGAGGCTGGGTCAGGTGGGCTTGCTTGCCTCTGACCGCTTTTACAATCTCTGCATAAGGGCAACTCTGATCAGGCTTTGTCCTTTTTTCCCATTGGAGGGTCTGTTTGAGCAAATCTTGAAAACTGCTAGATGGTTTGGATCTCAAAGCGCATCGGGAGAGCATTGTACCCGATGATGAAATCCTCTTGCCCTGTGTAGCGTTGCAAAATCCCCCAAACGCGCTTCTAAACAGGTCGACTAACTGCAAGTTTTTTCTCTTGCAAAGACGCACAGTTGCTTGGTCAATGCGGGGGAGACAGCGGTATCGACAGCGTCTTTAGCGCAAACATTTGCATCTGGGTGCCGGCCTGTCTTTGGCAAATCGACGACCCACTGTGCCCCTTGGAGATCTTTGCTCCAAAAGGCGGCGAGTTGTCTTTGCGCTTTTATTCATGGCGTTTTACCCACCGAAAACTATATTTGCCGGGAATGCATTCCCAGGAATGGGAATGTTTGCTACAATCCTGTTGAGGGAAAGGTCGACAACTTGCACTATTTTGAATCCGGTAACATAAAGAAATTTTCCATCGTCTGTCATTTTGAGCCTCTGTTCCACTCCTCCTGCCGATAGACCAAAGATCAGCCCTACTGTCAAATGCGATGCTGTATCGATGATAGAAATCCCGCCATCCAAATTGCCTACGTATAAAAATCGCCCATCTGGAGTGATAGCTAGTCCTTCGGGGTCACTACTGTTGGGTCCTCCACCCTCAATGACTCCAATCTGCTGATTAGACTCAACGTCAAAGATAACGACTTGACCACTTACTGCCTCACCAGAAGCAGAAAGAGAAACGTACATCGTACGGCCATCTGGGGAAAAAACCATCTCTTCTGGCCTTGGAATACCTTCCTGGGCCAATGGGAATGTCGGCAACCTCGTAAGAAGAGGTGTCTCTTCTAAAGACGCCAGCCGATGCATTAAATGGAGTCACATAGGCAAAACGGCCATCGGGAGTAAATTCTATCCATTCCCCTCCATCTGCATGAACTCCCAGAGAAACCCTAGCGACAATGATCTCCTTCTTTAAATCAAACACAGTGATATAAGGATCCGTATTGAACCCGAGAATATAAAGATGGCGCCCATCCGGGGCGACCTTCACCGCTCCCTGCGTAATCGCATTAAGGAAAATTTGATTGATTACGCGATTCGACGCTGTATCGACGATCACAACACTGCCGTTATTGGCAGCGTAAACAAAGCGTTTATCAGGGCTAATGCTCACACCGTTGGCAGAATTAAACATGGGGATTGTCGTTAGCAACTGATTTAATTCTGTGTCAATGAGGTGCAGGCCCCCACCGTTGCCATCGACTACATAAGCATAAACCCCATACAAAGCATGCGCTCTAAAAAGGAGGGTAAAAATCAGATAGAAAAGGCAAGATTTTCCTGCCCATCCCTTAAAAAACCTTTTCACCCTGTGTGAACACAAGGCGAAAAGGTTTTGTAAGGGATGGACCAAAAAGCGCAAATTTATCAAGAAAACCAGGCTGCGCAAGATGTCTAATCGACTCATTTTCCAATTCATACCTTAGCTTGGACCCTTTTCGCGCCGCCATAAATCGGAGCCGAGGCGTAAGATTCCATATACGTTGTGTTTACCCAATCCGGTTGAAAATAGAAGTAATCCCCTAGATTGTAAATTTGGTTGTAGATGCCGGGAACATAAAAATAATGGGGAAAGGCTGCCTTCTGCGTTGCATGCCGCCTTGAAGGTGTGCAACCAGAGCACACCCCAGCTGCTCCTTGAGCGCCTGCTGGCCCTTGGGGGCCTGGGATGCCCTGAGGACCTGAGGGACCTTGGGGTCCTGGAGGGCCCACGCCCCCTGTCGTACAAGGTCTTGTGGGCAATGTTTGCACGCCATTGTTGATAATGATACAGGGGATATTTGCCGGGTTTGGCGTGACAGTCCCGCTGCCATTAATGTCAGCTAATGTGGGAGCTCCGACCCAAATCGTCCCGCCGCTATTCAGCTCTAAAGGACTGACGACGCTACCCACGGTGCCGGTCCAAGCATTGAAATACGCAGCCCCTGTTGTCGTGACTAGCACAGGCGTGGATAAGTTAAGAACATCGCCGTAACCTGTGAGCGAAACAGTTCCAGCTGTGATTGTGCTCCCCAACAACACCTCCTGGGCGTAGCCGATCAAGCTATTTGTGTAAATCGGGCCTAAAAGAAAAAGAGTTCCCCCTAAGTTGCCAGAGGATCCGAGCAAAGTGGTTCCAAACTGGCCAGACCCGGTTCCCATCCCATTCATTGCCAAATTGGCCCCTGCTGCATTGACAGTGACGTTGCCCATCCCAGCTCCAGTATAGAGAAGCTGTGAGAGGACAATGCTTCCCCCGTTGCTACTCACATTAAAATTGCCGGCTAAGGAAATGGGCGCCCCTGTAAATTGAATCGGGGTGCCGTTAGAGGTGACATTGATGGTGCCCGCTGAAGAAAAGTCAAAGCTTGTTCCCGCTGTGTACTGTTGGTTGGCTCCATTATAGGAGGTCCCTGTGAAATGAATCGTTGCTGGAGTTCTCAAATTGCCCACAAACGTAGAATACACAGTTCCCGGAGTTTGACCGCCGATGCCAGCTAGGGTAATGGTCGTGCTTGAATTTAAGAGCAGGCTATCAAAGCTCTGCGCTGCCCCGATGGGTCCTGAAAAAGTGATCGCGCCACTTCCTGCATCGACGTTGAAGGTTCCGAATCCGGCCGTCGCAGAATCGACACTGCTTGAAAAAATCACAGCGCCTCCGTTGGTCGCAATCGACGTATTCCCCCCTGCAATCACAGCCCCTGTAAATGTAGCGCTGCCGCCTCCTGCTGCTGTTACAGTATTAATCAAAGGATCGCCGATATAACTCAACGTGCTGTCAAAAGTCACAGGGGCGCCGCCTGAGGTGAGAACAATCGATCCCAACGGGCTGCGACCCCCTACGGCTCCTGTGAAGGTAATCGATCCTGCAGATCCTGTTTGCTAATATTCAGCTCGCAAGGTGTCGCACCACTATCCATTGTAGAACCAAACGCAATCGATCCATTAGCTGTCGCAATCGATCCCATTCCTGCTAAAGTCAGCGCTTGGTTCCAAGTGATAGCTCCATTTTGCGCTGTTAACGCAAGACTTCCCAAAGACAAAAGGTTACCGGTTGAGTTGCTTAAAGAAATCGTTCCCGCTCCTGTTGTAGACGCATTAAAGGCAATACCTGGAACAACGGTGCTCACACTTTGTAAAAATGCGATACTTCCCCCATCGGAGGAAATCAGGGTCGTATTTCCGCCTAAACTTGTCGTTCCGCTTGTCGCGTTGAAACTGATGCTCCCAGAGGTCGTAGACAGATTCAGATTGCCGAGGGGCTGTAGATTTCCGAGGTTAGTAACAAATTCGATCAGGCCCGCTCCTGAGTTTCACCGTCAACGCTCTTCCCGCAACATCGCCGTTGACAGGTCCGTTAAAGGTGACAGCCCCGCCGCCTGTGGTGATATTCAGAGGCCCTCCGATTTTAACACCGGGCACCCCAAAGCTCACGGCACCGCCTGCTGCTTCCCCTGTATTTGTCGTTATAGTGCTTGGGGTTGTCGGTGAGGAAAAACAGAAAAAGTCGCTAAAGGTAATAGCAGACCCATCTGTTGAAAGAGTGACTACATTCAGCGGTCCGGTTTTACCGACAGCTCCTGTGAAGGTGATCCCATTGGTTCCTGAAGGGACATCGATCGTTAAATTCATCAACTGATTTGTGCCAGCGCTTGTTGTGATCGTCGAGGCATCCAGAGTGCTTGCAAAACTCACAGCACCTCCTTGCGTGCCTAAAATCGCAGGACCGCCAAGCAGTGTGGCCCCGTCAAAGGCAATCGCCCCGGTTCCAGTCGAGAGGAAAAGCTCGAAAAAGGAGAGGTCGTCCCGACAGGGCCTGCAAAGGTGATGGCACCGGCCCCTGAGGTTTGGATCGTCAAGCTTTGCTGGATCTGGTTAGAGTTGATCGAGGCAGCGTTAGTCCCGGCCGTGCCGATCAAGATGCTCCCACTTCCAGAGTTAAAAGTAGTGGTGCCTCCTAACACTGTGTTCCCAGATACCGCATTCAGCTCAATATTCCC
>CAWCKK010000010.1:0-14487 GCA_963796135.1 uncultured Acidobacteriota bacterium | reverse complement strand
TATCCTGACGCAAGAAAACTTGGTCGTTTACGATCGAGATGAATTGCGCTGTTTCAAGTTTGAGGTGATTGCTGTTGCTCGATGTATTGTCGAATCACAGAAAGAGGAGCGCCTCCGCAAGCTCCAGCAAAATAGCTAGGAGACCAAAGATTGTTGCCCCATAATGCATTTCGGATGCTTGCGTCATTCTTTTTTCTAATCAGCCTGGACGAGACTCCCTTCAGACTATTCACTAATTTGGAGACAGTCACTTTAAATCGATTGACTGATTCATAGGCCAAATTTTAGCATAGTGCCATGTTAGTGCGAAAGTCATTTCAATTCAGATTGCGCCCCACAAAGAAGCAGGCTCGTGCATTGCAAGCTCAGCTCGATGAATGCCGCTGGTTGTATAATGCATTGCTTGAGCAACGCAAGTTAGCCCATGAAGAATTGGATCTTTCTCTATCTAAATACCAACAAAGCATGTTTTTACCCCTTCTCAAGGAAGAAAGGCCTGCTCTTTTCGAAGTACATTCCCAAGTGTTACAAAATGTCGCTGATCGCTTGGATAAGGCGTTTGAGGCATTTTTTAGACGATGTCAAGCAGGAGAAAAGCCTGGATTTCCCCGATTTCGCGGCATGCATCGATACAATAGCTTTTGCTATCCGCAAAGCGGATTTTCTCTTGTTGGGAAAGAGCTAAAACTCTCGAAACTGGGTCACATCTGCGTTAAGATGCATCGTCTTATCGAAGGAGAGATCAAAACTTGCACTTTGCGTAAAAATGCCTCAGGAGATTGGAACGTTTCTTTTTCTTGTGAATTAAATGTAGATCCTCTGCCTGCCAAACAGGAGGCGATTGGGATTGATGTAGGTCTTGAGCATTTTGCTACTTTGTCGAACGGACAGGAGATCGCCAATCCAAGATTTTTTAGACAAGGTGAGAAGAAGCTTGCAAAAGCACAACGCAAACTTGCCAAGTTAGAGAAAGGGACTGTTGTCAGAAGAAAAAAAGGTAAAGTGGTAGCCAAAATCCATGAACAGATCAGCAATCAAAGAAAAGACTTTTGTCACAAAGAGTCTAAAAAAATCATCGATCCATATCAATATATTTGCATAGAAGACCTAGATATTAAAACCATGATGGAAAAGTCTTGGCTTGCAAAGAGCATTACAGACGCTAGTTGGAATCAGTTTCTTCAGTTCCTTACCTACAAAGCGGCAGAAGCTGGTAGGAAGTTAGGAATGGTGAACCCTGCCTATACAACGCAAGATTGTTACCAGTGTGGCTATCGGGAGAAGAAAAAACTCTCCGAAAGAACCCATTGCTGTTCACAATGTGGGTATAGGGTAACAAGGGATCTCAATGCGGCGCAGAATATTTTGGCCCTCGGATTGGATGGCCTGGGAGCGATCCCTAGAAGCCTTCGCCTTTAGGCGAGGGAGCAGTCACGTTCTGATCGCGCGAATTCTTCAACCTGTGGTAAAATGCGGATCAAACAAAGATGGTTCTTTTGTGGATTTAGAAAGCAGCATTCTTCAAGTGATTCGGGGCGAGAAAAAGGCTCCTTTTATCAGGCTATGCCTTATGCTTTCAAGCGGTGCATACCGTTTTATCATTGCTGCAAGGAATTTTGCTTATAATAAAGGCTTTTTTTCTCGATATAAAGCTTGCAGTTCCTGTGGTCAGCGTCGGCAATATTGCTGTTGGGGGAACAGGAAAAACCCCAGTTGTGCATTTGTTGGCAAGATCTTTGCAGGATAAGATGCGGCTGGGGATTTTGACGCGTGGATTTAGGTCTGAAATGGAAAGATCGGGAGCCATGAAGAAGATTTCTTCTGGAAAAGGGCCTATATGTTCTGCAAAGGAATGTGGAGATGAGCCTTACTTATTAGCACAAAAGACCAAAGCTCACATTTGGGTGGGTGCCGATCGCGCTAAAAGTGGTCAATTGGCTGTGAAAGAGGGGATCGAGTGTCTTCTTCTCGATGATGGGATGCAGCATCGCCGCTTGGAACGGGATATCGAAATCGTCGTTATTGATGGGAGCGATCCTCTTTCTAGGGGAAGATTTTTGCCGTGGGGGCTTCTAAGAGATTCTCCAAAAAGATTGCAGAGTGCCGATTGGATTGTGGCAACGCATGTGAATGATTTTGAAATCTACCAGCAGGTTCAGGCTGTTGTTGCACATTTGACGAGCGCGCCTATGATCGGGACAAGGATCGAGGTTTTGAATAAAGAGCAGTTTGCTTTGCTGAAGGTGGGCATATTTTGTGGGATCGGTCAGCCAGCCAAGTTTCTTCAGACCGTGCGTGACTTAAAATCAGAAATTGTCGACACTTTTATTCTTAAAGATCATGGATCTTTGACTATCAGCCAGCTTGAGAAATTTGCTAAAAAATGCCGTGATAGAGGAGCTGAGGCTCTGTTATGCACGGAAAAAGATTTTGTGAAATTAGACCGCATCCTGTTAGCTAATGCTTGTTTTCCTCTTAGCATTATTCCAGTGGCGATTGAATTAAAAATCTCATTTGGCAAAGAGCATTGGGATGATCTCATTAAAAATATATTGGATAAGGTTGAAAAATGAGCGAAGATATTAGAGTGCTATTGCCTAAACTTGGAGAAAGCATCCACAGCGCGACAATTGTTCAATGGTTTAAAAAAATTGGCGATCCTGTCCATCTTGATGAACCTCTCCTAGAAGTTGCTACTGACAAAGTCAATAGCGAGATTCCCTCGCCTGCAGCGGGCATTCTAAAAGAGATTCATGCTAATACTGATCAGGAACTTCCAGTCGGTGCGCTGATTGCGGTGATTGCAAAAAGAAATTCTCATGTAGAAATGGTAGATGCAGCTTGCTCTTCAGTTATGGCTGCAGCATCTATTTCTTCTGCTGAACAGAACCAAGACATGAAAAACTTTTTTTCTCCTGCTTTGCTACGTATAGCAAGGGAGAACAACATCGGATTGGAAGAGCTGGAAAGAATTTCAGGAACTGGCATGGGAGGAAGGCTAACGAAGAACGATCTAGAGGAGTATGTTGATAAAAAATTGAAAGTGGCAAAACCCTGCCCAATCGCTTCAAAAACTGTGATCTCTTCATTGAATTCTGGTGTTGATATTGAGCGGCTGAAAATGACCAGTATGCGTAAAGCGATCGCCGATAATATGGTCCGCTCCTTTTATGAGGCTCCGCATGCGACTTTGGTGACCGAGGTCGACATAACCAATATAATCAAATGGATTCAGAAGGAAAAGGAAACCTTTTAGTAAACATGGATTTAAATTGACCATCACCACCTTTGTTGCACAGGCGATCACCGAATGCTTTCAAGAATTTCCCTTCATTAATTCTTCTTTCGAAGGGGATACGATCCTTGTGAAAACGCTTTGTCAACTTAGGTCTTGCTGTTAGCGTTGAGCAAGGATTAATAGTTCCTGTTGTTAAACATTGTCAGCGCTTGGGGATGATCGAATCGGCACAGAGCAATTAGCGAGTTCTCGAATAAAGCACGTTTGGGTAAATTGTCCACAGATGATGTACTGATGGCACGATTACCATGACTAATTTTGGGATGTCAGGTGTGCAGATCGGGGTTCCGATCATCCGTTATCCGGAGGTCGCAATCGTCGGTGTCGGAGCAATTGCAAAAAAGTGGTGCCTCTCGAAGATGACATTCTCGCCATTCGTTCGATGGTGCACATTTCTCTTACTTTTGATCATCGCGTTCTTGATGGAATGTATGGCTGCGGTTTTTTAGGAACGCTAAAAAAACACCTTGAAGAAGATCCGGCTTAGTGAGTTTTTAATGCCAATGATAAGAGGGAATGATATCAGTCATCCCTCTGCCGATGAAAATGCTGGCCGGCCATCAAAGTTATATAAATTCTCTGTTCCTGTCACATCCTAGCCTAAGTTCTGTACCTCTTGAATGATTTTGAGGATATCGTTTTTTGTCACTTGCAGTTCTTTGGCTTTATGCATAAAGCGCAGGCGGTACTGATCGATGCAAAATGTCTCTGGGTGCCCTCTGGCCATATGCGCGCGCCACGGTTGCTGATCATCTGCAGGGATAATGGGCCCATGGATTTTTTTCAGCGAAGTAGTTTGTTTCACAAAGCTCTCTCCTGTATCTTTAGAATCGACCTAGACATCGACACCGACGAGCTCTCTTTTTAGACGCGTGCTTGTATCGAAGTGAGAGTGGCATTGACTTGAGAATTTTTTGAGCTCCCTGATAGGAGACAGGAAGCAAGGTATTGAGGGTTTTTTCCCAGGCATTTCACAACTGCCGAGCCGAATTCTTTTGTACCGACTTTTTCCCGCTAAGCCCTGCTTTAAAAATATCATAGGTGTGAAATCCCTCTTCAATCGCTTGGAGCCAGCATTGTGGATTCTTTCGGCCATCTTGTTTCTCTGAATGGACCAACATGAGTACGGACTTGCTAACATAAGCCCTGAAGGGTTGGCCATATTTTGTCCTGCGCTACTTGGAGCCGACCGTGGATTGTCTCAAACATTGCGCCCAGGTCTCCAATATTGGCAGATCCTGCAAGTCCAACAGATCCTGAAATTTGAGCTGCGACATCGGAGAGGATATCGCCGTAGAGATTCGGCATCACGATGACATCGAAGATTTCAGGAGTATCGGCAAACTTGGCTGCGCCAATATCGACGATCCAGTGCTCGTTTTGAATATCGGGATATTCTTGAGCAATCTGGTTCAAGACTTTATGGAATAGTCCGTCGGAGATTTTCATGATGTTATCTTTAGAAAAACAGGTGACCTTTTTCCGGTTATGATGTCGGGCATACTCAAAAGCGTAACGGATGATTTTTTCAATACCCGGACGAGAAATCATTTTAAGTGCTTTGTAGATTTGAGGAGTTTGCCTGTACTCAATCCCAGTATAGAGATCTTCTTCATTTTCTCGGACGATCACGACATCCATCCCTTTTATGTTTTGTCGTCAAAATGGAGAATAGGAGACGCAGGGGCGAACATTCGCATATAAGCCTAAGGTTGTTCGCACGGTCACATTTAAACTTTTAAATCCACCTCCTTGAGGTGTTGTGATCGGCGCTTTTAGGAAAGCTTTTGAGTGGCGGATTGTCTCCCATGATTTGGGTTGGATATCCCATTCAGACTGTTTTTCAAATAGAGTTTTTCACCAATCTCAATCATGTGTTGTTCTAGTGGGGCGCCAGCTTCATTGAGCACATGCAGTGTTGCATCCATGATTTCCGGGCCGATTCCGTCTCCATAGGCAACAGTGATAGGAATTTTAGATTGAGACATCCTTTCTCTCCGTTAAGATTGATACCGAACATGATTTAAGAATTGTGTTCGGTATAAATAAATTTTTGCAAGAGTGCAAGGAAAAACCGATTCTCGTATACTTCAGGTTTTTAGCGTAAACGTAGTTTTTATTTTAAATGCTAGCTGAACTGTTAAACGAACAAAGGCGTAACATCGAGCAATATTTTGATAGCCTCGATTTAACTGCTGTCGCTCAAGTTGTCCACGAATGTCTAAACACCAAAGGACTCATCATCTTTACTGGGGTTGGTAAAAGTGGAATCATTGCAGAAAAAATTGCAATGACGATGATCTCTACAGGGACAAAGGCGCTTTACTTGCCGCCGACGAATTTATTGCATGGAGATATCGGAATCCTCTCTGAAAATGATCTATTTATCGTCATGAGTCGAAGCGGAGAGACCCAAGAGCTCCTGAGTTTGGTTCCTTTTGTAAAAAAACGGAAATCCCGGTCGCTGGCCATTGTGTCTAATCCGCATAGCCGTCTTGCTAAAAGCTGTGATCTTTTCATGCATCTTCCCTTTGAAAAAGAGCTCTGTCCTTTCGATCTTGCGCCGACTTCATCCACGACAGTTCAGCTTCTGTTCGGAGATCTTTTAACTATCGCTCTTATGCGTGCTAAAGGCTTTGATCTTTCTGCTTATGCGCTGAACCATCCCTCTAGGGGCAATCGGCAAGAAAATGTCTGTGACTATTGATGAATTGATGTGTAAAGGGAGTCATATTCCACTTGTAAGGCCAGAAGATAAGTTGATTGATCTCTTGGTTGAGCTGACCAACAAAAAATGTGGAGCTTTACTTGTAGCTGATGAAAAGAACTTACTTGGCATTTTTACCGATGGGGATTTGCGCCGAGCTCTACAGTCTCAGGGCTCTGCTGTTCTTGCTGAACCGATTAAAGATCTCATGACACCTGCCGCCCTTACAATTGAGAGTACAAAACTGGCCTGGGATGCGCTCAAAATTATGCAGAAGGATCCTAAGAGATTTGTTATGGTTCTTCCCGTAGTTGAACAAGGTAAGGTAGTTGGCATTCTTCGCATGCATGATATTATCCAAGCTGGAATTTCTTAAAGCAAACAGAGGTTGCGATGCCCGAAAGTAGTTTGCTTGAAATTGCCCACTTAAGCTGGCAGGGAAGTGTCGTCATCTTCCTTTTATTTTTGGGGATCTTTTTTTCAAAACTGAATAAAACTTTTCCACGCGATCTCATCTTTACTATCGTTGCTTTGCTAGCAGCTTTGGCAGGGATTATCCACTCTAAACAAATTTATCAAGCAGCATCTAGTCAAGCTATTTTAGCGGCGCTTGGGCTTTGGTTTCTCGGAAAATCCATGCAGCAACAGGGTGTGTTTGCCACAATTATCGCTTGGTTGTCCTCCTTACGGCATAGTGTGTTGTACGCTCCATTTTGCGGAGCCTTTTTGCATCACCGGTATTTTCTCCAGACAGTGCTTTATTCTCTATTAGGGCGAAAACAATCAGCTCCATTTGGTTATGCATTTTGTTATTTGATCGCAGTGGGCGGCTTAGGAACAGCGATTGGCACTCCGACGAACTTGCTTTTGCTTTTCCTGTACTCTTTAACAACCGCCGATATCCTTTCCCATATTTTCATTTTTTTACCCTTAGCGATCCTGCCCATTCTCCTGTCCGTTTTTTTCTTTCTTTTTTTTCATCGATTATTTGACAAGACTCCTGCGAGCAAGCAGCAGTTATTTGCACTTTTACAGGCAACAACTGGTTTCAAGCCGCTCCTTTGGAAGAAGATAGCTGTCTGTATTCTCTTTCTTGCAGCAATAGGATCGACACTATTTGGAGTTCCTGTCGGCACAGCCTTTTTATCGGCAGGACTCTTCTCTATGATGTTGCGAGCAGCGCCTGTCAAAATGACTTTCCGCAATGAGTTTCCATTGCCTCTTTTGTTAGAGATTTTTAGCGCCACACTTTTTTTCTTCGCGATGCTTTCAAGCGGGCTCAATGGATATCTTGCGACATGCATTCGCTTTAGATGTGCTTTTTGCATCCTTCCCCTTTTTTTTCTGCTAGGGCAGCTTGCACTTCATATGATGCCAAGGTCGATTGCTCTTTCAGTATTATTTTCTATTGCTCTTAGCCTGCTAGCTGGTGCGCCTGCTCAAATTCTCATCACCGGGACAGTCATTGCGTTTGCAACAGCTATTCCGTTGTTTGGAAAACCATGGATCGAAGAAATGGCAGCAGCATCGCTGATCAGCACGCCTCCATCCATTTTTCTGCGCGCAGTTATTCTTGCTATTCTTTTCGGAAGTATCATGATTCCTTCTTGTTTTTTTTGGCCTAAGTGAAAACAATAAAAATTTTCATTTACGATTCAGAGCAGGGGTCTTTATATGGATATTTTCAGTAATGGAACATTTCTTATTATCCTTGTGTTTTGCATCGGATATTTAGCAATTATTTTAGAGCATTCTATCCAGGTTAACAAAACTGCTGTTGCACTTTTGATTGCCGTTCTTTGTTGGGCGATTTATTTACTCAGCAGCACGGTTTCCTCAAGTGAAAATATTAAACTTCTTGGACATTACCTCTCTGAGGTTTCTCAGATTATCTTTTTCCTGATCGGAGCGATGGCTCTTGTTGAACAAATCGACTCCCATCGCGGGTTTAAAATCATTACAGACAGAATTCAGACACAATCGAAAAGAAAAATGCTTTGGATCGTGGCATTTTTCAGCTTCTTTCTCTCATCCATTCTAGATAATTTGACCACGACTATTCTCATGGTCTCTCTGCTTCGAAAGCTTGTTCCCGAGCGCTCTGAAAGGCTTTTCTTGTGCTGCATTGTGGTAGTCTCAGCAAACGCAGGAGGAGCATGCACCCCGATTGGGGATGTCACAACAACCATGCTTTGGATTCATGGGCAGCTCTCCTCGATCGGAGTCATTAAATCCCTATTCATCCCTTCATTAGTATCATTACTGATTCCTCTTATGTGGTATTCCTTTTTGGCTAGAGGAAAGCTTACCATCAAGAAATTAAGCCATGAGGAAACAAAAGAAATGCCCGGAGCCAGAATGGTCTTTTATCTAGGTATTGGGGGATTGGTCTTTGTGCCAGTATTCAAAGCTCTCACCGGTCTTCCTCCTTTTATGGGAGTTCTTTTTGCTCTTTCTGTCTTATGGCTGGTCACCGATTTGATGCATTACTCCCATGTTGAAAGAGCGCATCTGCTTGTTCCAAACGTATTAACTCGTGTCGATACCTCCGGGGTGTTATTTTTCCTGGGAATCCTTCTTTGCATAAACGCTCTCGAAGCTGCTGGGATTTTACAAGCGATCGCTTACTGGCTGAATACTTCCGTGCATAGTCAGGCAATGATTGCGACTCTAATGGGATTTGCTTCTGCGGTCGTCGACAATGTTCCTTTAGTAGCTGCTATCATGGGGATGTACCCTATTCAAAATTATCCTATAGACTCTTCCTTTTGGCACATGATCGCCTATGCCGCCGGCACAGGAGGAAGTATTCTGATCATCGGCTCCTCTTCCGGGGTCGCTTTCATGGGGATGGAAAAGATCGATTTTATGTACTACATGCGAAAAGCAAGCATTCCAGTTGGTTTAGGGTACCTTGGAGGGATGGGTATCTATCTTTTGCTCGAGTCATTTTTAATATAATTTCGGGAAAAAAACAAATCTGCTAAAAACGCCCTTAAGAGCATTCCTGGGGGCATTTTTCATGTGGAAAAAAGAGTGCTTTTCAGATTCTTTTTCGAAAAATTTCGGAAAAGATTTGCTGAAAATTCAGCGAATTATGTATGTTCTTGCTTCCTTTTGAGAATATCTCAAGATAACTCAAAAGGAACAAAGTCAACGAGATTGATTCAGAATTCTCTTAACATCAGAAGTGAAGTGACGTGCAAGCAAATAAAGCTTGTGCGGATAAGTGAGTGAAAACTTAACTTATTTGCCTGTAAATTTTTTGTTTTAGTTTTATAAGGCAAATTGTCAAAGATTTTTCTTTGAGAATTTGATCTTGGTTCAGATTGAATGCTGACAGCGTGGATGAGGCATGCAAGTCGAACGAACTATAGGGCAACTTGGAGCTATAGTGGCGGAAGGGTTAGTAATACATGAATAACCTGCCTTTTACCTGGGGATAACGGCTGGAAACGGCCGCTAATACCGAATGAGGTGGCTGAAGGCATCTTGGCTTATCAAAGTGGGGGACCCTGAAAGAGGCCTTGCGGTAGAGAGAGGTTCATGGGATATCAGCTAGTTGGTGTGGTAAAGGCGCACCAAGGCTAAGACGTCTAGGCGGATTGAGAGATTGACCGCCAACATTGGGACTGAGATACTGCCCAGACTCCTACGGGAGGCTGCAGTCGAGAATCTTTCGCAATGGGCGAAAGCCTGACGAAGCGACGCTGTGTGAGCGATGAAGGCCTTCGGGTTGTAAAGCTCTTTCGCCAGGGAACAAGAAAGGTATGTGAATAACATGTCTAATTTGAGGGTACTTGGTAAAGAAGCACCGGCTAACTCCGTGCCAGCAGCTGCGGTAATACGGAGGGTGCAAGCATTAATCGGAATTATTGGGCGTAAAGGGCGCGTAGGCGGAATGATAAGTCAGATGTGAAATTCCGAGGCTCAACTTCGGAGCTGCATTTGAAACTATCGATCTAGAGGGTTGACGGAGAAAACGGAATTCCACGTGTAGCGGTGAAATGCGTAGATATGTGGAAGAACACCGGTGGCGAAAGCGGTTTTCTAGCTTAATACCTGACGCTGAGGCGCGAGAGCAAGGGGAGCAAACAGGATTAGATACCCTGGTAGTCCTTGCCGTAAACGATGTATACTTGATGTAATTGGGCTCAACCCTGATTGTGTCGAAGCTAACGCGATAAGTATACCGCCTGGGGAGTACGCTCGCAAGGGTGAAACTCAAAAGAATTGACGGGGGCCCGCACAAGCAGTGGAGCATGTGGTTTAATTCGATGCAACGCGAAGAACCTTACCCAGGCTCGAAATGTAGAGGACGATACCAGAGATGGTATTTCCCGCAAGGGACTGCTATATAGGTGCTGCATGGCTGTCGTCAGCTCGTGCCGTGAGGTGTTTGGTTAAGTCCAGCAACGAGCGCAACCCTTATCATTAGTTGCCAACACGTAAGGTGGGGACTCTAATGAGACTGCCTAGGTTAACTAGGAGGAAGGTGAGGATGACGTCAAGTCCGCATGGCCTTTATGTCTGGGGCTACACACGTGCTACAATGGTCGGTACAGAAGGCAGCAAGACCGCAAGGTGGAGCAAATCCGTAAAGCCGATCTCAGTTCAGATTGTAGTCTGCAACTCGACTACATGAAGTTGGAATTGCTAGTAATGGCGTGTCAGCAACAACGTCGTGAATACGTTCCCGGGCCTTGTACACACCGCCCGTCACATCATGGGAGTTGGTTTTACCCGAAGTCGCTGACTTAACCGCAAGGGAGAGAGGTCGCCTAAGGTAAGGCCGATGACTGGGATGAAGTCGTAACAAGGTAGCCCTATCGGAAGGTGGGGCTGGATCACCTCCTTTAAAGGACATAGACTACTCACAGTAGTCCTTAAGGTTGAGACAAGCTTTATTAGTCACGTCACTTCTCTTCTGCTGTTAAGACAGAGAAGATAGTTAGCATTCAGTCGAGTGATATAACTCTAAATTTATCTTGAAAGTCGATCTGATAAGAGTCTCAGAATAGAAAAGATCTCTCAATTAGTTAAAGCGCGACACTAATGTCAAGATCAAGTAGGTAAAGCATCAATTAAGTGGTAAAATCAGTAGGTAAAACTGCTGATCGTAATAATTTCACTGATGAAAATTGGCGCTTGAGAATAATTTTTAAGTAACATTGGCGACATAATCAAAGTAAGAATATGTTAAGAACGTTAGAGCATTTACAATTGTAAGCGTAGCAAATTAGCAGCTAAAAAGTTTTGTGATCAAGCTGTTAAGGGCTGTTGGTGGATGCCTTGGCATCGATAGGCGAAGAAGGACGTGTAAACCTGCGATAAGCTTCGGGGAGCTGGAAATGAAGCTTTGACCCGGAGATGTCCGAATGGGGGAACCCAATGGAAGTAATATTCCATTATCGTTAGCTGAATACATAGGCTAGCGAAGCGAGACCTGCCGAAGTGACACATCTCAGTAGGCAGAGGAAAAGAAATCTATAAGAGATTCCCATAGTAGCGGCGAGCGAAGTGGGAATAGCCCAAACCAGTAATTTTATTCTTGGGGTTGTAGGGCCCGTCATAAAGTTAACGTAGTATCTAGCAGAATGGCACTGGGAAGGCCAGCGACACAGGGTGATAGCCCCGTATGCGAAAGAGAAGCTTAAGCGAGATTGGTACCTGAGTAAGACCGGACACGTGAAATCCGGTCTGAATCTGGGGGGACCACCCTCCAAGGCTAAATACTCATCGATGACCGATAGTGAACCAGTACCGCGAGGGAAAGGTGAAAAGAACCCCTGTTAGGGGAGTGAAATAGAACCTGAAACCAGCAGCTTACAAACGGTCGGAGGCCTATGCCCCTTTTAGGGGAATGGCTGACGGCGTGCCTTTTGCATGATGAGCCAGCGAGTTATGTTATATGGCAAGGTTAAGGGACATACGTTCCGGAGCCGAAGCGAAAGCGAGTGTGAATAGCGCGATTAAGTCATATGACGTAGACACGAAACCAAGTGATCTATCCATGACCAGGATGAAGCACGGGTAACACCGTGTGGAGGTCCGAACTAGTGTCTGTTGAAAAAGCCTTGGATGAGTTGTGGATAGGGGTGAAAGGCCAATCAAACTTGGAGATATCTTGTTCTCTCCGAAATAACTTTAGGGTTAACCTCGAGCAAAATCTACTCGGGGGTAGAGCACTGGATCCACAAGGGGGGCTACCGGCCTTACCGAAGGGAACCAAACTCCGAATACCGGGAAGAGATGCTGGGAGATAGACTGTGGGGGATAAGCTTCATAGTCAAAAGGGGAACAGCCCAGATCGTCGATTAAGGCCCCAAATTCTATGCTAAGTGAGTAAGGAAGTGAAGTTTCAAAGACAGTTGGGATGTTGGCTTAGAGGCAGCCATCATTTAAAGAGTGCGTAACAGCTCACCAATCGAGAGACTTTGCGCCGATAATAGACGGGACTAAAGCATAGAGCCGAAATCACGGGTGTACATCGCAAGATGTACGCGGTAGGAGAGCGTAGTATGTGCGGAGAAGATATACCGTAAGGAGTGTTGGAGCGCATACTAGTGAGGATGCATGGCATGAGTAAACGATAAAGGAAGTGAAAATCTTCCTCGCCGAAAACCTAAGGTTTCCAGGGTAAAGCTCGTCTTCCCTGGGTTAGCCGGTCCCTAAGTCGAGGCTGAAAAGCGTAGACGATGGAAAGCAGGTTAAATATTCCTGCGCCACCGTAAGACTATGACAATGGGATGACGAAGTAAGTTAAGCGTGCGGACGATTGGAAATGTCCGTTCTAGCTATGAGGCCGGCCTGTAGGAAAATCCGCAGGCGTAAAGCCAGGTAGCAGACAAGGGGAACCTTCGGGGGAACCGATGGCGTAGCGCGATGCTTCCAAGAAATAATCTCTAGTCGTTGAAGGTGACCGTACCAAAACCGACACAGGTGGGTGTGAAGAATATTCTCAGGCGCGCGAGATAACTCTCGTTAAGGAACTCTGCAAATTACCCTCGTAACTTCGGGAGAAGAGGGGCCGGAATCGTGATTACCCTCGCGGTGAGAAGCGGAGATCGGCCGAAGAGAAATGGCCCAGGCGACTGTTTAACAAAAACACAGCACTATGCAAAGTCGTCTAAGACGACGTATATGGTGTGAAGCCTGCCCAATGCCAAAAGGTCAAAAGGAGATGTTAGTCCGCAAGGGCAAAGCATTGAATTTAAGCCCTGGTGAATGGCGGCCGTAACTATAACGGTCCTAAGGTAGCGAAATTCCTTGTCGGGTAAGTTCCGACCTGCACGAATGGCCTAACGATCTGGGCACTGTCTCAACGAGAGACTCGGTGAAATTGTAGTAGCGGTGAAGATGCCGTTTACCCGCAACAAGACGGAAAGACCCCGTGAACCTTTACTGTACTCTGATATTGGCTTCTGACTTTCCATGTGTAGGATAACCGGGAGACTATGAAGCGGGCTCGTTAGGGCTCGTGGAGTCACCGTTGAAATACCGGTCTTGGAAAGTCGGAAATCTAACGATATCTCATGAAACTGGGAGTCGGACAATGTCAGACGGGCAGTTTGACTGGGGCGGTATCCTCCCAAAAAGTAACGGAGGAGTCCAAAGCTTACCTCATCGTGGTTGGCAATCACGAGTAGAGCGTAAAGGTATAAGGTAGGTTAACTGCGAGACCAACAAGTCGAGCAGATACGAAAGTAGGGCTTAGTGATCCGGCGGTAGAAAGTGGAATCGCCGTCGCTTAACGGATAAAAGGTACTCCGGGGATAACAGGCTTATCGCCACCAAGAGTTCATATCGACGTGGCGGTTTGGCACCTCGATGTCGACTCATCGCATCCTGGGGCTGGAGAAGGTCCCAAGGGTTTGGCTGTTCGCCAATTAAAGCGGTACGCGAGTTGGGTTCAAAACGTCGTGAGACAGTTTGGTCCCTATCTGTTGTGGGCGTAGGATATTTGAGAAGAGCTGCTTCTAGTACGAGAGGACCGAAGTGGACGAACCAATGGTGTGCCGGTTGTACTGCCAAGTGCATAGCCAGGTAGCTATGTTCGGAAAGGATAAGCGTTGAAAGCATCTAAACGCCAAGCCTCCTTCAAGATAAGATATCCCAATGAGACCCCCTGAAGATGACAGGGTTGATAGGTTGGGTGTGTAAGCACAGTAATGTGTTGAGCTAACCAATACTAATAGGTCCATTGGCTTGATCACTTTATTTTTCATCATCGGTATATGCCTTAGAATAAGGAATGAGTCATTGATGACGCGAGCTAATGCGTCAATGAAATTTAAAAACGAAAGCTCAAGCGTCAATTTTCATTAGTGAGATCATTCAACTGATTCATTTCGAATAATCAAGATTTACATCATTTTGTCTTGGTGGCAATAGAGAAGGGGAAATACCTGATCCCATCCCGAACTCAGAAGTCAAGCCCTTCATCGCCGATGGTACTGTACACAAGAGTACGGGAGAGTAG
>CAWCKK010000009.1:0-7436 GCA_963796135.1 uncultured Acidobacteriota bacterium | reverse complement strand
ACCATTGCTCCCTTGATATCGATCGTTTTCAGTAACTCAGGAATTGCTGTAATCTCATTTGATTTCTCTTCCGTTTTCACTTGACCCAATAGGAGTCCCCAGCAGTTTCCCACGCCGCAACCAAATGCACCGGTTGCTTGTGAGAAGCCCCTCTAAGTCGTTTTCCATCAATAGCAATAATTCGCTCTTTTATCTCACTGGGAAGAGAATTGATCCAGTTGATAAACGCATCCTGAAGTTGTTTTGGATTCAGTCGGGTGAGAAGCCACCAGAAAACGGAATAACTTGGAGCTCGATCCACTCCTAACAGTCGCTGAAACAAGCCGATTTTTATCTCTGCATATTCGTGGATTTGAGTAATTGCATTGGCTCCCGCTATGATCGCGCAGAGAACGATCACCAATAAGCTCACGAGCGGATAAGAGTTGTTGTCTTGGGTCCTAGGATTCTACCTCCTTGAATCCGCTCTTTACGCATGCAGCAAATGCCTCGCTGTCAATAATTTGGTCAATTTCAGAATAGGCGTCTTTGGTGTTTTTCTTGCTCATAGTATCCCCGCTTTTTGTGGATATATGATCAAGTATACATTATTCACTATCAAGAATTTTTAGAGAAAAGCCCCTGGGAAACATCCCGTGCTCCGAAATTGCCTGACGTTTACGGAGTATGGTCTACTTTTTGTGCAGAAGGGGTATAGGTATATTTTAAGTCCTTGATAACCAGCAATTAATCTTTAATGATTTCTTGTGTTACGCTACTATCCGCATCATGGAAGAAAAAACAGTAGAAGGGATAGTCATGCGCTCGCAGGACTACAAAGAGCGCCACCGGATCATTACCCTCTTTACCCCTGAGGGTTTAATGGGCCTTATTGTCCGTGGAATCTCGCGCAAAAACGCTCGTTTGCTCTTGCTCACCACCCCCTTTTGCCATGGGCAGTATCATTTGATCCGAGGACAGACAGAACTACTGTCGTTTCGCGATGGCACCGTCCTCAACGACCATTTGCCCTTGCGCCAAAGCCTAAAGGCGATTCAAACAGCAGGCTCCTTTGCAAGCGCTATCCTCGCCTCTCAGATGCCTGGCAAATCAGCACCTGCCCTCTTTGCCCTCTATAAGTCCTACCTTGGTCAAGTGCCTCATTTCAGCGATCCAGAAGTGTTGCTGGCAAGCTTCTACCTCAAGCTTCTCAAACACGAAGGTTCTTTAGACATGAGCCCCTGCTGCTCTATCTGCAACCACCTCTCTGCTCTTTACCTCTATCAGGGGGAGAGTCTGTGCTCTGAGCACGCCGAAGGAGGGGCTATTGGCTTCACTTCTTTAGAATGGCAGTTGTTGCTCACCCTTTGCAATACCTTGCAATTTTCTAGCTTGCGCGATCTTATCTTAGCCCCTGAGTTCTACAAAAAAATCCAGGGTCTGTTTCGCTCTTATACTGGACTTTAGCCATTGGAGGGAGCTGATTTCATCAAATAGAGGTGAACGCGGTCCTAAGCAATGGCTAAAGTCCAGTTATATTATTTAACGCATCTGACCGCTAAATTCCCCAACTGCCCGCAAGCTGCCATGATCTGCTGGCCTGTTGTTTTGCGCAATAGCGTTTGGTAGCCTTTTTCTCGCATTCTGTTTAAAAATGCTCGAACCTGGGTCGTTTCTGGAGGAGAAAATCGATCCCTTGTCTGCGGATTGTAAGGAATCAAGTTGACCTTGACTCTAAGACCCCTTAAGTACTCGGCCAATTGATCTGCAGCCTCGATGGAGTCATTGATGTCTTTTAAGAGGACATATTCTGCAAAAATTTCTCTGCGCGGATGCTCGCAATACTCTAACATCGCCACTTTTAGCAACTGCATGTTCCATTTGCGATTGACGGGCATGATCCGGTTTCGAATCGCATCATTGGGTGCATTGATGGAAACAGCTAAATTTAAAGCCGGGTTTGCCTCATGCGCCATGCGCAAGATTCCGTCGACCCTTCCACTTGTCGAGATGGTGATCCTGCTGGGCCCAAATCCCAAACCGCCGTTGTCGGTGAGCACATCGACAGCTCTCATGAGAGCCTCGTAATTGTCAAACGGCTCTCCCATGCCCATGAAGACGATATTACGGACCTCGGTCTTCATTTTTAAATGCGCCCAAAATACTTGAGCTACAATCTCTTGGGGCGTTAGATGGCGGACCAGCCCCATTTTTCCTGTCTCGCAAAACGCACACCCCATTTTACAGCCAATTTGGGAAGAGATGCAAAGCGTCGTTCCAGATTCCATCGGGATTAGGACAGACTCGCTTTCCAAATCATCTGCAAACTGAAGTAAAAACTTCACCGTCTCCCTCTCTTTTTTCTCCAAGCTCATCACAGGAAGGGAAAAATCGGTCGCCTCAATCATCCGCTGCACAAGACGCAGCGCTTGTGGTTCTACCCAAAGAGGAACGTCCTCAATATTCCCCTTGCGAAACCATTCCGAATATAATCTTGCCGCATGCTGCCGTCCCTTGCCAAAAAGCAAAAACATGGACTCGGAAAAACTCCCTTGCGTGTGCGACAAGATCGACTCCTTAAGGGACATCGTCAATGCCCCCTTTGTGCCAAGGGTGGCACTTGAAAAGGCGTCTAAGGGTAAGCCAAACCCCTCTAAATACTCCATGTTTGCTCAGGGCTCCCACCGCATACTCTGAGCAACTCGGATAAAACCTGCAGCACGACCCTAAAAAAGGGCTGATACAGAACTGATAAAGACGGATGAGGCCGACAAGCAAGAGTTTCAACAAATTCACCTAAATTAAATGAAATAAGTCGCGAAGAAGCGCGAGGGTCACCTCGATGAGAATGAGCAGAATGATGATCGTTTCTAGCCGAGAGGTGTGCTGATGGTTCAGCTCGCTAGACAAGATTTCAAATAACTCGTGGATAACGTTTAGGCGTTTGTTAAGTACTTCTACCCGCTTGGAGACATCTAGATAGTGGGCTGTGCGGCGATAAAAGGGCTCAAGCTCTGGGTAGTCCCAGAAAAATTCCGGAATATCGAGGATTTCGCTGTGAAGGTTGATGAAATTGCGCTCGATGAAGATCTCCCCCATTTTTTGAGAGATCTCTTTGCGAGAAAGCGCTATTTTTCCTTGCGAGCAAGATCCATGGGAAGTTTTTTGGTATTTTCAATGGTGTTTTGAATGAGTTCTTCAAAAGTGGAAAGCTTAACAGATTGAGCAATCCCGTGAGAGACAGCCAGTTTGGTAAGAGTGCTTTTATTGTGAAGAAAAATCTCATCCTCCTCGATTCTAATCGTGTCCCCATAGGCAAAAGTGAACTCATCCAGCTCAATCTTTGCAAGAGGCTCTCTTTCAAATTCTTTGATCGATTGGAGGATTTCTTTCTCCTCTTCCTCCATGAAACCCCAACAGACAACAGAACCATAGGAAAAATAAAAAACATCTCCCCTGACCTGCTCTTCTTCTTTGATCTGAATATGGATGACATCGCGAAAAAGCTGGGATGAACCCAGCCGCTGCAAATATTGAAATAGGCGAGGAATATCGTAAGAAGAAGCAGTGCAATAGCAAGTACAGCGCATAAGGGCGCATTGTAGCTTAACCGGCCATTAAAAAGAAAGCCGCGGTTATGAAATTAAAATAATTTTTTAACAAGCTCTCTTCCAAACCCCTTGTCCAATAAGAGTGGAGATGCTAAGATCTCTTCAACTATATTGTACTTCAAGGAGTCAAAATCATGGCAAAGAGATGTCAAGTTACCGGCAAAATCCCTGTACGCGGCAATTCGTACGCATTGCGCGGAATTGCGAAAAAGAAAAAGGGATTGGTCTTAAAGTCACGGGAATCACAAAACGCCGTTTCCAGCCCAATTTGAAAAAAAAGCGCCTTTGGTTCGCCCCTGAAAACCGCTTTATCACGTTGCGCCTGTCCACCAATGCTCTCCGCACCATTGACAAGATAGGCCTACCCGCTGTTGTCCGCGATCTTCGCTCCAGAGGGGAACACGTTTAATCGATCACCGTCCATTAAGAAAGTCTTAAAAGTCTTCTTAGTAAGCGGCATTGTCTTGTTCTACGCATGGGTGGTTTTTGTTTCCACCCATGTTGTTTTGCCCTCTCCAGAGGATCCTATCCTCTTCTACTCTAATCAGACCCGCCAAGACATTAAATTCACTTTTTACCAAGCCCTCAAAAAGGCCGACCGCTCCATCTTTTTGAGCATCTATGGCCTCTCAGACAAGAGCATTCTCGATCTGCTGGGGAAGAAAGTTAAAGAAAACATCTCCGTGCGAATAGAATACGACAAATCGGCCTCCGGAAATTTAAGCAAGCTCTTCCCTTCCTCCAAGGCCGTCAAGACAGCGGGATTGATGCACCGCAAAATTGCGGTGATCGATCATACCCGCGTCCTTTTGGGATCGGCTAATCTGACCACAACATCGCTTCGCCATCACACCAACCTGGTGCTGGCCCTCTACTCACCTCTGCTTGCCAACTACCTGGAAAACCCTCTATCTTCCTCATTTTGTTTTGACCTCCACAACCAAAAAGCAGAAATGTATCTCCTGCCCGATAAGGAAAACCTCGGCCTCACCTCTTTATTGCAAAAGCTGCAAGGAGCTCAAAAAAACATCCATATCGCTATGTTCACCCTCACTCATCCCCACATTGCCGATGCCCTGATCCAAGCAAAAAGAAGAGGAGTCGACGTCAAAGTCGCCATCGATCACTACACCGCCCGTGGAGCAAGCCAAAAAACGGTCCAGAGACTAAAAAAAGAAGGCTTGCACATCGGCCTAAGCCAGGGACGAGAGCTTCTGCACCACAAATGGGCTCTCATCGATGATCGCACCCTGGTCATGGGATCGGCCAATTGGACCAAAGCCGCCTTCACTAAAAACCACGATTTCCTCTTCTTTGTCTCCCCTCTTTCAAAAAAGCAACGCCACTTTCTTAAAAACTTATGGACAACCATCGAAGCAGAATCCGATTGGGATACCACGACCAGCTGAGTATTTTTTCTTTTTTCTTGCTGGGATTGTATAAAAAAAGTAAGATCTTCTCTTTGCTTTGCGGGAGTGGCGGAATTGGTAGACGCGCTACTTTGAGGTGGTAGTGGGGTTTCTCGTAGGGGTTCGAGTCCCCTCTCTCGCACATTGTACCGAGCTTTTTGTCAGAAATAACAAGATGTTAGGCTTTTTTTATTTTTCTCCTACATATTGGATATCTTCCACAACCTCATTCAAAGCAGGTTACGCAGGATGTCTAGGCATTTTTCTGTAATTCTCATTTGACGCCATTCTTGGCTACTACTAGTAATATCAGTTGTTTGCAAGAAAATCGTCAAGTTGCCCTGGTTGTCCAGGTTGAAAAAAAATTTAATGGCAGAAAATCTCAGAAACCACTAATATTATTGGTGGTTTCTGAGAAAACTTGCAAGTATATGCTCGATGTTCTAGTTTTTCAAAAAGTGCTTAACAGGCTTTCTAAAATAGGGTATGATGGGTGACCAAATTCTCAAGCCCACATTTTTTAGATCATGCTGACAGACCCGCTAGCCTTCATAAGATCGTATACAGTCTTTTTCAGAATCGTCAAGCTTTTCGTCCAGCACACCTGAAATAGCACTCTAGGCCCTCCCTGGCCCCGAGCATCAGCGGTAAGGAATGCAGGTCTTTCAGCGGCACCCAAGCATATCCTTGGTGCTCTTTGCAAATGCGCACATCGGGGATGGCATCCAAAACGACTTTGAAAAGGTGGAACACATAGGAGATGTGCTTTTTGCACATGTAGAGTGGATTTAAGGGCTCCAATTGGGAGATGGATACAAAGATGCCGGTTTCTTCAAACAGCTCTCGGATGGCGGCCTGCTCGGGAGTTTCATTTTTTTCGAGCTTTCCGGCGGGAACGCCCCATTTTCCAGGTTCTGCAACGTGATCCTCTGGGAGCTGCAAGAGGAGGATTTTTTGGTTTATCTCTAGGTAGCACCCGGCAGCTTCGATTTGAGCAACAAATCCCAAAGGCGGTTTCTGATAGACATCAATTCCCGACATAGGCTGCACTTTGGTTGGGGATTTCAAGCTGTTTTCCCGGCCGGATCTTCTCTGTTTCCAGGCGGTTGAGGCGCATGATCTCTTGGATAGGGACTTTGTATTTTCGCGCGATTTTCCAAAGGTTTTCTCCAGCTGCAACCGTGTGAACTATCCTTTTGGGCAAGGGCGCTATCGCTGCAGGGGGTGGTGCCTGCGGGGCTTTTTTTTGCGTCTCGGGACAAAACCGCTGAAGCGCAAGGGCGTGATCATAGGGCTCTTGAATCTGTTCTGAAGAAAGTGAGTAGAGGGTCTTAGCTGCCCTCTTCCAAACGCTATCGGAACGGGGCGATAGGAGCAGCGCTTTGAGAAAGTGTTCGAGGCCAGTGGTTGTTTCATCGCAAAGATCCAAAAGGGTCAGGATTTGCCCATCTTCAAAGCGCTTTAAGACAAACTCCGGGTCTGATTCGAGCAGAAGCTGGCTGGCAATTTTGCAGTGGGATTCAAAATACTGGATCAGCACATGGCGCCTGTGCTCTTTTTGGAGATCAGATGGCGTTCTTTGCTCTACGGCAAGAGCGGAGAGGATCTTCCAATCTCCTTCTAAAACTAAATTGACCACCTGTTCATGAGATAGCTTTATTCCTGTTGCCGTTAGAAGGGTGTAGATCGCATCGTACTCTGGGCACAGACGGAAAGCCTCTAAAAGGGAGGGATCGTAAGGAGGGCTCATCCGTTTGAGCTCATAGAAAAGCCCCTGGGAAGTAAGAGGCCATTTTTCTGTTTTTGCAAAGTGGGCAATGGCCTGAAATTGCTCCTCGGCAAGGCCGGGGAAAACGGGAATGTCGATCACCTCTTGCCCTTCATCGTGAATCAAAGGCAGGATTCTTTTTTGCAAAGGAAGGCTGCCGAGGGCTTTTTCCAGATTGAAGTGGTGAAAAGCGACAAGACAAGCAAGTGCAAGATCTCGCCTTTTTAGCCCCGCCTCAACGTGCTCTCTGTTGTCCAAATACAAAATGAGTTCCTGAAAAGAAAGGAGGGAGTACGAGACGATGAGTTCTGAGCAAGTCGGCAAAGCCTCTTTGGCAGAGCGCTCTAAAGGGGTATGCTCTACCGAAAACAGGGTTTGCTTGTCTTTAAGAGCAAAGTAAACAAAGGTCGAGATCAGACCGATATTTAAAGTCCCGCTGATGATGAGGGCTTGGGTGAGCCACTTGGTTCTAATTACCCAAAGATTGTCTTGCGATGGCTCCAACATTATTTCCTTTTCCGGGATTTGCTGACTTTGGTACAATCAGACTTCCATAATACTAAGCTTTTCCAAACTTTTATGAAAGTCCCCTTATCTTGGTTAAAAGAGTATCTGCCTTTCACACAGTCTCCTGAGCAGGTGGCAGAGGTATTGACTCTTGCTGGCATC
>CAWCKK010000008.1:0-41113 GCA_963796135.1 uncultured Acidobacteriota bacterium | reverse complement strand
GATTGATGGACTCCATGATCTCCAAACCGCTTTTGATCGCATAGAAAGCATCTTCCCCCGATTGCACAGGAGCCCCGAAAAGAGCCATCGCCTCATCGCCGACAAATTTATCGATCACCCCGTTATTTTTATCGATGACTTGTGAAATTTTCGTCATGCACTGATTGAGCAATTGGATGACCTCTTGAGGGGGCATATTCTGCGTCATTTGAGTAAATTCTCGAATGTCTGCAAAAAGCACAGTCACTCTTTTTTCCTCCCCTCCAAGATGAATCCCCCCTTGCAAAATCTCGTTGGCGATCTGTCTTGAAACGACTTTGTTGAGCACCCCCTGGACTTTTTCTTTTTCCTGAAGTCCTTCACCATTTCCTCAAAAGAGCGGCATAGGAGGGCAATTTCATCATTGTATTTTTGAGGGGGCAGGTGCACTTGATCTAAACGCCCCTCTGCGACATCCCAGGTAGCTTTTGCCAGTTGAGCAATCGGCTTTGTGATCGTGCCGGCAATATTGTGTAAAAGCACAATCGCAACGATTAAAGCAGCAAGTCCGGCCAGATGGATATCCAACCTAATGGTGTCGACAACTTTTTGGCTTCCCGTTTCTAGGTCATGGAGCAGAGCAAACTCTTTCGACTCGGGATTCAACAGAAAAAAATGCAAATCGATCTCCTCAAAAGGTTGAACCCGGATAAAGAAGTTCCTTTCCCCATTCCAAGAGACGATCCCGGATTTTTGATCCGGTATGCTCGATACGGCTTGTTGAAGATGGCTGTCGATCTCTATTTTGTCTCCAGCTTCGCTATAGGCGCTAAGGGGTTGTCCTTTATAGACAAGGACAGCTGCTTGCCGGATGGCAAGAACAAGTTTTTGCAAGATAGAATCCGCTCCGACGCCTAAAGTGAGATAGCCAATTCTGTCTTCTGCAAGATTTTGGGCCTTGAATTGCGCTGTGTTGCCAAGAAATACGCTCGAGTTAGCAAGGGAGATAATCACAGCAAGAGAGGTTCCCAGGTGAGATTGGGGATCTTTAGGAGCATGGGCCAGATAATAGGCACTATCGTCGAAAATTTTATCCGACGAGAGCACATCTGAGACTAAGACACTTACTCCAAGCGCCTTGTTTTGGGGAAATACGGTAGCACCTGTAGGGGAGGGAAACGAGAATAGATCTTTGCCAAAAACCCCGCTGTCAAACATCGCAGTCATGACCCAAATCACATTGATCTGGGTGTAGCTAAGAGCAATCTGCTCAAACCTTTTTTTCATCGAATCTTCATTGGATACCGCAGATAACAGGGTCTGGGTTGGAATCGCATTTAACTTACCCCCCTTCTGCTCCAAGCTGCTAGAGGCGATTTTCTCCTTTAGCTGATCGGAGGTGTAGGCGGGTGGCTGAATTTGATTGGACGCGAGCAGATCGCACCCGCGTTGAAAAGCTTTGACAAAAGGTTCGACATCCAGCTCATACCCTTCCGTCCAGCGCACGGCGATCGGTCCCCACTTCCGATCTTGAAAAATAGGCGAAGAATCTCTCTTGGGGCCCTCTTTCATCAGGGCTGGATTAAAAAGCAGGTACGCTGCAGGTACGGTTCCCGGTATCTGCTCTAGAGCCTCTGCCATATTTTCAACAGATAATGAATAGGGAATCCTCACCCCCAAATAGGGCACCGGGGTACCTGACTCACTCTCTTGATAAATCCAACAGAGATCCTCGTCGATATCCACCCGATAGACAGAGCCCATGCCGGATTCCTTTGGAATCAGCGATGCCGTCGTTTTGCCTTGATTGGTGTTTTGGATGAAATCGACCCACTTATTTTCCAGAAGCAAATCTGAGACATCGCCCCAGGTCCCTTTAAGCGCATTGGGTAGGGTCGGGGCAAACCGAAGAGCCTGTGGAGAAAAACTGGAGAGGTTGTTTAAAATCGCATCCAGCCTGACTTGGTTCTCTGCGATGACCCTTGCCAAATAGTCTTGAATATCCCCCCTACGCTTTTCACTGAGCTTAAGTATCTCCTGGCGCAGATTCGCCTTGGCTTTTTTCAGCTCTTTTTGCGCGACCAGATTTTCTAAAACATAAGAGCACGCTGAAATCACGATGAACAGACCGCTGACCCAGAGAAATAATCGATAACGCAAGCTCATATCTTCTAAGGCCCTAAAATAGGGTAAAAGTTTTCATAACCACTCTCGGTGATTAGAATCGTATCCTCGTAACGCACGCCACCTACCCCATTGCAGTATAAGCCAGGCTCCAAAGTAAACACCATCCCTTTTTTTAAAAGGACATCCCGATCGTCGCCATCGTATCTAATCTTCGGAAATTCGTGGACCTCAAGCCCGATTCCATGGCCAAGACTGTGAAGAAATAAAGACTCCACCCCTTCCTCTTTAAAAATTTTGCGCGCAGCCGCGTCCAAGTCCCCAATGCTCTGACCTGGGCGGCACAGAGCAAGGGCGCTTTGCTGTGCCTTTTGAGCAATAGTGTAGAGCTTGTGCAAGTAGGGGTGTGCATCTTGAAAGAAAAGGGTGCGCGTCATGTCGGAATGGTACTGCCCGTATACAACCCCAATATCGATCAACACGACATCGCCGCTTTTCAAAACGACATCTTGAGCCCGATAGTGAGGCATTGCGCTAGAGGCACCAAAGGCGATGATGGGCTCGAAAGAGAGGCGTTCTGCTCCGTTTTCCAAACAAAAGATTTCAAAGTCCCTTGCAAGCTCCTTTTCACTCACTCCCACTTTCAGAAGAGATCGGATGAATTCAAATCCCTGCCAAAGCAACAGGGCGCTTTTTTTCATTTGCAAAATTTCAAAATTGTCTTTGATCAATCGGAGTTTTTGCAATAAATCCGAGCAAGAAACAAGTTTCAGCAGGTTATTTTCTCTTTCCAATTGCCGATGGCGATCATAAGAGGTTTGTCTTCCGTCAAAACCCAAACGGCAAATGTGATGCTTTTTTAAAAAGGCTGACCAGGCCTCTGAGGTATCCGAAGAGACCGGGAAAGAGCTTTGATAAGCCAATTGCAAGTACCTCCCATCGACAAGCAGAAGAACTCCGTCGGGATGAACAAGGAATTTCCCGGCGGTTAAATTCAAGCCAGTCAAATAAAACAGATTTAAAGGATGCTCAATTAAGCAAGCATCGATTTGGGCTCTTACAAGCTCTTGCTGTAAACGTTTCAAACGCTGTTGCACAATGGTCCTACCTAAACCTATTCTAGTAAAACTTTTCTTTCCATTTTTGGGTTCTTAAACGCGTGTTCAATGGCCTCTTGCCGCAGATGAAACAGTGTCCTTTTCCCTCTCGGGCAGTGCATAGGATCGCTTGTGAGCATCAGCTGCTTTGCAATCAGATAGGCCTCCTCATGAGAATACGATTGCCTCCCTAGATGCTCTTTCCTGCTGAGGGCTGCAGCTAAAGTTCTCAGCGGACATCGCTTTCCTTAAGGTCTGTCTTAATCCCTTGCAGTTGCTCGATGATCTCAAACAGCGTGCATTGGGACAGGGTCGAGAAAAGGGGGAATCGCATCGGATCACAGCGGTCTCAGAGACCATTCTAGCCTCAATGCCACCATTTGTCTTTATCACATCGAGATTTGCCCGTAAAAGTTGCGCTTCTACTTTGGAAAAGTCAATTGAAATGGGAAAAAGCAATCCTTTAGACAAAGGATTTTGATCGGCATGCTTTAATAATGCTTCAAATTGAATCCGCGTCTTTGCCGCAATCAGATCGATCCAAACAACTCCTAAAGAGTTGCGGTCTAGATCCTGAAATAAAGGCAAACTTTTTGCATCGACGAGCAAATACCTACCATAAACGCCGATGGCGCGGAGAGGATTTTCAAGGGCAGATCCAGGGTAGAGTTGCTATTGCTCTCTTCCCTCAAAGTGAGGCCTTGAGGGAACTCTGCACTTTCGGCATCTAGAAGAGGGCTGTTTTTGCAAACCTAGAAAATTGCTCTCAAAGCTGCTTAAAGAAAAATGGGTTGTCCCGAAAGCCGAGCTCACAGCAGAGCGGAAGATGGATTTGACACCTGCTTCATCGCGCAACCGCACTTCTTTTTTTTGAGGGTGGACGTTTACATCGACCTGATCCGGGGGGATGTCTTAGATGGAGCAGATAGACAGGATGCCTGCCCAAATCGATACGGGTTCCGTAAGCATCGCTAATGGTATACGAGGCACTCAAGGCAAAAGACCAAGCGACGGTTGATAAAAAGGTATTGTCCAGTGCGGTTGTGCCGGCAAAAAGTAGGCTCTGCAATAAGCCCTTGGATCTTCAACCCTTTTTTTTCCATAAACACTCTCTAGAGGAGGGAACAAATGCATGGCTCAAGAGGGCATGGAGCGCTGTTTAAGCAAATGGAGAAAATCTTTTCCGCAAGAAGAGGGGGAAAAGAAAAATAGAGGCGGTTTTGCAAGACAAAATCAAACCCGACTTCAGGATGGGCAAGGCTTAGCTGCGCGATGATCTTAGCCATTCGGCACTTGTTGCCGCTTTGCTTTTTTGGATTTTTTGCGTGCCGGCACGTTGTAAAAAAGGGATCTGACCTCGATTGTCGTACCTCTTGTGCGGGCGGCCAAATGGATCGATACCACCTTGCCCCCTTCTATTCAAGATCTGTGCCGTCAGCGCCGTCCCTAGCTGTTAAAATGCGCATTTTGGAAATAGAGGCAATCGAAGGAGAGCCTCTCCCGCGAAACCCCATCGTTCTCAAGGAAAACAAATCCTCGGCCCGGCTAATTTTAGAAGTGGCATGCCTCTCTAAGCACAACACAGCGTCCTCAGGCGACATTCCTACCCCGTCATCGGCGATTTTGATCAGCTGAAAACCTCCTCCCAAAATTTCAATTTTCACGTGAGAGCTGCCGGCATCGATGGCATTTTCACCAGCTCTTTCACGACGCTAGCTGGGTTCTCGATCACCTCTCCGGCTGCGATCTGATTGATCGTCTGATCAGATAAAATGCGTATTTGACTATTCATAAGCTCGATGTTATCGTTAAAACCATATGCCAGCACCCCCTTTTGCCATATCCGTCGTTAAAAAGCTTACCGATGCGGGCCATCCCGCCTATTTTGCAGGAGGATGGGTGCGGGATTTTCTGCTCAGACCCCCTTGATGACATCGATATTGCCACCTCTGCATCCGTCGCTCAAATTCAATCTATTTTCCCAAGGACCATTCCTGTGGGCATGGCTTTTGGGATCGTCATTGTCGTCGAAGAAGGGCACCATTTTGAAGTCGCTACATTCCGTCAAGAAACCGGCTACCACGATGGGAGGCGCCCAGCAATCGCGCCGGCCCGCCCGAAAGATGCGCAGCGCAGAGACTTCACGATCAATGGGATGTTTTGGGATCCTCTCAAAGAAAGCTTTACGATTATGTGAATGGGAAGAAGATCTGAAAAAAGGGATCATTCGCGCCATCGGCAATCCCCATGAGCGCTTTTTAGATGATCGACTCCGCATGATGCGGGCCGTGCGCTATTCTACACGATTTGATTTTCCTATAGAACCCAACCACTCCAGGCCATTATCGATCATTCTCAGGCCTTCTTCCCGCCGTTGCCATGGAGCGGATCTGGCAAGAATTTAAAAAAATGTCGCACTTTGCCCATTTCGATCAAGGGCTTGTCCTCCTGCATAAACTCGACCTTCTGCCCACCATTTTCCCCCAGCTCCAAGGGGCTGTCCGCCGAGGAAATCCAAAGGCGGCTGTTTACCTCTTGCCTCCTACCCTAAGGCAACGCCCCCAATTGTAGAGCTCATGGAGCTTTTCCCCGACCCTTCGTTAACGAGCTTTTGAATTTGCTCCTATCTTAAACTTTCTAAGTCCCGAGAGAACACACCATGGAATTTTTACATCAAGCCAGACAAATGCTCCAGATGCCTCTAGAATGGCAGGAAAAGCTTGAAAAAATAGAATGGGCTCGGTTTTACGCTCACCCCGACTCTGAGATTGCCTTAGGTCACCCATCTGCCCATTTGAATGAGAAAGAAAGAGAGGAGTTTCTGCACTTTCACAAAGATCTGCGCCATCAGTTTAGCCCACGCTATCCGCCGCATCCAGAAACTCGACCCCCTTGTAAAGGCAGAGCATCTTCATGCAGAGGGAATCCTCCCTGGCTCAGGAATGGGGCGGTTGCTTTTGAAAGAAGCAAGGAAGATCAACGCCAACTACGGAATCGAGGATGTCTCAGCAATCATCGAGCTCCTCAAAAAATCCCCCCTTTGGGATAAATAAATGAAGTCTTTATGTTGAAAAAAATTTATGTCGGGATGGCCCTCGGCCTGTTTTTTGCTTCTGCTTTTTTTGGCATCGGACCGCTTCTTCCATCGGCAATCTCGCGCTTTTTCTTTGGATAAGATCCTATCCACCTACCCCTATTCCGAGGAATGGGAGATCCCTTCCCCTTCCGATGTTGAAAAAAATGAGCTCAAGCAAATCTTAAGCCAAACATTCACCTACTACAGCAAGGGAACCCAATCCTATGTCTTTATTTCCGAGGACAAAAAATACATTCTAAAATTCTTCAAGCAAATCAAGTTCCGCCCCTCCAGCTGGTTGAGCGCCGTTAAGGTCCCTTTTAACCCTTACTACCAAGAGGGCCTCTTCAAACAGCAGAAGCGCGCTGCTACTTTCTCTGCGTGCAAAACGGCTTTTCTGGAATTAAGAGAGCTGACAGGGGTCATCTACGTCCACCTCAACAACACCCACTGATTTGAATCAAAAAGTTGCCCTTTGGGACAAAAATGGCCAGCACCACACTGTGGACATCGATCAGACAAGTTTCTATCTGCAAAAAAGATCCCAGCTCATCTACTCCCGGATTTCTGAATTGATGCACAATGGCGACATCCAAGGCGCTAAAAAAATCATCTCCTCCCTATTTTCCCTCCTCGATAATATTGGGGAAAATCGGCGTTGTCGACAACGATCCGATCCTCAGAAAGAATTTTGGGCTCATCGATGACATCGCCGTTCAAATCGACATTGGCACGCTTCGGATCGACCCTGTTCGCGGACAGACCTTAGCTTATAAAAAAGAGTTAAGCAAAACCACCCACAGCCTCAAAGTCTGGCTTGAGGAGAACTATCCCGAACTCTCTGAGCATTACCAAGAGAGCTTAAGGAAGATTACTCAGCAGACTCATTGATGAGAAGCTGAGCCTCCTGCTGAATAAAAAGGGTCATTTCAGGACAAACCTTTCTAGCCCAAACATCCAACCTTTCCGCAGCCTCCAGCACCTCCTTGCGAAAATTTTGAGGGTAGCGCATCGAGCTATCGCGCATCAGTGTCGCACAGTCGAACTGAACGGCCTTATTCCCTATAAATCCAAATTGGTGTCGGATGTCGAAGCGTTGATCTCCGAACCCCTTATCGCAACGCACTGTCACAAGGTGCAAAAACGAGCGGATAGAAGATTTCAGATCTTCTTCTCGATGTGCATCCACAAGCTCTTTGAGATAGCCGAACATCCGACGCGCTCTTTTCTGCACCGCAAACTCAAATTTTTCCAAATCAACAAGGTGCTTTTTTCCTTTGCTATCTACCAAAGTCACTTTGGATCTCACCTCTTTGGTCTTATTGAGATGGATGTAGATCAAGCCAGTCTCGTCGGCAAGCGCTTCGTAGGCATCTTTGTAGCTGGCAAAGATCCTCTCAGAAAAAAGTTGGTTGCTCGCCTGCGTTTTAAACCCTAGCTTTTTGATAAAGGCAAAAGGGGATCTCCTGAGCCACTCTTTTGGAAAAAGCTGGTGAGCCTTGAAAAACTTCAGCACATACTCTCTATCTTCACTAATAAAGGTATAGCACTGATCCCCCGATGCCAAATAATAATAAGTCTGGGGAAAGACCTTTTTCATGAGGAGCTCCTCTTGCTTCTCTGAGATCGGCGCAATCTCCCACAAAGAATTGTAAGGGAATCTGGAAGTGATCTTATCGATGCTAAAACCAGAGGTCCGCGCACACAGAAAAAGCCCGCCTCCTAAGAGCAGCAAAGGAAATGCCGACAAAGAGATCAGAAACAAAAGACTTAAGCCCGCTCTTCTCATACTTTCAACTTTGGAAGGCCTCCCGGATCGAACACGGTACACGTTTAAAGCACGGAAAGTCAACTTATTTTTTCAGCTTGTGAACAGGATATCAAGATGGCCAGGATTGAACCTATCCCAAACAGAACTCCTCTCCTATGGGCTGATCCTCACCCGCAAGTCCCACTTTCTAAAGTGGCTCCGGGGCCGCAAGATTTTGAACCTGCGGAGGAGGGAATAGCTGAATATCTATTCAAGGCGACCCAGGTTCGAAAGATTGGGCCTCGCAACCACTTTAGAAGTGGGCTTGCGGGTAAGGATCAGCACCTATGGGAGCCTCTTGTAACATATGGTTCACTCGATCTGAAAGATAAGCAGACAGCTCCGGACTGTGCAGCTCCAGCCATGCTTTAAGTTTTTGCGTCTTATCCACAATTTCCCGCTTGAAGGACTCTGGATTTTTCAGCGACTCTTGCCTAGAGTAAGAACCGATATCCATTTCGATCGCTTGATTGCCGATCAAACCCACATTTCTGCCGAAATTAGGATCGCGATCTAAAACGCCTTTTTGACATCTCACAGCAATCAGATCTAAAAATGAATCGATGCACGGCTTAGCAAGGTCAAGACGCTTCTGCCCGATCCATTGTTTCATCTTCGGTTTGAACAGATCGGCGCTTTTTTGGAGAGCAAAATCGCTAGCATCCAAATCGACGCGATGATAAATCCCGAGCTTATCGACAAGAGTTACTTTTTGTTTAAAAAAATCCGTCTTGTTCAAATGCAAGTAAATCAAACCTGTCTTATCTTTGAGCTCTAGATAAGCAATCTTACAACTTTCAAAGAATTCGGGAGACTGGTGGATCCTTTTATTGAGAAATTGCTTGCGGTAGACTTCTAGAAAGGAAGGCAAAGAAAGAGAGTGCAAAAACGTCCAAAACCGAATGTGATGATTTTTAAATAATTTTAAGACAACCTTCCCATCTTCGCTGGCAAAAACGTAGCACTGCCCTCCGCTAGCAAGAAAATAAAAAGGCTGAGCGAGCATAGCGCGCAAAGGCTCTTTCTCCTCTTCAGATAGGGAAATGGCCTCTGCCGAATCCATGGGATGCAAGGGATGCACTTTGCACAATTGAAACCCACGCGTTTGCTTGTGGCAAAACCACCCGACTGCAGCAAACAGCAGAAGAAACACAAGAAACTTTAAAAATCTCATAGAGGAAATAAGCTACCCCAAATTTTGGTTGAGTGCAAGAAAATAGATGCCTTGGAAATAAAGCTCTTCTATAATTAACCCACATGATGTCTCATCCAACTCTCTCCAGTTTACAGCACCCCCTTGTGAAGCACCTTGTCAAATTGCGCGAAAATCGGGACTACCGCTACGCATGCCAAAAAATTTTATTAAGTGGCAAAACTCCCATCTGCGAGCTATCTCCCCGATTTCCTCTGCGCACGCTTTTACTAGAAGAGGGTTACGAATGCTCAGTAAAGGCAGAGCTGATCTTTTATGTTTCCAGGCAAATTCTCAAAAAAGTGACCGGACTTGCCTCTCCCGAGCCTATAGCCGCAGAAATTAACATGCCTGCCCCCCAAGAGATAGACTCTACCGACTTTCTTTTAGTTCTCGATCAGATCTCTGATCCCGGCAACTTGGGCACGCTGCTGAGAACAGCTCTTGGCTTGGGATGGGATGGGGTTTTTCTCACCCCTGGATGCACCGATCTCTTTCACGAAAAGGCCCTCCGGGCTGCTAAAGGAGCCACGTTCTGCATCCCCTTCAAACAGGGTTCATGGGAAGAGTTGTCGTGTCTTCTAAAAAAAAAGCAGATGAAACTCTTGGCAGCAGACCCCTCTGGCCAGCCTTTAGGGAGTTTTAAGATAGATAGCCCTATTGCATTGGCTCTTGGGAATGAAACCCACGGGCTTGCCGAAGAGATAAAAAACATGGCAAAGCTGATTGCCATCCCCATGGAAGGCAGAATAAATTCGCTGAACGTTGCCTCAGCAGGGGCAATTTTAATGTACGCTTTGAAAGGGAATCTGCGATGAAGCACAAGGAAAACCTTTGGCATATCGAAGAAGAATTCCATGCAAAAGATGCAAAAGCCTCGCGCAAAGACAGAAAGCGCGCCAGCACCAAAGATCGCTCCAAATTCAAAAAGTCGGATCAAGACCAAATCAAAAAACACAGCGCAACCGCACAAAACTTTGAACATCTGAAAATCGGCAGGGTCCTTGCTATTACCCCAACAGGGATTGTCGTCGCAGAGGATAACATCGAATATCTATGCAGTCTCAAAGGCTCATTGAAGCAAGAGAGAAACCGGATGAAAAATCTGATTGCCGTTGGAGATTTTGTGCGCTTTGAAGACAAAGGCAACGGGCAAGGGTGGATTGTCAAAATTGAAACACGCCATTCTACCTTATCGCGAGCAGATAATCTCTCCAGAAACAAAGAACAACTGATCGCTGTGAATATTGACCAGGTCCTCATCACAGCATCGGTAGTGTTTCCAGCTTTAAAACCCTTTCTTATCGATCGCTACATCATCGCAACGCAAAAAGGGAATATGGAGCCGATTATCCTGATCAATAAAATGGATCTTTTGGAAAACCCTCCTTTCGAAGATCGATAAGGCAGCATTGGAGCGGCAAAGAGTTCTTGTCGAAGAATTCATCGACACTTACTGCAAACTGGGATTTAAGGTTATCCCCATGAGCATAGAAACGGGAGAGGGGATTGAAGATTTAAAAGCTGCCATGCATGGCAAAGCCTCTGTTTTTTCAGGGCAGTCAGGGGTGGGAAAATCCTCCTTGATCAACCTTGTCACAGGCTCTTGCCTAACGACCGGATTGATGGTTCAAAGCACTGGAAAAGGATCCCATACGACAACAACAACCCAATTGGTGCCTTTAGAAAACGGGGGCTTTTGCATCGACACCCCAGGAATTAAGAGCTTTGGAATCTGGGACTTAAAAAAAGAAGATGTCGCCGCTTACTTTTCTGAGATTTTTGCAATGAGCTCTCAATGCAAATACCCCGATTGCACACATGGAAAAGAGCCGCAATGCGCAGTCAAACAAGCCGCACTTGAAGAGAGAATTTCTCCCTTGCGCTTTGCCTCTTACTGCGCTTTAATGGAATCGATCTCTCAAGAACATAAGCAAAGGTAGGCTTTGGTGACAAAAATTGAATCCCTACATGCGATCGAGATCCTAGACTCCAGGGGTAACCCTACAGTTCAGGTCGTCCTAAGAGCTGACGATGGCGCTGTAGGCAAAGCCCTTGTCCCCTCCGGAGCATCGACCGGGGAACATGAAGCTGTGGAACTGCGCGATGGCGACCCCAAGCGTTATTTTGGCAAGGGAGTGCAAAAGGCGATATCCCATGTCAATGGATCTCTTGCTAAACTCCTCATCGGCAAAGATCTCTTGGATCAACCAGCCATCGACCAGGCCATGATTCAAGCCGATGGAACACCCCACAAGTCTCTGTATGGAGCAAACGCTATCTTAGGGGTTTCTCTTGCCGCTATTAAAGCCTCCGCGGCCTCCAAAAAAGAACCCCTCTATCGCTATCTCGGAGGGAAAAATGCGACCCTTCTGCCGATCCCAATGATGAATATTCTCAATGGGGGCGCCCACGCAGATAATTCCCTGGATTTTCAAGAGTTCATGATCCGCCCGATCGGCGCCCCCACCTTCGCTGAAGCGCTCCGCTATGGCGTTGAGGTATTCCACGCATTAAAAAATCAGCTCAAAGCAAACGGCTTCATTACAGCAGTCGGCGATGAAGGGGGATTTGCCCCCAACCTCTCTTCGAACGAGCAAGCCTTGGATCTGATTGTGGAGGCGATCGAAAAAGCAGGGTTTAAGCCAGGCAGCCAGATCTCGATTGCCCTGGATCCGGCGGCCTCAGAATTTTATGATCCTCTCTCAAAGAGCTATTTAGAAAAAAAGAAGAAAGTGCGCAGCCAATCCTTTGCCAAGAGAAGCTCAATCGAGCAGATTGCCTATTTAAAAGCCCTCTGCTCTCAATACCCGATCGACTCCATTGAAGATGGGCTCGATCAGAACGATTGGCAGGGATGGGAGGCCTTTACAAAACAGATGGGATCTAAATTGCAAATTGTAGGCGATGATCTGTTTGTGACAAACCGCCAATTTTTACAAAAAGGGATTGAGACAAAAGCTGCCAATAGCATTTTGATCAAACCCAATCAAATAGGCACCGTCACAGAAACACTCGAAACCATTGCCCTTGCCAAAAAAAATGGCTTCACCTGTATCCTATCGCACCGATCGGGGGAAACAGAAGATACGACCATTGCCGATCTTTGCGTTGCCACCTCAGCTGGCCAAATTAAAACAGGCTCCCTTTGCCGCTCTGAACGGATAGCAAAATACAACCGCCTGCTGGAAATTGAAGATGAATTGGGAAAAGGAGCCCGCTATGGAAAATAGACACCTTGCGCAACCTCATTCACTTGCTAAGTTTGCGCTTTTTGATCCATTTTTTAAGAAATGGATCAAAAATCATCAAACTTTTCAAATAAAGCAGGTTGCGCAAGATGTCTAATAGAAAAATACAGCTCGGCATCCTCTTCGGGGGGAAATCAGCAGAGCATGAGGTTTCCCTGCAATCTGCCAAAAATGTAATAGAAGCGCTCGATCCGCAAAAGTACGATGTGTTTTTGATTGGAATCGACAAGACAGGGCAGTGGAGATTAAGAGATGCTAAGGCCTACCTTCTCCACGCTGACCACCCAAGCGCTATTCAACTGCAAGAATCGCAAGAAACCGTTGCCTTTGTTCCCAACAACAACCGCAAAGATCTCATGCGCTGCACCCATGATCAATTGCAACAGCCCTTGAAACTCGATGTCGTCTTTCCAGTATTGCACGGCACCTATGGAGAAGATGGAACTGTCCAGGGACTGCTCAAGCTTGCGAACATCCCCTTTGTCGGAGCTGGGGTTTTGAGCTCAGCCATCGGGATGGACAAGGATGTGATGAAGCGACTGCTCAGAGATGCGAAGATCCCGATTGCCCATTTTGTCACCGTGTTGAGTCGCCAAAGGCACAAGTTGCGTTTTGAAGATATCGCAAAGCAGCTGGGCCTGCCTTTTTTCGTTAAACCTGCCAACGCAGGCTCATCGATTGGGGTCTCTAAAGTCAAAATAGCAAAAGACTTTGAAGCCGCATTGGATAACGCATTTTTATTCGACCGCAAACTGATCATCGAAGAGTTTATCACAGGCAGAGAGATCGAATGCTCTGTGCTCGGCAACGACGAGCCGATCGCCTCGCTCCCAGGAGAGGTCATCCCTCAGCACGAGTTCTATTCCTATGAAGCCAAGTATTTAGACAGAGGAGGTGCTCTGTTTCAGATTCCGGTTTCCCTGCCCCCGGATATCACAGAAGCGATCCAAAAAATGGCAATCGACACCTACCGCACCCTGTGCTGCCAGGGAATGGCCCGCGTGGACTTTTTCTTGAAAGAAGACGGGCAGATCTATGTGAATGAAATCAACACCATCCCTGGATTCACTAAGATCAGCATGTACCCCAAACTCTGGGAAGCCAGCGGACTTTCCTACTCGGCACTCCTGGATCGACTCATCGAGCTTAGCCTCGAACGCCACAGCGACGAATCCAAACTCAAAACCACTTGTCAATAAAATTTCGTAACCAGCCTTTGCCTTTCGCCGCTGAATTGGCGATGACTGTGATGAGCTTTTTTCGCTTGGTGTTACGGGAAGTCAAAGAATTGGGGCATTAGGCATCTTGCGCAACCTGCTTTGTTTGAAAAATTTTTGTAAGGAATGGACCAAAAAGCGCAAATTTATCAAGAAAATGAGGTTACGCAAGATATCTATTAAGGATTGTGGTATTGTTTGGCTGCTTTGGTGGGATCCCAAACATGAAGTGTGCCCAAGCCATAAAAAACACACTACGCAAACTAAAGTGGGGTTTTTTTAGGTTGGTTGGGAATTTCGCGAACATATTTTGGAATAGCATATCCAGGCAGTAAGTTTCCAAGGGCCTCCACCAGCTGTTTGCCCTCTTCCTCTGGAACATCAAAGTGCATGGCTCCCTGAACTTTGTCGAGCTGGTGCAAATAATAGGGAATCACACCGTGATCGACAAGAAGTGCAAATAACGCTCTTAAAGTTTCGAGATTGTCGTTGACCCCGCGCAAAAGAACGGTTTGGGTTAGGATGGGAATGGCCATTTGCTGAATGGACCTCAACTTTTGAAAAATCTCCTCATCAAACTCATCGGGGTGGTTACAGTGAATCACAAAGACCACTTGCTTAGCGCAGCGGCCGAGCAAATCCAAAAAAGAGGCATCCACCCTTTCAGGGATTCCCATAGGAAAGCGGGTATGAAAGCGAATGCGTTTAACGTGAGGGATAGCACTCAGTGCCTCTAGGAGACCTCCCAACTGGCTATCACTCAAAGAAAGAGGATCCCCTCCACTTAATAGAATCTCAGAGAGCGAGGGCTCTTTTGCGATTTCATTGAGCTCTTCCTCAAAGAGTTTGTCCGATGCTGCATAATCAAAATGCCTTCGGAAACAGTACCTGCAATGCATCGCGCAGGCGCTTGTGCAGATGAGCAAAGCCCTTCCCCGGTACTTGTGTAAAAGCTTAGGTGTTTTGCAAGAGGCCCTGTCGCCAACAGGATCGAGAACAAAAAGAGCAGAAGAGCTCAGCTCCTCTACCGTAGGCAAGAATTGGCGCAGAATCGGGTCTTCCCAGTTTCCTTTAGAGATTTTTTGCGCCAGTCTCTTAGGAAGATTCAGAGGAAACTGCGCTGCCGTCAGCACAATAGCTTGAGCTGCCTTTTCATCCAGTTCTAAGAATGCTAAAAGCTTTCTCCAATCGGTGAAGTTTTCCCGTTGAACTTGCCTCCATGCAGAAGTGATCATTGAGTAAAAATAGTTCGAATAAGCTTTTTAAGACTGGACTTGTATCCATTCCTCAGGGCTGCTTTCACCTATAGAGGTGAAAGCAGCCCTGAGGAATGGATACAAGTCCAGTCAGACCACTGATTTTACTGGCTTAATTGATTTAGCGCGAGGTTATTTGCCCGCCAACGCTTTAACTAGCGGCTTCACGCCGGCCTCTGGGGATGGCATCCGGCTGATCTCAGCGCCGAGGCAAGAGAGTTTTTCAACGATTTTTTCATACCCTCGATCCAAGTAGTGAATGCCGCTGATGTGGCTCTCTTCAGGGGCTAGCAGTGCGGCGAGCACATAAGCAAAGCCGGCTCTTAAATCGGGAATGACAATGTCTTTGGATTGCAAGGGGGTCGGGCCTTTGACAACAATGCTATGCATGAAATTTTGGGAAGCAAAGCGACATTCTTTGCCGCCTAAGCATTGGGTAAATGCCTCAATGTCCGCGCCCATCATTTTTAGGGTTTCGGCATACCCGAAGCGATTCTCATACACTGTCTCGTGAATGACAGAGGACCCTATCGATTGTGTGAGGAGGACGACAAAAGGCTGCTGCCAATCTGTCATAAAACCGGGATGCACATCCGTTTCAATATGCAGGCCTCCTCTAAGAGGGCCTTTATAAAAAAATTCGATCCCGTCTTTTTTCACTTCAAAACCTGCGTTGATCTCGCGCAGGCGGTTGAGAAAGGTGATCATATGCACATGTTGCGCCCCTTCGACAAAAACCCTGCCTTGGGTGCTAATGCCGGCAAGACCTAAAGAAGCAGCTTCAATCCGATCTGTGATCACTACATGCTCCACTTCCTGAAAATGGCGGGTTTGCTGAATCCGGATCGTCCGATCGACATCTAAGCCGATAGTGACGCCGAGTTTTTGCAAAAACAGAATCAAATCGACAATTTCAGGCTCGATGGCCGCGTTTTTGATGATGGTGGTCCCCTTAGCGCGCACAGAGGCCATGATCGTGTTTTCCGTGGCTCCGACAGAAGGATAGGGCAAAGTGATGACGGCGCCTTTCATCCCCTGGTGCGCTCTTGCAAAATAAGCGCCTTCTTTTTTCATCTGGCGAAACTCAATGGAGGCCCCGAGCTTTTCTAAAGCGGTGATGTGAAAATCAACAGGGCGCTTGCCAATGTTGCACCCCCCTGTCGTAGGGACGATGATATCTTCGTCGGTTCTTCCCAAAAGGGCCCCAATCATCAAAATCGGTATTCGATTCGAGCCGGAAAAGCGCTGCGGAATATAGAGAGCTTTGAGCTCTTTTGTAATGATTTCAAGTGTGCCTGCAGCTTTATCCCAATGGATCTCAGATCCGATCTCGCGGCAAAGATCGACTGTGATTTCGACCTCGGCAATGTCGGGAACATTGTAGAAAACACAGCGTTTATCCGATAGCAAAGAGGCCACAAGAAGTTTAGTGACGGCATTTTTTGCCCCTGCCGCTTTGACTTTCCCCTCTAAGGGTTTGCCGCCTTTGATTTTGAGAATGTCCATGGTGTGCCTTAAGATTTGAGGGGAGGAACCGCCCGCTTAGCTTTAAGTTATATCAAAGCAATTTGATTTGCAGCATCAGGAACTGCAAAGTTGAGAAAAAATTCCAAGATCGCGTTGCATTTTCCTAACTCTATATTCCAAAAAAGATTAGAATCCCACAGTCTGGACATTAGCCAATTGATTTTTAAATGCTCGACTTGACTGGACTTTAGCCATTGCTCGGTGCCGCCTTCACCTTAGAGGCATCCGGATTGAATTGCTTTTTAAATGGTGACATTTCAAGTCGACCATTTAAAAAGCAATTCAATCCGGATGCCTCTATTTGGTGAAATCAGTTCCCTCCAATGGCTAAAGTCCAGCCTGAAATGTCACCATTTAAAAATCAATTCAATCCGGATGCCTCTAAGGTGAAGGCGGCACCGAGCAATGGCTAAAGTCCAGATCAGTTAAACCAAGTTTAAGAACCTATCCCCAGTAAAAAATTTCAGTCGATTTTTGGGTTCTTTTGAGCTGATTACCGAAAGGGGTCTGATCAAAGGCCTAAATTCCAAGTTTTTGACCGCTCGGGGTATACTTGACATGATCATTTTCGATGAAACCGCTCCTTATCAAAGGGCAAAAAAAACCAAGCAATGTCTGCGCATTAATTTTAAAGAAGAGCCTTCATGTTTGGATCCGCGCCAAGGAAGAAATATGGGAGGAACCTCCCAATTGCATGCCATGCTCTTTGAGGGATTGATGAAGATCGAGCCGGATGGAAGTTTAAGATGCGCTCAGGCAAAATCGTGTACCATTTCACCCGATCAAAAAACCTATACCTTCCATTTGCGAAATACTTTTTGGTCTGATGGCACTCCGGTCACAGCCCAGGATTTTGCGCAAACTTGGATAAATATTTTAGATCCCTCCTTTTCATCTCGCGATGCGGATTCTTTTCTTTTTATAAAAAATGCGGCTGCGGCAAGAAAAGGGGTTCTTCCTCTAGACCAAGTGGGCATCTTTGCCATTGATGCTAAAACACTCTTAGTTCAATTGGAGCGACCTGTCCATTATTTCTTACAAATTGTCGCTTCGAGTGCTTTTTTTCCCATCAATCAAAACCTAGGAAAATTTCCGGATTGGCACTTAGAAGCAGGCGAGCATTTTGTATGCAATGGGCCGTTTAAGCTTGCCGCCTGGAAACACCACAGTGAGATCCTTCTTAAAAAAAACACCTTTTACCACCGCGCGGAAAAAATAAAACTCGATTCGATTCACATCATTTACATCAATCAAGGGATCGCCCCCTTGCATATCGATGCTGGCGGGCTCTTTGATGTGATTGGCCCCCCTTTTTCATTTATCCCTCACGATTTATTTAGAGAATTGGCGCAAAAAGATCTACTGCAGGTTGTGAGCATGCCAGGCACTGCAAACTGCACGTTTAATACAAAGCGCTTTCCATTTCACAACGCCGACATTCGCAAAGCATTCTCCTATGCCATCGATAGGCAGCTTTTGATCAACACAACCACGCTCCTCAAGGAAAAACCCGCTCTTGGCACCATCCCTCCCATGTTAAAAAATAACGTCGATAAACCTTTTTTTAAAGACAATGACATTGCATTAGCCCGCACGCACCTTCAAAAGGGAATGAAGGAACTTGGAATTTCTACAAAAGATCTCGAAAATCAACTGACCTTCTCGTTTTGGACACAAGACCACGGCTGCCCCATGATGCCCCAGGCTTTGCAAAAGCAATGGAAAGAAAAACTCGGGATTAGCGTGCAAATCGAGGCTCTAGATTTCGAAGCCTTGCACGACAAGGGAAAGCATAATCGCTTTTCAATGGGGTACTTTGTCCACTTTTCAATCGCTTGCGATCCGGCTGACATCCTGACGCGTTTTAAGTTTTCAGATGGCTCGCGCAATTACGCCAGATGGCAGAATGCCTCTTACGTAGACCTCCTCGAACAATCGGAGCAATCCACCGTGCAAAAAGAACGCTTTGAATTACTAGAACAGGCAGAGAAGCTGTTGATGGATGAGATGCCTTTTGCCCCGCTTTTTTATTGGAACAATGCGTTCTTAGTTCAACCCCATGTTCGGGGATTTGCTGTCACGCCGCAAGGCTATCTGTGCCTTGACCGGATCTGGATAGATCACGATCGGCCAAAAATTTAAATAGCAATTAAAACGAAAAAAGTTTTTAATATCATCTCAATTACTGGACTTGTATTCATTGGAGGGAGCTGATTTCACCAAATAGAGGCATCCGGATTGAATTGATTTTTAAATGGTCGACTTGAAATGTCACCATTTAAAAATCAATTCAATCCGGATGCCTCTAAAGGTGAAGGCGGCACCGAGCAGTGGATACAAGTCCAGAATTAGGCATTCAATTGCCTTCAACTCGTTTATCGAATGAGGAAAATGAAAAAAGAATTAATGTGTGTAGCGTTAGGAGTTTTTATGCTGTTTTCATCCTGTAAGACAAAAGATCAAAAAGTGGCAGGGCACTCCTGTTTGCGACTCAACTTTAAAGAGGAGCCTTCTTCATTAGACCCTCGCCGAGGCAGGAATATGAGTGGGGCATCCCATCTGCACTCGATGCTTTTCGAGGGGCTGATGAAACTCGACCCTAAAGGAGAATTGAGCTGCGCTCAAGCAAGTTCCTATGAAATCTCACCCGACCAGAAAACCTATACGTTTCACTTAGGGGATAATTTCTGGTCTGATGGCACACCGGTTACAGCTTATGATTTTGAGAAGACATGGAAAAATATATTGGACCCTCAATTTCCAGCACTCGATTCACACGCCCTTTATTGCGTCACGCACGCAACTAGTGCTAAAAGAGGGGAGGTACCCTTGGATCGGGTCGGAATCTACTCGAAAGACGCAAAAACATTGGTTGTCGAATTAGAACACCCGACTCCCCACTTTCTACAAATTACAGCTTCAAGCGCTCTGTTTCCGATCAATCAAACTCAAGAATTGCATTTTCCGAATTGGCATGCCGATGCCGGAGAGCATTTTGTCGCTAACGGTCCTTTCAAGTTGCAAGAGTGGAAACATAACAACAAGCTTGTGCTCGAAAAGAATCCGCGATACCGCCTTGCCGATCAGGTGAAACTAGATGAGATTCGAATTAGCATCATCGATAATGAATCAGCGGCACTTCACCTGCATGAAGCTGGTGATTTAGACGTCGTCGGTCTTCCTATTTCTCCTCTGCCGTTGGATGCTTATCCCGATTTGATCTCAAAAAATTTGCTCCGCGTCCACAAAGCCCCGGGAACGATGGCATGCATGTTTAACACAAAGCAATTCCCGTTTAACAACGTCAATATGCGCAAGGCGTTTGCCTATGCGATTAACCGCCAGCTTCTCATCGACAACATCACCCAACTCAACGAGACTCCAGCTTTGGGATTGGTTCCGCCTTATTTAAAGAAAACACAAACCCCAGCGCATCTTGAAGATGGAAATGACCAGCTGGCACGCTCTTTTTTTGAAAAAGGCCTCAAAGAACTTGGAATACAGGCAAGTGATTTGAATGGCAAAACGACGTTTTCCTACTGGGCTCACGACCACGCCTGCCCGATGCTGCCGCTTGCACTCCAGCAGCAGTGGCGGGAGGTATTAGGCGTTGAGGTGGAACTTGAGGCTGTCGAGTTCAAAACGCTGCACGAAAAAGGAAAGAATGGGACCTTTTCCATGGGCTACTTTGTCTTTCTATCGATGTATCACGATCCTATTGACCTGCTAGATAGGTTTAAAAACGCGCAGAATGCCCGCAATTACGCTCGCTGGCAGAATGACACTTACGCGGACCTGGTCACCCGATCCTCTCAAGCCCTATCTCAAGAAGAGCACTTTGCTTTACTCGATCAAGCCGAGAAGATTTTGATCGATGAAATGCCTTTTGCCCCTGTTTTCCATTGGAACTACGCACTCCTAGTTCAGCCGTATGTCAAAGGGTTAGACGTATCTCCTCTAGGCTATTTTTGCTTTGAGCGGGTATCTATCGATACCCATGATCAAATGAGATGATCACATGCGAATCAAGGTTTTTAAACCCAGCAGATGGAGTCCTTTCTCCAGAATCTGCGAGGCTGCCTCGCAGAGCAATAGGCGGCTCTCTTCTTCGGGAGCCCCCTCCACTCTGCAATCGCGAAAAAAAGCGTGAAATTTTTCAGCAAGCCCGTAGAGATAATCGCAAAGGCGATGGGGCAGCAGGTCCCTTGACATGACATCTAAGACCTCGCCAAACTGGCGCAGATGCAAGGCAAGCGCCATCTCTGTCTCATGTTCCAACACCACCTTTGTCCTTTGCAGGACGTCAAAGATGCTCTTGCCGACCTTGCGCTTAATCCCTTGGATCCTCACGTAGGCGTAAAGGAGAAAAGCTGCGGTATTCCCCTCGAGCTTCAGCATCTTGTCATAGCTGAAGAGATAATCTTTGATTCGATGAGAGGAAAGATCGGCGTATTTGATCGCATCAATCCCTAAAATTCTTGCCGATTGATCTAACTGCTCTTCAGAAAGATCGGGCAGCCGGGTCGCCAAGATCATTTTGGCCCGATGGATCGCTTCGGTTAAAAGATCGATGAGCTTTTCTGTTTGGCCTGATCGGGTTTTAAATTTTTTTCCATCTGGACCTAGCACAACGCCAAAAGGCACATGGTCAAAACGCACAACTTCTGGTTTGAGATATCCCGCCTTTTCAGAGGCTTTTTCAAGCATAGCAAAATGTAAGCTCTGGCCAGCGTCGGTGAGAATGATGATCCGATCTGCTTTTTCAACCTGAATCCGATGGCGCATCGCAGCCATATCTGTGGTGTCGTAATTATATCCCCCATCTGATTTTTGGATAATCATCGGCAAAGGCTGCCCCTCCCGGCTCTCGAAGCCTTCGAGGAAAATGCACTTTGCCCCATCGGAAATGGTGATCAGACCTTTTTTTTCAAGCTCGTCGACAACCTCCTTAAGATAGGGGTTGTAAAAGGATTCGCCGCGCTCGGCAATATGCACATCCAGAAGGGAATAGATTTGATGAAACCCTTGGCGCGAAATGGCGCAGATCGCTTCCCAAGCCTGTCTTGCTTGAGGATCTCCCCTTTGAAGCTCAACGACTTTCAGTTGGGCTTTTCTTTTGAACTCTAGATCTTCATCAAAGCGGGCCTTAGATTCCCTATACCAATGCATTAAATGCGTCAGGTCTGTTTGCAGCTCTCCTGTAAGTACAGCAGGGGCAACCTCCTGCATATAGGCAATCAACATGCCAAATTGCGTCCCCCAGTCTCCAATGTGGTTGAGCCTTAAGACATCATGACCTAAAAATTCAAAAAGACGCGCAATCGCGTCGCCGATAATCGTCGAGCGCAAATGGCCCACGTGCAATTCCTTGGCAATATTAGGCGAGGAAAACTCAACGATAATCTTCTGCTTTTTATCGGGGAGAGGAACCCCTAACCGCTTGTCAGATAAAAGGGTTTGGATTTGAGAGGCTAAAAAAGAAGGGGCAAGGCTGATGTTGATAAAACCGGGCCCTGCGATTTCTATCTTTGCAATCATCTCTGAGCCATCGGGCGCTTGCCTATGGAAATGCTCTGCGATCTGCTCTGCCGCTGCCCTTGGGGAAATCCGCATTGCTTTTGCAATTTTAAGAGCGCTGTTGCACTGGTAATGGCCGAATTGAACTTGTGTGCTCGGGGTCACCTCTGCCTGAAAAAGCACAGGATCTAAAGACATAGATCCAAAAGCTTGCTCAATGGCAGCATCCGCCTTTTCGAGCAGCTCAGAAATTAAGTTGCGCATACGTTATTTATTTGCGTGATGAAAATAAGGAGGCTCAGCTCGCTTGCCAATGCGGTACTTCAAACGGTAATCGGCCAAAGCAAGCGCCGCTCGATGGGTGGAAGAGCGGTTGTGTTCGGCGATTTCGTAGATCACCATGAGTTGATCGTACAACCGGTGGGTTTTATGCCTTGCCACTATCGGGTTATATCCATTGGGGACAAGCTCTTCTGTGACGTTGATGAGTCCACCGGCATTGATGACAAAGTCAGGTGCATAGAGGATACCTCTAGAGAACAGTTCATCTGCATCTGTATCTTTGAGGAGTTGATTGTTGGCGCAGCCCGCGATTGCTCTGCAGCGCAGATGAGGAATTGCCCTCTCATGGATGGTGCCTCCCATAGCGCAAGGGGAGAGCACATCGCACTCTACGCTCATGATTTCCGAAGGGTCGACAATGCGCGCTCCTGTGAGTGCGGCAATAGAGGAGCATTTTGCAGAATCGATATCGGCAACGATCAGACGAGCCCCTGCCCAGAAAAGCAGTTTTGCCAGTTCAACTCCAACACTGCCCAGCCCTTGAATGGCGATCGTCCTATTTTCCACAGAGTCTGAACCAAATAGTTTCTTCAGGACAGACTGAATGCCCCTGTAAGTTCCCCAAGCGGTAAAGGGGGAGGGGTTCCCGCTGCTCTTTTGATGCGGTAAACCGACGACATAGGGGGTGGTCTGACTAATGATAGATACATCATTCGGAGTGCAGCCCACGTCTTCTGCGCAAATGTATTCCCCTTTCAGTTGATCTACCGCTTGCCCAAAGGCAAGGAGCACCTCGGGTGTCTTGCGCTTAGCATCTGCGATAATCACGCTTTTGCCACCCCCCCAGCCAGACTCGGCAATGGCGGACTTGTACGTCATTCCTTTGGCAAGGCGCATAGCATCAGTCAAAGCCTCATCGAAATTCCCATAAGGGTAGATCCTAATCCCCCCAAGCGCTGGACCCATCGCAGTGGAATGGATGCAGATGATGCCACTCATCCCTGATTTTTTGTCTGAGACCTTAAGAACTTTTTCATACCCGGGAGTAGATATCTCCATTAATTCGATTTCTTGCTCCAAAATCTGTGCCATGCTCTTCCTCATCGCAAATAAAAATAAAACAACAGAACCTTTAACCTGGACTTTAGCCATTGCCCGGTGGCGCTTTCACCTCACAGAGGTGAAAGCAGACCCCTCCAATGAACATCGCCCCAGCTGAATAAAAAGGGCATCATACCAATTCCCCACCTCCAAAATCAACTGCGTTTATTTTATAGGTTGAAGATAATACAATGGTTTAGCTAGCCTCTACACAGGCAAACTGTTGCGTTGCACGACAATTTCATGAAAAAGGGGAAAAAATGGCAGCGATTGCAATTTCAGAAACTCTTAAGAATGAGCTGGTAAAGTTCTTAAAAAAGAACAGAAAGGCAGATCTCATCACGACGTATCTCCTTTTCCTGGAAAAAAAATTTAATATCGATCCCGTCCTCTTTTTCCGCGATAAAATGATTTTTCAAAGCCAAGAAGATCTGATCAAGAAACTCGAGGCCCAAGGAAAGCTATGGCGCGAGACAGAGATTAAGATCCAGTATGGACAGCAAAGCGTCAATGATCAGACAAGAAAAATCTACATTTGCCCTTTCACAGGCAAGGTCTTTGGAGATAATACACACCCCAACCCTCAAGATGCCATTTATGACTGGGTATCGACCTGTCCAGAGAATAAAGAGCGCGTCGGCGGACTCAAAGCCAAGCGTTTTTTTGTTTCTGAAGATCCCGAAGTGATTAAAAATTATATCGTCAAGCGCAAAGAGCCCATCACGAAGATCGTCTACTCCTCGGCACTCAGCGGGAAGCTGTTCAACAGCAGGCAAGCTGTCCTCGACGACTTTGTCAGAAATCACCTCAAGCCCATTCCTTTAGAAGAGGTTCCGAATCAAAACCGGTACCAAATCGAGGAAAATTTCATGGCATTCATTCAAAAGCAATTGGAGGAGAGCAAGATCAATTCCTTTGTCGAGGCGCTTTCCCAACATGAAGAATTCACCTCTTACATCGACCTTTGGCTCGACGAAGAAAAAGAAGAGCTGGAGGAAGAAGGGTAGTTGCTTTGACCTGTGCGATCTATCAAACCGATTCGAAAGAGCAGACGCATGAATTGGGCAAAAGCTTAGGCCAAGTCCTTGGCCCTAATGCTATTCTTGGATTAAGCGGCGATCTAGGAGCTGGCAAGACTGTTTTTATCCGTGGACTTGTCGAGGGTGTCGGGTGCATCGACCCGAGGGTTGTCACCAGTCCCACCTTTAGCTTGCTCAATATTTATGAAGGAGACACAACCATCTACCATTTTGACCTCTATAGACTCTCAAAAGAGTCAGAGTTTTTTGCCGCTGGTTTCGATGAGTATTTCTTCGCAGGCGGCATTTGTTGTCTGGAATGGGCCGAAAAGATCTCTTCCAAGCTCCCTGCGAACACTTATTTTATCGCTATTACCTACCTCGGCGAACAGAGCCGTCAAATTGCGATTTCCAAAGGAGGGAAGGAGTGAAAAAAACGCCTTTTACACAAGCTCAGTTTGTCGCTTCTGCTTTCGATCAAAATAGTTTTCCCAAAATGGTCAACTACGCCGGCGATCTCATGCCCGAGATTGCTATTGTCGGCAAATCCAATGTCGGCAAATCCTCTCTCATCAATCACCTTTTGAAAAACTCAAGCCTTGCAAAAACCTCCTCTACCCCTGGAAAGACCCAATCGATCAACTTTTTTTCTGTGGATGATCAGCTCGTCCTTGTAGACCTGCCGGGTTATGGATATGCCAAGGTGCCCAAATCGATCAAAAAGCAATGGTCGGGAATGATCGACCACTACCTTCAAAATCGCAATACACTCAAGCTCATCCTCGTCCTTATCGACTCCCGCCGGGATTTGGCAGAAGAAGATCTCGTTCTCATCAAGTGGGCCTCTTTCCACCAGAAGCCCATGCTTCTTGTGTTTACAAAATCCGATAAAATCACAGACGCCCAAAGAAAAAATCAGGCCTTTTCCTCTTTGGACTCCATCAAAAACTTCCTCCACTCAACACCTGTCCACTTTCTTCATTACTCAATTAAAGACCCGCTCTCTAGAATGGAGCTCATCGAAAAAATCAACGCGCTTTTATAGGAATCATGGGACTTATCAATAAAGATATCTTTGTCTGTTTAGACTGCGAAACGACAGGCCTTGAAGCCTCTCAGGACAAAATCATTGAGATTGCCTTAGTCCGCTTTACTTTCGATGAAGTCCTTGAATCTTACGAGACGCTCATCGACCCGCAAGTCCCTATTCCAGAAGCTTCAACAGCCATCCATCACATCACAGACTCCATGGTCAAAGGCAAGCCAAAAATCTCAATTATCCTGCCCAAAATTTTTGAGTTCATTGGGAAAAGCATCATCATCGGGCATGGAATCACCAATGACATCAATTTCATCTGCGAGGCCGCAAAACAGCACAACATCCCTTGCAAACTCGCCTCCCACCCCTATCTGGACACCTTGCGCATGGCGCGGCTGTATGGAGAGAGTCCCATCAATTCTTTAGAAAAACTTCGCCAACATTTTAACATCGCAGAAGAAGGCGCACATCGAGCGATGAACGATGTCGTCGTCAACATCGAAGTTTTTAAATATCTAGCCAAGCGTTTTAAGACAACTGAGCAACTTGTCAACCGGCTCAAAAGCCCCATTCAACTCAAAACCATGCCTCTTGGGAAACACAAGGGAAGGACGTTTCCAGAGATCCCAGTCGAGTATTTGCGCTGGGCGGTCAACCAAAATTTTGATCAAGACCTCATGTTTTCCTTGAAAGTTGAACTTAAAAAGCGTAACAAAGGGGCAAACTTCAGCCAGTCGTCTAACCCCTTTACTAAGCTATAAGCAGTGGCAAAACTCAACATCCAAGATCTGAATCTCCAAGGAAAAAAAGTCTTGGTGAGAGTGGATTTCAACGTCCCATTAGATCCAGAAAACAACATCGCCGATGAAACCAGGATTCACGCTTGCCTGCCAACCCTGCACTATCTCTTAAAGGCAGGCGCAAGCGCGATCTTAATGAGCCACTTAGGGCGCCCGAAAAACTCCACTTCCTCCTTCAAATACGACCCCAAGCTCTCCTTAAAACCTTGTGCGGCAGCACTCTCTAAATGCTTAGGCCAACCTGTGCTCATGGCACAAGACTGCATCGGACAGGCAACTGCAAAAATGGCCCACGACTTAAAGCCTAACCAAGTTCTTCTCCTTGAAAACTTGCGCTTTTACCCAGCCGAGGAAGATCCTTCCCTAGACCCTTTGTTCGCGCAAAAGTTAGCCTCCCTTGGGGACATCTATGTCAACGACGCCTTCGGCACAGCGCACCGCAGCCACTCCTCGACAGCTTCCATCACTCAATTCTTCCCGCAGAAGGCGGCAGCGGGTCTGCTGTTGCAAAAAGAGATAGAGTTTTTAGACCCTCTGATCCATCGACCCAAACGCCCCTTTTACGCCATCATCGGCGGGGCAAAAATTTCAACCAAACTCGGAGTTTTAGAAGCCCTTATCGATAAAACCGATCACCTCTTCATTGGCGGAGGGATGGCTTTTACCTTCTTTAAAGCTCAAGGAATCGGCGTTGGCAAATCGATTTGCGAAGACGATCAGATTCAAGTCGCTTCCAAATTGCTAAAGACGTGCGCGGCAAAAAAAGTTCCCCTCTTTCTCCCCACCGATATCGTCATTGCCGACGCCTTTAACAACGAAGCAAACACACAGCAAATCTCAACAACTCAATCGATTCCAGACAATTGGCAGGGAATGGATATCGGCCCTGAAACAGTTGCAGAATGGACAAAAAAGCTAAAGTCCGCAGCCACCGTATTTTGGAATGGGCCTTTGGGCGTGTGCGAATTCCCCCAAATTTTCCAAAGGGACGCAGCAGATTGCAGCGCTGCTTGCCTCCATTGACGCCACAACCGTTGTCGGAGGGGGGCGATTCCATTGCAGCGATTAACAAAATGGGACTTTCCTCTCAGTTTTCCCATCTTTCGACAGGCGGCGGGGCTTCCTTAGAATATATTGAATATGGGCACCTGCCGGGAATCGATGCTCTCTCCGACAAAACATTTTAACCTCTCGCACGCCTTTGCACATGTCGGGGACAAGGCACTGGCGTGTCCTTGGTCCCCCGCTGGCCCCCTTGAGACTCACTCATCTGGCTATTATATTTTTTTCTGGGAAGAGTTGAGGAGTGCCTCTATTACACATGTCGGGGACAAGGCACTGGCGTGTCCTTGGTCCCCCGCTGGCCCCCTTTTTTTTTGAGACTATATTTTTTTCTGGGAAGAGTTGAGGAGTGCCTCTATTACACATGTCGGGGACAAGGCACTGGCGTGTCCTTGGTCCCCCGCTGGCCCCCTTGAGACTCATCTCGCTGCGCCAAACCGCGTGCTCATCGGGGGGTCGTGCGCAGCACTGCCCCCCATCGCGCTGGCCGCGCGCTCTTGCGCCGCGATTTTGCTTTGCGATCTGAGTCCATCGGCTGCTCGTGCGCTCACTTCCCACGCCGAAGGCGTGGGACCCTTCTCGCGTCGACTCGCAGGGCCAATTTGAAGAAAGCTCTCTCAGTATTGTCCCTAAAAAACTGTACACTTTAGTCTTCAGCCTCGATAAGTTGAGACGTATTGTATTTAGATTGGCCCTGCGAGTCGACGCGAGAAGGGTCCCACGCCGAAGGCGTGGGAAGCGAGCGCACGAGCAGCCGATGGACTCAGATCGCAAAGCAAAATCGCGGCGCAAGAGCGCGCGGCCAGCGCGATGGGGGGCAGTGCTGCGCACGACCCCCCGATGAGCACGCGGTTTGGCGCAGCGAGATGAGTCTCAAGGGGGCCAGCGGGGGACCAAGGACACGCCAGTGCCTTGTCCCCGACATGTGTAATAGAGGCGCTCCTCAACTCTTCCCAGAAAAAAATATAGTCTCAAAAAAAAAGGGGGCCAGCGGGGGACCAAGGACACGCCAGTGCCTTGTCCCCGACATGTGTAATAGAGGCGCTCCTCAACTCTTCCCAGAAAAAAATATAGTCTCAAAAAAAAGGGGGCCAGCGGGGGACCGAGGACACGCCAGTGCCTTGTCCCCGACATGTGTAATAGAGGCACTCCTCAACTCTTCCCAGAAAAAAATATAATAGCCAGATGAGTGAGTCTCAAGGGGGCCAGCGGGGGACCAAGGACACGCCAGTGCCTTGTCCCCGACATGTGTAATAGAGGCACTCCTCAACTCTTCCCAGAAAAAAATATAATAGCCAGATGAGTGAGTCTCAAGGGGGCCAGCGGGGGACCAAGGACACGCCAGTGCCTTGTCCCAGACATGTGTAATAGAGGCACTCCTCAACTCTTCCCAGAAAAAAATATAATAGCCAGATGAGTGAGTCTCAAGGGGGCCAAGGACACGTCAGTGCCTTGTCCCCGACATGTGTAATAGCGGCATTCTTATGCCCCGATAAAATATTTTAATTCCACGCACCTTTTTCCTATGAGAGATAATTGGTTGTCAAATAAGAGGGGTTGGTTATAATGATTGCATGCTTATTGAGTAGCACAGTTTTGGTTAGACTAACAAGGCAGCACATGTCCTCTACGGAGAGTTTCAGTAGAATTCGGTCTTATCTTTGGCCGATATCCCGGCAAGAGCTCAAAAAATTCCTTCCTCTGCTGGCCATTTTCTTCCTGGTCGGATTCAATTATAGTCTACTGCGCGGAACTAAAGACGCCCTTGTCGTCACGGCCCCTTCCTCAGGAGCTGAAGCGTTGCCTTTTCTAAAAGTTTGGGCAATCGTCCCGATGGCCCTGCTCTTTACTTTTCTTTTTACGCGCGTCTCCAATCGACTGGCCAGGGAAAAAATTTTCTATGTCATGATGAGCATTTTCATCTCTTTCTTCCTCCTCTTCATGTTTTTCCTTAATCCCTTCCAAGACACGCTGCATCCCACATGCTTGTGCGATAGGATTCAGGGAATGCTCCCGAGGGGATTTCAAGGTTTTATTGCCATCTTTAGGAACTGGACTTTTACACTTTTTTATATCATGGCGGAGATGTGGAGTACCATCATCATGACGGTATTCGCTTTGGGGCTTTGCCAATGATGTGACCTCTGTCAAAGACGCTAGGCGCTACTACGGCCTTCTGGGGATCAGTATCAACGTATCCGGAATCCTAGCAGGTTATGTCGCAACATCGATGTCTCAAAGTCATTTTAACCCCTCTCTGCCGTTTGGAGCCACCGCTTGGGATCAAACCGATTTTTATACTCACTGGCATTATTGTCCTGGCCGGGGCTCCTATGCATGGCTCTGTTTCGTTACATCCACAGCCGAGGCTATGGATATAATGCCCCTTCCTACCATCAGCAGAATGCTGGGACCGAAGTCAAGATGGGCCTGAGAAAAAATTTTGCTTACCTGGCTAAATCCAAATACTTAATTAGCATTGCTGTCATTGTCGTGACCTACAACATCGCCATCAACCTGGTTGAAGTTGTTTGGAAAGACCAAGTCAAGCAGCTCTACCCCAACCCCTCCGACTTCAATGCCTATATGGGACAAGTGTTAACCTGGATCGGCATTGTAGCCACAGTGACTAGCATCTTTGTGTCGGGGACTGTGATTCGCAAATTCAGCTGGACATCCAGCGCCCTCATCTCCCCGCTCATTCTCTTGTCGACCGGGATCGCCTTCTTTTTCTTTTTCTTTTTTAAAGACTCCAGTCTCTCTTCTTTTGCAACCCTATTTGGCACAACACCCCTTGTGCTCTGCGTCTTTTTTGGCTCGCTCCAGAACTGCCTTGCCAGAGCTTCAAAATACACCCTTTTCGACGCCACAAAAGAACTGGCCTTCATCCCCCTCAATAAAGAATCCAAACTCAAAGGCAAAGCGGCCATTGACGGCGTCGGTTCTCGGCTGGGAAAATCGGGAGGATCGCTCATCCACCAAAGCTTACTCATGTGCATAGGAACAGTTTCTTTAAGCACACCCTATGTCGCTGGTTTGTTTCTGTTTGCCATTGGAGCGTGGGTCGTTGCCGTCCAGTCACTTGGCAAGCGGTTTAACGCCCTTGTCTCCCACCAAGAGACTTTAAAAGTCCCTGAAGATGAGCCAGAAGCAAAGCTGCAACCGACCCTTGCCGAATCTTAAACTGGACTGATGGCTACTCAATAGACTTATAGACCCATTCTGCAATGCCATATCCAATACAGCCTGCGATGACACAGACTGCAATTGTCGCCCCTATCCAACGCTTGCTCCCTCCCAACAAATAGGCCAACAACAAGAAGAGGAACAAAAAAGAGGGCGTCTAAACAGATCGAGAGCAAGGTCGGAATGGTGAACATCTCCCCCATACAAGAGCAGGGGAGTTCCAAAAAATACCAGTAGAGGGCATACCCGCACCAAGAAGCAAAGAGGGTCGATGAAAAAATCCATAACTGCCATTTTTTTCTAAACACTAAAATGGCAACAGCAAAAAGAACCTCGCCTATACCTGTGCATCTGTCAAAAATCTTTAAAGACTCAACGGGGAAAAAAATTTTTCCATATGCAGCTATTATTAAAGCCAATGCTATCACCCCGCCCCAGCACAACGCGAGCCTTTCTGCATAAATTTTTTGCATCATTTTACCTGTGCGTTTGATTAATCGTATAAATACCAAGATGTGGTATAAATGGCACTATGGAACAATTAACTGAAATCATTGCTCGCCACGCACACCAGGCTCATTGGTATATTTTTATCGCTGTGGCTTTAGCGGGTTTTAATATCCCTTTCAGCATCGATATCCTCATTGTCCTGGCTGCTGCGCTAGCGGCGACGATTGTGCCTGAGAACCTCTGGCTTCTGTTTGGAAGCATCCTTATCGGCTGCTACGTTTCAGCAATGTGCGCCTATTGGGTGGGCAGGATTCTGGGAAGCGCGCTTTGCAAACATAAGTTTTTTGCGAGATTCGCCAGTCCTCAGCGCTTGTCTAAAGTGAAGAGTTTTTTTAATAAGTACGGGCTCTGGGCGCTAGTCCTTGGCCGCTTTATCCCCTTTGGGGTGCGCAACTGCCTGTTTATGACATCAGGGATGAGTAAACTGCATTTTGGAAAGTTTATCCTCATGGATGCACTTGCTTGTTCCCTTTGGTGCAGTTGCTGCTTTTACATTTGTTTTACCCTTGGACAGAATTATCAAGCCCTTTGGCAGAACTTAAAGGCATTCAATCTCTTCATTTTTATCGCTTTCAGTGTGACTGTAATTGGGTTCATTTGGTATAAAGTTCAGAAGAGGACCCGGGCGGCGAATTCATCAATTCACTAATTTGAACGTCTGATACAAGTCATCATGGCCATGTTCAGTTTATCCAACAGTTTGTCTTTTTTAAGGGCTCCGCTAGCCTTGTTGTTTTTAATTGAAAATACAACATGTCGCATTCTTGCGATTATTCTGGCTATGCTTACAGATAGCGTCGACGGCTATTTGGCAAGAAAACGAAAAGCGGTGACCCGATTCGGAGCCATCCTCGATCCGGCAATGGATAAGTTTTTTGTGCTTTTTGCGCTCTGTGTTCTGTTTACAGAATCAAGGCTTGAGGCTTGGCAGGGATGTGCCATGATTTCCCGCGACTTTTTTCTATGTCTTTTTGGAATTTACTTAAGCCTGTCGGGATACTGGGAAAGCTACAAATTTACAGCCATCCGTTGGGGCAAGGTCACAACCGCCCTCCAATTTTTAGTTTTAATCGGGCTCACCTTTGGAGTGACTTTTTCTAGCTACCTCTACTTTGTCTTCATCTTATTTGGAATGCTCGCCTTCGTAGAGCTCTGGCAAATTAAAAAAGCAACGGCGCTCCCTGCGCAAAAGTAGGCTTCCCTCAAGTTCTTATTAGGCAAGGCGTTGGTATTTCGGCACCTGCCCTTTGCAGCTCCTCGTAGACCCGCACCAAAATCTCGTGCCTGACCCGCAGATATTTATCGTAGCGCGTCTCTAAAGTATACACATCGATATACAGATCTAAAGTGAACTGCCCAAATCCATTAAGAACCACCAACACAGGAAGATGGGTATCAATAGCAGGATGATTTCCAATCACCTGTTTAATCTCATCGACAAGGAAGGGAATTTTAGAAAAATCTTCATAGCGGATACCTAGGGTCTCTTCAATCCGGCGATGTGTCATTCGGGAGCCATTGATGACCAAAGCGTGTGAAAAGGTCGAGTTGGGCAAATAAACAGGACGCTTGGACTTATCCCGAATAGAGGTGAGATTCCACCCGATCTCTTCAACGTAGCCCTCCAGCTGCATCGATGGCAGGGAAATAAAATCGCCAATGACAAACGGGCGGTTGATATGAAGCATCAACCCCCCGAAAAAATTAGCCAAAACATCTTTTGCCGAAAAACCCACCGCAGCCGCCCCTATGCCGCCAAAGGCAATCAACGGGGCAATGTCGAGCCCCCACAGCTGCAGAATGATCATTAAAGAAATAATGACGATGCAAACAGAGACAAGCTTCCCAACGACCTGTACAAAACCGATATCTACCTGGAAGCGATTGCCATCGCGCCTCATGAATTCCTTCTGAGCAACCCCTTTCCAGCGCATTAAGGCCCATGCAATGCAGATCACAAATCCTGTACTTCGAAATGCGTCGATATAGTTTTTGAAAAAAGAAAAATCAAACCTGCGCCCGAGCACTTCCACAACAAGAGTACAACCCAATATCCACAACAGAACATGAACAGGGAGAAAAAGGATCTGATCCATTTTTTCTTTCCAATCCAGGCAAACAGAAATAGAGGCCTGACGCACATGCTTCACAATGCGCTTAAAGAGATAGTTCATTCCGACAAGCACCGAAATACCGACGACAATTTCAAAAAACCACAGCTTATCCATCATGGGGAAATGCGCGGTTAGGGGAGATGTCAAAAGATTCATTTTAAATTGTCCTCATCATTTGAGCCCTCAGGGTATATTGGAGAGCAAACCCACCTTATCACCATAGGGGAAAAAAAACAAAGCCCCAAGTCCAGCTCAACTCGACTTGTATCCATTGGAGGGAGCTGATTTCACCAAATAGAGACATCCGGATTGAATTGATTTTTAAATGGTCGACTTGAAATGTCGCCATTTAAAAATCAATTCAATCCGGATGCCCCTAAAGGTGAAGGCGGCACCGAGCAATGGCTACAAGTCCAGTTAAATCGGTCAAGTATAATTTTCCTTGTGATTTTCCTTAGCAAATCGTTAAACTCAAAACCAGTTTGACCGCAACGGATGGGTGTTATGAAAGAAGGACATGTGGAAGAGCTCTTGAGAATGGATCAAGTTAACTTCGAGCTGAAGGCTAATCCGAAGGACTGTTTGCGGGCTCAAGAGCTCTGGCACCATTGCAAGCAAAGCGCGGGCACAATCAGCGATGAGGCTTTGGAAATTTCCTTAAGCGACTTCATCCGAGAAACCTGGGAAATGCAGGCAAAAGTCAAACAGTTCACCTCTTTCTTAAAAGAAACTCCTTTTGTGATCTCTTTTGGTTACTGGCTCAAAGGGATTGCCTCCATGGACGGCTACTGGTTGGAAAAATATATCAAGGGCGCTGCCCTCTTGCTGGAAAAAAGGCTGATTCCACTTGTCAACTCTCGCAATGAGCCTCTTTCGTTAGATGAGTTTCAGCAGTTTGGCCACCAAAAAATCCTTGAGGAAATCCGCTGCGTTTCTGAATGGACAGCTCTGCAAAAAGAGGAAGCTGTCGAGTGCTATCTGCAGTTTAGCCACAGCTTGGCACGCTACACCTGTCATTTTTTACTCCCCGGCTTCCCACCCTGATAGAAACTTGGTGAGCCGCAAAAAAGTCAAGTATGAGGCTTTTCTAGACTTTGTTCAGAAACTCCCCGCCAGAGATGCTTTGATTGCCAAACTCCTTTATTTTGGCGCCCCGTCGATGGATTCGGTGCTGTCCTTGAAAAAAGATGCGGTTCATGCAGAAAAATCCTCGATTTCCTTTCCCGAAAGGGATGTCGTTTTTCCCAAGCACCTCATCAAAGATTTGTGCTTGCATATGGAGAATAGAAAAAAAGAAAGTGATCTGGTATTCACCAACGTCAGAGGCGCAGAGGTAGAAGAGCCCATCTCAACCAAAGCTTTGCCAGAGCCTGTGAAAAAATGCCTTCCCACACCCGGATTACACCCGGTGGTCTGCTGCGTCTTGAAAACGAAAAAACTGAAGATTTCCCTCTAGAAAAATTAAATTTTTAGAAATTCATTGCTTTAAAAACTGCTCTCGTGTTATTCATAAATGGTATTTAGTTTTTGAATGAGGCGAATCATCAAAATGATGGTTCGAGCTTCCTCTTGAAGAAAACCTTAACCGAAACACCTGGGGCAGATATGAAATCAACGCCAACACATCCCTGTTCTTTTCATCTAAAAAAATCTCTTTCCACCTCTCAACAATTGAGAAGGGGGAAACAGTGAAGAACCTCAACCCTCAACACACAGAGGTCGCCGTTAGGACCTATAAAATTTGGCTAGAATTTTGCCAAGTGGGCAACGAAAGGAAAAAGCCCCGCGTTGCAGCGCAGGGCGACCCCACTAAAACCCGCACGTATCGACTACATAACAAGCTTTAGCAAAGGAGTTCGCATCGTATCACATTTAATGCCAAACGCAAAGTAAATCATAGCACGCGTTTTTTGCCGATGAGAGGCTGGCTGCAGATAAGCATTGTGTGGGCGCTCAATGGGCTGGAAAAATCCGTTCCACAAAGAGAGTAAACCTTGCCACAGAGTTGGCCGATTTGTGGAACAACATCTCCTGCATTGACATAGCTGATGAAGCTGTTTTGCCTCTCTAACGGCAGAGCACGCCATTTGCCGATTAACTCAAAGGTTAAACCGGGCCCGCAGACGGCAATAGACGGCTCGGTGGAAAGGAGGGAATGCTCCTCGATAAACGTATACGCAGCAAGCGCGCCTCCTAGGCTAAATCCCATCGCTTTGGCTTTTTTGCCTAGGGCGGCAGCTTTGCTCAGCCAGGCCGCAATTTGACCTTGCGCCGACTTAAAAACAGAGAACCCAGGACCTTTTCGATCCAAATCGCTTAAAATAGATGCCCACCCTCTCTTAGAGACAAAAGTAAAGTCGGTGCCGCGAAACAAAAGGATCGATGCCATAGAAGGGCTCTGTGGGATAAGCCCAAAAGCTGGCATCCCATGCCAAAGGTTGAAGACGCAATCGACTTTGAAGCGCTCATAAAAAAGCTCCCCTTGAATTTCAACGGGGATATCTAGGATCTGTCCTGCCTTTAAATCGCGGTAGGCAAGGACCTTTGTCAAGATCTCGGCAAGGGCAATCTCTAAGTAGCTACCCGTGGTTTTTTTTTCGTAAAGCGTTTTTAAAAGAGAACAGATAGGGAGAATGTCTGTATCATCCGAGGTCACTTTTGCAGTGATCGGATGGAGGGGAGAAAAGTAGCCGTATCTTTTAGTAAACTCTTCCACATCCAGGTTATTTGCGCAGATCCACTCTTCTTGGCCAGCACTTGACGAGGCTGGGTAATCTCTAATTTTGGATCTTGCTAGCCAATGTAGAAAACAATCAAGGGCTTTAAGCGCTTTAACGCGCGAAGATCCGCTCAATGGCAGGCCCAAAATCTTCATGAATACTAGTGATTTCCTTTTTAAGATTTTGATCATGACAGTTTTTTGTGGAAAGAATCTTTAACTCCATTGCACTAAAGATATCCATCTCATTACTAAATTCGGCAACTAATTTTTCAGTTCCGTTATGAATGCAGTATTCATAAGGGGTTCTGCTAGCGTTAAATCGAGCGATGACGGTATATGGCCATCGATCTGTCTTAAATATCGACTGCCCTTGCAAAACACCCTCCATTAAATCCTCTCCTGTCAAATAGTGAAAGACGGTGGGAAAAATATCCATGTGGCATGTCATTTCGCACACCGCCCTATCCTTAATGAGAGCATTGTCCCCAAACTTGTAGTAAAGAGGTGGGTTAATCTGAGGATGGCTTAAAGACGATGCGTGAAAGAGGTTGCCATGTTCATAAAACTCTTCCCCATGATCTCCTGTGACAATCACGACAGCCTCCTGTCCACCTGGAGCCGTTGGCAAAGCATCCATAAACTTGCCAAATTGAGAGTCCACAAAATAAAGAGAATTGCGGTAGCGATTGACGATCCCTTCAATCGCGCCATTGCCTAAAACAACTTTAAAGTAATTGATCTTCTCCATAAAAGGATTAAAGCAACTCATCTCTTTGGGCCAGCTGTAGTCAAAGTGGGTCGCATCTAAAAACACGATGAACAACCTCCCTGACTCCTCCTGATGCATCTGCTCTACCAAGTGATCCATCACACTTTGATCTCTCATGTAGGGTTCAAAGCACTCTTCATCATCAGGAACAAATAGCGTGTCTGCAAGATACTCCCCCTCACCAAAAATCAAGCGGTTCATCTGGTAGTAAGCAAGGCGAGCAGAAGAGGATACATGCACCTTGTACCCCATTTTCTTGAAAAGCCGCAGAGGGATGCTTCCTGACTTGCTTTCATCTGGGTCCACCTTTGCCCAATAAAAGGGAAACTTGGAATGAAAAAGGGAAAACCAGGACAGATGCGTCGCATTGGCGTTGGAAAAGGCTGTCTTAAAACAGATGTTTTTTTCTTTGAAATTGCACAGGTGAGGGGAATTTGTCGAAGTGATGTAGTCCTCTCTGAGCGATTCGATGATAAACAAGTAAATATCGGGCTTGTGATTCAAAGAGAAGATACGAGAGTCGAGTCTCTGCATTAACTCTTTTTCCCCCTCTGGGTGATGGAGTGAATTTTTTAAAGAGACATAATCTATCGGGGGAGAAAAAAAGGTGCTTTTTAAGGGGAGGGTTTTTGCATACCGATCAAAATAATGGGTCGAGAGATATCTTTGCCCCCCGGAATCCCACCCGACAAGAAGAGAGCTACTGACTAAAATAGAAAGGATCAATGCGGGGAAAGAAACCATCAGCCGATAGCGGTTTGTCCATTTTTCTGTCATTTTGTAAAAAAATATTCCCGACAAAAGGATCAAAATAGCGCTTAAAGCAGTGACTACCCAAACAAAAATCGATATGTTGCTGGCCAATAAGAGTTCGACGAAATTCTCATAGCTTTCCTGAGAGACAAAATGGAGTGCGTACCAAAACGACATGTCCGTTAAGCGCACCAGGGGGAAATCAATCAAATGACTTAAAAATAAGAAAAAAACACAAACAACATACCCTTGGAGCAACCTAGGAAAGTACAAGCTGATACATCCTGCAAAAAAAATCAGCGCGAGCGTTTCTAAAATGCACTGAGAAAACGCATAAACCGAAAAAAATAGGGTGGAAAAAGAAACGCCCGGTTCAATTAAAAAGACGTGAAGGATATGAATAGCTGAAATAATGAAAAAGTAAATGCCAAAAAAAAGATAATTAACTAAAGCAACAGGGGACTCCGAGGTGTTTTTCTTAACTTTCATACAGACTGCGGGGTCTATCCGGCAACGATGCTTTAAAATTTATTTTTATAAAATAGATATAAAATATTTTCAACTGTAAAAAGTTGTTTTTACAAAAAAATTCACATCAGCGATTTCACAAGACCTACGAAGTCCTTCTTTTCAATGTAATGATTGACGTGCTCTGGGGTAGAACCGACGAGTTGGGCAAATCCTGGAACATGCTGATAAACATTGCCTCTAGAGAGCTCTTCTTTCATCCGTTTAGCAAAACCATCGATAAAAGCATCCCATTTAAAAGAGCTTTTTTTAATGCTTTTCAAGCAATGCTTTAATTGAGGATGCGAAAGGATATAGCCCATGAACCGCAAGGGATGGACATGGTGGATCTTCTTTCCCTTTTTCTCCAAGGAGTGCTTCTCAAAGGCAAGCTGCAGGACATTTTTCTCTGCCATTGTCGTAATGATGATTTTGATAAAGCGCATCTCTTTTTCTGAAAGAGGCAATTGATAAAAAGGCTCAAAAGAGGGTAAAACCGCTTGAGGCTCTGACACACCCTCATGCAGGCTCATCAGCTGAATAGGGGTGTCTTCTAAAGCTTGAAACAGCCGATTTGCAGATTCTATCTCCCACACAGCATCCCCTGAGGTTTGGCTATTGCGGTAAAAGGAACCCAGAGCAATCACCCGATCGATCAGTTTTTCCACCTGTTCCGGAGTCAACATCTCCGCCTTTGCCAAGGCGGGATAAACCATTTTAATCTGTCTATTGTCCTCCAAGAAAAAAGAAGCCAAGTGGGACGTCAGATCTTGAGAATCGATCTCTTGAATAATATTTGCTGAGGCATGAAGAAAGCTTTGATACTGCAAGCAGCGGTCACAGAGCAAAAATTGATCGACATAGTAAGAGGCCAAAAAAGCAACATCTGGCGCACTGGCATTAAAAGCTAAGTACTGCAGTTGGTTGACAAGCTTGTGTTTCACAAGCGAAAACTCATCCTCAAAAAACCCCTCATTGAGCATCGCCTCGATCTGCCAAAATAAAAAAGAAAGTAGATTTTCTGAAGCCTCGATAGAGGACATCGCATACCCGTTCACCGGATAGAAAAATTGGGGATAGGGATGCACCCAATCCTCTTGCAAACTCTTAGAGGAGCGCTCCATGCGTTGCTGGAAAAGCTCCTGCAAAAGAAGGGCTTCCCAAACCCGCTTCAAATCCTCCATTGTGAGAATCGATTGACGGCTATGGGGATAAGATACGCTTAAACCCACCTTCGAGATTCCAGGGTCGCAAGATGTCTGGATCAGAGGCAGACGACTCTGCGGGCTGAGGACAACATCTCCAAAGTGCTGCTCAATCAATTGCCTCATTTCCTCAGCGCTAAAATCCCCGACAGCAACAATGGCAATCTCCTGTGGATTCGAATCAAAAGAAGGGACATCGGAGTAAGAAAACCTTCTATCCTTTAAAGCCCTTCCAGACGGGGATGCCTTTTGCCTGCAGTAAGCAAAAAAATCCCTAATTTTTTCAGGCGAATCCACTGTTGCATCCATCGAGTACTGCGCTCTTTCAAGGGAGGAGTTTCTCAAAACCACCCTAAAAGAGGCGCAGCGGGGGGGGCTTTGATGTTCCTGAATGTAGGTTTTGATTCCATTGGGAAGATAGATGATGTGGACACTGTCTTCCTCGGGGATCATAGCAGCATTTGCCGTAAGCGATAGGGCGCATAACGCCAGAGTCAATAGAAAAGAATTCATGGTCCTCCCCCCATTAAAAACACCGATCAGGCCTCTGAGTTAGGTTGATATATAGAAAATTTGTTATTCCAGCCAATACTTTCTTTTTCTTCTCTCAGGGGCGGAACATATTTCTTGAATTAAAGAAATTTGTTTATGTTATGATAAAAAAAAGGCACGACGAGGTTTGAATGCGCCACACGATTTTTCTTTTTGGAGAAGCAGAAAAAGGGGACTTCTGCACTCCCCTTTGCTGTTAAATCCCTCCCTCACCTAGCAGAAACCTTTGGCAACCCACCGGAGGAGAGCTTGGGAATCCTCTACGCAGTCCAGGCCCTGATGTTTGAAAGGGACCTCATCTATTTAGAGTCAAAGAAGAAGGCTTTAGCATCCAAGACTACATGCGAGGGATCCACCTGCTAAAAAGGGAAATTGTTCCTGAATTGGCAGCTGTCTGCATGCCAGGAGTAGGCGACGCCCAGATCATCGAGGCAACTCGCCCGATCTGCTCTATTACAGCAGTTTATTATCACCTCAGAAAAAGACCTCTATGACTATCTTACCTGCTCTCGTGTAATCCTGCGTAAAATAAGTGCTCAGGCCTTCTGCGTTGGTTTCATCCACTTTCGATCCCACTTTCCAATTCGCCGGGCAAACCTCCCCATGCTGCTCAAAAAAATTAACGCATCCAGCATGCGCAGAGCCTCCTCGATAGATCTTCCCAGCGGAAGATCGTTGACGAGTTGATGGCGCACAATCCCTTCCTTATCGATCAGAAATAATCCGCGGTAGGCAATCCCGTCCTCTTCCTTCAGTACATGAAAATTACGAGCAATCTCTTTATTTATATCGGATACGAGCGGATACTCTACCCCTTGGATCCCCCCTTGACTTTTGAGTTACTTACCAAGCAGGTGGGTAAACCAGCTATCGACAGAGCAAGCCACCACTTGACGTTTCGCTTTTGAAATTCGGCTAACATTTCTTGAAAAGCGTGAAGCTCTGTAGGGCAAACATACGTAAAATCTAGAGGGTAAAAGAAAAATATAACGTACTTACCAAGGAAATCGGTCAAGGAAAACCGATCGATGATCTGATCTTTGATCACCGCCTTAGCTCTAAACTCAGGGGCTGGCCTTCCCACTAATACCGTATTCTGCATCTTGAAACCCTCTTCTTAAGAATATTTCTCTTTAGCGCTGCGCATCCACTTTTCTCTACCGATTGTCGTCGGATCTCCATGGCCCGGGTAGACTTTGGTCTCAGGCGGAAGCGTCGCTAGCTTTTTTAGCGAGTCCCACATCCGCTCGGGCTGCCCCGTTGAAAAGCTCAAGTTGCCCATTGTCCCGCGAAAAAGGGTATCCCCAGAAATTAAGACGCCTTCTTTGGGACAATAGAAACAAACGCCCCCAGGGGTATGCCCAGGGGTATGCATCACCTGAATCTGAATATTTCCGACCTGGATTTCTTGGCCATCGGCTAGAAAGCCATCGGCTTTAACTCCTG
>CAWCKK010000007.1:0-51744 GCA_963796135.1 uncultured Acidobacteriota bacterium | reverse complement strand
GCCGTTCGCCGACACGATATGCCCCGGGCGCGTCCCCGCCGCAGCCCTGCGAGCTTCGCCGGCGGCCATCGCCCGCGCGCAATACGGAACGGCCCAGACGCGAACCCTCGACGTCACGCCGCGGGTCGCCGGGCTGGCCGATCGGGGCCGGCGTTCCATCCTCGCGCAGACCCGCGTCCAACTGGTTCTGCGCCCGGCGGCCGGCCTGGCCGGCGACGAGCAGACGGCTCTGGCCATCTTGCGGCAAGCGAACTTCACGATCGTCCGAACCTTCCCGAATCACCTCGTGATCGACGCGGAGGCTCCCAGCGGCACCGTCGAGCGCTTCTTCGAAACGCAGCTTCACGACGTCTCCCAAGGCGCGTACGGAACGCGCTACCTGCCGGCCGGCAGCGTCACCATCCCAGCCTCGCTGACGCCTTACGCCGCCTCCGTCAGCCTCGACGACGTCGTCACCAGACACGCTCCGCGCTGAACCTCCTCGCTCCGGCCGGAGCCGGCCGCCCGGGGCGCGGCTCCTTTTCCCAGGATGAAAATCGGGGGAGAATGCGAACCGTCGCGACACTTTTCGAGGTCTTGCGGGTAAGCAAGCCGTGGTGACATGAGACTTCCTGTAGGAGAGGGCGAACACTAGCACTATGAAGAGCACCCGCATCCTGCCGACGTTTAAGATCGCCCCTTCTGTTGGTCATTCGCCTTTTTTGGGGCGGGGCGTTTTTACTCACAGGAGTGGGGAAATTTGAACATCTGGCAAACGTAGCCGATTACTTCCAATCCCTCGGGATTCCTTTTCCTCTTTTTTCCGCATTTCTCACGGCATTTATCGAAACTATCTGCGGGACCTGCCTACTCATAGGTTTTGCCTCTAGGCTCATTGCAGTCCCTTTGATCTTCACGATGCTCGCCGCTCTTTTCACAGCCGAAAAACAGGCCATTGCTCAGATTTTTTCAGATCCTCAGAATTTCATTCACACAGACCCTTTCAGCTTTCTCTTTGCTTCTTTGATCGTCTTTGTCTTTGGGCCGGGATCTGCATCGATCGATGGCTGGCTTGGTAAGAAGAAAGAGTAAGCCAACCTCTTGAGGCAATCGTTTGAAACAGCGCCAGCACATCCTGGCATTGCTCAAGTAGTGGAATCACTTCTCTGAGTTTAGCTCCCTTTTGGAATCTAGAAAGCAATTGGAAGACCACCGGATCGATTTCTTCATATTGGCTTTGCTCATGCAGCCGGTAGAGAACCAAACACCTTTTTTTCTTCCATTTTTTTAGCGCTTGCTCGGGTTTTTTTTTCTCCTGTAAGAGTTGTTCTCTGTAGGAGAATAAATCGGTATCCAATTCAAAAAGCAAGACAAAGGGCTGCAAATAGAGAGTTTCCTCTTCGCAATGAGCAGCATCGACATGGGGCAAGATCTCTGCAAAAAGCAGCTGTTCATAAGCAAGATCGAGTTTGGCAAGCTCATACAGCGGCAACTCATTTTTTATATTAGATGCCCTAAGCCATTCTGGAAGATCCAATCCGATGTTGGAGATGAACCAGTCGTGCGGAATATGGCTGGATAAATAGGGCTCTGCAACCCATCGATTAAATTCTTCGTAATCAAAAACGGCAACCAGGCTAGGAAATAGATCTTGCAGAACACCGATGAGGCGCCACCAGTATTGCTGTTGGTAGAGACCCAATCTCTCTTCCCCCCTCAATGCAGGACTTGCCGCAATTTTCTTTCGAATCTCGATAACCACATCGGAGGGGAAAAGGGGAATCTGCTCCGCATCGCTTTGTAAAATGGGAGAGGTGATTAAGCTGGCAAACCAGTGCTGCATCTCCTCAAGAGAAGAAGGGATTTTATGCATAGAGAACTGCTTTCTGAAACTCTTTTGCCTTCAGTGCTTCTTTCCAAGTCTCTTCAAAAGGGATAAATCGATCATCCCATTCCAGAAGGGTTGAAACCCCTTGAGTTTTCTGATAGACCTGTCGGTAAATTTCCCAGACTGCATCACAGACAGGATGATCATGTGTATCGATAATATAGCGACCGTGATCCGTGTGTCCGGCAAGATGGATCTGAATGACTCGATCCAATGGCAGATTAGAATAATATTCCCTGGGGTCGTAGCCCTCATTGCGGCACGAGACATAAATATTATTCACATCGAGCATCATCGAAATGTCCGCCTTTTCGATCACCTCTGCGTAAAATTGCCACTCGGTCATTTCATCATCTGTAAAGCTTGCATAGGAAGAAAGATTTTCAAGTGCAAAAGGGATCTCTAAAAAATCTTGGACAATCCGAGCTCTCTCTGCGACATAGTCGACCACCTCTTTTTTGCGCGGAAGTGGAAGGAGGTCGTGAAAGCGCATCCCAGGCAGCCGCCCCCAACAAAGATGGTCGGAGAGCCATGGAGTTCTTGTCTTTACGGCAAGCGCTTTTAATTTTTTAAGATACTCCCAATCCAGAGGAGCCGCACTCCCGATAGCAAGGGCAACTCCATGCATGACGACAGGATAACGCTCTAGAATCCTTTCCAAATTCCTAACCGGCATTCCGCCAACCATGAAGTTTTCACTAATAATCTCAAACCAATCAACAGGCGGCCACAAGGCAAAAATATCCCGAAAATGAACGGGCCGAAGCCCGATTCCAACGCCCAAATTAGGCACTTTTTTTAACACGACCAAACCTATACCCAAACAATCTAAAAAGGCCGATTTTCGATCCAAATTCTAAGGGGTAACATAAGCACGTTGTATTACCTCTTACTGGACTTGTACCCATTGGAGGGAGCTGATTTCACCAAATAGAGGCATCCGGGTTGAATTGATTTTTAAATGGTCGACTTGAAATGTCACCATTTAAAAATCAATTCAATCCGGATGCCTCTAAAGGTGAAGGCGGCATAGAGCAATGGATACAAGTCCAGTCTTAGAATTTGGATCGAAAATCAGCCAAAATAATCCCAAAAATCGACGAAAAGTTTTAATGGGACAGGTCCATAGGCGAACTTACCTACTTTTACCTGTGCAATCAGATCTGCCAGTACATCCACTTTTTCCCTTGCAGCCGCTACTACCTGTGCAATCGGCTTTTCCGGTACACCCATTTTTTCCCTTGCAGCTTGTCTTATTCGAGCAGCTTTGCTCCTTTCCTTTACAACTAGTTTTGCCGGAACAAGATGCATTGGCCTCGCTTGATTTAGAACTACAACCGCTGGACACCACAGCCCCGACTGTCAACCCCATCAACGCCAGCTTCACAACATTTTTTTTCTTCATATCGCCCACTCCCCCCTGAAAAACAACGATGGCCTTATCAAAATCTATGCTCGAATTTTTATCTATAAAAAAACACTCTCCTTGTGTGTAAGGATCAGGCATGGATGGGGTTCATCCGACACATAATGTACAACCGGCTTACGGGTGGATTAAAACAGGGGTCAGAAAAGAAGTTCCTGCTAATAGCGGACGTTCCCGCATTAACCTCTCTGGACTGGACTTGTAGCCATTGCTCGGTGCCGCCTTCACCTTTACCGGATGCCTCTATTTGGTGAAATCAGCTCCCTCAATGGCTACAAGTCCAGTAGGAGAAGAAATCAAAACAATGTTTTTATCTCAATTTAGCCAATTGAGTTCTAAGCCATTTTTGGCAAGAGGCAAAAAGCGCCTCGGGGTGGAGCTCCTGGATGCAAGCCCCTGTCGGACAGGTGCGCAAAATAGGGCAGTGGGAAGAGAATGTCCTGCCATAAGGGCAGACACCCTGGATGGCAGCATGCCTTTGTCCCGGCGGTTTGTAACAAGAGGCTGCCGATGGCCCAAAGACCCCGAAGGAAGGGGTTGGAGTTGTCGCACATAAGTGGAGCGCAGCTGAATCTACAGCAATGACCCCATCCATCTTCCACATCAGGGCCTGCCAAAGGGGCAGGCTCAAATCCCCCACACACAGCGATGCGTCAAAGTGCGACGCCAACTGCTCTGCAAGGAGCTTCTCTTGCTCATCGCCAAAAACAAACACATAAATCGGGTCGTACTCTGCCGCGACTTTTTCTAGAAAGGCGATCAGAGTCGAGTGTTTTAAGCGTTTGTTGGGCCACCTAGAACCAAAGCAAATCATCAATGTGAGCCGTTCTTTTTTTTGACAAATTTCATGCAATAATCTTCCCTCTTCATCGCTAATACGCAGGGGTATGGCTTGATCTGCCATGGGTTCTGTATCTTCAAAATAGCTTTGGACAACTTCTAAGTAAGCACGGCGTCTATTTTGAAAAGAGCTGGGATCAAACCGTTTGTCAGTGACCAAAAGGTTGCATTTTTCTCGCGCGCTCCTCCAGCCAAAACCCACTTTAACCTTGGCATTGGCAAGAGCCGTGACAAGGGCTGACTTTGTATTTCCCTGAAGGTCGAATAAGAGCTCATAATCCACAGAGCGGAGCTTTCGCAAGGAGGAGCTGAACTCTGCGCGCGTTTGGGAGCTAAGGGGTTTTTTGCGCCACAACCTGCTGTGGATGGGAATCACATGGTCGATGTGAGGATGGGCCATTAATAGTGGGGCAATCGGTTGCTCGACAACCCAGTCTATCCTAGATTTTGGAAATTTTAAGCGCAAGTACTGCAAAGCGGCAAACGTCTGGAGGACATCTCCGATGGCAGAGGTCTTGACGATCAGAATAGAGGTAGGGGTCTTGCTTTCCATAAGAAAAAACACGGCTCACATACGGAGGTTTAACTCATCTAACACTTGCTTAAGGTCATGGGGAATCGGGGCGATGACCTTGAGAGGTTGACCTGTTGTTGGGTGGTTAAAGGAAACGCAGTAGGCGTGGAGGCAGTTGCGGTTCGGCACAACAGGGCAGAGAAACTTTTTGCCGTACTGAATATCGCCGAGGATAGGGTGGCCGATTCCGCTTAAGTGCACGCGCAACTGGTGGGTTCTCCCTGTGTAGGGTTCGCAGCGGGCAACACTTGCGCTCTTACCCCTCTTGAGACATTTCCAGTAGGTGATTGCCCTTTGTCCTTGTTTCTTGTGGTTTTCCGCATAAATAGCCTGCCCCTGCAGACTAAGCTTTTTATGTAAAAAATTATCAATTGTCCCTTCGTCTGCCTCAAGCACACCGTCGACAATGGCAATGTAGAGCTTGGCAATTAACCGCTCTTTGAATAAGGCGAGCATCTTCTTTTGAACTGCAAGGGTTTTGGCAAGGATTAAAACGCCAGAGGTTTCTTTATCTAATCGATGCACCAGGTGCATGCCGGGACAAATCGCGCCGATCGACTTTGGATCGCAAACGACAAAAGGGGGCTTAGCAAGGATGCAGAGGGCCTCATCTTCATAGAGGAGAGCAGGTTGTGTTGGCCCTTGTTTTTTTTGAAAGGCCGCTTCTCTCAAAAGGACGCGATCTCCGGCTTTTAGAGCAAAGGAAGAAAAAGTTTCAATGCGACCGTTGACACTGCAGAATTTGCCGTCGATAGCGCGTTTAATCGCTTTGATAGAAGGGGCTTGGGGGTAGTGTTTTTGCAAAAAGCGCAATAGACTCATACCCGCTTGAGCTTTATCGACGCGCCATTTCAAACTTTCCGCTTTATCTCTAGGCGAGGTTGGCATCACCTCGGCACTCCAGAAAATCCACCAGGAGGCGGATGCCGACACCTGTTGCAGGTGTGGGGTGGTAGGGTTTGAGCTCAGAGAGATAGGCTGTTCCCGCAATGTCCAGATGGGCCCAGGGAACCGATTTCACAAACGATCCGATGAATGTCGCTCCCGTGCCCGCACTTGCTTTCCGAGAGGTGCCACAGTTTCTGATGTCTGCTATGGAGGATTTCAAGTATTGCTTATACTCCGGGTAAAGAGGCATGCGCCAGAGGCGTTCATGGGTGCGCTTGCCCGATTCTTCAAGAGCCTTAGCAAGAGCGTCGTTGTTGGAAAACAGCCCTGTTGCTTCTTCTCCAAGGGCAACGACAACCCCTCCAGTGAGCGTGGCAAAATCGATGAGTTGAGAAGGAGCGTATTTCTCTTCTGTGTAAGAGATGGCGTCGGCAAGGACTAATCGACCTTCCGCATCTGTATTTCCGATTTCAACTGTCTTGCCAGATCGACTCGGATAGACATCGCCGGGCTTATAGCTGTTTGGGCCAATGGCATTTTCAGCAAGAGCCAGCACGCTGACAAGGTTCACCTTGAGTTTAAGCTCAGCTGCTGCCTGGATGATCCCGAGAGCTACCGCCGCCCCTGCCATATCGCACTTCATCGTCTCCATGCCGGTCACTTTGATGTTGAGCCCGCCGGTGTCATAGGTGATCCCCTTGCCGACAACAGCGATTTTTTCTTTCGAGCCAGGGTCTCCCCGGTACTCTAAAATCACAAGGGCAGGCTCACAAGCAGCGGCTTTCCCGACGGCTAAAATGAGCCCCATTTTCTCTTTCTCCAGCTCTTTTTTGCCGAGGATTGTCGTCTTAACAGAGGCATATTGCTTTCCAAAGCCCTGCGCAATTTTCTTGAGGGCATCGATATTGACCGCATCTGCATTGCCATTGACAAGGTTGCGAACAAAATTAAGAGCTTTGACAACGGTGTGTGTCTTTTTGATTAAAGCAGGGGTCGCTCGAGGAGAGCCGCATAGACAAACCTTATTGAGCTTGGTGGATCCGTCTGCTTGGAGAGACTCGGCTTTCAGAGCCTCAAAGCTGTAACTTGCCATGAGAATTCCCTCAAGCACAGCGACACAGCAGCTGTGTTCTTCAAGAGAGTCCAAAAGAGGAAGCAAGACGTTGGCGCTGTAGATTTTTTTTGCGTGTATGGCCTTTAGAGCCGATGCGTAGGAGCGACGGAGTGTGTCTATTTCACAGTCCTTCTTAGCTCCAAGACCTAAAAGAAGAATCCTCTTTTCCGCCCCTTTGCCTCGGTAGAGTAAAAGAGTTTCCCCTTCTTTGCCTTTAAAGTCTCCCTCTTCCAAAGGAAACTTAGCGTCCGAAACAAATTCCTTCCCATCGCAGGCAATCAACGGGCCTTTTGCATCTTCCCAAAAAGGAACAATGGCCAGGTCTGCGGAAGGCCTACCTGAATTTTTAGAAACGCTATCCATCTTCATTTGGTCTTAAATCATCCGCATTAAAAGGGAATTTCATCTTCTGAAAAGAAAGACTCCGCCTTTCCCTGTCCATGAGGCGCCGTCTCTTGCGCTGCTGGTGCATGGCTTGCAAACTCAGGCTGTGGAGTGTGGGCGTGGGAATGGCTCTCTGTCGCATTGCCTTGGCCATCTGTTCTACCGAACGGACTGAACATGATGCTCTGGGCGGTGATGTTCATCGAGACCTGGGGTCTGCCCTCGCGATCTGTGAAAATCTCAGGCTTGCTCAGCTCTCCGACGACGATGATCGCGCTCCCCTTCTTAAAGTAAGGGAGGATCTTATCAAACTGCTCTCCCCAGATGGTCACTTTCCACCAAATGGTCTCGTCCTTATCCTTGCTGTTTCTTCGTGTACGGGCTGCTACTCTTAAAGTCGTGACTTTCTGACCAGAAGATGTAAAGCGCACTTCGGGATCGGCACCTAAGTGCCCTGCAACTGTGATTTGATTCATTTTGGTAAAACCTCGCTCTATCTCGACTTTAGCCATTGGTCTTAAGGCGGCTTTTGCCTAAAGAGGCAAGAGCCGCCTTAAGACCAATGGCTAAAGTCGATTCTATTTTTTCAAATCAGTGCTGATTATCTCGACTTTGCCTTTCTTTCTCAACCATAAAAACAGACCTAAGACAATCCAAGGCAGACTCAAGATTTGCCCCATAGTTAAAAAGGAGGAGGGGCCGATGTGGACGCTTTGCTCCACTTTTAGAAACTCAATCAGAAAACGGAAACCAAACACCAAGATCAGAAATAACCCGGTCAGCCGCCCAGGCTGTTGAAAAGGGGGGCGCCTTTGCCAGTAGAGAAGAAGCACTACAAAAACCATCAAATAAGCTGCAGCTTCATAGAGTTGAGCAGGATGCCGCGGGACGATGGCCCCCCCATCTGCAGGGTGTAAAAAGAAAACCCCCCAAGGAAGATGGGTCGGCGTGCCCAAAATCTCCTGATTAAAAAAGTTACCTATCCGAATAAAGACAGCAGCTATTGCAGTCGGAATCACGGCAAAGTCCACAACTGTCCAAAAGCGGATTTTGCAATGGCGGGCAAAACACCAAATCGCAACTAGTATTCCGGCTGCTCCCCCATGAGAAGAGAGCCCTCCTTCCCAGATGGCAAAGATAGAAAGAGGGTGAGCAACTATCTGTGAAAAGCTTTGGTAAAACAGAACGTCGCCAAGCCTGGAACCTAAAATAGCGCCGATAACCACATAAAAAGTCAGCCCCTCTGCAACACCCCTGTTCGTTAGGCTTAAAGGGGCTTTGCCAAGCTCGGGGTTAAAAATGAAATACCGTCTCAGCAAATAGTTCAGCACCAAATAACCGACAAAAAAACCGAAGGCAAATAGAAAACCGTACCAAAGCAGAGGGCGGTTTAGAACGGGGATGTTGAAATGAAACAGTGCCGGGTTTGGATCCCAAACAAAATAAGCAAGGGATGTCATTTGTTTTTTTAATTAGCTCTTTGCCTTAGCTGCATCGCAACGCGAAAATAGGCAGAGGCCCCATTCATTAACGCAGAGCCGATACAGATGTCGATAAATCCCCTGACCTCAGCTGGCAGCCCGAGCCACTTCATGCTTAAGCCTAACAAGATCATGCAACTGATCAGCGCAAGATACTTGCGGCTGTAAATTTTAGAAAATTTCAGTGGCGGATCCAAGGCGATAATGCGCTCGACGACGTTTTTAACCGTCTTAACCAGGACAAATCGCCCTTTGATAAACCCTAGAATAAGACTCATCGCAATCAAAGCCAAAGCGGCCTGCTCCCTGCCACCTGCAATAGGGGAAATTCTAGCAATCAACGACGTTGTGTCGTTGATATCTGCTTGGGCTTTCCAAACGATAAAGTTCAGCCCGAGCGTTAGCAGCCCAATCCCGACCACAAACCATGTTACCCCAGAAATCACAACCCAGACCGTCTTGCTCAAATGCATTGGCACCTCAATGTAAATCCTTATCTCAAGACAATACCAAATGGACTTCTTTTTGTGGAAGAACCCATCCTAATGTCCACCACCCTGTCAGTCATTAGCTGATTCTTACCCACAAGTCCGCTTTAGAAAGTCGACTTGTGGGTAAGGATCAGCAGTCATTAGATATCTTGGGCAAGATGTCTAATATTAGTTTGTCGACAAAAATCAAAAGGATTTCTACAATCCCCTTTCAACATATGGCTGCCCAAGTATTTTCTTGGGGGGCCAAACCTAATCCCAGTAAAACTTTTCGTCGATTTTTGGGGTTATTTTGGCCGATTTTCGGTCCAAATTCGGGGGGTAATAATCCACCATTATCCCCCGATTTGGACCGAAAATCAGCTCAAGAGAACCTAAAAATCGACTGGAATTTTTTACTTAGGATAGGTTCCCTCTGAAAAATAGACTTTGGAGACACAAAGCAATGAGTATTTCAATCGCCTTTATGCGAAGCCTTTTTGTCGTGCTGAGCATCTTCTTCATGACTGCATTTATGATTTCTAGTCCCAACGGCGCCATGCACATCAACGCCCTTGTAGGGATTGTCTTAGGCTGTGTTTTCGGGTTTCTTCTGATCGCTTTTGACATGGCCTTCAAAAGATTCAATCTTCGCTCTTTCAATATCGCCATCATCGGAATTTTCATCGGTTATTTGATGGGGCAGGCCCTGGTTTTAGTCTTTGACGCCGTGCTCGAAATCAGCCGTGTCTCGATTGTCCTGCAGCCGCAAACTCTGGAGATCATCAAAATCGCCCTGTTTCTCTTTGGCACATATCTTGGAACAATTATGACATTGAGGGCATCCGATGAACTCTATGTCAGCATCCCTTTTGTCAAGTTTTCCCCCACAAGAGAAAAAAAAGAAGGATCTCATCTTGGACAGCTCGGTATTATCCGATGCCAGGATTATCGATGCTTCAGCAACCGGGCTTTTCGATCACCAACTAGTGATCCCTCGCTTTATCATCAAAGAACTCTACACTCTTGCTGAAATCGGCGATGAGTTTTCCAAGAGCAAAGCCAGAAAATGCTTAGATGTCATCAAAAAGCTAGAGGCGATTAGCGAGCTGGAGTTGCGCTTCAACGATACGGACTTCCCCGATGTCAAAGAGACCCAAGGCAAGTTGCTCCGCCTTGCGCGGCTACTCGATGCTAACCTGTTAACTGCAGATATCAGCCGGGTTCAAATGGCCTCAATTGAAGGGATCCGGGTGATCAACATCCATACCCTATCGAATGCTCTCAAGCCTCTGATGCAGGCGGGCGAATACATCAAAATCAAAGTGCAGCGCTACGGCAAAGAGCCTCGGCAAGGAGTCGGGTATTTGAGCGATGGCACGATGGTCGTTGTGAATGGAGGAGGCAATTACATTGGGGACACCATCGATGCAAAAGTGCTCTCCGTTAAACACACAAGCTCCGGCCGTATGATCTTTTGCAATGCCGTTGACGATGAAAACCTCGAAGATGAAGAAGAATATGAAGAGGAAGATGAGGAAGAGGGCGACTATCGATGACACCTTCTGTTCTCGGCATCGGCAATGATATCATTGAAATTGAAAGGGTGCGCAAAAGCATCGCCACCCACGGGCAGCGGTTTCTTAAAAAAATTTTCACATCCGGTGAGCAGGCCTATTGTTTGAAACACAAAGACCCCGCTCCCCACTTTGCTGGCCGTTTCTGCGCAAAGGAGGCGGTTGCCAAGGCGCTAGGGACCGGTTTTGGAAAACACGCCTCTTGGCTTGATATTGAGATTCTCAATGACTCCAAGGGCAAACCGGTTGTGCACTTCTGCAGAATGGGAGAGAAAGGATACGATCAGAGCTCTATTTTAGTGTCGATTAGCCACTGTAAGCTTTACGTCACCGCCTTTGCTCTTTGGGTTGCCTAGAATAAGGAAAAAGGGATGCTATAAGAGAGGGCAAAAAAGTTGAGGTGTTCGGGATAGTTGTGCGCAAAGATGCGGTGAGCGTAAGTGAATGAAAAAATGCCAAAAACGCTTAATTTATACCCGTAGGAAAACCCTAAATCAATCGATTGATGCTGGTATTTGCCCCAGCCGTTAAAGTGTTTGACATCGACATGCTGCCGCCCTCCAAATCCCACGTTCCCTTCAGTATAGAGAGTAAACCGATGGGTATCTTCGAGGTTATACTGAAAAACAAATAACTGATGCGTCCAAGGATAGCCGCGGTTGGCCTGCCCAAGAGTTCCAAAACCATACAGCCGCATCGTCCAGAGCCCATTGTCCGACCACTCTTTTCCAGCAGCCCAGGTTGCCTCAGCGTTGAATTCCGCTGCATAAGGGGTGCTGACATCTCTTAAGAAATGATGCGTAGCTCCCCTGATATTGACTCCCAAAACAAGGCTTAAGGGATCGCCTGCGATATCATCCAAAAGCTGATAGCGCAATTGAGCCGCTCCGCTGCGCAGCGCCCAGTTGACACGGCTTGTCTTGCCAAACTCCCCTTCGATTTGCATATCCCATTTAGAGGAGGGGGTAAAACCGAAATCCACAAGCAGATCCCAATTATTTAACGGGGATTTAAGCTGCCGAGAAGCTCCCTGGACTCTGTTGAAGCGGGAAAAAGAAAAAGCGCTCTCAAAATGAAATTCATAAACCTCATCAAACCAAGGCTTGGTTTCAAGGGCAAGAGCAGGGAATGCTATAGTCAATGATAGGAGCCAAAGAAGAGGAATCATCCAGACCCCGATGCATGGGCGTACTCTTTTTCCGACAACCAACGCTCTGCGTCTAGGGCTGCCATGCAACCTGAACCTGCGGCTGTTACCGCCTGGCGATAGATCGGATCTTGGACATCTCCTGCGGCAAAAACCCCGTCGACACTTGTAAACGTGCCTTTTTTCACTTTGATGTAACCCCGATCCAGCTCCAGCTGCCCTTTGAGAAAAGGGGTGTTTGGAGTGTGCCCAATTGCAAAAAACACTCCTCCTGCATCGTGCTTGGTCTCTTTTGATGTATTGACATCTTTGAGCAGCACGCCTGTCACAAAATGATCTCCGAGCACTTGGGACAGGGTGTGATTCCAGATGATTTCAATTTTAGGGTGTTTTAGCGCCCTTTCACTCATGATCTTGGAAGCGCGCAGTTGATCTCTGCGATGCACCAGGTACACTTTTCTGCCGTACTTTGTCAAGAAGATGGCCTCCTCTACAGCAGTATCTCCCCCTCCAAAGACAAATAGATCCTTGTTGCGAAAGATCGGAGCCGCGCCATCGCAAACCGCGCAGGCTGTCACCCCTTTTTGCCAAAACTGGCCGTCTTTTGCCCCTTCGACATCGAGCCTATTGGCACTCGCACCGGTTGCCACAATCACAGCATCTGCAAGAACAGAGGTAGCGCTGCCAGAAATGGTGAAAGGCCAAACGCTCAAATCCAAAGAGGCCACATCCTCTGTCAGCATCACAGCCCCAAACCTGTCGGCCTGTTTGCGCATCATCTCCATCAGCAAAGGCCCTGTGATGCCATCTGGAAAGCCGGGATAATTTTCAACCTCCGTCGTCGTCATCAGCTGCCCTCCTGCCGGTCCTGCGAAAAACCCTTCATAGACAAGGGGGGATAAGTTTGCCCTGGCAGCATAAATTGCCGCTGTAAAGGCAGCAGGACCTGACCCAACAATGACAAGCTTTCTGCGTTGCATTTTCCCTTAACCTCCAGTTACACAGTTTTAAAAATATGCCCATTCTATACATTTAGTCATTTGATGGACAGGCTGGAATTTGGTCGCTTGAGGGAGCTGATCTCACCTCTAGAGGTGAAATCAGCCTCAAGTCCAGCTAAGCTTCAGTTTTTGCTATGAATAAAACTCTATTCAGACCTAAAATCGACTCCATTGTGCCTGTACGGGGAGAAAAATGAGAAGTATTCGGCTTGAGAAGTTAAAAAAAACCATTCATGAAGGGACGATCATCCCCGAGGTTTGCCTACATATCCCAGCAGGTAAATTTTTTGCGCTTCTGGGGCCTAGCGGATGCGGGAAAACGACACTGCTGCGCTTGATCGCAGGCCTTGAAAGAGCAGATGCCGGGCAGATTTTTCTCGGAGACCAGGACATCTCGGATTGGCCGATCCACAAACGGCCGATTAACATCGTCTTTCAAAACTACGCTCTTTTCCCTCACCTGGATGTCTTTGATAATGTGGCCTATAGCTTAAAACTCAAGAAGCTTCCCAAAGAGGAAATCGAGCAGAAGGTGATCAAAATCTTAGAGGCATTCCATCTTCAAAATCACATTTACAAACTGACAAGCCAGCTCTCCGGCGGCCAGCAGCAACGGGTTGCGCTGGCAAGGGCGATTGTCAACGAGCCCGATGTCCTCTTGCTAGATGAGCCTCTGGCTGCCCTAGATTTTAAGCTTCGCGAAAAAATGCTCATCGAATTGATCGAACTTCAGGATAAACTCAAAACCACTTTTGTCTATGTCACTCACGATCAATTTGAAGCTCTTACAGTAGCCGATCAAATGGCGATCATGAATCATCAAGGCCAAATCGAGCAAATTGGAACCCCCAAGGAAATCTACGAGTTTCCGATGTCCTCATTTGTGGCTAAATTTGTCGGGACCACAAATATCTTAAGCGGCAAGCTGCGCCATTTTGACACAGATCCCGAAATTGAAATCCCCCAGCTAGGCTCTTTTAAACTCAGCATTCCGCAGAAAAAAGGTTGGATGAAGGAGGGGTGCGATATCTTGATCAGCCTACGCCCTGAGAAGATCTTCATCTCAAAAAAGCAGGTGCAAAATTTTTCCAACACTCTAAAAGGCACCGTTCAGTCGATTGTCTATCATGGGAGGTCTACTCAGTATAACGTTTTACTTAAAAACCAGATCCGCATTCAGGTCTTCGAGCAAAACGAAGAGCACTTCCCCCAAGAGGTGATCGATTACGACAATGAGGTAAACCTGTATTGGCAAAAAGAGAACGTGGTCATCTTAGAAAAATGAAAATTAAATTCCTGCCTCGCCCGCCCACTACCGAACTTCCCTTCACTATTGGGGCGCCCGCTATGATCTGGCAGGTTCTTTTTTTCTATTTACCCCTTCTCATCCTGGCCGTTTCGAGCCTGATGGAATTTTCTGAAATGGGCGTTTTTAAAGGGTTTACGCTTCAAAAGATCGCCTTCTTCCTTCGCCCCCTCTATTTAAGGGTCATTCTTTCCTCGTTTGTCTTAGCTTTGGGCAATGCGATTTTGTGCTTAATCATCGCTTATCCCCTGGCTTACTTTTTGGCTTTTCCCGGCAAGAGGTATAAAAATTTTTTCCTCTTTCTTCTCATCGTTCCCTTTTGGACAAACTTCCTCCTGCACATCTACGCCTGGTTCTTTGTCTTAGAAAAGGAGGGATTTATCAATAATTTCCTCAGGCAGCTTCATCTCATTTGCGAGCCGCTCCAGCTGCTCAACACCCCTTTTGCCATCATGATCATGATGGTTTACTACTACCTGCCCTTCATGGCGATGCCCCTGTATTCCTCTCTAGAAAAGATGGATGTGCGCCTGGTCGAGGCCTCTTTGGATCTCGGGGCCACTTGGGGGCAGACCTTAAGGCGGATCATGCTGCCTTTGACAAAGCGAGGATTAAAAGCCGGCTTCTTTTTAGTCTATATTCCCTCCTTTGGCGAGTTTGCGATCCCAGAGCTCATGGGGGGAGACAAGTGGATGTTTGTCGGAACTGTCGTCTCCAATTATATCCTAGGTGATGAAACAGGCTCACTCGGGGCTGCGTTCACCTTGGTCGCCTCCTGTTTTCTCCTGATGAGCGCCATCTTACTCTATTGGGTTATCGATCGCTTAATCCCTGGAAGGCAACATGGTTAAAAGCGGCAAACTGGGTTTTTTAGGCACTGCAGCTATTGTCGGCTGCACTTACCTCTTTCTCTACGTCCCCCTCATTGTGCTTTTAGTTTTTTCTTTTAACACCGAGGGTTTTCCTTCACCCTGGAAGGAATTTACCCTCAAATGGTATCGGGAGCTGCTGCACTCTCCCCACCTTTGGGCCTCTTTCTTAAATTCTCTTATCGTCGCCATTTGCTCGACAGGCATTAGCTTGACAATGGGGGTCTTTTTGATCTTTTACGCAGCTCAAGGAGGCCGAATTGGCAAATTCCTCACCCTTTTTTATGGCAACCTAGTGATCCCTGAGACTGTCCTTGCCGTTGGGCTCTTGGGATTTTTCGCTCTGATTTCCATTCCTTTAGGGCTGACAACACTGGTTCTTGCCCACTCGGTGTTGGGACTTGGATTTGTGATCCCCATTGTCTACGCGCGATTTTTAGAACTCGACTACCGGATGACAGAGGCTTCCCTTGTTTTGGGAGCTACCCCTGTGCAGACATTTTTTAAAGTCACCTTGCCGCTGCTCAGGCCCTCTCTGACTGTGACCGGATTATTGGTCTTCATCTTGTCCTTTGATGACTTCATCCTCTCTTATTTTTGCGCAGGAAGCACCTCTCAAACCCTCTCTCTGTACATTCTTTCGATGCTTCGCTCGGGAATCTCCCCTATTGTCAATGCTCTATCCGCAGTGCTTTTACTGTTGAGCAGCTCTCTTGTGATTTTATTTTTCACCATCTCCCAAAAGTCGCGCACGAGGATTTTTTAAAAATGAAAAAGAGGCTGATCCGATCTAGCGTGATTGTCTTTTGGGTCGCCCTGATTTTCTGCGCCCTCTATTGGCCCAAATGGAAAGTGCTCAAATACGACCAAAACACGATCAACGTGTTTGTGTGGGGTGATATCTTAGAGCCTGCTGTTGTTGCTAATTTTGAAAAAGACACAGGGATTAAACTCAATCTTAGCTACTACTCTTCCAATGAAGAGCTGATCGTCAAGCTCAAAGCGACAGGCGGAGAAGGCTACGATCTCATCATCCCCTCTGACTACGCTGTCAACGTCCTCATTAAAGAGGGGCTTCTTAAGAAAATCGACCGAGATAAATTTACGTACTGGCAAAACCTCAACCCCAATTTGCTCGGCAAATATTACGACCCACAAAACACCTACTCGATCCCCTTTGAATGGGAACTCTTTGGATTCGGCATCGACAAAAGCTATTTTCAACGCAACCCCACCCCTCCTTCTTGGAAAATGATCTTCGATCCTGAGACTGTAAAATATAAGCTTGTCATGAACAATGACCCCATCGAAGCGCTTGCATTCGCCTCGTTTTACCTCTATGGGCCAACAGCTGCCATCGATCAGGAACAGTCGGCATCTGCCATTAAACAGCTCCTCATCCATCAAAGGCCTTGGATTGCCGCCTATGCTAACTTTCGGGGGGATTACTTTCTGGCCACTAAAAATGCAGCTTTATGCGTTGCTTCAAGCTCTTATATTTTTAGATCCAAACGACAGTTTGATTTCATTGGGTTTGTCGTCCCCAAGGAGGGCAGCTTTCTGACCATTGAGAGTTTTTGCATCCCCAAGGCCAGCCAAAAAGAGAAGCTCGTCTTCCAGCTCATCAACTACTTTTGCCATCCTAACTCAGTTGCCGCCCATTTTGAAACCTACGGCCAATTTCCGGCAGTCATGCACCCTCTTGAGGTTTTAAACGTAGATCGAGAAGCAGCTCGATGGATCTTCTCAACAGAGGAGGATTTTAAAAACTACCACTTCATCCGCAAGATCCTAGCCGAGGATGAAACACGCGATATTTGGGTAGAGATCAAGAGCTGATCCTTACCCACAAGTCCACTTTCTATGGATATAAGTCCAGTTAATAGACCTCTTGCGTAACCTCATTTTCTTGATAAATTTGCGCTTTTTGGTCCATTCCTTACAAAACTTTTTCGCCATGTGTTTACACATGGAGAAAAAGTTTTGTAAGGAATAGACAGAAAAATCATCAAATTTTTCAAACAAAGCAGGTTACGCAAGATGTCTAATGAAACCACCCGTGAGCGTAGCAAACGGATGGTTAAATTTACACTTACCCATCCTTTTCATTTTCTTGGGCATGTAAAAAAAGAGAGCGCCTTAGTGGATCTGCTTTTTTCTGATTAACCCCAAAATGAATTGGACCGGCAACTTCCTCAAGCTGGTGTTTAAGATTTGTCAAATCCCTGGAAACCTCACTCTTTTTTGACTTAAGACAAGGAACAGAGTCTCCAGCGTCCTGCTGCCTTTCTGCTGGATTACCGTTTAGGACATCTTGACGGCGCTTATGAAATGCTTGAGAAACAGTGTTAATCTGAATATCTAAAGAATTGAATTTTTCATTTAAATCAGCGATTTTTTCTTTAATTAAAATGAATTTTTCTTTAAATAAACAATAATAACTTTCTCCATCTTTTATCTCCTCTTTCGGAAAATGCTTTTCGAGCTTTTTTTTCCAAACAGAATCGCGATGTGTCAATGTATGTAAACTTTTGCACGTTGAGCCAAGATCGAGAATCTCTTTTAGTGTAAGGAGAGGGAGTATTGCGGATTGGGTCACCATAAAAGGAATGTTTAGGATATTCATTAACCAACCTATCATTTTATTTAAATAAATGCTTAAAATTTACAAAATAATTTAATTGAAAAGTTCTACAAATTAAACTATTTTAGTATATGAAATAATAATTTCATGGTTTATTATAAGCAGTGATATAGAAATTGGCAATTGTTTTTATTAAAATTAAACATTAATAAGTGTTTAATTTTTTATATACCGAATAAAGTTCGAAAATCGACAAATCTAAAAATTTTTTACCACGGAGCTCACAGAGCAAACAGAGAAGAAATTAAGCCTTGAATCTACGAATTCACTCTTTTAATAATTTGACTTTAAAATTAATCAGTAGCCAAATTTTGCAATTAGACAATTTTACTGGACTTGTATCCATTGGAGGGGATGGAGAGCAGGAGTCTAGAGCCTACCCTAATCTCTGGCTAGGCTCACGGTGCCTCTTTAAATAACGACTGGAAAAGACGGCTTAAGCCGTCTTTTTTTGAATGTAGTTGACGACATCGCCTACAGTTTTGAGCTTTTCAGCCTCTTCTTCTGCAATCTCGAAGCCGAAACGCTCTTCAAATGTCATGATGAGCTCTGTGAGGTCGAGAGAATCTGCATTTAAGTCTTCCACGAAAGACTTCTCTAAAGTGACTTCATTGGCATCGACACCGAGTTGCTCAACAACAATATCGATGACTTCCTTTTGGATTGACATAAGCATTCCTTTGCGTTTGTTTGGGTTATTTTATATTGAAATCACATGGTCAAGCCGCCATCTACTGCAAGCACCTGGCCAGTGACATAATCAGACAGGGAGCTAGCAAAAAAGATGGCAGCGTTGGCAATATCTGCGGGAATCCCCACGCGCTCCATGGGGATGTCTTCAAGAAAGCTTTTCACTTGGTCAGGGGTGAGAGAAGCTGTCATCCTGGTCTCAATGAAACCAGGAGCGATGCAATTGACACAAATGTTGCGCGCTGCAACTTCTTTGGCCAAGGCTTTGGTAAACCCAATGACACCTGCCTTTGCAGCGACATAATTGGTCTGACCGGCGTTCCCTACAATCCCAACAACCGAGGAGATATTAATGATTTTTCCAGATTTGACTTTGAGCATTCGGCGCACCAGTGGCTTGCATGTGTTGTAAACAGATTTGAGATTCACATCGATGACCCTATCCCAGTCTTCTTCTGTCATCCGCATCAAAAGGGCATCGCGCGTAATGCCAGCGTTATTGACCAGAATGTCGACATGGCTCCATAAAGAGATCAGTTCCTCGATCGCAGTTTCCACACGGAATCTGTCTGCGACATCGACAAGGAAAGAGGTAAAGCGCTGTTTTGGTTCGATAGACTTGCACTTGAGCTCTTCTACCACTTCAGAAGCCCTCTTCTCATCCGTACCAAAGATGGCCACATCGGCGCCTTGAGCGGCAAAGGAAAGCGCAATCTCCCTTCCAATGCCTGCAGTTCCGCCGGTCACTAACGCTTTTTTACCTTTGAGCAGCTGCATAAAGCTCCATCTTATTGTTCAGTGCTTCCAAATCAGAGACTTTTTCGACATTGTAGGTCGGGGCTGTGACGCCAATCCGCTTATTCATGCCGCTTAAGGTTTTACCAGGGCCCAACTCCAGATAAGCTTCAATGGGGTGCTCGACCATCTTACAAATCCCCTTCTCCCATCGGACAGGGCTCACCACTTGGTCGATCAGAGCCTGGCGCATTTGAGGAAGAGAAGTCGCAAAATCCCCAAGAGTGTTAAGTACCACCCTAATATCGCTTTCCCGAAAGGCAGCCCCTGCAATCCTGCCCCTCAACTTATCTTGCGCAGAGCGCATCAAACCGCTGTGAAAGGCTCCAGAGACCTCAAGGGGGAGCACCCGTTTGGCGCCTGCATCTTTTAAGGCCTGGGAAGCTAGCTCTAGAGCCTCTAGGGAACCGGCGATGACGACCTGCCCTGGGCAATTGAGATTTGCCACCCACACAGGATGTGGAGGGTTGAGCTGAGCAATGAGAGCCTCTACAGCATCCCCTGTCATCCCGAGCACAACCTGCATGGATCCGTTGTTCTCCTCGCACGCCTCTTGCATCGCGGCCCCTCTTAAAGATACAAGCCCAAGACCATCGGTAAATGCGATTTTTTCAGCAACAGTTAAAGCGGTGTACTCCCCCAAACTCAAGCCCGCGCATACTGAAGGGGCCAAATCGGGAAATTGTTGCCGAATCACTCGATAGATAGCAACGCTTGTCACATAAATGGCAACTTGAGAGTGACACGTCTTAACCAGTTCTTCTGCCGAGCCTTCGAAAATCAGTTTTGAAAAGGGGCGGTTTAACAGATCATCGGCCTCTTCAAACGTTTGGCGCGCCACCGGAAAATGCTCAAAAAAATCTTTTCCCATGCCAGAATACTGGGCGCCTTGGCCAGGGAAAAGAAATGCCCATTTTTTAATCATGAAAGATCCCCCTGTGTCCAGGTCAATATCGAAGCCCCCCACGTCAGTCCAGCGCCAAATGCCGCCATCAAAACGCTCTGCCCTTCCACAACCTCCTTTTCTCTCAGGAGCTCATCTAAAGCGATGCCGACCGAAGATGCAGAGGTATTGCCATACTTGTGAATCGTGAGATAGATCCGCTCAAAAGAGACGTCAAAACGCTTGGCTATCGCCTCAATGATGCGCAAATTAGCCTGATGGAGCACCCACCAGCGGATATCTGTTTCTGCAAGGCCCGTGCTATCTAAGCACTGTTTAGAGGCAGACTCCATGCGCCGAACCGCTTGTTTGAAAACCTCCTTTCCCCCCATGCGCAAATAATGCATCTCACCGCACACCGTTTCGGCTGTCGGAGGGTGGCGGGAGCCACCTCCGGGAAGAATCAAAATTTCTGCAAGATCCCCATCGGCTCCGATGCGAACATCCCGGATGACAAGACCCCTGCCAGAGCAACTCACGACGCAGGCCGCAGCCCCATCGCCAAACAAAACACAGGTGTTTCTATCTTTGTAGTTGATGATCGATGAAAGCTTCTCAGAGGCGACAATTAAAACATTCTTATAAAGCCCGGAATCCACGTAGGCCTTAGCTTGAGACAGAGCGTAAATATACCCTGTGCACGCTGCCTGAATGTCAATTGCTGCGGCATTGACCGCTTTCAGACGGGACTGTAAAAGACAAGCTGTACTTGGAAAAATATAGTCGGGAGTCAGGGTCGCAACTAAAATGAGGTCAATTTGCTCGGGAGAAATTTTAGCCGACTCTAGGGAGCGCAAAGCCGCCTGATAACCCATATCTGAGGTGAACTCGTCAGGGCCGGCAATGCGCCGCTCCTTCATCCCCGTCCGAGTGACGATCCACTCATCTGAGGTGTCGACCATCTTCTCGAGGTCTTGATTGGATAGAACTTTTTCAGGCAGGTAGCTACCCGTCCCAACAATCCGCGCTTTTTGCAATTGATTCATAGGCACAAAAATTTAAAATGTAAACCGGTGCCAATTTTACCCCATAGGACATAAAAAGGAAAAGCATTTAAATTTTTATAAAAAAGTCTAACACTGGACTGTCTGGACTTTAGCCATTGCTCGGTGCCGCCTTCACCTTTAGAGCAGGGAAATTGCACGGAAATCGCTAACTTCTTGGTTATCAACGTTATTTAAATTATTGTCGGCTTTCGTAAGTGATTGATTCTGAAACAAGATCTACTTTCATGCCATTTCCCTGCTCTAAAGGTGAAGGCGGCACCGAGCAATGGCTAAAGCCCAGACTGTGCAACTTTTATTGACTCTAGAAAAATTTTCGCCTTTGCGCTACCTTGGGGCTTTAGCTTAACTTAAGGTTTAATCTCACTCGATTTATGGTCAAATACCCCTCAGACCTTGCTCAACTGATCGCCTTTGTCAAAAAACTTCCTGGCGTAGGGACAAAAACCGCAGAGCGGTATGCTTTTCATTTGCTCAACTGGCAACAGAGCGACCTTGAGAAATGGGCAGATCTCATCGCGCGTTTAAAAGAAGCAATCCCCCAATGCCCCGAATGCGGCTGCCTCACGGATCAAGGACAATGCCTGTTTTGCAACAACTCTCATAGGGATCGATCCAAGCTCTGTATCATTGGCTCCCCCAGGGACGCCTATTCTATTGATGAGACAGGCGCCTACAGAGGATTGTACCACGTGCTGGGAGGACTGCTGTCCCCGATGGATGGCAAAACCCCGGATCACCTCAACCTGCCTCATTTAAAAAAAAGAATCACAGAACTTCAGATCAAAGAAATCATTATCGCCTTAGATTCCACACTAGAGGGAGACACGACCTCTCTTTTTCTCAAAGAGCAAGTCCAGCAATGGGGACTTGCCGTCTCGCGCCTTGCCTTTGGCATTCCCATTGGAAGCTCGCTTGATTTTGTCGACGGGAGCACCCTTGCGCGCGCCCTCACCGGACGACAAAATTTCTAACATCAATTCACAAGGCACCTCCTATACAAAACCATCTTTTTTTTCACCGAACATCGAACAGTGGTTGCGTGAAAATCGAAAAAAAATAGATGCAATTACTGAACTTAGCTTCACAAAAACAAAATCAGTTAACATTTCTGGAAAAACCCTTAAAAACCATTGCAGAAGTTTAGAAAGCCTGCATTTAGCAAACAATCAGATGGGTAAATTTCCAGAGGAGATTGCGCTGCTCACAAGACTCGCCCGTCTTGACTTATCGGGAAATGCTCTGTACTCTCTTCCAGAAACAATAGGAAACCTCGCCCTTCTAAACTGCCTGAAAATTGCCAATAACAAGTTGAGCGCATTGCCATCTTCATTTTCCAAACTAAAGATGCTGAAAGAGCTTAATCTCACCCGCAACCAGTTTTCTCATCTTCCAAAAGCTATTTGTTTTCTTTCGAATCTAGAATCTCTTTACTTCACTAAAAATCCACTTACCACGATTCCTCCGGAGTTTTGCCAACTACCTAAGCTTCACACATTCCTTTGTTCATCGAGCCCAACTTCTAAATCGCCTATCTCAGACGTCTCTTACCCTATCTATAGATTTCATTTAAGAACGCTTGAGCCTTTTTTTGACCTTGGAAAAATAAAAATCCCTGATTCGGAAGAGATCATTGGCCTGAGCGCGATCTGTCAAGAGGATCTCACAATATTCATGCCTGAGGCAAGTTCTGTTATTGGAAAAATGACAACATTTTCTCGATTTATTCTAGTCCATAAAGGCTCGGCAGAGGTTAGAGCTCTATACATTCCGATCATCGAAGGGGAAAATTTTTTAAAAACTGTAGGTAAACGTGTACATACAACCGCAAAAAATGCCATTCATGAAGTGAAAAAGCACTCCTGTTCTGAACGACCAAGGGTCTACACGGATTTCTTATGGAGACTTTCACGAGGACAATCTCTTAAAAGACAAGGAAAATCAGCTATTTTTAATTGATTATGAGTTTTCCTATTTACATCCAACCATTGCAGAAAGCATCAAAAAAACTTTTGAAGATCTGCATATTCAGCAAGCCTTCTCTGCGCTGAAAAGTTCCACAAAAGAATCCGACTTAAAGTTGGTTGCGTGGTTCTATGACAGTTGTCCGGAGATTTCAGCTCAACTTTGCAACTTTTGAGGTTGTTTGGGTATGACTGGACCTTAGCCATTGGAGGGAGCTGATTTCACCAGATAGAGGCATCCGGCTTGAATTGATTTTTAAATGGTCGACTTGACTGGACTTAGCCATTGCTCGATGCCGCTTTCACCCCTAGGGTGAAATCAGCTCCCTCCAATGGCTAAGGTCCAGTATAAGTTTGCAAATATTCCCTTTGTTTACTTATAATCGGACGGAATTATACTGCCCAGGCGGAAAAACTCAACATGAGCAAAAAACTTCTCGTCTATCTCTCCCTTGTCGCCCTCTCGTGCTCCCCTCCGATCCATGCGGCCCTCTCCCCTTATCCTCCCGCTGTCGAGGCCTTCGAAGATCGAAAAATCGCAAATATCGATGTTCAAGTCGAAAATCTCCCTCCGAACAGCTCTTTTGATCCCAAAGCAGTCATCTCCCGCTTGAAGACAAAGGTCGGCGATCCTTTTTCACAAATGACATTCGATGGCGATCTTAAAACTCTATCCGAAGAGTACGATCGGGTCGAGCCGAATATTCGAGTGAATAACGGAGAGGTCTATCTCACAATCAAGGTATGGCCGCGGCCTACGATTCGCACCATCAAGTGGTCTGGAAACACGCACATCAAAACCAAAACGTTGCAAAAAGAGCTCGGGGTCAAACCCAAAGGGGTCTTTAACCGGCAGGACTTCAATAAGTCCTTTAATAAGGTTAAAGAGTTCTATGTAAAAAAGGGTTACTTTGAATCCCAACTCCAGTACACCATCATCCCCGATGCAAAAACTAATGAGGTCGATATCCTCATCCACGTGCAAGAGGGCAGGTCGGGGAAAATCGATGACATCGTCTTCAAGGGGTTTACAAGCGCAGAGCGCAGCGAAATTTTGGGGATGATCTACACGAAAAAATACAACCTGTTTACCAGTTGGCTGACAGGAACCGGAACCTATAACGAGGAAGCTCTCGAACAAGACAAACTCAGCATCGTCAACTATCTGCAGAACCGGGGGTATGCCGATGCAAAGGTCGATATCGCCGTCAACGAGTCGAAAACCGAGGGCAAGATCATCTTAGAGGTCACGGCTGAAAAAGGCCCGATTTTCCACTTCGGCAAGATCACTTTTAAAGGCAACACCCTGTTTACAGACAAGGAAATCGATCAGGTCTTTTCCGCGCGTCCAGGCGGCACCTATTCCCCTGAGAAGCTGCGCCAATCGATGCAGGCGATCAAAGACCTTTACGGGCGCAAAGGGCATATCGACGCCAATGTCCAATATGAGACACAGCTAGTGGCAAACAAGCCTGTATATAACGTCTATTTCCAGATCGAAGAGGGAGAGCAGTATAAAATTGGCATGGTGCGCGTCTTTGGAAACTCTCAGACACAAGCCAACGTCATCCTACGCGAGTCCCTGCTTGTTCCAGGAGAGACATTTGACAGCGCCAAGCTCAAAGCCACCCAGGCTCGCTTAGAGAACATGGGTTATTTCAAAAGCGTGAATGTCTACGCTGTGCGAACCTCGGACGATCAGGCTTTGGGAGAAAATTACCGCGATGTCTACATCGAAGTAGAGGAAACAACCACCGGCAACATCAGCCTCTTCTTTGGCTTTAGCAGTGCAGACGATGTCTTCCGGGGTCTTGATCTCTCTGAGAGCAATTTCAACTATAAAGGAATCCCACGCGTTTTTAAAGATGGCCTCTCCTCGCTTCGCGGAGGCGGTGAGTATGCCCACGCTCGTGCCAGCTTTGGTTCCAAACAGAGGACCTACTCGGTTTCCTGGCTCACACCTTATTTTCGGGATACGCTTTGGAGAGTGGGGTTTGATGTCTCTGAGACCCATAGCACCTTGATTTCAAAAGACTACGATATCAACACTTTCGGCTTTTCCCTTTATGCCTCTTATCCGCTCAATTACTACTGGACATTTGGAACGAAATACCGCTTCCGCAATTCCCAAATCCACGTGCCAAAAAACTCCTCGAAACAGGAACGCGAACAGGGCAGCCACGAGGGGGTTATCTCTGGAATTGGATCCTCGATTGCATTTGATTCCACAGACAGCGCTGTCAAACCCCATAATGGTTTCCGCTCTACTCTGGAGGCGGAAATTGTCGGTGTTTGGGGGGACTACAACTTTTTGCGCTTTAGTTACGTCAATGCCTACTACACTCAGCTTTGGAAGCACGGGATCATGAAGTACCGATGGGATTTGCGCTTCATCGATCCTATATTTAAAACCCACAGCCCGACCGACATTCCCTTAAGCGAACGCTTCTTCATCGGAGGGCTCAATACAGTCCGCGGCTACCGCGACTTTGATCTCGGCCCTCACTTCAAGGGAAGATCTCAAGATCCCACCGGAGGCATTTCGACAACCGTGCTTTCGATCGAGTATCTCCACGAGCTCTTCTCCTTTATGGATGGCTTTATTTTTGCAGATGCAGGCAATATCGCCCTTAAGAGGTTCCATTTTTCTACCCTCTTTTGCACAGCGGGCTTTGGCGCCCGATTGGAACTCATCAACCGGGTGCCGGTCATCGTCGGGATGGGTTTTCCGATTAATCGCGCAGAAGGCAGTGAGGTGCGCAAGTTCTTCTTCTCAATGGGGGGACAATTTTAGTGTTAGACAGAAAATCAAACAATCTCAAGGAGAAAAATCATATGAAAAGCCGCTTTATCCTCACGCTCTTCACCGCTATGGGTTTGTCGACTGCAGCCTTTAGCGCTGAGCCCATTCCGAGTGTTGGCGTTGTCAATTTCGGAACTTGTGTGAGCAACTCTAAACTCGGCCAACAGGAGCAGTCGTCGTTTGAATCCCTCAAAAAACAAATGGCGACCTTGCTCGAAGACACGGAAAAACAGCTCAGCGAGTTATCTGCAAAATTTAATGATCCTGAGTACTTAGACGGTCTGTCTCCAGAGGCGGAGGAAGAGCTCAAAAATAAATTTCGCACTCTCAATGAAGAGCTTAGCCGTTATCAAAATCAGTACTACCAAGTGATGAACCAGGCTAACATGCGCATCATCCAGACCATCTCTACAGGAATTAACTCGGCATCTGAAAAAGTCGCCAAGGAAAAAAAGCTCAACATGGTCGTCAATAAAGACGCTTGTTTTTTCTACGCTTCTGCCCTCGATGTGACCGATCTGATCATCGCAGAGATGGACAAAAACTTTGCCACAAACTCTAAAAAGCAAGCAGATGCAGTAGATGCTTCGCAGAAAGAGCCTAAAGAGTAACTCTATGGCAGCTAAGGCATTCACACTTGCTCATCTGGCGGAACTCACGCAATCGACATTGGTCGGAAACCCCGATGTCAGCATCAGCGGGGTCGACGCCTTAGATTCGGCCGGCCCGCAGGATGCGTCTTTCTTAGCTAATCCGCGCTATCGGGCTCTTTTGCATCAGACCAAGGCAGGGGTTGTCTGCATCAATGGGCAGACCCCTTTTGAAGAGGGCAGAAATTATCTCATCTCAGACGACCCCTCCCGCGCCTTTCAAATCATCGTCGAAAACCTCCTCATCACAAAAGAAAATATATCGGGTTTTACAGGGATCCACCCGACTGCTGTTATCCACCCTACAGCCAGCATCGGCAAGGATGTTCACATCGGCCCCCATGTGGTGATTGATCAAGGGGCAAAAATCGGCGATCATTGCAGGCTCATGCCGTTTGTCTCCATTGGCCCTGGTGTTGTCATTGGAGATCATTGCCATTTCCATCCCCATGTCACTGTCCGCGAAAAGTGCGTTGTTGGCAATCGGGTCATCTTACAGCCCGGCTGTGTCATCGGCTCTTGCGGCTTTGGCTTCACCACTGATGCTAAAGGCCACCACAATAAGCTCGACCAGCTAGGAAATGTGGTCATCGAAGACGATGTGGAAATCGGCGCTAATAGCACAATCGATCGGGCGCGATTTAAGACAACCCGCATCGGCCAAGGCACAAAAATCGATAACCTAGTCCAGATCGGCCATAATGTCCACATCGGCAATGACAACATCATCATTGCACAAACCGGCATTGCAGGCTCTGTCACAACAGGCAAAAATGTCATCTTTGGAGGACAAGCCGGCGTCGTTGGCCACCTGGAGATTACAGACAATGTGATGGTCGCAACCCGCGGCGGGGTGAGCAAATCGATTTCCAAACCCGGCAAGTATGCCGGCGGGCCTGTGATGCCGCTTGCGGATTACAACAGACAGCAAGTCCACCTGCGCAAAATCACCGCCTATGTCAAACAAATAGAGGAGATGGAAGAACAACTCGGTCAACTCCAAGAGATGTTGAGGTCTAATGCGCGCAATGCTCCTTGAGCAACAGAATCAGCCGCTTGTCCTAAAAGAGATTCCAAATCCTACCCTTAAAAGCGATGAGCTGCTAGTTAAAGTGCGCGTCTGCGGCGTGTGCCGCACCGATCTGCACGTTCAAGAAGCCGACCTGCCCCACCCCAAACTCCCTCTTATCCTGGGACATGAGGTCGTCGGCACCGTTGAAACCATCGGAAAACAGGTAAAAGGGTTTCAATTGGGACAGCGCGTCGGAATCCCCTGGCTTCCCAAGCTTGCGGGCAGTGTTCCTTTTGCCAAAAAGGCCAAGAAAATCTCTGCGATAAGGCCTTTTATACGGGGTATCTTGTCGATGGAGGCTTTGCAGAATACGCTGTTTGCAAGGCCGATGCGGCGATCCCCCTTCCCGACACTCTTGCCGATGAGCAAGTTGCCCCCTTGCTTTGCGCGGGAATTATCGGTTACCGCTCTTATAAAAAAGCATGCCCTGAAAAAACCTTAGGCATCTACGGGTTTGGGGCTGCCGCTCACATCCTGACCCAGCTTGCCACCTTTGAAGGAAAACAGGTTTATGCATTTACCCAAAAGGGGGACAAAAAGCGACAAGCCTTCGCTAAAGAGCTGGGGCCGTTTGGGCAGGAGATTCAACAGAACTCCCCCCGATATCTCTAGATGCCGCCATCATTTTTGCCCCTGTCGGCCCCTTGGTGCCACAGGCTCTTAAAATGCTAAAAAAGACAGGTCGGTGCATTTGCGCCGGCATCCATATGAGCGATATCCCCTCTTTCCCCTACGCAGACCTCTGGGGAGAAAGAAGCATCGAATCCGTTGCAAACATGACCCGGCAAGACGCTAAAGACTTTTTAGCCGCAGTTTCCCGCTTTCCCATCCGAACAGAGGTCACCGTCTACCCCTTAGAGATGGCCAATCAAGCCTTAGCCGACCTAAAAAATGGCAAATTCGAAGGAGCTGCCGTCCTTAAAGTAAGCAGCCCCAAAATTCATGCCTCTAGAGCTTTTCATTCGGGGCTTTGATAATAATTCCTACGCTACCCACATCGCCATTCCAAGGATCATCGCCCAGGAAAAGATGCCCGTCTCTCTTGATCAAGCAAGTCTTCTCAACTTCAAAACCATGTTCTTTACAAAGGGTGGAAATGCTTTCTTGCCGAAAGATACCCAATGTATTAACTAATAACTGTACAGAACCGCTACGGATCGTTTTTTTGATCTCTTCTAAATTTTTGGTCACAGTTGATTTTACTTTATTGGCATCATGTTTAGGTAGCTCATTATACCCTTCTTCGTTTGCAACCCAATCGGTATCCGTCTTTTTTAACCACAGATGAAACCGTCGATAATTGACCGAGATTTGCTCTGGACTGGCTACAAATGTAGAATAATAAAGGTTCTTTACTGGCTTAGAATCGATATGGTAATTATAGACTAAACATCTTGTAAATTTCCAGGCTGTGCGTTCGGGGTAAAGATCGAGTACCCCCTTGCACTCAGAGAATGAATAGCAGGTGTTAGCCGTAAAAATGGCTCTGCCTCCTGGCTTTAGAATTGCTTTGATTAATTCAAAAAAACTCTCCCGTTCTTTATCATTAAAGAAATGAATCAAGTTATTGCAAAGCAGAAGTCCTACCTTTCCTTTCAATTCTGGTTTTAACTTCAGAAGCTCAAAACAATTGCCCAAAACAGGCTCTGTCTTTTCCTGCACTTGAGAAGGCAGTTGCTTGCATAAGCCCTTGAAAGACTCCACTTCATTAGGAACAATATCATTCATGTACACGTGTTTAGCTCCAGAAAAAGCAAGTAATGCCGCGTTTTCTCCGCTAGCTCCCCCAATCTCTAAGACAGTTTCGTTTTTTGCCAGGAACATCGCATAATACAAAAGTTCCGAGTTCAGAGGAAAAGCAAGTCCATACTTTGAATCTTTGATCGTCCTAAATGAAACCTCATAAAATTGTTTCACAAGTTTGGTAGCTTCCCTAACAAAAGCCTCTTCTTTGAAATTGGGAGCAAGGCATTTTTTAAGATTTACAGGCAGGCTCAAATCTACATGGTTTTCGAGCGAGGGATTAATATATCTTTTTATATCCTTTAAAGTAGCAGAGCAAGACTTGCTCACAAGGGAAAGATTCAATAAACTCTTCCAGTCCAATAGTTCTACTAGTTTTTTAGAAAGGATAGGCAGCTTGCCGGTCAGCTGGATGAACTTGTCAACATGCTGTTCGCAAATGACCTCCATTGCATTCCTTGAACTGTAATTAGAAATATTTTTTACATCGTTCATGATACATAATCTCCTTGTTTTTTAGCATTGATTGATATCATTGAAATAAATTTAACATAAAGCTGTTGTTTTAATCTATTTTTAAATTAATTTTTATATCTTTCTTTTTTACCCAAATGCCTTTAAAATCCGATCCCATTAACTGGACTTTGGCCATTGAAGGGGATTGCTTCCTCTCTATAGGCATCCAGACTGAACCTGTCTTGCTGGGGGGACATATGAGCGGATTCGAATATCAATTAAATAATACCATTGCAACTGTTGAGAAAGGCTTCAATCTAGTCGGGTACGTCCCTGTTGCTTCGACCTTTTCAGGAGGCCTGAGGATGGCCTGTGGGAAAATTGAAATCATTTGCTCGGTTGTAGCCGCCGGTTTGGTCCTGGTTGCCGGCCTGTTTGCTGCAAATCAACAAGAGCGGGAAAAGAGGATCGACCAAGCCGGTACAGTCCTCAAAACGTATGCGTTACACGGACTTGCCAACATGTTCCGCGGAGCCCTCGAGATGACCGCGCTCTTAGGGCTTGTCGCTTGCCTGCCCTACGATCTTTTTGGCAACCGGTTCATTTACCCGCAGGAAAGAGCAGGCAGCTTTTACGGCCGAAACGTCTATACGATTTAAACGCACAGCCGCCTAAACTGGATAGACTTTTAGCTTAGGCAAGTGAGTGACGAGGGCTAATTCACATCTTCGAAAATAGCGTGCCCTTGATAGCAGGAAAGATCCCACGGATCGGCCAGCGCGCTGGCTTTTGGTTGAACAGCGATCTGTTGCCGCATTTCCGCATCCCAGAAAACAAAACTCTCCGGAATCAGTTGACTCTTGTATAACCACTCAAATAATGAAAATGATTGAGCCCCTGTAGTCCCCTGCAATAGGCTACTATTGCCGTCTTTTAAACTAGCGCCCACCTTCAAATGAGGCCCATGGGATTGAAACTGAGTCAGTGTGGCAGAACCTATCCGCCAAGACTCTTGAAAAAGGCGCTCATGTAAAACACCAGAATAGCTAAGCGGCAATTTACAATCTGTAACAGCTGTCCGTTTTAATATAAAACGACCAATATTAGCATCGATTTTCCATGGCTGTAATAAAAAAGGCTCTCCCGTCATCTTTAACAGTCGAAATAGGAGAATACGGGCTAGCTGGCTGTCGCATTTATTTTCATCCAACCCAAAGAAAAATCCATCCATCAGCAAATACCCCATTTCGGCTTTGAGTAAATCGTATGTTTGCACAAAAGTGCCCACAGGATCTGCCAAATGGCGAAAACACCAATGAGAGGTGATGATATGAAACTTAATGCCCTTTAATAATTTTCGGTTTTGAAATTCAGAAAAAATTTCCTCCACCTTAAACTTTGTCAGCTTATAAACCGTGCAGCAAGAGTGTTTTTCAATGGATTCTTCCCCTCCTTCCCCTCGAACACCAAACACATGAAAGTGTTTCCCCTTAATCTCTTCGTTGACACACAACCTCGCAATGGCATCGCACCACTGGAAATTGCCAGAACCAATGTCCAATAAATAGATATCCGTCTGTTCTTTTGAAGCTTCAGCGGCTACTTTCTTTGCCAAATCCCATATAGAAATATCAAGGATGCCATAGCAAGAGCTTCCGTTATATACCTTCCAATCAGATGAAGAGTTGTTGGCAATGGAATAAAAAGCGGAATCAACCTTCTTCTTCAGTTGTTCTGGCCTGTCTTTCCAGTCTAAGTAATTTATATTTGAAACTTGAGATTTTAGATCTAATGACTCCATAGAGGGAACACCCTTCGATTAGAGAAAATTTATTTTTTATTACTGTAATTTTATAATAAAATAACATTTATTGCAATGTATATTCCGATTTAATAATTTTTTTAATTACGATTTAAAAAATTTACACTCTTTTTTGACTAAAAAACACAACCAGCTATAAAACCTCGGCAGCAAGCCCTGCCAGTTCCGATCGCTCAGTGCGCTTTAAAAAGACGTGGCCATAGAGGGGGAATTGTTTAAATTTCCCCACCAGAAAGGTGAGGGCATTGGAGTCCTGATCCAAATAGGGGTTGTCGATCTGGGTGGGGTCCCCTACAACCACCACTTTGGTCCCTTCGGCTGCTCTAGAAATGATTGTTTTGATTTCGTGAGGAGTTAAGTTTTGCGCCTCGTCAATGACGATGTAGACTTTAGGAAGCGATCGTCCTCGAATGTAGGTCACAGCTTCCATCTCGATCTTTTTGCTTTCCATGATCCATTTCTGCGTTTCCTGTCCATTGGCATCCCCGCCTGTCGACTGGCACAAAAACTCTAAATTGTCATAAATCGGCTGCATCCAATGAAAGAGTTTTTCCTCCTTGGTGCCGGGCAGATAGCCAATGTCTTTCCCAAGCGGCATGATGGGACGGCTGACAAGGATCCTCGAATAAACCCCTTCGTCAAACACCTTTCTCAAACCTGCAGCAAGGGCCAGAAGCGTTTTTCCCGTTCCCGCAGGACCGATCATGGTAACAAGCTTAATCTCATCGCGCAGCAACAGGTCCAATGCGCATTTCTGCTCGGTGTTCAAGGGGTGAATCCCCCAAATATCTTTGGGGAGTTTGAGCAAAGGCTCCAAGCGGTTTGATAGGGGGTTGTACTTGCCGATGGCATAAGAGCGCTCGACAGAACTGAGCACACAGTACTCATTGGGGCACAGATCGGGAACATCCAGCTGCAAAAACCCATCCTTCAAAAAGAGGTCGATCTCCCTCTTTGCCACGTCCAGCTTGCGGTAACCCGGATAGAGACTATCGTAGGAAAATTTAAGGTTTTCGTAGTCCTCAGCTTCAAGGCCGACAGCTCCTGCTTTAACCCGAACGACCACATCCTTAGAGACAATGACAACCCTTTGGCCAAGCTCGCGCAGCTTATAGGCCACAATCAGAATCCTATTCGCGCTCCGCTCGGAAGGGAGGGGAAAAGAGGTTTTCTCTGCAACTTTTGTATCTACAAAAATGCGGACGTTGATCCCATTTTCTATCTGAACCCCGCTATGCAAATCCCCTGCGCCTGTATCCTTCAAACTATCGATGAATCTTAAAATGTGCCTGGCATTCTTTCCCAATTCATCGGAGAGGCGCTTCAACCCATCGAGCTCCTCGAGCACATTTAAAGGAATGACGACATCATTATCTCGAAATTTTCCGATCGCATAGGGATCGTGGAGAAGAACGTTAGTATCGATGACAAATGTTTTACGCACCACTTTGGAAAAGCTCCTCTGTATTCTTTTTTGGAGCATATACATCAGGTGGACAAGGCTCAACGATTTTTTTAAGCAATTAATAATAAGATAGATAGATAATTTTCCAGCAATTGATAAACCAAACTGCTAATTTCTTTGACAAAAGAAAGAGGTTTCGGTTAGAATAAATGCTAGGTACTGTTAATCAATATTAACCTTTGGAGACTTTAAGGTTATGAAAATTACTCCTAAAATCCTGAGCATCCCCCCCTATATTTCCACTTCGTGGCAAAACATCGCCTCCATTCATGTCGAGAACATAAGCTCTTCTTTAGTGCTGGTCGTATCTCTGCTCAATGGCACGCGAATTGAGATCCCCCATCTTGAACCTATCGTGCTCGAGGCAATCTTTTCTTCCCACGCCCGTTTTATCGAACAAAATGAAAAGAGCGCTCCCTCTAAGAGCCCTCCTAAAACGCCGATGAGCTTTATCGTCGGAGGGGAAACTGCGACCTCATTAGAGTTTCCTTTTAAAAACGGGTTCCTAGAAGTGCAGGGGTTGGGAACCATCCTCGAGCACAATCCAGAGCAAGCCGACAGTCCCGATCTGCCCAAAGAGGTCTTGGAAAAGATTTCGGAGCTTACCAAGTCGATGGGCATTGATGATGTAGAGGGATTGCCAAAACCAGAACCCCACTGCAATTGCATGCGCTGTCAGATCACCAAAGCAATGCATGGAGGCGCTAGCAAAGAGGAGTCTACAACGCAAGAAGAGACAGAGGAAATCGTCACAGAGGAAGATCTCAAGTTTAAAAATTGGGATGTGAAACAGACAGACGACAAGCTCTACGCTGTGACAAACCCTTTAGAAACCAAGGAGCAGTACACCGTATACCTCGGCGATCCGTTGGGCTGTACTTGCGGGCAAAAACACTGCGAACATGTCCGCGCCGTGCTAGACACTTGAGTTCGGAAAAAAATCATGGTGTAAAAAATAACCACCTCCTAGAATGACAACTTAAGTTCTCTAAGGAGGAGTTTTACTCATGTCTAAGTTGTTTACTTTTTTTAGCGCGTCGCTATGCGCTTGTTCTATTGCCTATGCAGACGCTCCTATGGATAACCCATCGGACGCCATCGCGGAATTTTCCGGAACAGAAGCGATGGAAAGAGCGACCCCCTCTGCGATCACTCCTCTGATCTCCGAGATCAAAGCACCCCCAAAAAAAGCTGTAGAGCAGCCCCCTGAGGTCAATGTCAATCCCTTCACAGGAAAAGTCAAAGGCAGAAAAGTGCGCTTGCGCTTGCGCCCTGATCTGGATAGCAGAATTGTCAAAGAGCTCTCTAAAAACGAGCTCATCACCATCACAGGTGAAAGAGGAGATTTTTGGGCGGTTGAACCCCCGGCTGGAACAAAGGCCTATGTTTTTCGCAGTTTCATTCTCGACAACGTCGTCGAGGGCAATCGAGTCAATGTGCGCCTTGAGCCCAGCTTAGACGCGCCGATCATCGGGCATTTGAACTCCGGAGACAAGATCGAAAACCCCTCTATCTCCCCTGTTAATCCCAAATGGTTTGAAATCGCACCTCCTGCCAATGCCCGCCTTTATGTCGCTAAAGAATACGTCGATTACGCCGGAGGACCTGAACTCAAAGAGCAAGTCGATAGACGCCGCTCAGCAGCAGAGCAGATCATCGATGCGACAGCTCTCATCAGCAGATCTGAGCTGCGCAAGCCTTTTGATGCGATCGATTTTGATCGGATTGTCAAAGGGTACACCACTGTTATCAACGACTTTAACCAGTTCCCAGAACTTGTCGAAGATGCAAAAGAAGCGCTGGCCACCTTCCAAGAAGAATACCTACAGAAGAGAATTAATCATCTTGAAGAGCTAGCCGATCAACAAAAGATCGCCTTAGCAACAGATCCTGCGCCGGTTGATTTGAGCGATTTCCCAAACATCTCCATGGTCACCGATAAAATGAAACATTGGGAGCCGATTGAAGAAGCCCTCTATTTGAGCTGGGCCAATATCAACGACAACAAAACCCAAAGCGACTACTACCAAGAGCAGAAACTATCTGCTGTTGAAGTTACCGGAATTGTGGAGCCCTATACCTCCGCTGTCAAAGCCAAGCCCGGCGACTTTATCCTGCGCGACAGGGAGCTTCCGGTTGCCTATGTCTATAGCACGCAGGTCAACTTGCAGAGCCTCGTAGGCAAGCAGGTCAAGCTGATAGCCGCTCCCCGCCCCAACAACAACTTCGCCTTCCCGGCTTACTATGTCCTCGGAGTCGAATAGCCAGCAGGCAGAATTTCCCTTTTTTTGGTCGGATTAGTTGAGACTCATCTCAATGCTGGGGAATCTTTTTTAAGGCCAATAGAGACATGTCGGGTGACATGCGCCTTCGGCCATGTCCCCTGCGACCCCCTTGATGTTGAGAATGCTGGGGAATTTTTTTAAGGCCAATAGAGACATGTTCCCTGCGACCCCCTTGGTGTTGAGAATGCTGGGGAATTTTTTTTAAGGCCAATAGAAACATGTCGGGTGACATGCGCCTTCGGCCATGTCCCCTGCGACCCCCGTTGAGACTCATCTCGCTGCGCCAAATCGCGTGCTCATCGGGGGGTCGTGCGCAGCACTGCCCCCCATCGCGCTGGCCGCGCTCTCTTGCGCCGCGATTTGGCTTTGCGATCTGAGTCCGCCGGCTGCTCGTGCGCTCACTTCCCACGCCGAAGGCGTGGGACCCTTCTCGCGTCGACTCGCAGGGCCATCCTGGGAAACCCCTTTAACAGCGGTTGCCTGTTTGACTCGCGGTACCAACTTTACTTATTGAAGCAGAAGGCTGAATTATGCAGTTTTTCAGGACAATATCGAGGGGATTTTCTTCAAACTGGCCCTGCGAGTCGACGCGAGAAGGGGCCCACGCCGAAGGCGTGGGAAGTGAGCGCACGAGCAGCCGGCGGACTCAGATCGCAAAGCCAAATCGCGGCGCAAGAGAGCGCGGCCAGCGCGATGGGGGGCAGTGCTGCGCACGACCCCCCGATGAGCACGCGATTTGGCGCAGCGAGATGAGTCTCAACGGGGGTCGCAGGGGACATGGCCGAAGGCGCATGTCACCCGACATGTCTCTATTGGCCTTAAAAAAAATTCCCCAGCATTCTCAACACCAAGGGGGTCGCAGGGAACATGTCTCTATTGGCCTTAAAAAAAATTCCCCAGCATTCTCAACACCAAGGGGGTCGCAGGGAACATGTCTCTATTGGCCTTAAAAAAATTCCCCAGCATTCTCAACATCAAGGGGGTCGCAGGGGACATGGCCGAAGGCGCATGTCACCCGACATGTGCAATAGAGGCAGCCCTCAATCGTTCAAAAAAAAGAAAAAAAATGAACTTCAACAGTGCTCCTCCAGCTGCCTTGTGATCTTTTCTACAGGCTCGATCTCTTCTATCTCTACCTGGCCTGGGGCAATCCCTAGCTCCTTGAATTTGCGCGCAGTCACAAGCACGCGCGACTCTAGGGAACCTACTCCCTTATTGTAGGATTCAACAGCGGTTGACAGCGCTCTGCCCATCTTGGAAAAGTGGGCATGCATGTCGCCGAGTCTTTTGTAGAGATCCTGACCTAAAGCGTGCATTGTCTCCACCTGTAGATTTAAGCTTTCTTGCCTCCAACCGTAGGCAACCGCGCGCAAAAGTGCGATGAGGGTGGTCGGGGTGGCAAGAATCACATTCTGTTCAGCGCCGTATTCGATAAGTGACGGGTCGTATTCCAAGGCAGCGCTAAAAAAGGTTTCCGCAGGCAAAAATAAAACGACAAATTCAGGAGTGGGTTGGAAATGCTCCCAATACGCTTTTTTGGCAAGGGCGCTGATGTGGGCTCTGACTTGCCTTGCATGATCCTTAAATCGCAAAGAGCGCACCTGTTCTTCTTCAGCATGGATCGCCTCAAGGTAAGCCTCTAAAGGAACCTTGGAATCGACGACCACCTGACGACCCCCGGGGAGCCGAACGATGAGATCGGGCCGCATCCTCACCTCGTCGTGGATCTCTTGCTGCTGCTCAAAAAAATCGCACTGATTCAGCATCCCTGCAAGCTCGACAACCCGGCGCAGCTGGATCTCTCCCCATCTGCCTCTTGCCAGCGGAGAGCGCAAGGCTTTAACCAGATTCGAGGTCTCTTTTTTTAGCTGCTTCTCATTTTCCAAAAGCGACTTGACCTGCTCTTTGAGAGATTCTTGATCCCCTTTACGCTCCTTTTCAATTTGCCGTATCCCACTATCGAGCTTGACAAGGCTCTCCTTCACAGGCCCGAGCAACTCTACAATGGCTTGGCTGCGCTTGTCCAAATCCCCTCTTGCCCCTTGCTGAAATGTCTCAAGAGAGGTTTTGGCAAGTTCTAAAAAAGAGCGGTTATTTTTTTCGAGCGCCTCAGATGAAAGAGCTCCAAAAGCGTTTTTGAGCTGCTCTTCTGCTTGCTGAAGAGCCCGCAACTTTTCTTCAACAGCCACTTGAGCCATGTGTAAAGAAACGCATTCTTGCTCTTTTTCCTTAAGGGCCGTCTCAAGAAGGGGTATCTTTCGACTGAGATCTTGAGCAAACCCAAGCTTTAACTCCGCCTCTTTGCGCCTTGCCCTCTCATGCATCCAGGGGATCACGCCTAAAATAGAAAGAACCACCGCCCCGCACGCCCAAAGCATCCTCAATCCTCTTGTTCAGGTTCGAAGTCCTCTAGAGTTTTCGATTTTTTACCTGCAATTAAGCGGATCACCGAAAGGATCCAGGCCAAAAAAATATAACCCCATGTGACGACAAAAAGCATCACAGGCAAGAAGTAGAGGACCCCATAAATCACAAAAACGGCCAAAATGACTGTAAAAAAAACAAGCTGAAAGGAGGGAACGCGAAAATGAAGGGCCTTTGAGCTCGGGAATTTCCAGCGGCTCACCATGAAATATCCCAACACAACCATGATCGAAAGAGAGGATCACAGCTCTTTCCTCTTGAGATAAGGGGAAATGCTCCTCTATAAAGGGAGAGGAGAGCAAGAGATTCGCAGAGACTGCAGCCAATGCTGAGGCTGGGATGGGAAGGCCTGTGAAGTGTTTTTTATGGTCGGCCATTGCCGCTGCATTCCCTTTGCTCTGAGATGTCTTGATGTTGAAGCGCACAAGGCGCAACACCCCGCAAATCGAGTACAGCATGCATCCTAACATCGCGTAAAAAGAAAGCCCCGTGCCAGGCTCTAAAGAAAGGGCCTTAAGGAGCAAAACAGAAGGGGCGACCCCGAAGGAAACAGCGTCTGCAAGGGAATCAAAAACAGTGCCAAATTCGCTCTCTGCGTGGATAGCCCTGGCAACAGCGCCATCCAAAAGGTCTGCAAAAGCAGCAACCAGAAGCAAAATGGCTGAAATGTGCAAAACGCTAAACAACCCCGATCCGGGCTCGACCATATTGACTTTGAAGATGACAAATAGCCCGCAGGAAAGCGCAAACGCCGTAATGACATTGGGAATAAGATAAACTTGTCGCATAGGATCTCACCTTTGCTCAAGTGTTGCAAAAGTCGCCGATTTTGCAAATGAAAAAGCGACAAGAGGCATTCAAAAATAGCAAAAATCTTAGCATTTCCTTAAAATGGACCCGTCCTAATCCGTTCATTTTTGGCGAGTTGAATTTTTTGGTAAGAATTTTTTTTACTCTCGCTCTTTTTTTATGGACATTTAGGAAAACCCTACCATATATAGTGTGTATAGAAACAAAAGGCCACAAGATGTAGTATCTTTGGCTCAACCGCAGTTTTTGGTGAAGAATGCGTCCAGTTTGGTTTTGAAAATACGTAATATACCTCCTAGGAGATAAATCAAGATGACACTCAGCAAGCATACCTCCTCTAAACCCCTCACCTCAGAGATTTGTTCCGCATTAAAAAAAGAACAGGCGACCTTAAATAAAATGCAGAACTTCACCATCGTCAAGCGCAATGGTAGCATCGTGCCGTTTCGAAGAGAGAGAATTTCCCGCGCCATTGAAGCTGCCTTTCGCGACACCAAGCAAATGATGAAAGAATCCGCCGTTCCTATCGAAATGGAAAAAACAATTGAGACAATCACAGAGAATGTCGTGGAGGCTCTCTACGAGCAGGCTTTAAACGGGGCATCGCTGAGCGTCGAGGGGATTCAAGATGTTGTCGAAATCTGCCTGATGCAAGCAGGACACCACGATATTGCAAGAGACTACATCATCTACAGAGACAAGCATAAAGCCCTGCGCGAAGATTCTCCGCTGAATTTAAAACTGACCCGCAGCGACGGAAGCTCTGTGCGCTTCAACCCGATGAAAATCGCCTCTGCAATTGAAGATGCCTTCCGCAGAGCAGAGCAGAGCAATCAGAGAGCAACAGCCGAAATGGTTGTCTCGGTGAACATGCTCACCCAAAAAGTTGTCGCAAGGGCCATCTCCCTTGTCAAGTCGGGCCATGTACTGACAAGTTCTCTTATCGATGAAGAAATTGAGCAGCAGTTGATGAAAGAGGGCTTCTTCGCTGTGGCTAAAAATTTCATCCTGCATCAGGCTATCTCTGGCAAGCAAAGCAGCCATGCTTTTACCCACGCCTTGCCCTTGGAAGAGAGCTCTCAAAGGCAATTCACCTTCATCGATTCTGAAAAAACACCTCGCACAATCACCGAGGCAGACCTGCTTGCCCGTTTAAAGTTTGCCTGCAGAGGCCTTGAGGATCTGACCTCTGCGCAGGAGCTGCTGGAAAGCTCGATAGCCAATTTCTACGAAGGGATCAAAGAGAGTGAAATCGATCAGGCCAACATCATGGCGGCAAGGGCCAAGATCGAGATCGAACCGGCTTATTCTCAAGTTGCCGCGCGCCTATTGCTCGATCTTCTCTACCGAGAGACAATGGGAATTCCATCTTCTGACCCCTCTCTTGAATCGGCGCATCGTCAGTACTTTAAAAATTACTTAAAAAAGGCCATCGCCGTCGATAGAGTCAGCCCTAAACTTCTCGATTTTGATTTGGATAAGCTCGCAAGAGCGATGCAGATTCAACGCGATGACCAATTCACCTACCTCGGCCTGCAAACTCTCTACGACCGCTACTTCCTGCATCACGAACAGAACAGACTCGAGACCCCGCAGATCTTCTGGATGCGCGTTGCCATGGGCCTTGCCTTGAATGAAAAAGAGCAAGAGCGCAATGATAGAGCCATTGAATTCTACAACATCCTTTCCAAGTTCCTCTTCTGCTCGGCCACCCCAACCCTCTTTAATTCAGGCACAAATCACTCTCAACTCAGCTCTTGCTATCTGTCCACTGTGATGGATGACCTCGGACACATCTTCAAGGTCATCTCCGACGATGCCCAGCTGTCCAAATGGGCAGGCGGCATTGGAAATGACTGGTCGAATGTCCGCTCAACCGGTGCCACCATCAAGGGAACCAATGGGAAAAGCCAAGGCGTCATCCCTTTCCTCAAAGTCGCCAACGACACAGCTGTCGCAGTGAATCAAGGAGGAAAGCGCAAAGGGGCCATGTGCGCCTATTTGGAGACCTGGCACCTGGACATCGAGGACTTTTTGGAGCTGCGGAAAAATACAGGGGATGAGCGCCGACGCACCCACGATATGAACACAGCTAATTGGATCCCCGATCTCTTCATGAAACGGGTCCATGCAAAGGGAAACTGGACTCTCTTTAGCCCAAGCGATGTGCCCGATCTTCACGACCTCTATGGCTCAGCTTTTGAAAAGCGATACCAAGAGTATGAAAAGATGGCGGAGGAAGGGAGGATCAAGCTTTTCAAACGCATCGAGGCCCTTCCGCTGTGGCGCAAAATGCTCAGCATGCTCTTTGAGACAGGACATCCTTGGATCACATTTAAAGACCCTTCAAACATCCGCTCCCCCCAGGACCATCAAGGGGTGGTCCATAGCTCCAATCTCTGCACGGAGATTTTGCTCAACACCTCTAAAGAGGAAACTGCCGTCTGCAACTTAGGCTCGATCAACCTCAGCGAGCACACCACAGAAAAAGGGCTGGATGAAAAAAAGCTGGCGGCGACCATCCGCACTGCGGTGCGGATGCTCGATAACGTCATCGATATCAACTTCTATCCGACAATCGAGGCTCAAAACGCCAACCTGCGCCACCGCCCCATCGGACTTGGGGTCATGGGTTTTCAAGATGCCCTCTACATCATGAACATCAGCTACGCAAGCCATGAGGCGGTCAAATTCGCAGACACCTGCATGGAAATCATCTCCTATTACGCCATTTTAGCCTCAAGCGAACTGGCAAGAGATAGAGGCACCTATGAAAGCTATAAAGGTTCAAAATGGGATCGCGGGTATCTGCCAATCGACACCATCTCCCTGCTTGAAAAAGAAAGAGGGGGAGATCTCGAAATGGATACGAGCCTATCTAAGGATTGGAAAGCGGTGCGGGAATCCGTCAAAAAACACGGGATGCGCAACAGCAACACCATGGCCATTGCACCGACAGCGACCATCTCCAATATCATCGGCAGCACCCAGTCGATTGAGCCGATGTACAAGCACCTCTTTGTCAAATCCAACCTCTCAGGGGAGTTCACCATTCCCAACACTTACCTAGTGAAAGCTTTAAAAAAATTGGGAATCTGGGATCAGCAGATGCTCGATGACCTCAAGTACTTCGATGGCTCCATTGCAGAAATTGAGCGCATCCCTGGGGAAGTCAAGCAAGTCTTCCTCACCGCCTTTGAAATCGATCCCGATTGGACCATCGAGTGCACAAGCCGGCGGCAAAAATGGGTCGACATGGGGATTTCCTTCAACCTCTATTTGGCAGAGCCCAGTGGTAAAAAACTGCATCAGATGTACATGCTCGCCTGGAAAAAGGGGTTGAAAACCACCTACTACTGCAGAACCCTTAGCGCCACAACCATCGAAAAATCGACAACCGACATCAATAAACGCGGACTCCAGCCCCGCTGGATGAAGAATAAATCCGCCTCTAGCAATATCCAACTCGATCGAGAAGAGACTCCAAACCCTGTGACCTTAACAAAAAAAGACAAGCCGATCGCATGCAACCTCGAAGAAGGGTGCGAGAGCTGCCAATAAAAAATAAAAACTGAGAGCCCATGTCGCATTTTGATGAATCCAACTCTGAAAAGTCAGCAATAGAGGCTAAAGGCGCCGATAAACGCGTCAGTGTAAGCGCAAAAAGACTGATTAACTGCAATCAAGTCGATGTCAACCAGCTCATGCCCCTCAAAGTATAAATGGGCTTGGGAGCATTATCTCAATGGCTGCGCTAACCACTGGATGCCGACAGAAGTGCCAATGGCCAAAGACATCGAAACATGGAAATCCAAGCTCTTTGAGCGAAGATGAAAGACGGGTCATCATGCGCAATTTAGGTTTTTTTAGCACTGCAGAAAGCCTAGTCGGCAATAATATCGTCCTTGCTATCTTCAAGCACGTCACAAATCCCGAGGTGCGCCAGTATCTGCTGCGCCAAGCCTTTGAAGAGGCGATCCACACTCACACCTTCCTCTACATCGTTGAATCTTTGAATCTCGATCAGGGGGAAGTGTTCAACATGTACAATGAAATCAACACCATCCACGAAAAAGATCAATTTGAAATGGATCTGACAAGCGACATCCTCAAATCCGACTTCACGACAAACACCCCGGAAGGTGCCCAAAAGTTCTTAGAAAACCTCATCGGCTATTACATCATCATGGAAGGAATCTTCTTCTATAGCGGATTTGTGATGATCCTCTCTTTTCACCGCCAAAATAAAATGACCGGCATCGGCGAGCAGTTCCAATACATCCTGCGCGATGAAACCATTCACCTGAACTTCGGCATCGATCTGATCAACGGCATCAAAGAAGAAAATCCATACCTTTGGACCCCGGAGTTCCAAGACCATATCATCGATAAGATCAGGCAAGCTGTTGAGCTCGAAATCCAATATGCCCAAGACTGCCTGCCCCGCGGCATCCTCGGCCTCACCGCTCCGATGTTCCGCGAGTATGTCCAATACATCGCAGACCGCAGACTTCGAGCGCATCGGCCTTAAAGCCCTCTACCGCTCTAAAAACCCTTTCCCCTGGATGAGCGAGACCATCGACTTAGGCAAAGAGAAAAACTTCTTTGAGACCCGCGTGACCGAGTATCAGTCCTCCTCTGCACTCACTTGGTAAGATTTTGCTTTTCAAAGGGGACTTAAAAATGGTAACTTGTTAGTCACACGAACAGGATCTGATGCCAAATAAATCCCCTTTTTTAAAAACCATAGGCGAGCGCTATGGTGATTTTGTTGTGACAAAATGCCTGGAGATCTCTGAACTCAACTGCACTTTGAAAGAGCTCAAGCACGAGCCAAGCGGCGCCCAGGTGATGCACATCGCCAATGACGACCCGGAAAACCTCTTCTGCCTCTCTTTTAAGACCTATCCCGCAAGCTCCAATGGGGCAGCCCACATCTTAGAGCATACGGTGCTGTGCGGCTCTCGCAAGTTTCCCGTGAAAGATCCTTTTTTCTCGATGAACAAGCGCAGTTTAAACACCTTCATGAACGCGCTGACAGGTTCTGACTTCACCTGCTATCCAGCCGCCTCTTTAAATGAGAAAGATTTTTACAATCTCATGGACGTCTACATCGATGCTGTATTCCACCCAGAGCTTAAAAAAATGAGCTTCTTACAAGAAGGGCATCGCCTGGAATTCACCGACCCTAAAGATCCCAAAACCCCCCTCGAGTACAAGGGAATTGTTTTTAACGAGATGAAAGGAAGCCTAAGCTCTGTAGATACGCGTCTGTGGCACGCTCTGATGCAATCTCTTGTCCCCGACCTGCCTTATGCATTTAACTCCGGCGGCGACCCCCGTTTCATCCCCGAGCTGACCTACCCAGAGTTGATCGCCTTTCACGAGACCTTCTACCATCCCAGCAGGTGCCTCTTTTTCTTCTACGGCAATCTCCCTTTAAGGCAGCACCTGGACTTTATCGCTGAAAAGGCCCTTAAAAATGTCCCCTCTCTCCCCCCTATTCCCCCCCTGAAAAAACAGAGGCGGTTTACCGCACCTATCCATCGGGAAATGCGCTATCCCGTCAGCGAGAGCGATGCGCTCTCTGAGCGAGCGATCATCGCGTTTTCCTACCTCACTGCAGAGCTTCTAGATCAAGAGGAGGTGCTCGCACTCAGCGTTCTGGACTGCGTCCTCATGGAGACAGATGCTTCAATGCTCAAATCGGCTCTGATGGAATCTGGCCTTTGCATCCACGCAGAGGGCTACATGGACACAGAGATGAGCGAGGTGCCTTACGCCATGTCTGTAAAGGGTGCGACCCTAAACACGCAGATCAGCTCCAAGAAGTGCTAAAAAAAGCTCTTCTAGAGATCGTTGCAAAAGGGATTCAAGAGCACGTGATCGACGCTGCGATGCACCAACTCGAATTTTCCCGGCTTGAAATTACAGGGGATCACGCCCCTTTCGGGTTGACTCTTTTCATGCGCTCTGCCCTTGCAAAACAACATGGATGCGACCCTGAAAATGCTCTGATGGTTCATTCGCTGTTTGAAAAGCTTCTTTCAAAAGTCAAAGTCCCAGGCTACCTTACCTCTTTGATCCAAAAGTATTTTCTCGACAACCCCCACTCTGTTCGCCTTGTCATGATCCCAGACCTCTCCCTTTCCTCTCAAGAGATTGAAGAGGAAAAGCGAACACTAAAAAATATCCATTCCCATCTAACAGAAGACAGAATTGGGGAGATCCTCAAACAAAGCCAAGAGCTTGCCTCCTATCAAAAACAAACAGAGACCCAATCCTTAGACTGCCTGCCCAAGGTCTTACTCAGCGATGTCACTCCCTTAGCGCGCGATTTTCCGCTCGAAGCACTCCAAGCAAGGCCATATCGACCTCTACCACCACAACTGCTTTACCAATCACATCGTCTACGCAGATCTCCTCTTTGATCTGCCCGCAATCGCAGAGGAGGATTTGCCCTATGTCCGTCTACTCACAACCCTGTTGCCGGAAATTGGCAGCGGCAACCGCACTTATGCACAAAACCTTGATTATATCCACGCTCACACAGGCGGCATCGGCGCTTCCTGCTCTCTTCACATCCAAGTCGACAATCCTAAAACCGGCAAGCCCTCTCTCAACATCCGCGGAAAGGCTCTGCGCCGGAAAATGGATAAGTTATTCACCCTGATGCGCGAGACTCTTGAAAAGCCCCGATTTGAGGAGAAAAAAAGAATTGAAGAACTCATTAGGCAAATGCGCGACACACAGCTGCACCGCTTAAGCCGCCAAGCCCTGCGCTATGCGACCCAGCTGTCTTTAAGCGGGTTTTCCTCAGCCTCCCACATCGCTGAATCCTGGTATGGCCTGCGCTACTACAAGACAATGGAGGCGCTTGCAAAAGATCCTACAAAAACTATCCCTGAGCTGATTGAAAAACTCCTCCGCTTAAAAGAGCAGCTCTTTACATTCCACCATCCACAGCTCATCCTCAGCTGCTCCAAGGAGATGCTGGAAGAGGTGCAGAAAGAGAACCTCTTTGGCCTGTGCGGCATCGCCCCTTCTGCCTCTTGTTCTCCTTGGGACATCGATCACCCCGTCGAACCTATTTCCTCTCAAGCAAGAGTGATCGCCTCTCAGGTAGCGTGCACATCCGAAGCCTTTCAAACCGTTGCCTACCTCCACCCCTACGCACCAGCTCTTATGCTCGCTGCGCTGCTTTTCGATCACAAAGTCCTCCACAGGAAGATCCGAGAAACAGGGGGGGCCTATGGGTGCGGGGCCACCTACCACCCGGATCTTGGCCATTTCCATTTTCACGCCTACAGAGACCCTCACCTCTGCTCTTCTTTAGAGGCGTTCCGCTTGGCGATTGAAGAGATTGCGGCAGGCCACTTCACCGAAGAGGACGTGACAGAGGCAAAGTTAGGAATCATCCAGCACCTCGACTCCCCTCTTGCCCCTGGAAACCGGGCCCTAACAGCTTACTGCTGGATGCGCAGCGGCAAGAACCAGCAAATCCGCCAGCAGTTCCGCGACCGCCTCCTTAATCTCACTGCCCAGAATGTAAGGCATGCAGTTGCCACAGAGCTCCTTCCTAAAATCGGGCAAGGGGTCATCGTCGCTTTTGCAGGCCAAGAACTATTAGAGAGGGAAAACAAATTGCTGGCGACTAAATATCAGCCACTGCCTATTCTCCGGGTCTAATCTCGAACCGTTTGCAATTTAGCCCAGCTTTGGGTTATAACTAGCTGTATTCATCAGGAGTCAAACATGTTGCGCAACACATCGATTTTTTCTGCCCTTACCTGCTCTGCCCTGCTAGCTATTTCCCCCGTTCTTTCTCAGGAGGCTTCTTCAAAAGAGTGCGTTTGCTCGCTTGCACAGACATCTAAAGCCTTTACCGCCGTTGCAAAAAAGGCGATTCCCGCCGTTGTCTTTATCCGCGTCCAGACCAATTCCCCAGATCAAGATGAAAACGGATCCCCTTATGGCTATCAAAACCCTTACGATTTTAATGGGGATGATTTTTTTAATCGCTTCTTCGGCATGCCTTTCCGAGGGCAGCCGCAAAGACCCCAGCCGCAGTCAAGCCAAGGTTCTGGTTTCCTCGTGCGCTCCGATGGCTATATCATGACCAATACACACGTTGTCAAAGGCGCAGATAAAATCACAGCGGTTCTCCACGACGGCAGGGAAATGGATGCCACGCTTGTCGGGTCGGATCCCCAAACAGATATCGCCATTGTAAAAATTGAGGGCCAAGATTTTCCCTTCCTCGAACTGGGAAATTCAGAAGAGCTCGATGTGGGTGAATGGGTGATTGCCATCGGCAGCCCCTTCCAACTACAAGCCTCGGTGACAGTCGGGGTCGTTAGCGCTAAGGGAAGGCAAAACCTCAAAATTAACGATTATGAAGACTTCATCCAGACCGATGCTGCGATCAACCCAGGCAACTCCGGCGGGCCTCTTGTCAACCTCAGCGGAGAGGTCGTCGGGATTAATACCGCTATTGTTTCGCGCAGCGGCAGCTATGCAGGAATTAGCCTTGCGATCCCAAGCAATATTGCCAAAAACGACATGGACCAAATTATCGACAAGGGATCTGTGACCCGCGGATTCCTCGGCGTATCCCTCCAGCCAGTGGACAAAGACATCGCCGACGCTTTCAACCTTCCCAAACCGGAAGGGGCCCTTGTCGCTGAAGTCTTTAAAGACTCCCCCGCTGAGGCAGCTGGTTTAAAACAAGGGGACATCATTCTGGAGTACAACAACCTACCCATCAAATCGGTCCAAAGTTTTCGCAATGAAGTCTCCGTGCTTGCCCCCGGCACCAAAGTCATCCTCAAGGTCAACCGTAAAGGGCAGATCCTCTCCATTCCGATTACCTTAGGCACAATGAATCCCTCTGCCGCCTCAACAGGAAGCGCCATCCAGAAATTGGGAATCGAAATTGACAACCTCACGCCAGATCTGTCCAAACAGCTCGGCTATACCCAACGGGAAGAAGGTGTTGTCATCGTCAAGATCAAGCCAGGCTCCCCAGCTGCGATGGCAGGGCTTAGACCCGGATTTTTGATCCAGGCGGTCAATCACAAAAAAGTGTCCAATGTTGACGAGTTCAATCAAGCCCTCGGTCAGCCCGACAATAAGCGGATTCTGCTCCTTGTCCGTCAAGGCAATGCAACCCGCTTCTACTCCATTAAGTTGGAATAGACATCTTGCGCAACCTCATTTTTTGGGTATAAATTTGCGCTTTTTGGTTCAGTTGTGTCGCAAAAAGTTATTTATCAAGCAAATAATAAAAAAAACCTTTTAGTTGAAAAAAACTATCAAATCATAGATAATAAAAAATGATTAAAAACAAAAACAAATTCATGATTTATGAACAATGGCTTCATTGAAATAAATAAACACTTGTTAATTAGTATTTCTTTTTACCTAGAAATAAATGATATTAACAATCTTTCTCTTTCTTGTAAAAAATTCAATAAAATTCTCCAAGATAACCAAGTTCGATTCCCCCTTTTTTTAAAAAAAATTACTAACGAATTTCATTGTTGGCCCTATTTATATCAGTCTTTAAATACGAAAGAATTAAAAAATAAACTAATTGAATTTATTGAAAAAAGAGAACTAGACATAAATAAATATTATGCACTAATTTGCCTAATTGATAAATATAAAAATTATAAAAAAATTTGTCGAAATATTGACGAGACTGTTAACTTACCGGACGATACATTACCCATCCAACACCAGGAAGAAGCATGTCAAGACGCTTCCTACTCTCCTCAAGCGATTGCTACAGACAACCTCTTGTTTATACAAATTCCATGCAGGGAAGGCGATAAGATATGCGCTTATGATAAAACAACTCGCAAAACCAAAGAAGTTGTATCTCTCAGTCCGCACAAAATTGTCAAATTTGCTATTAATGGCAACCGACTGCATGCTGTAAGCAATGCAGAGCCCTGTGCCTTGATCACCGTCGACTTAAGTAATTTTAAAACCATAAGTACAGTTCCCCTATCTCTTGCGTCTTGCCATTCCTTGCTAGTACATAAAGAACACGTGTATGTGAGTAACTCTAGCGGTTTCATATACCTGTTTGCAAGCCAAACAGGAAACTTCATAAAATCTGTACAGGCACATAACGATTCTGTTTATCTTTATAGATTCGAGAATGAAATTATTTCTTACTTAGACATGTGTGTATATCAGATAACACAATTTAAGTTTTTCGATTGTGAATCATTAGAATTAACAAATGAAAGCAGCTTCCTTGTAGATTGTGTGCCATATAATATTTTTGGCCCGTACTTTATGGCATCCAGCCTAAGTAGGCTAAGACAAGATCTATTATTTAAAGTTAAGAATTTTAAAGAACTCAAATTTTTAAAACCTAAGCATCATGATGAAAACATAAAATCCTCAATCTTCAATTGCGCTAGTTTGCTTGGAAATTTTTTATTCTTAAGACAGACAGAATACTCTTACGAAAACCGTTGTATCGAAGTCTGGGATATCGCCCCGGAAAAGCCTGTTCTCATTGAAAAGTTCGTTGGCAATAAAACGCGCGTTTTTAACTTATTCGGCGATTGTGAGCTGAGTCTGACAGAGGATGGCACGATATCGGTTTACGACCATAGCCCTAAAGAATCTGAGGAAAAAAAATAGGGGACGCTGCTCAAGAAGGAATTAAAAAAGCCACCCGCTACAGGCTAAATCATCTGAGCTATTAAAACTATATACCCTTCGTGAGTGAAAAATCCAGGGCTTTTTGATGAAAAAGATTTGATATTTACGTGGCGCTGATTGTAAGCAATTTGTGAATTCATCGTTTTTCTGCAATTCCAAGTCGCGAACGTATCTTTAGCCGACCGCTCTATGAACGACGGACTATCAAATCTTTTTCATCAAAAAGCCCTGGGGAATTCGTAGATTCAAGGCTTAATTTCTTCCCTGTGAGCTCTGCGGTAAAAAATTTTTAGATTTACCGATTTTCGAACTTTATTCGGTATATATACCCAAAACAACCTCAAAAATCTAGGCGGGCTTTCAGGGTCAACCCATAAAAGGCAAGGTCCCCCTTCTGCCGCACGTACGTGGGGCGCGTGTCAGCGGTGAACTGCTCTGTCTGGTTTTGACCCCAAAAGTACTGTGCCTCAAAGCCTGCGCTTAACCCAAGGTGGCATTCATCGCGATGAAAATTGCGGTCCCACGCCAAGCCTGCGAGCATGCTCAGAAAGGGGCTGGCAAGATTAAAGTTGTCATCGAGGTAAACAACCTCCACCCCTCCTTGCTGGTATTGCCTTTGGGAATTATTAAACTGACCGAACAGGAGTGCTGCGGCAAGGTCGCCAAAAAAGCTAAATCCGGCCCCTAATTGCCAGTTCATCTCCGTACCCATCAGGGGGCCAGCCCCCTTGAAGTCGTTGGTAAAGTGGGTGCGGTAGGTTTGCCCCGCTAGAACATAACCCCCTTGATAGTCAAAATGGGCGTGCTGATCGATCCATGCCCCTTTAAGTCCAAAAAACGGACTGAAAACAAGAGTCTTTGTGAGATAGTAGGCTTTACCGAACTGAATATCTACACTCTGAAACCCCACCTTCCAGTGCCCTGCGGCCTGTGTGACAGCATTTCCACTGGATCCTGCCCCCTGAAAGAGAAAGAGGGGATAAAGCACATCTTGGACGCTCCTTGAGCCCTCTGGGCTCAATCGGGTGTATTCGGCAAAGATACACCAGCCGTCAAAGGATGAAAGGTGGGCGCCAATCCCTAAGCGAAACCCCGACTGAAAATCAAAGTGGATCTGTTCGGAAGTTGCAAACTCCATCCCCTCCTGCCTCACTCTCCAATAGAGCCAATCGCCTGTCAGATACACATGGCCTCTGGGTGCTTGAAATCCTGTTCTCGGGTATTTTCCCCCTTCCGACTGGGGCGGCTGTGGTGGGGGCAATGGGGAGGAGGCATTGCTAAGAGGAACAGCGGAGGCAAGAAGGGCGTTGTCTGTCCTTCTAAAGTAAGGCCTGTCTTCGGGGAGCTCACTGAGTTGCTGTTCCTTGTCAGCGACTTGTTTTTTAGCTTTTTTAGGATGGGTTTTGCTAGAGACCCACTCATTTTTGACCTTGCTTGACTTTTTCTTAAGATCCTTGTTAGATGGTGTCTGGCGTTTGACACCTGCAAAATGGGGTTTGCGCTTTTTTTGCACAGGTTCCTTTGAAGGCGAAGACTCTAAGGCAAGCGTTTTTTGGTCTTGGATCTCCGATTGCCCCTCTTCTGCAAAGAGCAAAGTGCTAAAACTTAAGGACAACGCGGCTAAGGAGAGAAAGAATTTAGGGGCCATAAAACCTCTCTTAAGGGATGAGCAATGAAATATTTCATTAGGTTATAGCTCTAATGCCCTTAAAAGAAAAGTAGGGAGTTTAAGAAATTGAATGGAGAAGCTCTTGAAATGAGCGATCGCTGCGGATGGGGTCAAAAAAGGGGACTGGAGAGCACGTCTTTGGCATTGGAAAGGCCCTCGCTCATTGCTGTTTGCAGCCAGCCTACAGTCGGTATGACTTGATTGAGCTGGGCATGCGCATAGGCGTTGCGCAAGGCGGTGTCTGCCGTCGGCAAGGTTTGAAAGCACGTGCCCGCAAGCTCTACGACAAGAGCGAAGTCCTTCTGCTCAAAAGCTGCCTTCTGCAGAAGGCAGAGCGCATCGCCGCTGAGCTCTTGGCGAATGGATCGCAAAAGGTCGTAGGCCCCCTTTGATTCCCCTTTTTCGTATTGCAAAAACGCTAGATACTGAGTGGAGAGTTCAAAGATCATCCCCTTTTTTGCCTTGGATCGGATCGCTTGGCAAGCTTGGTAAGCTTGCTCTTTCTTGCCCATCTGGATCAGTTCTTCGACTTTATTCAACTCTGAGGCAAGCGTCTCATCCCGATCTGTATCAGAGAAGTGGCGCGTGCGGCGCAAAGTATCATAACCTTGAAATGCAAGGAGGAAAAACAGGGCTCCGATAAGCAACCCTTGAGTGACAAAGAAAAATACGCTAACAGCAAGGGCAAAGGCGATGCTTGTGACAAGGGCATATTTAAAGCCCTTAGACCCAAAGATCTTTTCCAAGAGAATACGCAGCAACTGCCCCCCATCTAGAGGCATCACCGGGAGCAAATTGACCACAGTCCAAAACAGATTGACAACGCGGGTCAATTGCAGGACCAGCAATACGTAACGGTTCCAAGTAGAGGGACAAAA
>CAWCKK010000006.1:0-3923 GCA_963796135.1 uncultured Acidobacteriota bacterium | reverse complement strand
AAAAGCAAAAGAGACTGCCCTTGAGACGCTCGAGAAGGTCGGCATCTGCCATCCCGAAGAAAGATTTGATGCCTATCCCCATGCTTTAAGCGGTGGGATGCGCCAGAGGGTCATGATCGCCCTTGCCCTTGCCTGCCAGCCTAAGGTGTTAATTGCCGATGAACCGACAACCGCTCTGGATGCCACCATCCAGGCCCAAATATTAGCGCTGCTCCAACAGCTCCAAAAGGATACAGGCACCAGCATTCTCTTGATCACCCATGACATGAGCGTTGTCGCCAGAATGTGCGATAGGGTGATTGTGATGTATGCCGGCAAGATTGTCGAAATGGCAACTGTGGACCAAGTCTTTTCTAGCCCTAAGCATCCCTATACCCAACGGTTGCTCGGAGCGACAGCGCGCCTGAAATCAACCCAAAGACCAACCCCTGCTTCCCATCGAGGGCACTCCCCCCAACTTAAGCCACCCCATCTTAGGATGCGGATTTTGCTCTAGATGCCACGATGCCATGAAGATCTGCTCTGTCCAATCCCCTGCGTTGTTGGAGATCGATCCTGAGCATTGGGCAGCTTGCTTCAAATTTGACCCCAGGTTAAAAAAATGACGCCGCAATCCCCTCTTGTCCAATTGAAAAACTTGCGCAAAGAATTCCTATCGGGCAAGCAAAAACTGCGGGCTATCAACGACGTCTCTTTTGCTATTGAAAACGGGGAAACCCTAGGTCTTGTCGGGGAATCGGGCTGCGGCAAATCGACAATCGGCAGATGCGTGCTCTGTTTAGAAAAAGCCACCTCAGGAGAAGTACTTTACCGAGGAAGAAACCTGCTTTCATTGAACAAAAAAGAGCTCTTTGCCTTTCGCCGCTCCTCTCAAATCATCTTTCAAGATCCCTACTCCTCCTTGAATCCCCGAATGACAGCAGGCAGTATCATCGCAGAGCCGCTCCGCATTCACCGGGCAATAAAAGAGCAAGAGATGGAAAATTACCTTGCCCAATTGCTGGATAGGGTCGGTCTTAGCAAAAGCGCCTTGAGCCGATTTCCCCATGAATTTTCAGGCGGACAGCGCCAGCGCATCGGGATTGCACGCGCCCTTGCCCTAAACCCGGAATTTATCGTTTGCGACGAACCCATCTCCGCACTCGATGTCTCCGTTCAGGCTCAAATTGTCAATTTGCTTAAAGACCTGCAAAAGCAACTTGGCCTCACCTATCTCTTCATCGCCCATGATTTGGCAATCGTCAAATACATCTCGGACAGAATTGCCGTGATGTACTTGGGAAATATTGTCGAGATCGCCCCTGCCGAAGAGCTCTACAAAAACCCGCTCCACCCCTACACACAAGCTCTGCTATCTGCTATTGCCATCCCCGATCCAAAGATCGAAAGGCAGCGGAAACCGGTCATGCTCAAAGGGGAGGTCCCAAGCCCTGTGAACCTGCCTAAGGGATGTCCCTTTGCCAGCAGGTGCCCCCACGCCGTGGCCCAATGCCATGAAGTCCCTCCCTTGATCCAGCAAGTGTCCCCAGGGCGAACCGTCGCCTGCCACTTGATCCACTAACTCTTGCTGGCGCACACCCATACCCGGCAAGGGGCCTTATGCACAATCTTTTCCACGATAGAGCCGATTGTTTTTCTCTTGGATTCCCCAACAGACTTTAAAGACCCGAGCACAATCAGATCGTATTTGCCTAAACTTGCCACCTCTAGAATCGTGTCGGCAAGGGACCGCGAGCGATCAATTTCAAGCTCGATCTCGACGCCAAATTCCCTTGCAATCGCCTCTGCCCTTTTTAAAACAGCCTCCGCAATGGCCATGCGATGAGGAGATGCGATATCTAGCGGAAGTGAGGCGGGAATTTCAAGGACGTGGAGGGCCGTGACCTTGGCTTTGTGGAATTTGGCAATCTCACAGGCCATTTGAATGGTCTCCATTTGTATCCCCCCGCGGGTGGGAACCAAGATTTTTTTGACCTGCAGGGGCTGATAACCGTGAAGGGTCCACTTCTTCAATAGCGACATGTCCTGTGGCTTCCAGTTTGCTTTTTTTTCTAAACTGAAAGTACATCAATAAGCCAAAGCTCATCCAAGCTATCCCCAAATAACGCCCTTGCGGTTTTGTCACTACGACAAGGCACCACACCCCGAGGGTTGCGAATCGCCCCTACAATTGCCGTCAGCGGAATAGAATAGGCCCCGAAGCTGAGGTTAAGAGGGGCTCTAAAAGGGCGTTTGATGTGGGGTTTTTTAATCCGCATGGCAATCAAGGACAAATGGGCAAAGAAAAAAGCTAGCATCGCGCCAAAGTTGTAGAGGTCAGCTAAAAAATCGATCCTTCCCTGACAGGCTATAATCACAACTGCTGCTAAAAGCGCAAAGAACAAAAGAGAGACAATCGGGGTGCGGAACCGGGGGTGGATGGTATAAAAAAAGCGGGGCAGTTGATAATACTCCCCCATATTGAAAGAGAGGCGGGAGGCGCCCATTAGGCCGGCATTAGCAGCTACCGCTAAAACAACAGCTGCCAAGACCGCAATCACAGGGGAAAGGATCCAGCTTCCAAAAGGTAGGCCATCGACAATGGCCGCAATGGGGTTTAAGAGAAACTTTTGACCCAGGTCTAGGGGGTCACAGCGGAAAGGGCGATAACTGAAATCCCCAAGTAGACAACCAGAAGCACTCCCATGGTCAAAACAACAGCGCGCGGCACTGTCCTGACAGGGTGCTTTGCCTCTGCAGCCAGTTGAGCGATGGACTCAATCCCCGTGTAGGCGACCATTGCCATGGCAACCCCTTTGGAAAATTCCCCCCAGCTTGGAGACCAGTTGGCATTGGGGACATTAATGCGGAGATGATCGACGATGCTGCCGATATCTAAGAGGGTGCTTGCCCCGATTGCAATGATCGCGGCCTGTACAAGAAGGGTAAAGATCGTTAAAACTAAGCTGATACGGGTGGATTGCCGCACTCCGATCACATTCATCGCGTAAAGAAGAGCAATGAGTGTGATGGAAAAGATAATTTGAACAGAGGTGTTGTGCAAATCGGAAAAAAAGTAAGCCAGATAAGGCCCGACAGCAAATGCAGAAATGGCGATCGTCACAACGTACTAAGAGCAACCCCCAACCTGCGATAAACGAAATCAGATCGTTGAACACGTGCCTGGCAAAGCTTGCAGACCCCCCCGACTCGTGAACAATGGAGCTCATTTCCGCATAGGTCAGCGCTGTGAAAAGCAAAAACAACCCCGGCAAGCGTCAGAGCAATCGGGGTAGCTCCTAAGGCATAGAGCGCTGTGATCCCCAATGCATAGTAAATCGACGACCCCAAATCTCCATAGCCAATCGCAAAGAGATCGAAGACCCCGAGCACCCTCTTGAGTGTTTTTCTTTTCAGCTGGACAACTGTCGATAGAATGCGATGATTTTTACTCACTTACCCCTTTTGTTGGTCAATAACAACCCGCCGCACAGCGAAACCCATAGGTTCCATTCATAACGCCGGGATTATTTCGGTGGCGGTGGGCACAGCGCAGATCTTCTTTAGAGCTTTTCCAGCAGCCTCCGCGCAAAACCCTGTAAACCCCCTGGACGGGGCCTTTGGGTTATCCGGTTCTTGGATCGACAAGTCGTAGTAGTGGTAATCGTACCAGTCTAGACACCATTCATAGACATTACCAGCCATATCGTAAAGGCCGTAGCCGTTTGGGGCATAGCTCATCACAGCTGTGGTGTCGGAACTAGAAAAAGTTGGCATCCGCCCGCGGCTCAATTTGCGCCCCTAAAAAAGGAGAACACAGTCCTCCTTTCCCCCATAGGCGGCAATCTCCCACTCCGCCTCTGTCGGAAGGCGCTTGCCCACCCACTTTGCATAGGCAATCGCCCCATACCAACTCACGCCGACAACGGGGTGTTTGGCATAAC
>CAWCKK010000005.1:0-39297 GCA_963796135.1 uncultured Acidobacteriota bacterium | reverse complement strand
GAGTTTGCCGAACAAAAGGGAGAAGATCTTCATGGATTGTCCTCTCTGATCACTTTTGTCCAAGACCGCCCACGCCACGATTTTCGCTATGCGATCAACGCAGCTAAAATCGAGGAAGAGATGGGGTTTAAACCCCTTCACACGATCGCTTTAGGTTTGCGAAAAACAGTCGCCTGGTATTTAGAAAACCCCGATAGGTTTGAATCTCATGATTGGAAATAAAAAAGTTGCCTGCATTATTCCGGCTCGTTTAAAGTCGACGCGGTTCCCTAGAAAAATGCTTTGCCATCTGAACAAAAAACCGCTGTTGCAGTGGGTCTTTGAAGCCGCCTCAGCTGTTTCTCTGTTTGATGAGGTGGTCTTTGCGGTGGATGCCCCAGAAATTGGAGAGCTTGTGGAAAGTTTTGGAGGGAAGTCCTTCATGACATCGGAGAGTTGTCTCTCCGGTACTGAGCGGCTTGTTGAGCTCATGCGCAATGGCCTTGTGCGCGCCGACATTTGGGTCAACTGGCAGGGGGATGAGCCTTTTATTTGCGAAAGGATGATTTTAGATCTTTTGCAAAGCTGTCAAAAGCAACAGAGCGATCTATGGACCTTGAAAAAAAGATCACAAATCCTGAGGAAGCTGTAAATCCCCATTTTGCAAAAGTTGTCTGCGACGCCAACGGTTTTGCCCTCTATTTCTCTCGGAGCCAGATCCCGTTTTATCGCGATATTTCGGATTGGGACAAAAAGAGCCTTTATAAACATGTCGGTTTGTACGCCTACACACAGGAGGCGTTGGAAAAAATTGACCGCCTGCCGCTTTGCGATCTGGAGGTGGCAGAGCAGCTCGAGCAGCTCCGCTTTCTCTACCACGGCTTGCGGATCTGTGTCCATGAGACGGATATCGAGGTGATTGGAATAGATTTGCCAGAGCATCTAAAAAGCAGAGCGTTTTTTTAAACTTTGAGAATGTCGTCGAGAAGGGAAATCCAGCTTTGAAGAGTGCTGACCGGAGGGCTTAGCTGGTATTCTTTATGGAGATCTTCTAAGAGCTCCATGAAAGGAAACGGGATCCAGTCCTGCCCTGCGTATTCTGTAAAGTAGTAGCCGAGGGTGTGATCGGAGCCTAGGGGAAAATTTTGAATTTGAGAAATAAAAAAATGGACTTTCTGCCCAAATGGGATAGCTCCTTGAACAGTTACTGAGGTAAAAGCGCTGAGAAGAGCGTGCCACTCCTGAGAGAGCTGCTGGGCAAAGTCGGATTGTGGCTGCGGTCTTCTTTCGACAGGAGGAGAAGAAGCGCCCTGAATCTAAAGGCGCTTTTAATAACTTGTTGTGGCTGATAGAATTCTGCTTCTTCTTTACCTCGGAGGACAGAGATAACTTTTTTGAAATAGGAGATCAAGGCAGAAAAGATCTGGACCTGGGTTGAGCTGGTGAGCTCTTTGTACCCGCTAGGCTTTTCCCTTTTGTCTTTTTCTATCTGATGGACAATGATTTTTTCATATGGGGAAGGCTCTTCCTTGCGATGTACATTTTTATCCAAATCGCCCATAATGAGTTTTCAGATTTTTTAAGGGGTGTATGCTCCCTTCATGCCTCAAGAGAAGTTAATTAATCAAGGCCTAGTGGTGAAAATATTTAAAATGATTGATTTGGGGAAGCGTCGAGTTTTAAGAAGGAGTCTTTTGTGAGTGTTATAAGTTTATTTAAGTCGGCCCCGTCTGTTCCTGAAATTCAGGATCAGAAAGCGGTTAAGGAACACTATAAGTACTGGCGATGGCGCATTTTCTACGGAATGTATCATCGGCTACATTTTCTATTACTTTACTCGGAAAAGTTTTACCTTTGCCATGCCCGTTCTGATGGAGGATTTGGGGCTGCAGATTAGCGATCTTGGGATTCTGAGCAGCATCTTTCGATCACTTATGGGATGAGTAAATTTTTGAGCGGAATGTTCTCCGATCGCTCGAATCCCCGCTTTTTTATGGCGACCGGACTCATTTTAACCGGGGTGTTCAATATTTGTTTTGGAATGACCTCCTCGATTGCTTTTTTTGCGATTTTTTGGGGGTTGAATGGGTGTTTTCCAAGGATGGGGATGGCCTCCTTGCGCTCGACTTGCTCACGCATTGGTACTCTCAAAAAGAAAGAGGCACTTGGTGGGGGCTGACGAGCACCTCCCATAGCGTAGGCGGGGCGCTGATTCCCTTTATCGCTGCTTATTGTGCGCAAGCTTGGGGCTGGCGTTTTGCGATGTATGTTCCCGGGGTGATCTGTATCATCGCTGGTTTCTTCATTATGAACCGCCTTCGCGATACCCCTCAATCTTTGGGACTGCCTACCGATTGAGAAATTTAAAAATGATTATCCAGCTGCAAAAGACACAGGAGGATGAAGAGATCTCTACTAAAGATATGCTCTTCAAACATGTCTTAGCAATAAGTTCATCTGGATTTTGGCGATTTCTTATTTTTTTGTTTACATCATCCGGCAAGCCGTCAACGATTTTGGGGCGCTCTTTTTTGATTCAGTCTAAAGGGTATTCGATGATGGCAGCATCCGGTAGTATATTTTGGTTTGAAGCAGGGGGGATTTTTGGAACCCTTGCTGCAGGCTGGGGTTCTGATAAAATTTTTAAAGGGCGCAGAGCGCCGGTTAATGTGATCTTTGCTCTCGGGGTGATCGTTGCGATCGCAGCTCTTTATTTTTCGCCTCCCGGGTTCCATGTTTCTTGATTATGCATTGATGTTTGCCATTGGATTTTTGATCTTTGGCCCCCAGATGCTCATCGGTATGGCCGCTGTCGAGCTCTCTCATAAAAAAGCGGCAGGAACATCGAATGGTTTTGTCGGATGGATCGCCTATCTCGGCGCAGCGACTGCGGGTTATCCGATTTCCAAGGTTGCAGAAGTTTGGGGATGGTATGGCTTTTTTGTCGCCCTGGGTATTTGCGGGTTTATTACTGTGGCGCTTGCTCGTGCCGCTTTGGACAATTCAAAAGCAATCCCGAAATTTAGTGCGAAGCGCTTAAACAAGTCATTTCCCTAAGAAGACTGTACAAGATCTAATTCAGATATAACGCAATTGTCTTAGAGTGATTTCCATGAGTTGGGTTCCTCTTCACGTTCATTCTCAATATTCTATTTTAGATTCATCGGCGTCGGTCGAGGCCATTGTGAAAAAGCAAGAAGAGTTTAAATGCCCGCCGTGGCTCTGACAGACCAAGGGAACATGTATGGGGCTGTCGAATTTTTTAAAGCCTGCAAGGCAGCCAAAGATCAAACCGATCATCGGATGCGAGCTGTATGTTGCCCCGGGATCTCGATTTGAGAAAAAGAAAATTCCAGGGGTCCCAGCTGGATTTCCGATTGTCCTCCTTGCAAAGAATGAACTCGGTTATCAGAACCTGTCGATTTTAAGCTCTTTGGCGCATCTAGAGGGGTTTTACTGGACCCCTCGTATTGATAAGGAGCTGTTGTCCAAGCACGCAGAAGGGCTGATTTGCCTGTCCGGGCCATCTACAAGTTCTCTTTCCTTTTATATCGGTAAAGGTCATGAAGAGGCGCTCCTTTCCGAGATCGCTTGGTTTCAGGCGCTATTCCAAGGCGATTACTACTTTGAACTGCTGCGGCATCGGATGAAGCAGGAAGATATCATCGCAGATGGGATGGATCAGGAAGGGTGGCTACATCAGCATTATTTAGAGGCCATTGCGCTGCAAGAAAAAGTCAATGAGCGCCTCATCGCTATTTCCGAGGAGAGGAACATTCGTTTTGCTGCCGCCAATGAGTCCCGTTACATTGAAAGGGAGGATTGGAGAGCTCAAGAAATTTTGATGAACATCCAGTCGGGAGAGCCCTGTGAGATTTGGGAAAAAGATTCCTATGGCAATCCGAAAGAAAAGATCAAGAACCCCAAGCGGCAAGTGCTCTACACTCACCAGATGTATTTTAAGTCTCAAGAGCAGATGCAGTCCCTTTTTGCAGATTACCCCCAAGCTCTAGAAGCAACGTTAGAGATCGCAGACAAGTGCCACTTTGCCTTTGACTTCAACAAAAGGTATTACCCCGTTTTTGTTCCGCCGCGCCTAGAAGGCACTGCATACACCAAAGAAGAAAGGGTTGCCGAGGCGGCAAACTATTTAAGACAGCTGTGTCATGAGGGGATCTCTGAGCGGTATACACCAGAGCGCCTGGCAATGGTGCAAGAAAAATACCCTGACAAAGATCCTTTAGAGGTTGTCAAGGAGCGGTTAAAGGCAGAGTTAGATGTGATTTTGCCTAAAGGGATGGGAGATTACTTGCTGATTGTTTGGGATTTTATCAACTGGGCTAAAAAACATAAAATTCCTGTCGGCCCCGGAAGAGGTTCTGGAGCTGGTTCGATCGTCCTTTATTTAATCGGCATCACAGATATTGAGCCCCTGAGATTTAACTTATTCTTTGAGCGCTTCATCAATCCAGAGCGGATCTCTTACCCTGATATCGATGTCGATATTTGCATGGACCGCCGCTCGGAGGTGATCGATTACACGGTCAAAAAGTATGGCAAGGACAAAGTGGCTCAGATCATCACGTTTGGGACAATGAAAGCAAAAATGGCGATTAAAGATGTTGGTCGCATGCTCAGCATTCCCCTTGCCCGCGTCAACCAGATCGCTAAGCTCGTGCCGGAGGATCCCACGATGACCCTCGATAAGGCCTTGGAAATCGACCCCGAATTTAAGGCGCTTTACAACGAAGATGAGGAAGTCCACCGGTTGATCGATATTGCAAAAAAGCTCGAGGGCTCTGTCCGCAATACCGGAATTCACGCAGCAGGGATCATCATCAGCGGAGACCCGATTATCGAGCGCTGCCCTGTCTGTAATGCAAAAGACTCGCAGATGGCAGTCACCCAATATTCGATGAAGCCTGTGGAATCTGTCGGCATGCTCAAAATCGACTTTTTAGGCCTGAAAACGCTCACCTCGATTCAACACGCCGTCGATGCGATCAGAAAAAGGCAGGGCAAGCAGGTCGACTGGATGAATTTAAGGCTCGACGACCCCCTGACATTCGATCTTTTCAATCAGGGAAAGACGATGGGGGTTTTTCAGCTGGAATCCGGGGGGATGCAGGATCTGTGCCGCCAACTTCACATCGATAAATTTGAAGAGATCATCGCCGTCGGCGCTCTCTATCGCCCAGGCCCCATGGAGATGATCCCCTCCTTCATTCAGCGCAAGCACAAAAAGGAGGTAATCGAGCTGGATCATCCGTGGATGCACGACATCCTGGCGGAAACCTACGGGATTATGGTCTATCAAGAACAGGTGATGGCAATCGCCAGCCGCCTTGCCGGCTATACCCTCGGGGAGGGGGATGTCCTGAGGCGCGCCATGGGAAAAAAGGACAGAGAGGAGATGGCTGGCCAGCGAGAGAAGTTCAGGTTGGGGGCCCTTGCCAAAGGGATCGATGAGGCGCGGTCGATGGCCATTTTCGATAAAGTCGAAAAGTTTGCCTCCTACGGATTCAATAAATCCCATGCGGCTGCCTACGCTTACTTAAGTTACGTCACCGCTTATCTCAAAGCTAACTATCCCGGTGAGTGGCATAGCGGCCCTGATGACCTCAGATCGCGATGACCTCTCTAAGGTGACCAAGCACATCCATGAAGCAAAAGTGATGGAGATCCCCATCTTAGCCCCCGATGTGAATGAGTCGGGTAAAGAATTTGTCGCCGCAAAGTTGGGTATCCGCTTTGCGCTGCTCGGTATCAAGGGGATTGGAGAGGGCGTTGTGGAGGCGATTTTAGAAGAGCGGGAGAAAAGAGGGCCTTACCGATCCCTGTACGATTTTGTCCAACGCAACGACACGCGCAAAGTCGGGAAAAAGACGATTGAAAACCTGATTGAATCTGGCTGCTTTGATTTTACAGGATGGGCCAGAGAGGCGATGTTGCTTGTTTTAAGCGACATGTACGAAGAGGCTGTCAGAGAGCAGAAAGAGGCCGCAAAAGGGGTCTTAAGCCTGTTTTCCCTGATCCCCTCCTCCCAAGAAACCCGCTTTAGCACCCCCCCTGTTGTGAAGGAAAAAACTCCCCGCCAACAAGTCCTAAAGAAAGAGCACGCCCTTCTCGGCATCTACTTAAACGGACACCCCCTCGACGATTTTTCCCATCTCATGCAGAAGCTCTCATGCGTGCCCCTCAAAGAAATCGAATCGCTCCCTTTTAATAGCGTCTTTAGAATCGCATTCATCATTGAAACCGCCGTGATCAAAATTTCCCAGAGATCCCAGCGCAAGTTCGCCATTGTCACAATTGGAGATGGATTGGAGCGCTTTGAACTGCCGATCTGGCCCGATCTCTACCAGGACAAAAGTGGCCTCATTGTGGAAAATCAGCTTCTATACGCCGTGATTCACAAAGAAAACCAAGACGGCCAGATGCGCCTACAATGCCGCTGGGTGGATGATTTGACACAAGCCGATGGGGCGATGATCGCAGCCTGTGACCAGGCCTATGAGGCCGCAAAGCAGCAAGCAAAAACCCTAGAGTTTAAGGAAAGAGGCCGGAAAGACAAAGTCAAGGATGTCGAGATGAAAAGCAAAAATGAGCAAAAACTTAAGATTCAGCTGGATGCAGATGTATTGTGCTTGAGCCACATCCTTCATCTCAAGGAGGCATTTCGCTCTCATCCGGGAAACAGCCCCATCGAAATTGCCTTCGTCTCTCAAAAAGGCAGAATCAGCTCCTTGCACATCGACAAAACCTGGGGCGTGGATAGCAAGAGAGAGCTTGAGACAAAAATTGCCGCCTTGCCTTCTTTGAAAGAGTTTAGTTGGGAGCAGCTTTAATCAAGCCTACCGGCAGGATTTTTTTCAAACCGTCCCCCCTTCTTATTCAAATTTTGAGGTTGTTTGGGTATACAGGCTATGAGCCCATCCCCAAAAAGTAACATCAGCTTATCAATTATTATTTTTGGTTCATCCGCGTAGCTCGTCTTTGTTCACTCTCAAGGAAGTTGCACGGAAATTGCTAACTTCTTGGTTATCAACGTTATTAGACATCTTGCGTAACCTCATTTTCTTGATAAATTTGCGCTTTTCTGTCCATTCCTTACAAAACTTTTTCGCCATGTGTTTACACATGGCGAAAAAGTTTTGTAAGGAATGGACAGAAAAATCATCTTTCTTAAGTGATTGATTCTGAACCGAAGAATCTACTTTCATGCAATTTCCCTGAGAGTGAACAAAGACAAGCTACGCGGATGAGCCAATAGTTTATTTACGAGAGCACCTGAAATGCCAAAGTCCAAGTTGACAAAATTGCGATTTTTGCCATAATCAACGTGTCTACTTGCCTCATTTAAGGAATTTATGAAAAAGGTGCTCCTTGTCCCTTTCCTGCTTTTTGTCTTTCTTTATGCCTCGGTTCCTTCCCATGCGGCGTATATTTTCAAAAATGGAAAGCTGATCCAAAGCCAAGAGGCGGCGACGCTATCTGTTCAAGAGCACTACGGGGCTGTCATCGATGCCTACCAAAGGCAAAATTGGGATGAGGTGATCCATCAGTCGGTGATTGTGGTCAAGAATTTTGCCTCCTCTGCATTCGCCTCTGAGGCCTACTTTTATTTGGGCGTGGGATATTTCCAAACCGGTGAGCTAGAGTTTGCCAACCGTTTTCTAACCAAATACTTAAAGGCTCAGGTCACGCCAAAGTACTTTGAACAGGCAATCGAATACAAATTTAAAATTGCCCAGAATTACCACAAAGGGGCTAGAAAACACTTGCTGGGCATGGAGAATTTGCCCAAGTGGGTTCCTGCGCGCGACGAGGCGATAGCCATTTATGACGAGGTGATTACCGCCCTTCCCAACCATGATCTTGCGGCCCAAGCTCTTTTTGGCAAAGCGCAGCTGTTGCTCCAGGATCACGAGTACAAGTCGAGCGTCGAGACTTATCAGACCCTTATCCGCAGGTTCCCTAAGCACCCGCTTGCTGCCGAAGGGTACATTGGGGTCGGAGGGGTCTATTTAGCCCAGTCGCAAGAGGAGTATCCAGACCAAGATTTTCTCGACTTAGCAGAGATTAACCTCCGCAGATTCCACTTAAATTTTCCAGGCGATGCAAAGGTGGGCATTGCCGAAAAAATGCTGCTCGACATGAAAGAGGTCTATGCGAGTGATCTTTACGACACCGGCCGTTTTTACGAGCGGACAAAAAAACCCCACGCCGCCTGGATTTACTACACCCGGATCTTGGCTAAGTACCCAGAGACCAAGGTGTCGGGGTTTGCCAGCAAGCGCTTAAAAAAAATCAAGGCCCCAGCAGCGGCTCAAAAACAAGAGCCTCCGAAGGCTCTGCCGGCTTTAGACTCTGTTCCAGAAAATGCAAGATCTCCTTTGCTCGAGCTAAAGCCTCAAGGGCTAACTGTCGATGCCAAAGATCCAGAAGGCAAGGACAAGGAGCGCTAGGTGAGGCAATGCATTTTAATGCCCCTGCTTTTTCTATTGAGTTGTGGCTACCATTTTGAGGGGGCCCAAAAGCCTGAGAAGATGGTTTCCATCTCCATTCCCTATATCAAGGGGGATCGTCAAGGCCTGCTCAATAGCGAACTCATCTCAGCACTCAGCTCCTCTGGGATGTTTGATTGCGTGCAAAATGGCGGTGAATGGATTTTAAAAGCTGAGATCATTGCAGATGGGGATGACCGCATTGGCTACCGTTTTGATCGCAACCCGACAACCGGCAAGCTGCGCGATAATATTGTCGGGACAGAGAACCGAAGAACGCTCTCAGCTCAGGTGACGCTTGTCGATGCTCAGACGCAGAAAGTCTTGATCGGGCCTGAGGATATCAGTGCCATGGCAGATTATGACTATGTCGATCAAAACTCCATTTACGACCTCACCTTTACCCCTAAGGGGGGCCATCCCCAAAAAGTGTTAGATTTTTCTCTGGGCCAGCTCGATTCGGTCGATGGAGCCCATGAAGATGCAAGCATTGTCATCTACCGCGCTCTTGCGCAAAAAATCCTCGATGGCCTTATTATTAAGAGTGAGCTCTTTCACTCCTGGTAGTTTAAGGTTTCTTGTCCATGGATAAGATCACAGCTTCTGTGTCTTGGACCTCGGTGATGAAATGCTGCAAAATTTTAAGGATGTATTTGGGTGTGTTATATACCCCGGAAGTTGTATAAGCAAGCTCAAGATGGGGTTTGTTGGTTTGCAAAAGGGCGATTAAGGTCGTTGTGGTAGGGATCTCCCCGATGAGTTCGGGAACGATCCAGACGGCAAATTGTTCGTTGAACAGAGTGACTTTATCGGGGGTTTCGATGATGTGGAAGTAGTGGTTGAGATGAGCATCGCTTAAGGAATGCTCGAGCTCTGCGTGATTGAGAAGACCTAAATCGTTTAAAAGTTTCATGTCGACATGAATAATTCCGTCATGGACCCACTTGGACAGGTCCCTGGAAAATTCCTGATAGGCATCCTCTAATACGTTTGGATTGATCATCTTTGGCCGCTCCTTCAAAGTCTAAAAAACTACCCCGCCCTACACCCTAAGTTTACCTGTGCAAGGCCTGGTTGTCAAGCACGACAAGTAAAATTTTTATAGTTATTACTTTACGATTTTTTTTGAAGGGGATTGGTGGATTTTTTTAAAAAAACCAGGAAGATTTGCACGTTGCAGCCCCTGATCCTAAAAAACAACTCAACGCTTTCACTTTCATGAAGATATGGATTAAGATCGCTTTTATTTGCTCTTGTGTTCTCCTTCCAGGCATTGGGATTGCCTCCCCTCTTAAGGTCGGGGTTTCTGCAAAAGGGGCCATTCTCATCAATGCAGACACAGGTGCCGTTCTCTGGGAAAAAAACGCGCATACCCCCATGCATCCAGCCAGCACGACCAAGATGATCACCGCTCTGTATGCCGTAGAGAAAGAGCGGTTTGCGTTAGATGAGATGGTGACAGCCTCTTATGACGCCGTCTGTAGTGTCCACCCCAGTGTCCGCCGATCACCGCATCAAGCACACCCCCCTTACCGGCTAGAGTTTGGAGGGACGCACATGGGGATCAAGGCGGGGGAGACGCTTCCTTTTAGGTCCCTTCTTTACGGCCTTCTGCTTTCCTCCGGCAATGACGCTGCCAATGTGATTGCCGAGAGCGTTTCGGGAAGTATCCCCGTCTTCATGGAAGAGCTGAATCGGTTTGTGCGTGAAAAAGGGTGTCTCAATACGGTGTTGTACGCCCCGCATGGTCTGCCTTATGAGGGTCATCAGTCAACAGCCTACGATCTCGGGATTTTGGCTAGGGCACTGCTTCGAGACGATTTGCTCTCTCAGATTGTAAAGACCACACAAGCGATTCGACCTCAGACAAACAAGCAGGCGGAATCGATGCTTTTGCAACACAATGCATTAATGAAGCCAGGGCCCTTTTTTTACCCGCGGGCCATCGGCATCAAGACGGGCTATACCCTTGCCGCAGGTTATTGCCTGGTGGCTGCAGCAGAAGATCCCTGCCGGAAGCTGATTGCGGTGTTGCTCGGTTGCGCAAAGAAAGAGGCGCGGTATAAAGATGCGATCGCTTTGTTTGAAGCGGCATTCCATGAAACAAAGGTCTCAAGGATCCTCTTTTCAAAGGGATTTGATTTATTCAGCCGCTCCATCGAAGGGGGCAAAGAACCTCTGCAAGCCTGTCTTTCTCAGGATTTGGGGCTAGAGTACTACCCTTCAGAGGAGCCAGCCTTCAAGACCTCTCTCCTCTGGGATAAGCTCGACTTACCGATTGTAAGCGGACAAAGGGTCGCCCAAATCCAGATCACCTCCGCTAAGGGCAAAGTATTAGCAGCAGCTCCTCTCCATGCGATCAGAGGCGTGGACCCAACGCTGTATCACCGGGTTAATCTAGTATGGAAAGAGACAAAGCAGAAGATTTGGGAAAACGCGGCTTGGGTGATGGGGCTATGCGGCTTTTTCATGCTTGCAGCTGTGTTTTATTGCTATACCCCGCTTCCCCCCTCAAACCTACCCAAAAAGGCTGATCAAAGCCTAAGGGATTAGACATCTTGCTTCATCTGCTTTGTTTGAAAAATTTGCGCTTTTTGTTCCATTGAACCTATCCCAGTAAAAAATCATCAAAATGCTTGACTGTGTATCGAGCTGACTTGATGATTGAAGCTCAAGTGATTGTAGAGATAAAATCTGTTGTCAATCTTGCCCGATTCATGAAGCGCAGCGATTCAGCCTTTTTGTTATTAAATTATTTATTTTATATTTAAAATAAATGAATTTTAATGTTAAGATGAGTAGAGGAAAAAATAAACCAAGGTTAACTTTGTGAACAATTTATCTGGCCCGTCATTACAGAATTTGCCCCTATCTGCATGGAAGCGCATTGCTGGTCATCTCGAAGAACCAAAAGATTTTTTTGCGTTTGGAAGCTCATGCAAAGCCGCAAAAAGTCTTGTAGATAGTACTTTTAAGTCTAAACATTTTGATACTTTTCGTAAACTTAAGCAGTACATGGTTTCTGAACACCCCTGGTGCAAAGAATTGGGCTGGGCATTTAGTGCCGAAAAATATTATATATCATTTAATGAATTCATGGAACGATATAATAAACATTGCCCCGAAAAAGACAGATTTCGAGAAAAATCAACGCCTAGACAAGAAGCAGAATCCTTAAAGGCTTTCCACAACAGGCCTGTTCATGAGCAATGTACAGAAATTGCGCAAGAGCTTGTAAAACTTGTGAGACAGGAAAAAAATCTCGATTCCAATACAGAACAGTATTACAAATGGATGATTCCTCCTAAATTTTTAGAAGACTTCCCTGAACTTGTTGGTTTCGCAAATCCAGCTGGTTGCTTATTATTAATTGATCTAAAAAATATGATCGGTCAGGCTCGTGGCTTGTTAACCTTACAACAGGCCTTCGCAAGAGGCATTCAGGAATATGTAAATGATGGATCTATTCAGACCCAAGAACCGCAAGATCAAAAAAAGAAATAGGTTTTGCCACGTGCCTTCAGCAGCCTGAAGAGCAATGGCTAAAGTCCAGTTCAGGTCTCTAAAACCTCAAACAGGGCGATAAACCCTTGCATATCGAGCTGCTCTGCCCTTTGCGTGACGGGGTGGCCGAGCTGGGCAAGGGCCTGTTCTACTTTTTCCGGAGGGTAGATTGCCTTAAGGCAAGACCGGAGCATTTTTCTTCTCTTGCCAAAGGCCCCTCTTGTCAGGCGGAAGAACTTCCCCTCTGCCTGAAGGAGAGGGGGGTGGAGTTTGCAGTGCACGACGCAGGAGAAAACTTTTGGGACAGGGTAAAAGGACTTGGGACTGACGGTAAAGCTCTGATCGATGGTGGCGTAGAATTCTAGAAAGAGGGTGAAGCTGCTATACTCGGGAGTTGCCTTTTTTGCGCACAAACGGTCGGCAAATTCTTTTTGCACCATGACTGTGAGAGACTCAATGCATTTGGATTCAGGGAGCAGTAGGGTCAAGATAGGGGTTGTGATGTGATAGGGCAGGTTGGCGACAACTTTCCATTTTTTGCCTGGCTCGAACCTTTTTTTTATTTGTTCGATGAGGGGAAATTTTAAGATATCGGCTTCAACGATCTCTAATCTGTGATCTGGGGACTGGAGGCGGTGTAAACTCTTTGCAAAGACAGAATCCATTTCGATAGCCAGCACGTGCGCTCCTGTTGCTAGCAGAGCTTGGGTGAGCGCTCCTGGGCCAGATCCGATTTCGACGACCAGATCATCTTTGCAAACCTGGGCAGCGGCGACGATTTTTCGGATGATATTGCCGTCGATGAGAAAGTTTTGGGATAGATTCTTCTTAGCACCCCGTCGAGTTTCTTTGAGAAAGGCGTGCAGCTCAGATGGTTTATAGATGGCGGCCTCGACTCATTTTAAAGCAAAGGGCTCAAAACCGCTTAGGTCGGTTTTCTCAATGTGTTTTTCATCATAGCCAAGGCGCTCTCTTAGTTTGACGATGTACTGTGCGTTCTGCTTATTTGCAGCTTGTTGCAGAAGTTGCTCTTTGAGCTGATCCGCCATCTTCTCAAAGGGGGTAGCTGACTCTTGGAATGCTTCTTCAAGTAAAAGATCCGATACACCACAGAGTTGTCGGCGCGGCTAACCTGAGCTACCGGTTGGCTAAAAGAGTCCTCAGAGAGTGTTGCGAGAATTTCCCGATGGGAAGAGGAGATGTTTTTCTCATCGGCTTCCATCTCAGGGGAGAGGTCACAACGGTGGCCGGGTCTAAGGATGGGCCGGGAGCATGGAGCTGCTCTGCGATGGAGTCGATGTTGGCCTTGTTGCCGAGCAGTTCAAAGGCTTTTGACGCTAGCGCCTGGCTTGCCGTTTTATCGGGGGAGCGGATGGAAAGGACGCGGTATTGCCATTTTTGCAGCTCGGGGTGCGCCTGGCAGTAGCGTTGGTAAGCATCCTTGACATCTTGCGAATTGACCGTGACAAGCGCTTTGGAGTTGACGCGGAACCACATCATGCGCTGAACGATCATCTCATCGTGGATCATCTGCCTTGTCTCTTCATAGGTCAGCCCGAGCTTGTCGAGCGCTGGCATGACATTGGGGCCAAAGCGATTTAAAATCTCTTCCCGAACTTCAGCTTCGCTGACTTTAACCTCTAGCTTTTCTGCATCGGCAATCATGAGTTCAGTATCGATCATTTGGGAAAGGTAATCGCGCCATTGGGAAGAGTAAAATTGGTAGCGAGCTGCTTTAGAGTGGGCAAGGTCTGGATAGTTTTTTTGCAAAAAAAGATCCATTTTTTTCATTAAATCGACAACGGAAATGGTTTTGCCATTGACCTTTGCCAGAATGCGATTGTAGACGATAAGCTCTAAGGAAGATTCATCCTTAAGAGAGGGCGGAGTCGGATCTGCCCAAGTTAAAAAGGGGACGAAAGAGAACAGGGCGACCAGCCATGCAGAGTGAAGTTTCATAATTTAAGACCACAACCTCAATTTCAGGTGTCCTTGAAGGCTAACTCTTACTTTTTTTAAACACAACGCCGAAAAAGCCATCCATTGCATGGGGAGCAGGAAAGGAGTGAAACGGCTGCCCGATCATTTCTAAGCCAAACGCATTCAGAAAATAGGCCATCTGTTGTTCATTTTCTTGGGGCAGGACGCTGCATGTGGCGTAGACGATATGTCCCCCAGGCTTGACATAGGCAAGGGCCTGCTCAAAAATCTGTCGCTGCTCGGCAACTAGGCGTTGCAGCATCTGTTCTTCAAATTTCCACTTCATGTCGGGATTGCGCCGCAGTGTGCCGGTTCCGCTGCACGGGGCATCGACAAGGACCCAATCCATTTTTCCGTAAATCCTCTGCTTGTTAGGGGAGTCGTAAGACAGAGGCTGTGCATTTTGGATCCCTGCGCGCTTGAGTCTTTTTTTTGCCTCGATTAAACAAAAGGGGCGGATGTCGTGGAGAAAAATAATTGTCCCTTCTCTTGGAGCTTAGGCGCAATCGCAAGGGATTTGCCGCCGGACCCGGAGCAGTCATCCAAGACCCTTTGCCCGGGGACAGCTGCAACCAGGTCTGCAACTAGCTGGCTTGCTTCATCTTGAATTTCAAACAACCCCTCTTTAAATTCTAAAGAGGCGAAGAAGTTGATCTTTTCTAAAGCAAATCCCGTTTGCAGAGTGCTTACAGGGGGAAATGGCGTGAGTTCCCCTCCATTTTTCCATCAGAGCCTCTCGAGTTGTCTCTGAGGCGATTGACCCGAATTGTCGTTGGGGCAGGTTCATTGCATACCCTGCAAAACGCAAAAGCTTTTTCCTCTCCCAAAGAGTGGCTCAGAAGCTCATAAAAGGCTTTGGGAAAGCTCGCCCGGACATGCAATGGGATCGTCTCCTCTTCAGCAAGAGAGGACATCTCGGTGTGTAGGAGAGCTTGGTATCTGGATTCCCAGCTCACCGGTTTTTTAGCGACATGATCTAACAGAGACCTCCAGCGGATGATGCTGTAAACGGCCTCGCAGATCTGTTTTCTGTCTTTGGAGCCAATCGCCGTGTGTTTGCGGAAGTAATTGCGCAAAAAAGCATCCAGAGGAAGGCTTTCCCCTTCAAAGGCGGCAAGATTTGTCAAAAGGTGATGTTCTCTAAAAGGTTTTCGCAGCATGGGGGCGATTATACGCGAGATTCTTTTTTTGCATGTAGACAATTGTTTTCAATTTTTATATCCTTAAAAACAATTAGAGGTTTTTATGAGTTTGGTGCAGTCGGTCGTCGCTTTTTTAGGTAGGGCTTTGTTAAGTTTTATCTTCATTTCCTCAGCTATTCATAAAATTGCGGCTTGGGAGCCGACTTTGCAATTTTTTACTCAACAACTCACCGATTTGCTCGCCTTGAGCGTGGGGAGTCCAATGCTGCAGTCTGTTGTCGAGTGGAGCCTTGTCAACGCATCGATCCTGCTAGTTGCGGGTGTAGCTTTTGAGCTTGTCGGCGGTTTGATGGTTTTTTTAGGCCTTTGGACGAGGTTAGGAGCCGTTCTTTTGATTCTCTTTCTCATTCCTACCACATTGGTCTTCCACCATTATTGGATGCTCCAAGGTCCTGAGAGCCAGATGCAGATGATTCAGTTCATGAAAAATGTAAGCATTTTCGGCGGGTTGCTGTTTGTGATGGCTGTTGGAAGAGGGACGAGAGCTTCCCCTTCTCATGCAGCTTAAATTTTTTTTCCCCTTTTTTGCAAGCCTTGCCCTTGTCGCTTTGGGCCAGCCGGCTCGTTTGGGTTGGCTAGGTGCTCTTTCTGCTGTTTTTGGTTTTGCCCTTTTTTTTGCATGCCTCACCCCTTTTCAATCGAAGCGCTATCGGTTTTTTGCAGGAGCTGTGTGGTTTGCGGCCATTCAGCTCATTCAGCTCTCTTGGATGACCTCGCTTCAATTCCAAGGCTATTATATTTTATTTGTCTACGCTCTGCTCTTTTGGGAATCGGCTGCCAATTTGGCTGCCTTCACATGCAGATTCCCCAAGAGGGGCAGTTCCGATGGGCCAAGCTTCTCTACTTGGCCTCTTTGTGGACCCTCATGGAATGGGGCCGTTTGTTTTTTATTTGCGGGTTTACCTGGAATCCGATCGGGCTTGCGTTGACCTATTTTACAAGCTCATTGGGGGCACTTTGGAAGTGGGCTTTTGGGTCTCTGCTTTCCTTTTGGGTCATTTTGAGCAAATTTAATGACGCTCAACATGTGGAGGGGCGGTGGGCGGTTGTGGTTGCCTTGGCTTGCCTTGGTATCGATTCCCTATCTTTTTGGGCGTCATCCAGCTTGGCCACCCAACTTCCCGATTCTTTAAGGCAAAGACAGGCGTTGGATGTCTCTTGTTCAAACAGAGCATCTGCCTTCGGAAAGATCCCCTGATCCAGGGAGGATCCATGAGTACATTCCGCCCCCGATTCAGTGGTCTTGGATCCTAAAGAGTTTAAAGAAAAGCATTTCTAAAACCTCCTTGATCGTCTTCCCTGAGGCGGCTGTGCCTCTTCTTTCGGACGCCCCTGTCTTTCCTTTGGAAATTGTGAAAGGGATGTTTCTTGGGAGTTTTTGGACCTGACATAGAAAAAAGCTTTCCCCCTCTTATCCCTCCCTTTGCCGAAGAAAAGAGCCTAGAAGGGCGAGTGTCCAACTTTTTTTGGTGTCAAGCCTTGCCAACTCACTTCAGGCAGAAGTTATCATCGGGTTGGATTACTTGGATAGGATAGATAATAAAAATTTTAATTCCTTGTTTTCTTTGAAGCCTCAAAACGGCAAGATCGAGCGCTACGATAAAAAACAGGTCCTCTTGCCTCTTGCAAATATCTCCCGTTTAAAATTTTTCAATCTCTTGTCAGCTAGATACGGAATCACCGATTTTTTTACTCCGGGCTTGGGAGGAAACGTATTGGGAGGCAAAGTTTTATTTAGTCCCTCCATTTGCTATGAGGAGACTTTTCCGTCTCTTATGCGAAAAGGCAGGATCAAAGGCGCGCAACTTTTTATCAATGTGACAAACGACAATTACTATCCCGATTCTAGTCTGCATAAACAGCATCTTTTTCATGCAAGGGTGAGCCTAAAACGGGATCCCGCTTGTCCGCGCCTGCGGTAACTCGGGAGTTAGCGCTTGCATCGACAGCTTCGGCAGGATTGTTGGCAAACTCGATGATCTATACCCCGAGTGGTCAAAAAAAACACCCCGCCATAAATGTGGAATTTTAAATTGTCGTTTAAACACACATCGATTTTTTACCTTCTACACCCTTTGGGGCGATGGGATGATCGTGGCTTTTAGTTGCGCAATTTGCCTCTGGAATTTAAGAGGGTCGCGCTTCTTTGTTGAACTAAATGGCTGATTTTATCTATTATCTTTAACCAATAAAGAGGGGGGGAGTGTTTTTAAGTTTTCTCCTTCGGGAAAAGCGCTTTGCTTTTCATTAGAACCTCGAGGTCTCTATTGTCGTTTCCTTCTGAGCTCAAAGCTTGCAGTAAAGCTCGCGCTGCCTGGCAAAAGCAACGCACTCTAAGCCGTAGGGTTGCAGCGGAAGGAATTGGTTTGTTTACAGGTCAAAAAGTTTCTATATCTTTTTTGCCTGCGGCAATAAACTCGGGAGTTGTCTTTCAACGGGTTGACTTACCTCACCAACCTCTGCTGCCGGCTCGCTCGGAATATGTTCAGGGAACCCCCCGCTGCACAATCATCGGCTGTGGAAATGACTCTGTACAGACGGTTGAGCACTTGTTGGCGGCTTTGCGCGCTTTTGGCATCGACAACCTTTTGATTGAAATTTCAGGGCCCGAGGTTCCCATTTTTGACGGCAGCGCTAAGCGTTTTGTCGAGATGATCGAAAGAGGCCCAAGTTTGTGATCTGGATGCGGACAAAGCTGTCGTTACAATTAAAGAGCCTCTTTCTTTTTCCCACGGCGATGTCCATATCATCGCGCTTCCTTCAGAGGAGTATCGCATTAGCTATACTCTCCATTACCCCCAATGCGATACCATTGGAACGCAATTTTACTCTTTCGCACTAGACGCAGAGAGTTTTAAAAAAGAAATTGCCCCCTGCCGCACGTTTTCTATTTATGAAGAAATCGCCCCTATGCTAAAGAAGAGGCTCGTTAAAGGAGGAAGCCTAGACAATGCCGTCATCATTAAGGGTGGTCAAGTTGTTAACTCGGAAGGGCTGCGTTACCCAGATGAGATGGTCCGCCACAAGATTTTAGATCTTATCGGAGATCTTTCCCTAGGACCGCTTATTAGGGCTCATATCATTGCAGTTCGTTCTGGTCACGCCTCCAATATCGCTTTTGTTAAACAGCTGTTAAATCATATCAATCATGGAGAATTCGTGATGGGCCCCACAGTTTCTAGTCAACCTGTCATCTTAAATGTGAAGGAAATCACTAAAATTTTGCCTCACCGCTACCCGTTTTTGCTCGTCGATAAGATCATTTATCTTGATGAGAATGGCATTGTTGGCCAAAAGAATGTAACCGCCAACGAGCAGTTTTTTCAAGGCCATTTTCCAGGGGTCCCGGTGATGCCAGGGGTGCTCATTTTGGAGGCATTGGCACAATGGGGGGCGTACTTGTGTACAAAAAAGGCCATTGTGATAAGATTGCTGTCTTGCTGAGCGTTAACAACGCTAAATTTAGAAAGCCTGTTGTCCCCGGAGATGTGATGACCTTGCATGCCACAGGTGCCTACATTAGCAGTAAAGGTGGAAGGTTTATCGGCCAAGGCCATGGTGAATGATCAGCTGGCGGTAGAAGCAGAAATTGGTTTTGCTTTGTCGACAAAGATCAACTCTAAAAACTATAAAACTAGAAGAAAATCACTCAAGAATTGGAAAACCATGTCTCAGTCAAATATTCATCCTTTGCCATTATTGAGCCTGGCGCACAGATTGGTAAGGGTGTCGATCGTTGAAGCCTACGCGGTTATCAAAGGCACCGTTACCTTGAGGATAATGTCACTGTCAAATCCCATGCCTATATCGATGGCAATACGACAATAGGCGCAGGGACCGTGATTTGGCCCTCCGCATAGCATTGGCACAAAAACCCAGGATCTGAAATTTAAAGGGGAAAAAACCTTTGTTGTGATTGGCAAAAATTGCGAAATTCGAGAATTTGTCACGATCAATTCTTCTTGCAATGAAGATTCTGTTGTTCGATTGGCGACCATTGCCTGATCATGGCCTATTGCCATGTCGCGCACAATTGCGAAATTGGCAATCGCGTCATCATGGCCAATAACGCCATGCTGGCAGGCCATGTGATTGTCGAGGATTATGCGATCATCGGCGGGATGACCCCCGTGCATCAGTTTTCTCGGATCGGACAATATGCGATGGTCGGTGGGTTTAGCCGCATCACTCATGATGTTCCCCCTTACACCATTGGCGCTGGCTCTCCGTATAAGTTAGGCGGTTTGAATTTCGTTGGGCTCAAGCGTCATGGGTTTCCATTTGAAGTGAGGCGGAGCTTGGCAAAAGCCTTTAAAAAGGTTTATCGCTCAGGCTTAAAGATGTCTGAGGCTTTAGATGCCATCGAAGAGGAGGTCGACATTGAATCCTTATGTGAAGCATTGGATCGACTTTTGCCGCAGTTCAAAAAGGGGTCTGATTGGCTTCCGAGGGATCTCTGCACAATCCCTTTCCGATGAAGAATATGAAGAGCTAGAAGAGCTTGTCGAAGAGCAAAGTTTAACGATGGCCTTGAGGATCGTCTTCTTTGGAACCTCTTCCTTTGCGGCCAGAACTCTTGAGAAGCTTTTAGAAAATCTTACCAGGTCGTAGCCATTGTCACCCGGCCTGACCGGCCTGAAGGCAGGAATCTGCGCTCTTGCGCCCCGCCTGTTAAAACAGTGGCCCAAATACTCGTCCCGATCTGCCCGTCTTCCAACCTGAAAAAGCATCCGCCCTGAATTTGCAGAGCTATTGAAACCTTGCGCAGCGGATCTGTTTGTCGTTGTCGCTTATGGGGAGATTATTAAGAAAAACCTTTTAGAAATGCCTAGGCTCAAATGCATCAATATCCACGCTTCCCTGCTGCCAAAATATCGAGGTGCAGCCCCGATCCAACGCTGTTTAATGGCAGGGGATGAGCAAACAGGGATCTCGATCATCGAGATGACCCCCCAGATGGACGCGGGCGATGTGCTGGCAATGGCCTCGATGGCTGTGCCAGAGGAGATGACGTTTGGGGAGCTAGAGCCCAAACTCTGCGATTTGGGTGTTCAACTGCTCTTTGATACCATCCAAGCCATTCAGAAGGGCGAGGTCTCCAAAGTTCCCCAAAACCATCTGCTTGCGACGTTAGCTCCTAAAATTTTAGCTGAGGAGGAAAAAATCAATTGGAATCAAACCGCGTTCCAGATCCACAACCAAATCCGGGCTTTATCCCCTCATCGATCAGCGTGGTGCTACATTAAAATGGCAGGGGAGACAAAGCGGCTGAAAATCAAAAAATCCCAAGTGGTTTTAAATCAAAGCAGAGCGCCGGGATCATTGATCTCCCTCAACAAAGAAGGGTGGATCGTCGCCTGCGGAGCCCACGCCTTGCGCCTGATTGAAATTCAGTTAGAGGGGAAAAAAGCGATGGCAGCTGAAGAATTTTTGCGCGGTATGCACACCCCCATTCAAATGTGTCCCTAAGGCCTGATCCTTTTTCTAAAGCGCCTCCAGGGCCGCAAGATTTTGAACCTGGGGAGGAGGGAATAGCTGAATATCTATACCCTTCCTGAGTGAAAAATCCACTTTATAAAAATTGGGCTTGACATGCAAGGTGTTGGGTATGACTTTTGAGCGATGGCGAAAGAAATTAGGTTCACAGTCCTCTTGCTAATAAGTAGGGGTTGGGAGTAGTATTAAACGCGTTTTGAACAAAGAGGGAGTTCAATATGACACCGATTACACACGCAAACCACCAGGCTTTGGCGCTGGAGGAATTAAGCCCACCAAAAAAAAAGCAAAATGAAAAGTACACGACTAAAGGGATTATCCTAGACTTTTTTAAAGAACGTCTCAAAGACATTGCCAAGATTATCCGCACGGGTATCTTTTGGACAGGCAAAGCAGTGACTCTGCCTCCTTCGGTTTCTAATTTAAGCAACACAATGGAGGATTTTGGGAACTTTATCACCATTGCAGAAACTCCTAAAAAAGGGGTTGAGCTAGGCGGGGCTTTACACGGACTTGGCCGGAGTCTTGCAGATAAAATCACCTCAGGCAAAGGATCTTGGGAAAAAGTCGGGACAGAGGCTCGCGGGGTGTTTAAACATGGAACGGGTTTTGTTTCCAACGTCGTCTCCGGCGTGAAATTCTTCGGTTCCCGCTTTGCCCCGATTAGTAAAGCGGCCAAAAACTTGCTAAGCAAGATCGGTTTTGCAGCCACTGCAGGATCAGCTGGTAACGGGGCCATTGAGCAAATTCAGAAACTCAATGCAACGGATGCTAAAGACACGCCGCGTAAAACTCTGTACATGCTTCAGTTGAGCCGGGATGTTTCGTTCTTTGCTTTAGGCGTCATAGGGCTTTGGTTTGCGTTTACAGGTGTCGGAGCTCTAGGGCTTGCTGTCGCAGGAACTGCCGGTTTAGTGTTTAGCCTTTCCGGGTATTTCTACGAGAAGACGCGGGATCCTGAGCACAAAGGGAAAAACCTCGATCCTGAGGCTGTGCTTGCAAATCGGATGGCCCGGGTATAATCGTTCTTAACTGCAGAGAAAAAAGCAGCTGAGCTTTTTTCTCTGCTTTGACATGCAGCAATGCAAGAGGTTCATTGGCAATTGCAGCGTCCCACACCTCTTACACTCCTTTAGCCCATTCCCCTTCTGTCCGTTCGGGTTCTTTTCAACCTCTTCCTATTGGCGTCGGTTCTGTTCCAGAGGGGGCGGTCTGGGGGGCTTTTTGGGTCTCAAGTCTTTATTTTTTTGTCGATAGTGCCAGTAAGCTCTATAAGACCTGGACGGTCCAAAATCCTGCTATGCGTCAAATTGAGAAAGTTGGGCTTGCAGTCAAAAATGCCGTTGTCGATCTCCTTTCATTCCTTAGTTCTTCTGCCTATGTCGTTCTCTGGGCAGCAACCTCTGGATTGATCTCTGTTGGTCGCTTCCTTCCCTGGACCCAAGGCATTTGTGTCCTTACATCGCTTCTGATGCACAGTGTTGAGGGAGGGGCGGATATCTACTCGATTTGGTCTGAAAAAAATCCGAAGCAAAACCTCCATTATCATGGCATGAGGCTGATGAGCAACATCAGCTTGGTCGCTTGGGCAGCTCTTGGAATCATCGCTTTTGCAGGAACTGCGGTTAGCTCTACGCTCATGACAACGCTACTTGCCGTTGGTTGCGTATTTGGAGCGATCCCTATTTTTTATCGTCCTCAGTCGGTAGAAGGGTAAGGTGGGGTGTGAGATGCTTTTTAAAGAGTGGTGTTTTCTTCTCCTTGTTTTGGGGTTGTTGGTCGCGCTTTGGACCATCAGTGCTCTTACGCGCTGTTGATCTTTAAGTTATTGATTTTCAATTGTTTGGTGTCGCTAACTCGGCCAAGATGAAACCGCTGTGAAAAAAAGGGGTTCATCCGCGTAGCTCGTCTTTGTTCACTCTCAGGGAAATTGCACGGAAATCGCTAACTTCTTGGTTATCAACGTTATTTAAATTCTTGTCGGTTTTCGTAAGTGATTGATTCTGAACCGAAGATCTACTTTCATGCAATTTCCCTGTATTCACCTCTAGCAAAAAAAAACCATTCAATTAATTGATAGGGAACAAAGACGAGCTATGCGGATGAACCGAAATCCTCCCTTCCATTGGGTCATCTCCTTAAATCAATCACTTCTGATTACCAAAAGGTGACATTTCCATTTAACGGAAAGGTGACATTTCTAAAAAACGCCTACAGGCGGTAAAAAAGGATTGTGTGAAAATTAAGGTTTTTGTTAGCCTCCTTCTTTTGGTCTAAGAAATTAGACAAACGGACAAGCAAGTACGAAGCAATCTAGAGCACGTATACTACTTGTCGCTGTCAGCATAACGCTCTTGAATCGCAAAATGCTCAGGGTCTGTCAAAGGGTTCTCTGCGCACTTCTTAAAAGAGATTTAGTCACAGCGACATCTGTATACTTTTAAGGGAAAATATATGGCATTGAAATTCATGGGAAAAAAAGCGGCATGACGAGCTCTTCGATGAGAGCGGCAGTCGTGTTGTGTGCACTGTTATCTCGGTCGAGCCAAACGTCATTGTGCAAATTAAGCGCAAAGAAAAAGAAGGTTATGATGCTGTTCAGCTTGCGGCATTTAAAGTGAAGCCTTGGAAGAAAAACAACGTCTCCAAACCTCTTCAAGGTCATTTTGCTAAAGCAAATGTCGAGCCGAGGGATCATCTTTCCGAAAGCCGCGTTCAGGCAGAAGAAGAATTTCAAGTGGGGCAGGAGTTGAGCGTGGCTCATTTTGCAGAGACGCTTTACGTCGATGTTCAAGGTGTTTCAAAAGGAAAAGGTTATCAGGGTGTGATGAAACGGCACCACTTTGCTGGTGGACCTGCATCCCACGGATCAGGGTTTCATCGCCATGGTGGATCTACAGGGATGAGATCGACCCCGGGCCGTTGTTTGCCAGGTCAAAAGAAAGCAGGGCGCATGGGGGGTGAAGTTGTCACTGTGCAAAATCTCCGCGTTGTCCGCATTGATGAGGCAAAGCAGGCGATTGTCGTCGAAGGCGCGGTTCCCGGCGCATGTGGCGGCTTGGTGTACATCGCCAAGGCTGCTAAAAAAACAAGCCAAAAAAGCCAAGAGAAAAAATAGTTTGAGGAGTGAGCTGTGGCTGAATTGAAAAAGTATAATTTGGCAGGAAGTGAAGTAGGCCAGATTGCGATAGAAGATGAATTACTCAAGTCTAATGCGAATTCGCAGATGATCAAGGACTACATTGTCGCTTTGAGAGAGAATGCTAGACAATGGTCGGCATGCACAAAGAGTCGAGCGGAGGTCAACCACAGCGGTCAGAAGCCGCATCCTCAGAAAGGAACAGGTCGGGCTCGACAAGGGTATCTCGGTGCCGCTCAGTATAAAGGCGGAGGACGCGTTCACGCTCCAAAGCCTAAATTCGATCAGCACGTGCGCATTAACCGCAAGGAGAAGCGCGCTGTCATCAGGCATCTCATAATTGAGAAAATCCTCGATGGTCGTTTGCATGTTCTGCATTTTGAAGAGATGAAAGAGCCAAAGACCAAGCGGGTTGCTGCTTTCCTAAAAAGTCTTGGATTAGAAGGTAAAGGCGTGTTATTTCTGTGCGACGGGCTGGTTCTTGGAGCCAAAAATAGTGAAGATCCAGTTTCTCCCATGGATCGATTTGAGACATTCCGCAGAAGTATGAATAACATCGCCAAGAGTGATTTTATGATGTTCCCGAATGCAAGCGGCTACGATGTCGTTCGCCATCATCACGTGGTTATCATGGATACGGCAGTCGATCAGCTTAAACTGATGCTAGGAGGGCAGTAATAATTATGCGCAAGAATAGCCCATTTGATATTATTTTATCGCGTCATAGCACGGAAAAGACTCGTGTTTTGGAGCAGTTGCAGTTTAATTCGAGCAATGTAAGCGTCAAAAGATGCAATTGCCCGAAGTATGTTTTCATTGTTCATAAGAAAGCAAATAAGCAAGAAATTGCTGCGGCTGTCGAAGAGATATATCGCGACAAGAAAATTAAAGTCGTCTCTGTGAACACAATCAACAACAAGCCAAAGGCCTGCCGCATGCGCGGTAAATCGGGTTTCAAGCCTGGCTTTAGGAAGGCGATTGTGACTTTAGAAGCTGGCGATAGTATTGAAGAACAAGTATAATTTGAGGGCCTAAGAAGAGGGGTTATGTTAAAGCAATTTCGTCCGAGAACAGCAGGTCAGAGACACCTTATCCTCACTACCTATGACGACTTGACCCGCACCGGCGCTTTCGACCGTGCCAAGGTCAAGCCTGAAAAGTCGCTACTGGAAAAAAAAGTGAAGACAAATGGCCGCAATCACCATGGCCACATCACCTGCCGGCACAAAGGTGGCGGGCATAAGCGCTTTTATCGAATTGTCGATTTTCTGCGCGATAAAGAGAAAGTTCCGGCAAAAGTCGCCTCTATCGAGTACGATCCCAATAGAACCGCTTTGATCGCTCTGCTCAACTACGCCGATGGGGAAAAGCGCTACGTGATTGCTCCTCAAGGGTTAAAGGTCGGCTCTACCGTGACAAACCACGATGAGGGGCCTTTCGATGTCGGCTGCTGCATGCGCCTTAAGGCGATGCCGCTCGGGTCGACGATTCACAATGTTGAGCTCACTCCTGGAAGAGGGGCTCAGTTGGTGCGCTCAGCTGGGCTTTCCGCTCAGTTAATGGCAAAAAGCTCAGGTTACGTGACTCTGAAAATGCCCTCTGGAGAGGTGCGGATGGTCAATGAAAACTGCAGAGCGACATTTGGCGCTGTCTCTAATCCGGAGCGCAACCTGCGGGTTGAAGGTAAAGCGGGAAGATCGCGCTGGAAGGGGATTCGTCCGACAGTTCGCGGCACGGCGATGAACCCTGTAGACCACCCCCATGGTGGTGGAGAGGGAAAGCATAATGGGTATCTGCCCCAGACACCTTGGGCGATGTACACTAAGGGATACCGAACCCGCTCCAAGCGCAAATCTAACAAAATGATCGTCAAAGATCGCAGGAAATAGAAAGGGTAATTATGGGAAGATCGTTAAGAAAGGGACCTTTTGTAGATCATCATTTAATGGATAAAGTGGTCCGACAGATTAAAAACAGCAAAAAAAGTCCAATTAAGACATGGTCCCGCCGTTCCATGATTTTACCTGAGATGGTCGGGATGACCTTTGAAGTGCATAACGGTAGAAAGTTCATTAGCGTTTTTGTCTCTGAAAATATGGTGGGTCACCGCTTGGGGGAGTTTTCTCCAACCCGCCTTTTCAAGGGTCATGGATCGAAAAAAATTGCGGAGAGCGCAGGGCCTGCCGCTCCAGCTCCTAAACCTGCTGCAGAAGCCAAAAAAGGATAACCGAATATGCAAAAGGCAATTGCTAAGACTAAATTTGTCCGTATCAGCCCTCGTAAGGCGCGCCTTGTAGCGGCTCTGATCCGCGGTAAGGCTGTCGAAGAGGCCTCCAATCAGCTGATGTTCTGTAGATTGCGTGCAGGGCAGTTGCTCAAAAAAACGCTGGATTCAGCGGTGGCCAATGCGGAAACTCAGCATCATGTTCAGAGGCAAAACCTGATTGTCGAAGAGGTGAGAGTCGATGAAGGGCCTACATTAAAGCGGGCAAAGCCAAAAAATAAGGGTGGAAGCCATCCAATCATGAAAAGAACAAGCCATTTCACTATTGTCGTGGCTGCAGAAGCAATGAGGGGAGAATAAATGGGACAGAAAACATCTCCGATAGGATTCAGACTGGTTCGCAACAAGAGGTGGCGCTCTTTATGGTACGCAAATAAGCAGGAGTTTGGAGATCTTCTAGGTGAAGACAATGTCATTCGAAAGTACTTAATGACCAAAGCTTGCTGTCAAGGGACATCCCAGCTTGTCATCAAGAGAATGAGTGGAAAAATTGAAGTGACGATTCATACTGCCAGACCCGGTCTTGTCATTGGAAAAAAGGGCGCTGAGATCGACATTCTCAAGCAAGAGTTGAAAAAGCTCACCGGTAAAGAGATTTGGATCGAGGTTGAAGAGATTAAAAGACCCGACCTAGATGCCAAACTGGTTGCAGATGGAATTGCCAAGCAGCTGGAGAGGAGGATTCCTTTTCGCCGCATTATGAAAAAAGCGATTCAGGCAGCCAGGGATGCCGGCGCTGCAGGTGTCAAGGTGCAGATTTCAGGGCGGATTGGCGGAGCTGAGATCGCTCGGACCGAATGGTCTAAGGAAGGGCGTATCCCTCTACACACACTGCGCGCTGAGATTGATTATGGTCAGGGGCGTGCTGAGACCTCTTATGGCTCCATTGGCATAAAAGTATGGATTAACAAAGGCGAAGAACAACTTAATCGAGCAGTAGTAGGAGGCTGATTCTTATGGCCCTAATGCCAAAACGAACGAAATTTAGAAAGATGCAGAAAGGCCATCATAGGGGTCTGAGCAAGGCGGCTAATTTCATTGATTTTGGTGATTTTGGGATGCAGGCGCTGGAAAGGGGCCGCATCACCAATCACCAGATTGAAGCATGCCGCGTTGCGATCAATCGCTACTTTAATCGCCGCGGAAAGGTATGGATTCGCATTTTCCCTGATAAGTCGGTTTCGAAAAAACCGGCTGAAACTCGGATGGGTAAAGGAAAAGGAGCGCCCGATCATTGGGTTGCTGTGATTCGCCCAGGGAGAGTGATGTTTGAAGTCGGTGGAGTTCCCAAAGAGATGGCCCAGAGCGCACTGAGGCGAGCAGCAGCTAAATTGGGATTGAAGACTCGCTTTATTGAACGCGTTGAAAGGGTATAGGATATTTTATGGCAAAAGAAAATCCGTTGATGGGTCAGTCGCAAGAAGAGCTTAGAGCGCTGTGCCAAGATTTATCGAGAGAGATGTTCGATCTCCGCAATGAGATGAGCACAAGCCGCAAGGTGGAAAAACCCCACTTACTGCGGATGAAAAAGAAAGAGCGGGCTCGCGCAATGACGATTCTGCGACAAAAAGAAATGAATGCAATAGCTTAGAGGATAGCCATGGACACCACTTCTAGAAGAAAAGTTAGAGAGGGCGTTGTCGTCTCAACTAAAATGCATAAGACAGTGACTGTTAAAGTTGAAAGAACGATGCGGCATCCTGAGTATTCAAAGGTTGTAAAGCAGGCTAAGAAATATTACGCACATAATGAAGGCCTCGAAGTTGCCGAAGGGCAAAGGGTGCGTATTGTGGAAACAAGGCCCATCTCCAAGCTGAAGCGTTGGCAGGTGATAGAGGTTCTTTAATTAGATTTAAAACGGTGAGTTAAAACATGATCCAGCAAGAAACCGAGTTGGAAGTTGCAGATAATACAGGTGCCAAGCGAGTCCGCTGCTTTAAGGTCCTCAAAGGCTCAAAGCGCAGATATGCTCACGTCGGCGATGTGATCATTTGCTCAGTGAAAGATGCTGACTCAAAAGGCAGCGTTAAGAAAGGGGATGTTGTACGGGCTGTGATCGTCCGCACAAAAAGCCCTGTCCGCCGCAAAGACGGATCGCTTTTGCGTTTTTATGACAATAGTTGCGTCTTGATTAACGACCAGGATGCTCCGCGCGGAACGCGTATCTTTGGACCGGTGCCTCGCGAAGTGCGCGAGAGCGGCTTTGGCAAAATCAGTTCGCTTGCTCCAGAAGTAATATAGAGAGAGGAACTTGAAAGATGAGCAAATGGATAAGAAAAGGCGATAAAGTGGTTGTGGTCGCAGGAAATGACAAAGGCAAAGTAGGCCAGATCATTTCGCGTAAAGAGGATCGAGTCGTCGTGCAAGGCGTCAACATCCGTAAAAAACACGCAAAAAGGCAGCAAAAGTCTCCAGGGGCTGGAATCTTGGAAATGGAGATGCCCTTTCACGTGTCTAATGTCGCTTTATGCGATCCGGATGGAAAGCCGGTTAAAGTGAAGGTGCGCTTTGGCGATAACGGCGCAAAAGAGTTGTTTTATCGATTAGGCGACAAGGAAGTCACTTTGCGCCAAGTAAGAAAACATTCATAAAGTAGATGAAGGCAATGTCAAGATTACAGAAGCGATATAAGGAAGAAATTAGAGAGACTCTTCAAGAGAAGTATAAGTATTCTAACCCGATGCTTATTCCAAAGCTCAAGAAGATTGTGATTAGTATGGGGCTTGCTGAAGCTACTAAGGATAAAAACGCCCTGCAAGACTGCGCCAAAGAGATGGCCAGCATTTCAGGTCAGAAAGCGGTTTTCACAAAAGCAAAGGACTCCGTTGCGAATTTTAAGCTCCGCAAGGACCAGATCATCGGCTTGAAAGTCACATTGCGCAATAAGCGCATGTACGATTTTCTCGATCTGTTGTGCCATATCGTTTCACCCCGCATTCCCGACTTTCGCGGTTTTCCGCTGAATTGCGATGGGAGTGGGAATTATTCTCTAGGGCTTCGAGAGCAGCAGATTTTCCCTTCGATTATCCTAGATGAGGTGAAAAGGGCGCAGGGGATGAATATTACATTTGTCACATCGGCGACAAACAATGAAGAGTGCATTGCACTATTAAAGTGCCTTGGCCTCCCATTTCAAATAGAGACTTTAGCTTGACAGAGAGGAAAGGATGGATCCAATCGCAGATTTGCTGACGAGAATAAGAAATGCGAAACAAGCTCGGCTTCGTTTTGTCGATTTTCGCCCGAGCAAAATTAAAATGGCCATCGTCAAAATCCTGCATGAGCAAGGATATGTCGATAAATTTATGGTCAATGAAGAAAAGCGGCAGGCGCGCGTATTTTTAAAGTATGCCGACGGTAGGAAACCTGTCATTACAGGTTTAAAACGCGTATCCTCGCCTTCGCTAAGGCGTTATTGGGGATGTCGAGAGATCCCTGAGATTTATGGTGGCATGGGAGTTGTGATCATCTCTACCCCAGGGGGGATTTTAGATGGAAAAACCGCTCGCAAGAGAAGACTCGGCGGCGAGCCCTTGTGCATCGTTTGGTAATAAAATAAAGAGGTGAGAGCATGTCGCGTTTAGGAAATTCGCCCATTCCCCTTCCAGACAAGGTAGAGGTGAAGGTTGCAGATGGGTTGGTTCACGCTAAGGGCCCTAAGGGGAATTTAAGCATTCCTGCCCAAGCCGGAATCAGCGTAAAGGTAGATGCCGGCCGTCTTTTTGTAGAAAAAGATCAGCAGGTAGAAATGCCAAAACCTGTCCATGGATTGTATCGGGCGTTGATCAATAACATGATCATCGGAGTCAGTAAGGGTTTTGAAGTGCGCTTGAGCCTCATAGGCGTGGGTTATCGCGCTGCAATTCAAGGGCACATGCTCGACTTGCAGCTGGGATTTTCCCATCCGACCCAAGTGTTGATTCCCAAAGGGGTGAATGTCGCAGTTGAAAAAAGCGTTTTGGTCATCATTACTGGGATTGATAAGCATCTTGTCGGCCAGTTTGCTGCCCAGGTCCGCGGAATGAAACCCCCAGAGCCTTATAAGGGCAAAGGGATTCGATATGAGAAAGAAGTTGTCCGCAAGAAAGCCGGAAAAGCGGCTAAAGGTAAAGCGGCTTGAGATTAAAGTGAAGGCGTTATGATCAATGATTTAAAAAAACGAGATATAAGGCGCCGCAGGAGATTACTGCGCGTGAGAAAGAGCGTTCGAGGGACGGCTTTGAAACCGCGTCTGTCGGTATTTAAGTCCAACCGCCACATTGTTGCCCAGCTCATCGACGATGATAAAGGGTGTACAATAGCGAGCACCGGTACGTTGACAAAGGATTTCCGCGATAAAAATCTCGGAAAAAAAAGCAAGGCTGCGGCTCGAGAAGTGGGGATGAGGATTGGGGAGGCTGCTAAGGGGTTGAATATTCTGAGCGCCATCTTTGATCGAGGACATCATAAATATCATGGAATCCTCGCGGAAGTTGCAAATGCTGCCCGCGAAACAGGCTTACAATTTTAGTCAGGAAATTTAAAGACATGGCCAAAAAAGATACGAAGCGACGAGCAGAAGATTTCGGGACTGAGTTTGAAGAAAAGGTGATTTACATCAACCGATGCTCGAAAGTTGTGAAAGGCGGTAGAAAATTTAGTTTTTCTGCCTTAGTTGTGATTGGCGACAGGCAAGGCCATATCGCTTTTGGGTTTGCAAAGGCCAATGAAGTGTCCGATGCAATATCTAAAGCAACCGAGGCTGCGCGCAAAAATGTGATCACCTTCAATATGGAAGGGACGACCATTCCTCATGAGATCACAGTTGACTCCGATGGAGCCCGGGTGATGTTAAAGCCAGCCCCAGAAGGAACCGGCATCGTTGCAGGGAGCAAGGTGCGCGCTGTTCTGGAGCTTGGGGGAATAGGAGATGTCGTTGCAAAAAGCTTTGGATCGAGCAACTCGATGAACCTTGTGCGGGCAGCCATTGACGCCCTGTCGCAGCTGACCAGCCGTGAGACCAACGCCAAAATGAGAGGGATTGCAACATGACCGATTTATCAAGATTGAGCAATACTCACCGGCCCAGTAAGAAAAGACACCGCGTAGGTCGCGGCATGGGTTCTAAGTGTGGAAAGACCTGTGGGCGCGGAGTAAAAGGAGATAAGGCCAGACGCGGTTATAAAAACCACTTTGGTCAAGAAGGCGGCCAGATCCCCCTTTATAAAAAATTACCGACCCGCGGGTTTACTAATGGGCGCTTTAAAAATGAAGTGTTTGCTATTAATCTCGGAATGATAGAAAAACTCTATCTCGAGGGTGAAACGGTAAATCTCAAGAGTTTGCAAGAAAAGGGATTTGCCCCGCGCGATTGCCCGGGCGGTTTAAAAATTCTTTCCTCCGGAGTGCTTAAGAAGAAGGTGACGATTGCAGCGCACCTTTTCTCCAAGGCAGCCGCTGAAAAACTGAAAGAGAGTGGAATTTCTTTTGAACAAGTCCCCCATTAACTGTAACTTTGAAGCGAACAACTGATGATTGAAGGGATTAAACGGGTTTTAAGTGTGCCTGAGTTGAGGGCAAAGATTGTCTTCACTCTGCTTATGCTCTTTGCTTGCCGAGTCGGCGCCTATATTCCCGTGCCCGGGATCAATGGGGATGCCGCGGTTGCATTGTTTCGCAACGCCACCGGCGGTGGACAGAATCTCTTCCAGTTGATGGATGTTTTTTCTGGCGGTGCTTTTGCGCAGATGACGGTCATTGCCCTTGGGGTCATGCCTTACATCTCCGCATCGATTATCATGCAGCTGATGATGGCACTTGTTCCCTCTTTGCAAAGAGAAATTCGGGAAAATGCAGACGCTGGCAGAAGAAAGCTGGGAAATGGACGCGCATCCTCACCGTTGTTTTAGCTCTTTTTCAAGCCGGCTTTATATGGGAAATATGCAGTACAGCTCAATGCAGGCAGCCCTGGAGTGATCGTTTCTGAGATTCTCGAGGTTCAGGCGTTTGGCATGCCATGGCTTTTTTATTTGATTGTCATGTCGACAATGACAGCCGGAACGATGTTCCTGATGTGGATTGGAGAGCAAATCTCTGAGAGGGGTGTTGGAAATGGAATGAGTCTGATTATTACCGTAGGCATTTTGTCTTCTCTTCCAGGGACTATCGGTTCTGTTCTTCGGCAGTTGAATCTCGATTCTCAAGAGCCGCGGACAACTGACATTTTCCTCGCTTGTCGTCTTGAGCGGGGTTTTTGTCCTGATTATCGTCGGAACGATTCTCATCATCCAAGGGCAGCGCAAAATCCCTCTTCAATACGCCAGGCGCGTCGTCGGCAGGCAAGAGGCCCAAGGCGGCAGCGCTTATATTCCTCTGAAAATTAATTACGCAGGTGTCATTCCAGTTATCTTTGCCACATCGCTGCTGATGTTTCCAGCGACCATTGGCCAATTTGTCGGGAAGGGAACCTGGGTGGGGCAACTTTGCTAATCTGATCTCCCCTGGGACTTGGGGATACATGGTGTTTTATGTCCTGCTCATCATTTTTTTTACCTATTTTTGGACGGCGACCCAGTTTCATCCCGAGCAGATTGCATCCGATATGAAGAAAAATGGCGCCTTTATCCCAGGGATTCGACAGGGCAGGCCAACGCAAGATCATCTCGAGTCCACGATGAGTCGGATTACCTTTGTCGGTGCGTTTTTTCTGGCGATTATCGCTATTTTACCGACGATTGTCGGTAAAATGTTGAGTGTGGATTCCTCGATTACCTACTTTTTTGGAGGGACGTCCCTGCTGATTTTAGTCGGAGTTGTGCTCGACACTTCCAAACAGATCGAGTCCCATTTGTTGATGAAGCGCTATGAAGGCTTCATGAAAAGGGGAGATTGAGAGGGACGATAGGGTGAGTAAAGTTTAAAAAAAATTATCAATTGTAAATAAACAAAACATCTGATAAATTTCTTAGGATGTTTACGAAAAAAGGAATTGTTCCATGCCTAGAGTGATTGGGATTGATATCCCTGATAACAAACGGTTAGAAATCAGCCTCATCTACATTTATGGAGTCGGCAGGCACGTATCGAACGAAATTTGTGCGAAATTGGGATTAGATCGAAATATGAGAGCTCACAATCTGAGCGAAGACGACATTGCAAAAATCAATGCGATGTTGACCTCTCAGTATGTTGTTGAGGGAGACCTGAGGCGTCAGGTTCAAAATAATATTAAGCGTTTGATCAGCATCCATTGCTATCGCGGCATGCGCCATCGCTTAGGGCTTCCTGTCAGAGGCCAGCGCACCCGTACAAACTCTCGCACGCGTAAGGGTAAGAGAAAAACTGTTGCTAATAAGAAGAAATAAAGGAGTGTGACCCTTGGCTAAGCAAGAAGCTCAAAAGACAATGGTTAAAAAGCCGGCTGTCGCTAAATCGCGAAAAAAATCCGCCCGCAGTGTTCCCAGTGGAATTGCGCATGTAAAAGCCACGTTTAACAATACGATTGTTTGTATTACAGACCTAACTGGCAACGTCGTTTCTTGGGCATCTGCTGGGAGAGTGGGTTATGTCGGTTCGCGCAAATCGTCTGCATTTGCAGCGACGGTTGCAGCTCAAGATGCTGCAAAATCGGCGATGGCGTGTTGGGATGAAAGAAGTTGAGGTGAATCTTATCCGGTCCTGGAGCTGGAAGAGAATCTGCTGTTCGCGGCTTGCAAAGCTCAGGGCTTGCTCATCACGATTATCCGCGATAAGACTCCGGTGCCGCATAATGGCTGCCGCCCGCGCAAACGCAGAAGAGTCTAAAAACCAATTAATTTGCAATTTTGCAGGAGTTGTTCCATGGCGGTAAAGTATGGCAAGTTTGAATTGCCGACAAAGATCAAAGTCGATGAATCGAGCAGGTCAGCTACATTTGCTCGTTTTATAGCAGAGCCTTTTGAAAGAGGGTTTGGGCATACTGTCGGTAATGCTCTCAGAAGAATCATCCTTAGCTCCCTTGAAGCGCCCTCTATCATGTCTGTGCGCATGGATGGCGTTCCCCATGAGTATATGGCCGTTGAAGGGATCATTGAGGATATGACGCATATCGTCCTTAACCTCAAAAACGCCCTTCTGCGCAAGTTGCCCACGGATGAGGAAATAGGCTCGCGCGAATCCAAAGTCGTTTCTAAAGTCCTAGACATTACCTCCGATATGCTCGATAAAAATGGCGGGCAGTATGTCGTGACATTAAATGACCTGATGGGAAGCTCCCATTTTGATGTGGTGAATCCAGGCCTTGCTATCTTTACGGTGACAAAGCCGATGACCCGCAAAGTCGATATTAAAGTTTCCTTTGGAAGGGGGTATGTCCCTTCAGAAAGACATAAAATGGTAGAGAAAGGCACCGATGAGATCGTGATTGACTCTGCCTTTTCCCCTGTCCGCTTGTGAATTATTTTGTCGAGAATACCCGGGTTGGTCAAGATACCGACTTTGACCGCTTGATTCTCGAGGTTTCTACAGACGGAAGGATCACTCCAGAAGAAGCTCTGACGTTTGCAACGCAGATCGGCATTCTGCATTTACAGGTGTTTGATCAGTTAAAATTCACAGTCTTCACCTTCGATCAAGGCGAAGTCGAGCTCAATACCGATCGGGATGCTCTCATGGCAAAACTCGCTCTTAAAATCAATGAGATGGAACTTTCCGTCCGCTCGACCAATTGTCTTGCAGGAGCAAACATCGACACGATTGCTGAGCTTGTCGTGATGCCGGACTCTGAAATGCTCAAGTTTAGAAATTTTGGCAAAAAGTCGTTAAATGAGATCAAGAAAAACTCGAAGAGATGGGCCTTTCTCTTGGCATGGACTTAACTAAGTTTGGAATTACAAAGGATAATGTGAAAGACGTCATCCAAGAATACATCAACGAAAAAGCAGGAACCAAGAATGAGACACCGTAAACACACATTTAAAATTGGAAGAACCGCAAGTCATCGCCGCTGCTTGATTGCCAATATGCTGAAATCGTTGATTGAGCATGGCCGCATCGAGACGACTGAAAGAAAAGCAAAAGAGCTGCGCCGTCATGCGGACCATATGGTGACCTTAGCCAAGAAAAACACGTTGGCTAGCAGGCGTCAGGCTGTGGCTGAGCTCATGATTTCCTATAATGCCCTGACCCCCAAAGAAGCAAGAGCGGCAAAGAAAGGCGACACGTCCAGCTATAACGGCGACCGTAGGGTCATCTCCAAGCTTTTTGCAGAACTCGGCGTGCGTTTTGCAACCCGCAACGGCGGATACACCCGGATCATCAAAAAGGATTTCCGCGTGGGCGATTATGCCCCGACCTGTTACATCGAGTACCTGCCAGAGTAGCCAGTTTTCGACCGGCCAGACAAAGCACTGTTTGGCCAGTCAATTCTCCCTTTACATTCAAAAAAAACTCCTTTACCATAGAAATTTCATCTGTTTTTCTCTGGAGGTTAAAAATGCCGATTAAAATTGCAATCAACGGATTTGGAAGGATTGGCAGGCTCGTCTTTCGAAATCTGCATGAAAGCTATCCCGATGTTGACATTCTTGCGATCAATGACCTAGTTCCCCCCGATAATCTAGCCTACCTGCTCAAATATGACTCTGTTCATGGCAAGCCAAATTTTAATATCAAGGCAGACGGGGAGCAATTGAATGTCGATGGCAAAAAAAGCCTTGTCCTTTCAGAAAAAGATCCCTCTCTGCTGCCTTGGAAGCAGCTAGGAGTGGATTATGTCATTGAGTCTAGCGGGCATTTTGTCGACCCCGAAGAGGCGCAGAAACATATTCATGCAGGGGCTTATCGCGTCATCATTACAGCGCCAGCAAAGGGGGATTGTCCCACCTTTGTGATGGGCGTCAATGAGAATAGCTATGACCCAAAGACCCATTTTATCGTCTCGAACGCCTCTTGCACGACCAATTGCCTAGCGCCTCTGACCAAGGTGGTTCTGGACAATTTTGGGATAGAAGAAGGGCTGATGACGACGATCCACTCTATGACCGCAACACAACCTTCTGTGGATGGCCCGTCTAAAAAAGATTGGAGAGGGGGGAGGGCGGCAAGTATCAATATCATCCCTGCCTCGACAGGGGCTGCCAAGGCAGTCGGCCTGTGCATTCCGTCTGTCCAAGGCAAACTGACCGGGATGGCATTTAGAGTTCCGACACCTGATGTCTCTGTTGTGGATCTCACCGTCCGTGTGACCTCCCCAACGACCTATGAGCAGATCTGCAGCGCCATGCAAAAAGCGGCGGCAGGGCCTATGAAAGGAATTATTGAATTTTGCGATGAAGAGGTCGTCTCTTCTGATTTTATCGGCAACCCCGCCTCCTGCATTTTTGACAAACGCGCAGGAATTCAACTGAATCCCCGTTTTTATAAATTGGTGGCATGGTATGATAATGAGATGGGATACGCCCATCGCGTCGTTGATTTACTGCGATACATGGCATCCAAAGAAAAATAATCGCATTTATCTCCATCGGCTGAGGTTTTTTTCAAAAAATGATTAACCTCTGATGGTTGAAATGCGGCACGAATTCTTAAAACAGGAAATAGACTTGTGAATTTTACTCGAGAACCCATCATTGAAACGATTATATCCCCCAAAGAGGGATCCAAACTTCTTGTCCGCAGCAGCAAAAATGGGTCTGTGACAGAAGAGTACTTTGTCGATGCAGTTGAGGTCGTCTCCTTTGGACGCGCCTTTTTTTTCCGCTCGATGGAACGGCCTAAGGCCTTTTTGGTTCCGGTTACAGATTACGAGGTGCTGGAGGTCAGAGAGACCAAAGTAGCCCTCAAGAACGTCAGCCATGACCGCAATATCAAGATTGGTGGAGGGCGCGAAAGCCTCGCACCGCCATAGAGAACAACCTCAGCAAGAGCAAGAGCCCGTTGTCGCCTCTGCAGAAGAAGAACATGCCGAAGAGGCCCCAGCTGAGCAAACAGCCGGATCTCGCATGGATAAAAGAAGAGATCGCCGCCGCCGCCGTCACCGCAGGTCGTAGGATGAGCTAGAATGGGCAGAGCGCAGACAACAGCCCCGCACGAAACACAACTCCACACAGAAAGTGAACAAAAGACACAAGGAGGTGGTGCAGAAGATGAAACGAAAGTTTCATCTCAGATGTTTTCTTCCCTCATCCCCCCTCCTACCACGCTTATTTCAGAAACTATCGGCCGCTACAAAGATAAAGAGTTTATGGAAAATTATGAACCCAAAGAAGTAGCTCCGAAAAAAGAACCGAAGGATGATGAAGAAGCCGGAGGCTCAGAATCTGCCCCCCTGCATCGCGTGTCCCCCTATGCCACCTCAGAGGTGGGATCGCTCTCATCGACCCACTTTTCCCTGCTGCCCGGTGCCAACGACGTTTACTTCTTCTAACAAAATAAGGGGGGTTTTTGCCCCCTTCGATTTTCCAATTGCGCATAACCCTTATTTTTGATTACACTCTCCGCGTATCCTCTGCTCGGATGGTGGAACGGTAGACACTGGGGACTTAAAATCCCCTGGCCGCAAGGCCGTGCAGGTTCAACTCCTGTTCCGAGCATAGTTGATGATGAACGAGTTATGTACAAACTTTAACCTCCTGACAATTGAGACGAATTGTGTACTGGGCCACTACTGGGTCAGTATGAAAAAATCAGGAGGTTATTTTTATGGCATATATCGAAAAACGAGTGCACCCATCTGGAACCATTACTTATCGCGCAAGAATCCGCTTAAACGGATCTCCCGACCTCTCGGAGTCATTTCCCACACGACGTGAGGCAAAGGAGTGGTCTTCCAAAATGGAAGCCGACGTTAGGCAAGGAAGATTTTTCGGAAGAACAGAGAGTAAAGAGCGCACCTTTGCAGATTTAATCGACAGGTATTTAGAAAGGGACCTTCAGCATAAAACCTTTCTAAAATATAAGAAGCAGCTTCTTTGGTGGAAAAAACACCTTAAGAACTATTATTTGTGCCACATTACGTCCTCAGTTATTTCTGAACTTAAAGAACAGCTGTTGAAGGAGGGAACTCCCCGCAGGACTTTAAGGTCCCCATCGACAGCAAACCGCTATTTAGCTGCTCTAAGCGGTGCATTTAGTAAGGCTGTCCGGGAGTGGAACTGGCTTAAGGAGAATCCCGTAGCGAAAATTGCTAGATACAAAGAGGGAAAACCGCGCGAGAGGTTTCTGACCAAAGAGGAAATCGAAAAGCTTTTGGCCATTTGTAAAACCAGCAAAAGTCCCCACCTTTATGCTGTCACACTTTTTGCTATTTGCAGCGGTGCAAGAAGAGGGGAAATCTTAGGTCTGAAATGGAAAGACCTAGATTTTAAGCGTCAGACAGCCACCTTTAGAGAGACAAAAAATGGAGAGACTCGCACTATTCCATTAAGTCCTCTTTTAGTGAGTTGTCTCTTGGATGAGAAAAAGAAAAGAGTTATTCTAAGCGAATATGTCTTTTCAAGTGGTGATGGAAAGCAGCCTGCCGATATTCGAAGAGCTTGGGAAAATGCAATTGAGGAAGCCGGTCTTGAAATCTGCTTCCATACGTTAAGACATACTGCAGCTTCCCATTTAACGATGGGCGGAGCCTCCACACTTGAAGTAGGGGCAGTGCTAGGGCATAAGCACTAGCAATGGTCAAAAGGTATAGCCACCTGTCTGTTTCATCCACAGCAAGAGTGCTTTACCGGATGAATGAAGAGGTTTTAGGAAAAATAGAGAATGGCGCATAAAGACACACATGCACACACAGAAGAAAGTCAAGCTTATAATCAGTTAGTTAAAGCTTGTCTTTCTTATGATTCCAGTCAGGATGAAAAAAAGCTTTTCTCACTCAAAGCAGACTTTCTAAAATCTTCCCAAAGCCTCCATAAGCAAGTTTCTGACTTCAAGGAAAGCATTGCCAAAGTACCGCTTTCCTTCACAGTCCTCTTATGGGGAGAACTCATCAGCAATGATAAAATGTTCGGGAAACGCTATCTGGGAATGATGCGTGAGCTTATTGATGCAGAGCTTTTACCTCTTGTAAACAAGAAAAAAACAATCACCTTGCATGATCTATCAATGCAGAATCCTTCCCTTATCATTGATACAATTCGCTGTTACCATGATTGGTCGATCCGCAAGAGAGAAGATTGTATTGTTCTATATAAAGCCTTTTCCGAATGGCTGTCTAAAGAAACCTTCGGTTACATCTCTAAAGCAAAAGATCCC
>CAWCKK010000004.1:0-14956 GCA_963796135.1 uncultured Acidobacteriota bacterium | reverse complement strand
ATTGGCAGTTCTTATTTATTATTGGCCCCATCGTCTAGCCTGGTCTAGGACACCAGATTTTCATTCTGATAACAGGGGTTCGAATCCCCTTGGGGTCAATTTAGTAAAATGAGACTTTAGCTCAGTCGGTAGAGCATCTCCCTTTTAAGGAGAGGGTCGATGGTTCGAGTCCATCAAGTCTCAATTTCTTATCTAGCACGATTACTTAGCTTTAAGCTTTAATCAATAGACTCAAATTAAACTTTGGGTCTAAGATTTAAGGCAAATGGTGCAGGAGTGGTGCAACGAAAAATAGTCTTGCCAGCACATCCAGTCTCGAACTCCAATACAAGAGACTAAAGTCATGGCATCCATTTACAAAAGAAAATCCAAAGACGGCAAGAGTAGCGTGTGGCGCGCTGTCGTTCGCATCAAAGGCTATCCCACAGTTTGTAAAACTTCAGATCGCAAACAAGTGGTTGAGGACTGGGCAAAAGAAACCCAGCGGCGGATCAAACTCGGCCAATACAATTTTGAAGCCCACAATAAAAATCACACCTACTCCGATCTTCTCCAACGCATGGAAGGAGACGGAGCCCTTTCACTTCAACGTTCCTTCAAAAATTGTCGTTCTCAATTCGAGTATTGGAAGAAGCGTCTCGGCGCCTACGCCCTTGTGCACATCTGGTAGTTGCTTTTTTCGTGTGGGTTATTCCGTCGGGGGATTCGGACTTTTCAAAAGAAGCCACGCCATCTTCTTGGTCGATCTTTTTTCTGAAATTCCTGGAGAACCATCATTTCAGTAATTGAATTGTACCTCGACATTTCGAATGTCCCCCTAGCTTTTGGATAACGAGGGAACAGCGTAACAAAATTTATGGAATCCTGACAAGGGTTCTGACATAATGATTCGTCAGGATTTCTAAACAGAGGACATGTCAGCAGGAATTGCTGAAGCAGAACGAGATAAGAAAATGGGGGCGATTGGACGCATTCAGAATTTTTGACTGGGGTAAACTAACGGATCTGGAGAGCACAGGTTTCGTATTACCACCCCAGGGCGATTTGAAAATGTTGAGGTTTGGAAGGTTAAAGGAGCCCATAACAGTGAGAATGATCCAATTGATGTTTAGAGATAATAGAAAATTAGATCTAACAGATCCTTTGACAATGAACTCTCTAAGGGTGTTAGTCGCCCATATCCTAAAATGTGTGGCTTTGATTGAGTTGACCCGATATCCCACAGCAATTGCAGCATCTAGGTTATAAACTTCGACTTCACGGGTAACCTGACGCTCTCCCTCTATCTGAACTATTTCCATTTTGGAAACAGTTGCTTCAGGACTTAACTCTTTGCTTTCATAGATATTTTTCAGATGCTTAGAAATCGCTGGTATTTTGACTCCAAACAACTCAGACATAACAGATTGAGTTAGCCAAAATGTGTCATTTGCAAAAAGAACATTGGCCATCACTTTTCCATCAGCTGCTGTATAAAGAATAACCTGATTCTGTGTGTGGGATTGAGAGGATTGCTTATTCATTCCAATGCCTATTTTCTGTGGCTGTCATTTTTTTCTTTAGGTCCATAAGTCCATTGGAGGATATCAAAGTTCAGCTAAAGAAACCATCAAAAGTTCCTTGAGATCGTGAGAATAGCGATGTATATTTAAATTTACAATCTTACGATGAATGAAGTATGAGTCTATCCCAGTAATCTATCCATCCAAAAAATTATCAGTCCGAAGGTCAGAAAACCCTTCCAGTAACGCGCTCTTCTCTCCCATCGAACAGCTAGCCGCCTGAATTTTCTCTGCAACCAAGAAATCGCACCCTCTACTTTCCATCGCATCCTCTTCAAAGTGGATTCTATTTTTTCGGCCGTTTTTCCTGGTTTTTTGCGTCTGCAGATCCAGGGAAAAATTTGCCTCTTCAACAATTTGCGCCTAAGATCATCGGCATCGTAACCCTTATCTGCCTCAAAAATTGGAACCGTTCCCAGCCGTTCCTGCACATTTTTTAACTTCAAGTGCACCTTGTCTAGCAATGGCTCCACTTGCTGACGTTCGTCTCCATTCGCCGCAGTGCTTGTTAGCGCCACAGGGGACCCGTTTCCTTCTACCAGTAGATGGGTAGTAGTTCCTTTTCCCTTGAATCCGTATTCAACCTCCTCGCCGCCTCCCTTCCCTCTGGAAAAAAAACCATCAGCAGCTAATCGTTCCCAGTCTAACAAACCGGCGAGATCGGCTGTGTCAAGCAGAGCTTGCAGCAACTTGTTCAATAGACCTCTTGCGCAACCTCATTTTCTTGATAAATTTGCGCTTTTTGGTCCATTCCTTACAAAACTTTTTCGCCATGTGTTTACACATGGAGAAAAAGTTTTGTAAGGAATGGACAGAAAAATCATCAAATTTTTCAAACAAAGCAGGTTGCGCAAGAGGTCTAATATTCCCTCCTCCGACCATCTTCCTAACCACCTGTGCGCGACAGAACGGGAACCCCACTGTTCGCTCCTTGGGAACATCGCACCATCTCGATCCTGTGATCAGAACCCACAAAATTGTGTTGCAAACCGGTCTCCAAGGTGTATGTGGATGTCCTTTACCTCTCTGCTCGGGTTCCTTTGGCAATAGCGGCGTAATCACCAGCCACTGCGTATCGGTCAGCCCTTATAGTTTATGAAGGGTTTTTAGAGTTGCGGTATCCTGAAGCACCTCACCATCCCCAACAGGCATATCTAACCAAAAGCAGATTTTAAGAGAGTGTAAATGTGTTGTGTTTCTAAGCTGCCTGCTTATATGAAAAAAAAGTTCTCAACCGTCCCGAACACTGACTGTTCTCAACGGGCTTCGGCCAAGTTTTGAGTTTTGTCCGTAAACGGGCTTTGAGCTTGAGGATTCTTTCCACAGCTGCGTTTAATTGGTCCTCTTTAATTCGCCCACTTTTAACGGCTGCTGTAATAGAGCCGTGCACTCGGCGGATATCTTTCTAGGTTGAGTCCGCATTCAGTGCTTTCGCCGTTGAGCAGCCTGCCGCCTAAGATGAGAAGGTCACAGCCTGCGTTGAGGGCGCAAATGGCAGCTTCATCGACGCTGTGGCATGTTTTGAGAACGCCTCTCATGACAAGGGAATCTGTGACGACGACGCCTTCAAAGCCGATGACGTCTCTAAGGTAGCGCAGGGTTTTTTCCGATAGTGTGGAGCAATTTTCTGGATCTAAAGCTGGCACCAGAATATGGGCTGTCATGATGGCATCTGCAAAGGGGGCAAGCTTTGCAAAGGGGAGAAGCTCAACCTGTTCTAATTCTTCTTTAGATTTATTAAGTACGGGCAGATCTTGGTGAGGGTCGATAGCGACATCTCCATACCCTGGATAATGCTTTAGTGTGGCGATCACTTGGGCTTGCTTAAACCCATCTAGAGACTTTTTTCCAAATGCGGCGACCCATTTTGGATTGTTTCCGAAAGAGCGGGTGCCTATGACTGGGTTGTTGGGGTTGCTGTCCACGTCGACAACGGGTGCTAGGTTCATGTTAATGCCCACAGCTTGCAGTTGCTGTCCCATGGCGAGGGCGACTGCTTCTGCAAGGTTGGGATCGCCGGTTTCCCCGACTGTTCTGTTTGCAGGGAAGGGGGTGAAGCGCAGTCGGGCAACCGCGCCGCCTTCTTGGTCGGCTGCGATGAGAAGAGGGATCGATTTAGGGGTATTCGCAGCCAGGTTCTGGAGGTTTTGGCTTAAGGTCCGCACCTGTTCAGGGGACGTCAAGCCATTAGACCAGTTGTAGTAAATGATCCCTCCGACTTGGATGTCTTGAATGAGGGCCTTGGCATCGTCGTTAGCCGTCTGTCCATAGAAATGTACCATTAAGACTTGCCCCACTTTTTCCTCTAGGGAAAGGGGGAGATCAGATCCAAAACAGCACGCGCTGCTCATACAGAAAACGGCAAACATTTTTAGCGGCGTAATCCACCGAAAAGTTTGAGTGGGAGTGGAAGAAATCATGGTGAGTGGCGCTTTTTTTTAATGACAGGTTTCATCCCGATGGCAATAGCGATGATCACAAGAAAAGTGAAGATGGCAAGCAAGAACATGCAGAATCGAAACCCGGTCATGAAAGAAGCGGGTGTCGACTCCACCTCAAAGATCTTTCGAAAGATGGTCATGATGATGGCAATGCTCAGCACAGCGCCTGCGTTTTGCACAGACCAGAGAACCCCAGAAGCTGTTCCGGCAAAATGGTGGTGGGCGGATTCAAGCGCGGTTGTCGTCGCTGGAATCCTGGCTATGACCCAGCCTAAGCCGAGAAGAATGAGGGGGATAAGGACAAAAAATAAGGGGCTATGGATAGAAAACAGAGCTTGGCAGCTTGTGCTGATGCCGAAAAAAATCAGCCCTAAGAGGATCAGCGCCTTGGCTGAAATGGTGCGCATTAATTGTCCGATATAGGCGGAAAACACTACGATGCAGCCTGTGATCGATAAAATCATAAGGCCTGCCTGGTAGGCTTTTTCATGGCGGATTTGCATCAGGTAAAGAGGCAATAAAAACAAAGAGGAAGAAAACACAAACATGAGGGAAAACATGACTGCGGTGGGGTAGAAAAAGTGGCGATTGAAGAGAAGGGACAGCGGGATAATCGGGGAGGTGCAGCGGCGCTCAGAAAGGCAAAAAGCGCAAAGAAAAATACAGGCGCTCAGCGCACAAAGGATGGCTTTTATGCTTGCCCATCCCCAATCGGGGGCATGCATTAACCAGACGACAAGTGTTGTCAGTCCAATGGTGAATAGGCAGAAATTTTTAAAATTGACTTGTTTGGCGCCAAGCTCTGACTTGGATTCTTTGGCGTAGAGGATGCTCAAAATCATGCTTCCAATAGAGACGGGAATGTTGATGAAAAAAATCCATCGCCAGCTCAAGGCGCTGATTAAGAAACCTCCGATAGCAGGCCCAGCTGCCATCCCAAGGCCTGCAATCCCACTCCAAATTCCAATGGCTTTGGCCTTTTGCTCTCCGGGGAATGCCTGTGAAATGAGGGCGAGCGCAGTCGGGATGATCGCTGCGCTTGCTATGCCGAGGACTAATCTACAAAAAATCAACCATTCCGGCGTTTGCGCAAGCCCTGCCATTAGGGAGAAGATTCCAAAACATAAGACCCCCAGGATGTTGATCATCCTCCTTCCGATATGATCTGCTAAGCGCCCTAAGGTGACGATGAAGACGGTGATAGCGAGGGTAGAGGCGTTGATGATCCACTGCAGTTGAACGATAGAGGCGGATAGATCTTGCTTAATGGCAGGAAGAGCTGTGTTGACAATGGCGTAATCGAGCCAAACGACAAAACAGCTCAAACTGCAACTGATCAGGATTCCCCATTTGCTGCGATTGATCTTTGAGTTCATATAGAAGCAAAAGTATCGGTTCTTATTGACGCATGTCAATAGCTATCTTGCGCAAGATGGCTAATATTAGACCTCTTGCGTAACCTCATTTTCTTGATAAATTTGCGCTTTTTGGTCCATTCCTTACAAAACTTTTTCTCCATGTGTAAACACATGGCGAAAAAGTTTTGTAAAGAATGGACAGAAAAATCATCAAATTTTTCAAACAAAGCAGGTTACGCAAGAGGTCTATTTTTTTCTGACTTCGACAACTGTGCCGGTGAGCGCGCTTTGCTTGAGCAGGGTGATGATTTTTTGTGCGACCTCCTCAGGTGTCAGGAGAGTTGCAGGGTCCTCGTCGGGGAAGTGATGGGTGCGCATGGGTGTATGGGTGCGTTGGGGAACTAGGGCGTTGATTTGCAGATCTTCCCTTTCTTCTGCAAGGCCTTGAGTGAAGTTGACAAGGGCAGATTTTGCGCTGGCGTAGAGGGTCAGGTTTTTTCTGCCTCTTGCGTAACTAGATGAGGCGATATTGATGATGTGAGCTCCCTTTTTTAAGTGGGCACACCTGCAGCTGTAGATGGCGGTCATGAGGTTAGTGGCAATCAGGGCGTCGATTTGCCCCTTTGGCAATTGCTCAAGTGGTTTTCCCTGCAGAGAGCCGACGCTGTTGATGAGGGCATCCAGCGGTCCTAAGTCTTGCAAAATTTGATCGAAAGTTTTTTGTGTCTTATCATAGCAGGTCAGATCCACAGCGTAGTCAGAGGAGCTGCGAGAAAGAGCAATTGGAATGGCCCCTTCTTCTTTCAACAGGCGGCAAAGGGCCTTTCCAATGCCCCCTGTTCCTCCTGTCACAGCGATTTTTTTGCCGTTCAGAGAGCAGCTGGTGTCCTGAGGTGGGGAGGGGATCTGCTTTAACCGCAGGATTTGTTCTGCCAAAAACAGATCGAGTTCCGAGGTGATCTTGATGTTCTCTTCGCTTCCTTCTACGATGTGAACAGGATAGTTATTGCCGATGAGCAGGGAGCAGTCATCCGAGCTGTTGCCCTCTCCTTTTTGATGGTGGAGGTGCGCTTGGAGGATCAGGGGATAGGAAAAGCTTTGTGGGGTTTGTCCACGCAGGTATTCAGAGCGCAAGGGGATTGCGCTAATCTGGTTGTTTTGAGGCGCGTAGACGAGGGTGTCAGCAGAGGGAATGCATGTGTCAACCGCCAGGTATTTAAGCGCGCCGAGAACATTTTGCTTTAAGATTTCTTGGGAGACAAAAGGGCGCACAGCATCGTGGATGACGACGACCTGAGTCTGATCTCCGCAGGCAAGTAGTCCTTTTAAGGAGGAGCTTTGCCGCGTATTGCCACCTTCTACAACCAAAACAGCGGCATTGGGGTAAAAGGTCAAATCTTTTTCCACCTCTTCGATCCAATCGGGATGGCAGACGAGGATGATCTTTTCAAAAAGAGGGGACTTTAAAAACACCTCGAGGGTGTGTAAATAGACTTTTTTTCCAGACAAGCGGTGAAATTGTTTGGGTGTTTGACTGCCAAACCGCTCCCCTGTCCCTCCCATGAGGATCAGGGCTTTGACGCCATCGGATGTGAAGTGGGGGGTGTGATTTGGCATGGAACCAGTGTACCCCAATAGAGAAATTAAGCAGAGGCTTCAATTTTTAAGCGGATCCCTTCCATGTTTTTGTGGAGGTATTCTGCTCGTTTGTGAGCAATTTCTTGGGCATCGGTGAGGTTGGGATCTAAGAGAGCGTGCAGAAGGTGGGCTCTTCGGCATTGAAAAAAAAGGGCGTTGAGCTTGGCGTCGGTGATCCCGCTGATCCAATCTAGATTGAGCCCGAGTTTCATCAGGCTCAATGCTCCGAGTGCTTCCTTGATCTGCAGTTGATAAGAGTGGAGCAGCAGGCCAAAAGAGCGGCAGACCAGATCTTTGATCATCACTTGATGATCTGTTTGCAGGTGTGTTCTGAGCATTTTTTCAATCGCCATCAGCTTCATTGCCATCGCATGTACCAGGTGCAGGATGTTCTCCTCGTTCACCCCTAAAGTGAAGGTATTGCTGACCACGACCAGATCGCCGATGATCTCATCTAGATTCCCTCCGATGCTGCTGACAGCTATCCCCTCTTCCTTCTGCTTCAAAAGTGTTTCTGTAAGCTGACCCGTGTGGATGAGCGCGGGCAGATGCAAATAGGCTTGGACAGTCAGCCCTGTGCCGCAAAGATTCGGTTCTGCTGTGAGGTAGCCGAATTTTGGAGAAAAGGCAAAGTCTAAAGAGGATCCAAGCGCTGTTTCGATTTGGTTCAAGGCATTCCAGGCGCTTTCCCATTTGCCTTGGCAATCGGTCAGTTGCATCTGGAGGTGGTTTTGGATATTGATCTTGGCCAAAAAGCGCACGCTGTCGTCGACGATAAACCCTTGGCCTGCAAGGGCATTTTGAAAGCTATCCAGGCAGAGAAAATGCTCGTATAAAAACTCTTTGTCCAAGGTGCTTGTCTCTTGCGCATTGATCCAGACGGGGTGCTGGAGGGAGGGGGATTGCAGAAGCTGCTCTTTGAGCAAAGTGAGAGTCTGTTCGTATTGCCTTTCATTCATCTTGGGTGGGAAAAGGTATTTTGCCAAATTCCTCTGGAGTAAGAATGAGGTAGCAAGCCAGATGGGGTTAATCTCTGTTTCCCAAAGGGTGTGCTCTAAGAGCATTTTGGGAAGCTGGTTTTTTTCTGTCATTTAAGAGCCTTTTTGTGTCAGATCTTTGATCTGATCGCGAATCCATGCTGCTTGTTCATAGTTTTCTTTTTTTAGTGCTTCATTTAAGGCTGTATTCAAGGTGGTTAGCCTGCTTGAAGGGGGGATGGTGAGGGGTTTATTGGGAGATTTGCCTACGTGAAGGGGTTGTCCTCTTTTGGATGGAAATTCCTTCTTGATGCGAGAGGGGATCCTATCTGTTGCGATGAGTTCTGCGATGAGCACATCGGAAAAGACCGCGTAGCACTCACTGCATCCTAAGGGATCTCCCATTTTGACAGAGTCTAGAGATGTTCTGCAATTACCGCAGCAAAGCCCGGTGCTTTCTGTATCGCTTAGCCCTTCCTTTAAGGCAGGAGCTGTTGTTTGTCCATGGAGTCTTTGCTGCAGGATAGGGCAGTCGGCGCACATTTCTGTCGAGACAATCGAAGTGTCTACGATTTCTTTGTAAGTGACTTTGATGATCTTTTTACAGTGGCTGCATTCCACGGGTCTATCCGCCATGTAAGCCCTCTTATTTATCTGGATTTTAGGAAAGCTGTGACGTTAATTTCAATAAATTTCTTTGAGTTCATGGGGTATAAAACTTTTCGTTTTTCAAATATCGAGTTTTTTATTGTTTAGCCGAAATTCGATGTATTACTGGACAAAAACGGTTATGTTTTTTACATTTATAGGAATCTAAGTGAAAAATTCGCTTAGAACCTTATGAGGAGATAAGAACAATATGAAGAAGAATACGTTAGTCGCCCTAGCCCTTGCTCTCATGACAGTCGGCGTTGCGTTGCATGCAGAAAATGTGAATGCAGTAGATAAAGAGGCTCTGCACACAGCGCTTTCAGCAGATGAGATGTCTTTTGCTGCTAAATTAAATGATCAGAATCGCCATTCCTTCAGCGACAAACTTTCCGTCGAACAGAGAAAAGCGGTGATGATTGCTGTGAAAAACGGCGCGTGTCCTAACGATGCAGTGCAGAAAATGCTTGCTGCGGTCACTTCCAAAGAAGGTGCTAGCATCGCCAATGCAGAGCAAGCTGCAGAGAACGTTGCCAAGTAGTTTCTTTTCCAATCACCTCTAATCACTTAGAGGTGATTTAGCGCTTACTGCATGATTGGAAGTAGATAAGGCAAGGCGGTTGTTGGTGTTCTTTGCTTTCGTATCCACTAAGGCGTAGGCTATATTCGATCAATTCGTAAAGTTTCGCACCTGCCGCATCGCCTCGGATCTCTACAATTCCGTAGTTGGGGTCAAAGAGGTAGCTGAGTTTTTCATTGCATTTGACGTAAGCAATTCCGTGTCCGGGTAAGCCGACGTAATAGGCTCCTGAGGCCATGTTTTGAAGCTGACCGATCAATTGGGTTTTAGATTGTTTCCAAGTGTCAAAGGAGCAGGCCCAGGGACTGGGGTTTATTTTCATATCTAAGAGCTTTCCCCCTCGGACATATAAGCTTTGGAGTAATGCAGGCTCTGCTTTAGCACCTTGTTGAAATTGCTTGCCTATTGAAGACATCTGGCGACGGGGATCGGAGCACTCCCCTCTTGTCTTGTGGTAAAGGTAAATAAACCAATGGCTCATCCCGCGGCACAGGCCTTCATTATTAAATTTTATCCCTCCAAGTTTGGAAAATGTTCTTTTTTTAATTTCGGGATCGGTAATCTGGCTCTCTGGGATGAAGGGGTGCTGATAGATCTGTTGCCCTAAGGGGCCGGGGGCGTTAATGCTGTTTTTAATTTTGAAAATTTTTGTCGCCTCATCAGAGCAGAAATGAAAGCCCGCCGAAAAAATATCCGATAGTCTTCTGGCGCCTTTTGCCACATTGACTGCGCGGACAGCTAGAGCCAGCTTGCCTAGTACGATAAATACGCATGCTGAAAGGGTACGAAACGGGGCTGTCACCAATTGGCAGACATGCCAATGCAGTTTTAAGTTGGGGTTTAATGGGGCGAGCGGCTTAGTGTAAGGTTTGTTCTTGTTTTCTAAAACTTCATTGACTGCGTTGGAGTTTTTAAAAAAGCTGTAAAGATTTTGGTAGTTGTTTAATACCGAAGAGTCAAATATTGAAATGCTCATAACTAAATTTCCTTTTTTTTCGGCCATTTTATCATTATAGTTTGGTTAATTTCAACTCTAACTGGACTTGTATCCATTGCTCGGTGCCGCCTTCACCTCTAGAGTTGAAGGCGGCACCGAGCAATGGATACAAGTCCAGTCTAAAAAGCATGAATATGGCAGGGCTTTTTGATGAAAAAGATTTGATAGTTACGCGGTGCTGGTTGTAAGCGATTTGTGAATTCATCGTTTTTCTGCAATGCCAAGTCGCGAACGTATTTTTAGCCGACCCCTCTATGAACGACGGACTGTCAAATCTTTTTCATCAAAAAGCCCTGTGAATATGGGAGGTTACGTGATACTCAGGGAACAAGAGGGATGCCGGTGGCTAGAATTTGAGATGTTGGCGCAAGAAAAGCGCCTTGTCCACGGGGTGGTCTTGCGCGATGCAAGGGCTCAGGTTTTTCCAGAGGAAAGTGTTAAAAAGTTAAATAGCGGCGATTTTGTCTCTGGGCTCCAGGTCCATGGCAGCCGGGTTGTGTTTGTTAAAGACCGCAACTGCCAGGCAGGGGAGTGCGATGGCCTCATCACTGCCCAATTAGGGCTTGCCCTTAGGGTTAAACATGCCGATTGCCAGGCGGCAATTTTTTACGATCCGGTGCATGTGGCTGTTGGAACTGTGCACTCTGGATGGCGCGGCAATGTCAAAAACATCTACCGTGCAACAATCGAGGGAATGCAGCGGGAATTTGGATCCAAGCCGCAAGATCTTCTCGTCGGAATCTCTCCGAGTTTGGGTCCAAAGCATGCCGAGTTTAAGCACTACAAGGAAGAATTCCCGGAGGAGTTTTGGGCTTTTCAGGTGGAACCCAACTACTTTGATCTTTGGGCCATTGCCGAGCATCAACTGCAAAAATGCGGGGTTTTGCCTCACCACATCGAAATTGCCCGAATGTGCACTTATGAAAATGTTCAAGACTGCTTTTCTTATCGGCGCGATAAGGTTAAAAGCGGGCATGTGACGTTTGCCAGGTTATACCAATCGCCTGGACTTTAGCCTCTACCTGCGCAGCTTTTCATTGAAGAAGACAGTGGAATTTTCGGCGATCTCGTCTTGGAGTTTTTTCCGATCGATCGACTTAGGGTCCTCGCAGTATCTCGACTCTAAAAACCTTTTGCCAATGGCATTGGCTCGGTTTAAAAAGACGTAATGGGTGGCTTCGCCGGGCAGAATCTTTAGTTTTGATTTAGAAATTTTCGATGCGAAAATTTTTGCGTTGTTTTCTGTGGAAACGACCTCGTCTTTTTCAGGGGCGATAATCAAGACAGGAATATCGATGCCTTTGAGGCTGCTTTCGGTGAACATCCAGCCCAATGCCGGAGCCATGACCATGATGGCAGAGATCCGCTCATCCCTGTAGGAGCCAGTAGCTTGGCTAAAGTCGATTTTTTCTAGCAGCTCTGTGGGGACGATGCCGGCCAGGTCCTTGGCCGCGTGGGTCTGTACGTGGGAGCTATCTAGAGCCGGTGCTTGGGCTCCGGCAATCCAGATCCCGGTGGCTCCCCCTAGGGAGTGGCCTACAAACCCAATCTTTTCAGAGTCGATTCTATCCTTAAACGGAGAATTTTCAAGAAGCTGATCAAGGGCAAAGGAGATGTCCCGAGGTCTTTCCCAAGGGCGGGCGTAGTATTCGGGGATCTTATTGTTCCAGGTGTTCCCAAAATGGTCGGTGGCGGCCACGATATACCCATTGGCGCAGAGAAACTCAGCCAGCCAGGAGATGTTGTATCGATCGCCTCCGCTGCCATGCGACATCATGATGAGGGGGTACTTTTTCTCTTTATTGCTCAAAGGCGCATCCCTGGCCTCATCGCAGCGGATCCAGAAACCTGTGGGTGTTTTCGAAGGGCTATCCGGGTCTACCGGGTACCAGACCTCTGTAATCACTGGGCGGTTGCGGTCGACATCGTAGTAGTGCAGGGTGGTAATCCCTGTTTTTTTAGGCTGAGAGGCGATTTTTTTAAAGTAATTGTCGAAATGCAAAGAATTGCGAAAGGGGAGGAATAATGTAACCAATGAGGCGACACAGTAGAGAGCGAATTTAAATTTCTTTTTTATCATAGCTGCTATCTCTATTATGTATATATCTCCCTACCAACATTATTAACATAACTAACATTTATTTTAAAGGTCCGTTTCCTCTCTTTTTTTTAATGAACCTCATTGCTATGTTTCAAAAATAGGTTTTACCAAGGTCGAGAGGTTGATTTTTATGACCAAGTTGTGCAGGTCGTCCGTCAGCAAATACATTGCCTCTTTTGTGTGCTTTTCTCTTTTTTCCACAGTCTCTTCCTATGCTAACGTCTACTCTGTGAACAGCTTGGCGGATACAAATGCAGGGGTTGGGCTCAGCGGGACGCTGCGCTATTGCATCAATCAGGCCAACGCTTCAGGGACTGCCAGCCAAATTGGGTTCGCAGTCACAGGGTCGATCAATTGACAGAGGCCTTACCTCCTTTACAAACAGTGACCGCGATTAATCTCAATGGCAACCCGATTATCATCAATGGGCAGAATCTTTATTCGGGTTTTGTTCTTTTCCCGGGGGCCAGCAGCCTGACAATCACCACAGGTGGGGTGTCGAACCTCACGTTGGAAACAGCGTCGGTCGGAGGCGCTGGAGGTGCTGGGTCTGCCGGCGGGGGAGGAGGCGCGTTGGGGGCTGGAGGGGGGTTGTTTGTCGGCGATGGGGTGAGCGTTACCATTGACGCCATCACCTTTACTAACTGTCTTGCCGAAGGGGGGGCTGGGGGTGTGGGCAACGGTTCTGCGCCCTCTTATGGCGGCGGCGGCGGCGGCGGGGGAATGGCGGCAGGAGTGGGAGGATCTGGTCTTCAGAGTGCAGGCGGTGGGGGTGGTGGCTTTGGAGGCGCTGGAGGAGCGGCGTCTTTTGCTGGCGCGACAGCAGGAGGAGGTGGTGGCGGTGGGTTATTGTTTCCTGGGGGTGCTTCGGTAAGCACCGGCGGCGGCGGCGGCGGTTCGGACACCGCAGCGGGGTCTAACTCTCTAGGCAGTGGAAATGGAGGCAGTGGCGCTGCGGGCTCATCAGGCTCTCCGGGGGCCGGCGGAGTTGCTTCCGGGGGCAATGGAGGTGCCGGCAGTGGAACCTCTGGAGGGGGAGGGGGAGCAGGTCCGACGGCTATAAGTGGCAACGGGCTTGGGGGCAGCTCTGTCAACGGGGGCGCCGGAGGCGGGGGTGCGGTAGAAGTGGGAGGATTTGGGGGTTCTTGTTCCGGTCTATTTGGCGGGGGCGGCGGCGGTTGTGCCTTCATTAATGGGATGGATTTGTCTGCGGGTGGTATTGGAGGAGAAGGGGGCTTTGGCGGCGGCGGCGGAGGTTCTGGCAGCGGCATAGGGACATACCCGGATGAATTCGGAGGCGATGGGGGTTTTGGAGGAGGAGGGGGTGGCGGTTCGGGAAAAAGTCAGTTTGGAGGTAATGGCGGGTTTGGCGCCGGCGGTGGCGGCACCGTTTCAATTGCGTTGGGCCCAGGTACCGGGGGCTATCTTGCAGGCAGTGGGTCAATAGCTGGCGGCGGTGGCGGCGGTGCGGCGATGGGGGGAGCGATCTTTGTGATGAATGGCGGGGTGCTGAACATCACAAACTCTATTTTTTCAGGGAGCCAGGTGATTGGCGGGGCCGCTGGCGGAGGGGGAGCCGGCTCTGGAGGCGCTGCCGGTGTGGACATTTTCTTGATGTCTTCGGGTCTCATCAATTTTTCTCCTACAGGCACAGTGACTTTGTCCCAGGCCATTGCAAGCGATGCAGGTGCAGGAGGGGGGAGCACGACAACAGGCGGGATAGAGATGAGCGGGTCGGGTAATTTGATCCTTGCAAACTCTGCAAACGCCTACACAGGGCTAACCTCTATTTCAGGGGGAGGGACAGTGGAGATCTCAAGCGATGGCAACTTGGGAGCAACCGCAAATGGGGTCAGCATAAACAATGGGAGCCTCCTATTTTCAGGCTCAACTACCCTCAACAGCAGTCGCGCCTTTTCCCTTGGCGGGACGGCTTCTTTTAATGTCGAGCCCACTTTTTCAGCGACCATTGCAGGGACAATCAGCGGAACAGGCCCCCTACGAGCAACAGGGACTGGGACTTTGATTTTAAGCGGATCGAATAACTACACAGGGGGGACCTTAATCAATGCGGGGACATTGAGCGTTTCGGGAAGCATTTCAGGGGATGTCAACGTTTCTGCTGCTGCCACTTTCGATGTGGCAAGCAGCTTTACGATTGGCAACCTGATCGCGACCGCCTCAAATAGCTTTGTCACCCTAGAATCGGGACAGGTTCTGACCTTTGGGACGGGAGGAGGCGCGTTATTCGGAGGCCAGATCAGCGGTTTAGGCGCTTTAATCAAGCAGGGTGCAGGGACGCAAATTTTTTCTGAGACAAACACCTATACAGGCGGCACTGCGATCAATGCCGGTACTTTAAGCGTCGTGGGAAGCATCGCAGGGGATGTGACGATTGCATCGGGTGCTACCTTTGATGTGGGAAACAGCTTCACGATCGGCAATCTGATCGGGGCAGCGGCAAATAGCTTTGTCACATTAGAGTCGGCAAGTGTGCTCACCTTTGGGACGGCGACAAGCTCGACATTTGCAGGGCAGATCAGTGGGTTAGGCGCTCTGATCAAGCAAGGTTCAGGGACGCAAGTTTTCTCTGGAACAAACACCTATACAGGCGGCACGACAATTAATGCGGGCACTTTAAGCGTCTCTGGGAG
>CAWCKK010000003.1:0-52320 GCA_963796135.1 uncultured Acidobacteriota bacterium | reverse complement strand
TCCAGCCTGCTTCAATGCCCGCAAAAAGTGAAAAGGTAGTAGAGAATGGAATGGCCATTCTCACCTGATGCTGCTCCCTTGATCTGAAATAAATCCTTGCCGCAAAATTTAACAGATTGCAAGGGACAACCTCGATCCCCTTGCTCGTTAAAACCTCATTTAGCGCATCCCTTTTAAGACCGTGCTCGTTGGCAAAAAAAGTGATCTTCAAATCCGGCCGCACCTTTTTCATCGCCGGCAGCAAAGAGCGCACCAACCTAGCCCCGCCCCCCGGATTCAAAATATGGTCGATAATCGCAAGCGTCATTTCACTCTATCCCGTATACGTTAGCAGAGGATTTTAACGCTTCCCTCAGTTCAAATCAACAACCGATAGAGCGACCCAGCAATTAGGAGTCCTAGAATTTTTCCTCGACTAAGCTAAAAATTTTACCAAAATTTTTCATTTTCAGCTGGCCGGTATAAATTTTTGAACCGAGGAATTACTTTTAGGCATAGACCAACCATTTACACTTCTTAGAAGTGCATTGGCAACTCATCTGAAGACCATTTCTCCCGCCTTCCATTAATCGCCCCTCCCATTTTTATTCCGTTACAGGCTTATGGGTGGAGGGGCAATTAACTCCAGTTGGGTTGATTAATTGTATACCTCCCTTGTTCTTCCTCAAGCATTTCAATAAGCTTTTTCAAAACAGTTAAGAATGCAAAGTTGATTCGTATGTACAAAAACTATTGTCAAAAACTAAGATACCGTTAGCATTCGGCATGACACCTTTTTACAATCATGAATATCGTCATCTTAGGCGCTGGAGAAATTGGTTCGTATCTAGCTGCGATCTTATCTAAGGAAGAACATAATGTGGTCGTCATCGACTGCGATCCTAAGCCTTTGGAAAAACTCTCTAGAACTGCCGATGTCGCATTGAAATTGGGATCGGGAACCCATTGGCAGCTTCTCGAGGAGCTTTTGGAGCACTCCCCCATTTTTTCCTAGCGTTAACAAGCTCCGATGAGACTAATCTTGTCGCCTGCTCCATTGCAAAAAATTTGGGATATCCTAAAACAGTTGCCCGCATCCATCAAACTTCCCTTCTGCAGCGCTCTCGCTTGGATTTTGCTCGGCTGTTCTTTGTCGATCATTTCATCGGCACTGAGACGATGCTGGCTCACGAAATCTACAAGTGCATTGTCAACCCAGGGAGTGTCGCCGTGGAAAATTTTGCCCACGGCGCAGTCCAGATGCGCACGCTCCTTGTGCCCGGAAGGGGCCAGTTACTGCCACACACCCATCTATCAGCTTAAATTACCTCAAAACTTGCTCATTGGGCTCATCCGCAGAAAACCTGCGTTTGGACAAGAGGTGACAACAGAGCGCATCCTATTTCCCAAAGGCCAAGACTGTTTGGTTCCTGGGGACCAGGTGACTGCCCGCTTGGCGAGGCAAAGGTGATGTCCGAAATTAATTCGGAACCCGATCCAAGCAGATTCAATCGGTGGTGGTTGCCGCAGGAGGGCCCATTGCTATCGAGGTCTGCAAAATCTTAGAAAGCCAAGACATTCACGCGCGTATCATCGAGCCCGACGAGCAGCAATGCCGATTGCTGGCAGAATACTTTCCCAAAATGACCATTCTCAACCAGGAACCGACAGATCTCAACTTTCTCTTGGCAGAAAAGGTTCACCTTTCAGACGCATTCGTTGCTTGCACAGGGTCGAATGAGAAAAATATACTGGCCGCAGCTTTGGCCAAACAGGCAGGATGCTCCGAGGTGATTGCACAGGTTGCCGATGAAAGCTACGCTTCTGTGCTGCGGCGCCTCGGGATTTATTTCAACGTTTCGGAAAAAATTGCCATCGCCAACAGAATTCATGTGATCCTAGAGGAGCAGTCTGTGATTTCTGTCGCTTCCCTCTATCATCATCGAGCAAAAATCCTCGAGGTGAAAGTGGCTGCAGATTCCCAGATTGTCGGCATCCCCATCACAGACCTGAGCAAATATCTGCCTGAGGATTTCTTGATCGCCTTGATTGAAAATCGGGGCAGGATCATGATCGCTAAGGGATCTAATATTTTTGGCCCCTGGCGATACAGTGATTGTGATTTGCGATCCGAAACACACAGCAGAATTAAAGAAGTTATTTTAATGACATTCCGAGAAATCAGCCGTTTTTTGGGCCGTTATCTCATCTACTTCACGTTGATTCTGTGCATCCCCCTTGCCGTGGCTATTCTTTACGATTTTTTTCTCCTCTCTCTGAAACCCCCTCATGGCAGGGGTTTGCAGTGACAATCGCATTAAATCTGCTTTTAGCTGCCCTCCTCTGTTTTTTTGGCAAGGGAGCATCGGGCAATTTTCACCGCAGGGAAGGCATCTTGATCGTCGCTCTTGTTTGGCTGATCACACCCGCTATTTCAGCCCTTCCTTTTTTATTTTCCCACACCTTGGAAAAACCCATTGATGCTTACTTTGAGGCCATGTCGGGCCTGACAACTACAGGTTCCACATCTTCCACGCCAAAAGGTTTGACCCTGCCACAGGCCTAGAGGTTCCCATCCACATCCAACTTGCCGGCCTCAATCCGACCTATACTTTTTATGGCACCCTCGAGCCCTTGCGCAACTCACTGACACAACAGATTGTAAAAAGCGGTGTGGAAGCGGTTGCTAAGCCTCTTTTGTTTTGGCGAGGATTTATGCAATGGATCGGAGGAATGGGGATCGTCGTCCTCTTCATCACCATCCTCCCTGCTCTATCTATGGGAGGGCGCTTTCTTTTTCGAAGCAGAAGTGTCAGGCCCTACCAAAGAGGGGATGACTCCTCGCATCAAGGAAACAGCGAGTCTCTTATGGAAGATTTACTTAGGTCTGACAGTAATGCAGGTGATTTTGTTGATGCTCTTTAACCCCTCGATCCCCTTCTTTGACGCCCTTTGCGTAACGCTCTCTACCATTTCAACAGGAGGATTTAGTGTCCGCAATGATGGACTTTTGGCCTACCAATCCGCTAGCACCGATTGGGTCGTGATCCTGTTCATGATTGCAGGGAGCATCAATTTCAGTTTGTATTTTCATTGCCTTCGCAGAAAGATTTACCGCATCTATGAGCCTGAGTTCTTCACCTTTATTTTGACCCTTATCGCTGGCTCAACGCTCATGACAGCCCTCTTATGGCACGCCAAAAGGGGCATGGCTTCTCTTTCCGAGGCACTAAAAAATGGGATCTTTCACGCTGTTTCCGCACAGACATCGACCGGATTTGCCATCTCCGACTACGATCTTTGGCCCTTTGCCTGCCAAGTGCTTCTGCTCACGCTGATGTTTTTTGGAGGCATGTCGGGATCAACCGCAGGAGGGATCAAAATGACCGCCACCTGATTTTATTTCGTTTTATGAGGCACAAGGTCGAATCGATCTTCCGGCCAGATGCCATTCGCTGTTTAAAAATCGGTGAGCGGCAGATCAATGACAAAACGGCACTCACCGTTTTTGTCTTTTTCTGCATTTTGATTTCCCTTGCAGTCCTGGGAACATTCCTTTTAGTCGTCGATGGGATCGACCCCAGCACCTCGCTTGGACTTGTAACGGCAATGATCAACAACGGAGGGATGACATTTAGTGCGGCCGGCCCCACTCAATCCTGCGCCTTTCTTCCGACCTTGTCAAAGCTCATCTGTATTGTGTGGATGGCTTTGGGACGACTGGAGTTTTTTATTCTGCTGGTTCTCCTTGTCCCTGCGTTTTGGAAAAGCCGGTAAATACCCAAGCTTTCTTCAGAATGACCCTAATTTCAAGGGTCGTTTTAAAATATACTGGACTTTAGCCATTGGAGGGAGCTGATTTCACCAAATAGAGGCACCCGGACTGAACTGATTTTTAAATGGTCGACTTGAAATGTCACCATTTAAAAATCAATTCAATCCGGATGCCTCCAAACAATCTTAGTCTAGAAAGCTGCGTATGGCGGTGATTGTCAACTCATCCCCTTGAATGGAAAAAGTGTCGCCAACTGTCTTCCCGGTGATTGCTTGAGCAAGTTTGGATTGAAAAGAAAGGATGCGCTTGTCTGGGTCGGCATCCCAGGGACCGAGCAATGTGTAGGTGACCATCTCGCCGCGGCTGTTCCGGCAGTCGATCACCGTCCCAATTCCCACCTTATCGGTAGAAATGTCTTCTTTTGTGATGACTCGAGCGCCTTTGAGTTGTTCAGAGAGGAGCTTAATTTCAGATTGGAGCCTATCCCGCTTTTCAAGGGCGGCTTTAAACTCTGCATTTTCTCTTAAGTCCCCGTGGGACCTTGCCGCTTCGATCTCTTTAGCATTCTCCACAGTCTCTACTGTGGCAATATGCTGGATCTTCTGCTGAACCTTGATGTAACCCTCGTTTGTCGTCCAGATCACAGAAGGGTCGTTAGCCTCTGCTGAACCTGGCTTTTTTTTCGAGGTCATCGCCGCTGGGTGCGCGACTTCTGCAAGAGAGTGGAAGATTTTTTGATCGTGATCGCTCAGAGAATGGCATTTTGAAGCCAGGAGGATAAACTCCTTTGTCTCTTCAGAGGTCGCCTCTTGCATCATTTGGCGGACAATCGCAAAACGGCCACCTGAGATGAGAGCGTGGATTTTCTTTACCCTCTCGCGCTGCTCTGCATCGTTTTCGATGTGGCTTAAGAGGATGAGTAGACCTTCGAAAAACCGGAGTTTGCCTTGCTTATCATTAAAGGGGATCGGGGCTGCAGTCTGCAGTTTTTGAAAGTACCACATGAAAGCATCGGGATATTTCTGTGGATGAGTGTATAGCTCTGCAAGCATTCCTCTAAGTTTTTCCTTTTCTTGAGCAGACATCAGCTCGGAGAGAATGTAATCCTTGAGAGGTGCTTGGTCGACTTTGAAGAGCAGATCAAAAAAGAGCTGTTTCCAATCGCTACGGCATTTTCTACTTTCTATTAAAATGCGCTTTTTGAGACTTAAGACTTCAATGGAGTCGATGAGCTGTTCAATGGAGTCAAAACGATTGATCAACTCTGAGATGACAGGAGAATCTTTTTCATGATTTAAATCTTGGAGGAAGAAATGAACCTGAACCTCTTGGGCAGGGGTGATCTCCTTAAGGGAGAGCATTTCCTTCATTTTGGCCAAAAGCATCGCTTTGAAATCATTGTCTTTGAGTATTTCCGGAAAATCCCTGAGGAAAGTGTAGACCGTCTGAATCAGCGTGTTTGGATCCGGCTTATTCTCAAGCAGATGCTGCAAGCGATCGGCATGGGAAAGACCGCTCTTGCGCAAACAAAAAGGATCGCGGATATCTTCAGGGGTTGCAATCATCGTGTCTTTTTTGATTTTAGCACGCGCCGTCTGCCACCAGCGCGTCCACTCAGCTGCTGGGATAACAAGGTCGCAAAGTTCATCTTTGATTTCGATTGCCGTCTTAGGACCTAAGTCGCGCAGGAGCATCCGAATGACCTCAACGGGGTTTTCCCTGGCTTTTTTCTCGAGAAGATCGGGGCTTCCAAAGCGCAGGGCCAAGAAATGATCGTCTGCAATCGGCACAAGCGTTTTAAACGCCGTCTTAAACGAGATTTCTTTTTTCCCGGGAACGTAATCAAATTCTAAAGTCAGTTGTTCTCGCACAAGGGAGACATCGACAATCTCTCCTACACCCCAACCGCCGTTATGAAAAACATACTTGCCTTTATCCATATGGCTTAGCAGCTCGTAATTGCTGATTGCCCCCTGAAATTTCTCCTTGCCGCGCAAGCCGACCAGCCGGATTTTGTCCGCGAAGTATTTTTGGTCGCTATAGCGGTTTTTAAGGTAATGGTAAGCCAAGTCCGCCAGTTGCTGGCTGTTTGTGGTTGCGATATCTAAAATTAATTTTAAAACCTCTCGAGCAAGCGGGTCGTCTGGCATTTTGTGCCAAAGAGGCAGAATCCTCTCGACGTGTCTGCCAAAAGGTTCTGCGACATCGGACGTTTTGACCGACCTGAGAATCTCGCACACCTCCTCGGCCTCCACTTCGTCCCCTGAGCAATACTCCTCCCAAAGTTTTAGGAAAGAAGGGTAATCGTGATTTGAGATGTGAGTCTGAAATTCCTTAAGGTAACCCATGGATATTCCTTTTGATGAATCTATAATTGCCAGGTTTCGAAGGCAGAGTATAGGCCGAGCCTGTAATTATGTTCAATTCTTTCCTTCCCTTGCTTAAAATAAACCTTCTCCTTAACTTTCTTTGCTAAACATTAGTTGCTTGTGATTTTTCTTATTTTTTCCTTTTTGTGCTTTACCCCTTTGATGGGCCAGCTTTCCTCAGCAGATGAGTTTGAGAGGGACCAGGGCGCTTTGCTATTTAACGATCTTGAGCTTGTCAAGAAAATCGACCAGCAGATCCATGACGCCCTCCCCTTTTCTTACAACTACTCGATGGTCGGGGGCTATTTCAATATGCCGTCAGCCCGGATGTCAAAGACAGGGGAAATCGCAACTGGTGTTGCCATTGTGAAACCCTACGACATTTACGGCGTTAATTTTCAGGTGCTGCAAAGACTTGAATTCTCCCTCAACTACCGGGTTTACAAAGGGATCCTCGAGCGCAATTTTGGACATGAGGGATTTGGAGATGATGCTGAGAGGATTGGAAATGTCAAAATCGGGATTCTCACATTGGCCGATGGCTTCCCCTCCTTGCCTGAAATCTCTTTTGGAATCGAGGATTTCATTGGCACAAAGAGATTCAATGCAAAATATGCCGTGATGACCAAACAGTTCTTAAATGCCAACTTAGAGTGTTCTTTAGGGTATGGGAAGGGGAGGATAAAAGGTGTTTTCGGCGGCTTGAGTTGGAGCCCTTTTCGCCGTTTGAAAATACCTCTTCTCAACGATCTCTCTTTCTTGGCCGAATACGACGCCATCAACTACAAAAAACACCTCTATGAGCACCCTTCTGGAAAGAATGTAAAATCTAGAATCAACGGAGGGATTTCCTTTGTCGGCTGGGACACCCTACAACTGTCGTTGAGTTCTGTTCGAGGAAAGGCCCTTGCTGGTTCAGCCTCCTTGCGCTACCCCATAGGCACCACCTCAGGCATTTTCCCGAAGGTCGACGATGCAACCGTTTACACATCTCCTGTCAACACAGAGCCGCTGGGAGTTGTGCGCAATGAGAGGGATTTTTCTCATGAAATTGCCTATGCATTGAGCGACCAGGGCCTGGACCTCTACTCCGCCTCTTTGGGATATGATGAAGAGGGGAATAAAGAGCTCTATTTAAAGATCGTCAATAACCGCTACCGGAAAGAGACGGTTGTTCGGAAGAGGATACAGCACGTCTTAGCAGCCCTAACCCCCTCTGATATTAAGACAATCATCGCCATTGTCGAGGCGGACGCCGTTCCCTGTCAGGCCTATTATTTCCGCAATGAGGATCTGCAGCGCTGGCGCCTTGGGATCATCAGCGACTTTGAGCTAGACACCCTTGCCCCTATGAAAGAAGCTCCTTCTTACCCCAGCCAGTACGATGCCGCCGAAATTTTTCAAAGGCACAAACCCATCTGGACATTTACGATTCGCCCTCGCCTGCTCACCTTTTTCGGCAGCACATCCGGAAAGTTCAAATACAATGTGAGCGCGGTGGCATCTCCTGAAGGATATATTTTCAATCAGGTCTACTACAAACTCCAATTGGGGTATTCGATTAAGTCTGATATGCAGGGCCTTGGAAACCCAGATCGGGCAAACCCTTCTCGAGAACTGATCGTGCGCACAGATTCTTTAAAGTATTTCCAGACCAACTCCTTTTTGATGGAGCAAGCTTACTTGCAAAGAAGCTGGAACTTAAAAAGAGGGTGGTTTTACCGCTTTGCACTCGGGTATTTTGAATCTGCCTACGGAGGGGCGGCGACCGAATTCCTTTATTATCCTGTGAACTGCAATTGGGCAATAGGCATGCAGTTTGCAGCTGTGCTCAAGCGGGACTACCACGGGATCAAATTTAGCCGGACAACGCTTCAGCTAAGAGGAGATAAGTACGTGAAGGTGCCTTTTATCGGAGTCCAATATTTTCTTGAATTTTACCGCGATTTCAAACCACTTCATATGGATTTGCTGCTGAGCGCAGGGCAATTTTTGGCAAAAGATAAAGGGGTGCGGATCGACGTCGGGCGCTACTTTAAAAGCGGGCTCCGCTTTTCCCTTTGGTGCACCTTCACAAATGGGCACGACCAAGTCAATGGGCACACTTATTTCGATAAAGGGTTTTCCTTCATGATTCCCCTCGACATGTTCCTCAAGCAAAGCAGCCGTAATTACATAGGGTATGCGATGGCGGCATGGCTAAGAGACGTCGGCGCACGCGCAGAAACTGGCAAAAAACTCTACTGGACACTCAGGGAAGAGCGCTTTAGTAATTAAACTTTTATTTTTATTTTAGCACTCTTAGCCTCAATGTGCTAAAATTTTCACCTTACCCTTGACAAAAATAGGTTCTAATCTTAGACTGTGTTCTTCATGTTTGACCATTAAAATCCAAAGGAGATTTGACTTATGACAACAAAGGAACACATAAAACCGCTCGGCGACCGCGTTCTCGTTAAGCGTTCCGAGGTGAAGAAGAGCAGAGGGGGGATTATCCTTCCCGAAACCGCTCAACAAAAGCCCCAGGAAGGGGAAGTTGTCGCTGTTGGACCTGGCAAAATCGATGATAAAGGAAACTTCAAAGCCTTAAGTTTAAACGTTGGAGACACCGTTCTTTTTTCTTCCTACGTTGGAACTGAAGTGAAGACAGAAGATGATCAGGCAGAGTATTTGATCCTGTCGGAAGAAGATATTTTTGGCGTGCTGGTTTAACATATAATTCATTTTGGAGATAAGAAGACTATGGCAAAAATGCTACAATTTCGCGAAGAGGCCCTTAAATCTATCCTCAAGGGCGTTAAGACCCTTGCTAAAGCAGTCATTGTAACTTTAGGTCCAAGGGGGCGCAATGTCGTCATCAACAAAGGATTTGGAACCCCCCTCTCGACAAAGGACGGGGTGACTGTCGCTAAGGAGATCTCCCTTAAGGACAAATTCGAAAATATGGGCGCTCAGCTGGTAAAAGAAGCCTCTTCTAAAACCTCTGATGTCGCAGGCGATGGAACCACAACTGCGATCGTATTGGCCGAGGCCATCTACAGCTTAGGGGCTAAAAATGTGATGGCAGGGGCTAACCCGATGAGCATCAAGCGGGGTATCGACAAGGCTGTTGAGAAAATGACCGAGAGCCTTGAGAATTTGGCAAAAAAAATCAGCAGTCCGCAAGAGATCGCGCAGATTGCCACAATTTCTGCCAACAACGACCCTGAAATTGGAAAAATTATCGCTGAAGCAATGGAGAAAGTCGGGCTGGACGGCACCATCACCATTGCAGAGGCAAAAGGGATTGATACAACCCTAGAGGTTGTCGAGGGAATGCAATTTGACAAGGGATACCTCTCCCCTTATTTTGTCACCAACGCAGAGAAAATGGCTGTCGAGTTTGAAAATGCCCTTATCCTGATTACAGACAAAAAGCTATCGAGCGCTCGCGACCTGGTTCCCATTCTTGAAAAAGTGATGGAAAACGCACAACGCCCCTTGCTGATCATCGCAGAAGATGTCGATGGGGAAGCCTTGGCAACTCTTGTTGTCAACAAGCTAAAGGCAGGCCTTCCCCTCTGCGCAGTTAAAGCACCTGCCTTTGGCGATCGCCGCAAAGCGATCCTTCAGGACATAGCGATTCTTACCGGTGCGACTGTGGTCACAGAAGAGATCGGCCTGCATCTTGATGATGTCGGCCTTGAAGTGCTCGGATCTGCCAAAAAAATTAAGATTTCCAAAGAGGAGACGACGCTGATCAACGGCTCTGGAGATGCGATAAAAATCCAGGAGCGCACCGCGCAGATTCGCGCTGAAATTGCAAACTGCACCTCCGATTACGACAGGGAAAAGCTCGAGGAGCGCCTGGCAAAATTTGTCGGCGGGGTAGCTGTGATCAGCGTCGGGGCAGCAACTGAAGCGGAGATGAAAGAGAAAAAAGCGCGCGTCGATGATGCTCTCCACGCAACTCTTGCAGCTGTCAAAGGCGGAATTGTCCCAGGCGGCGGGGTTGCATTGCTTCGAGTTCTTAAACCTCTAGACGATCTTATGAAGAAACTCTCTGCAGAAGAGCAGATTGGGGTGCAAATTGTTCGCGAATCCGCCTTTGCTCCAGCCATTGCAATCGCTAGAAATTGCGGTAGAGAAGGAAATATGGTCGCCTGGAAAATTTTTGAAGGGGAAGGAGCCTTTGGCTACAACGGGGATACCGACACCTTTGAAGATCTGTTTAAGGCAGGAGTCATCGATCCAGCCCTTGTGACCATAAGCGCTCTTCAAAACGCAGCTTCTGTTGCAGGCATGCTCATCACCATCGACCTCATGATTACCGAAAAGCCTCAACCCAAAGCAAAAGGCGGAATGCCGATGGATGGCATGGGCGGTATGGGTATGGGTGGCATGGGAGGAATGGGCGGTATGGACATGATGTAACCCAGCCTTAATGAGGTGCGGCAGAATTTGCCGCACCTTTTGGGTTTACAACTGCAAATCTTGGCATTATCTACTCCCCATGCACAGCGTTCCTTAACCGTAGGAAGGTGAAGCCTCTTTTCCTCTTTGAAGGAATGGGTTTCTAGAGTCGTTTTTTTACCTTCCGACAAAAGGAGGGAGTGAGCATTTACTCAAAGGAAATCTAATAGACGTCTTGCTTAACCTCATTTTCTTGATAAATTTGCGCTTTTTGGTCCATTCCTTACAAAACCTTTTCGCCATGCGTAAACACATGGCGAAAAGGTTTTGTAAGGAATGGACAGAAAAATCATCAAATTTTTCAAACAAAGCAGGTTACGCAAGATGTCTAATTTATATCGAATTTAAGTGAGTTTAACGACAAATTCCTTGGGGATCTCTGCTAGAAACCTGCTCGGGCGCGTCACCTTAGGCATTCCCCACAAGTAGCGAAAGCGGCTAGCGCTTAAGAATAAATAGCCTTTGGCTCGCGTCATACCGACATAGCAGAGCCTTCTTTCTTCCTCGAGCAATACCTCATCTTCAAGAGTGTTTGCGTGGGGAAACAGCTCCTCTTCCATTCCGACCAGAAAAACCGCAGTGAACTCCAATCCTTTGCCATTGTGGAGTGTCATCATGCGCACATGGTCCTCAAAGTCCCCTTTATCATCAGCACTAGACTTCAAGGTCAACTCTTCTAGAAAACCGGCTAACGCAGGGTGATCTGTCTCATCTTCCCACTCTGCAGCCTTTGCGATCAACTCTTCGACGTTCCTCCTCCTTTCTTCATCACTCTCCGGATCTTGCTTCAAGTATTCCAGATACCGCGATCTTTCCACTGCCTCCATGACAATCTGGTGGAGAGGAAGGTTTTGTTTGACCATCTCAGAAAGAGTAGAGATGATATGGATATATTCTCTAATCCCTGCCAGCTGGTTTTGCGAAAGCTTGAGCAAATGGGGGTTTTCGATAATCTGGCCGCATGCGGTGACAATATCCACTTGTCGCTGCTTGGCAAAGTTGTGCAGCTTTTCTATCGCAGACTCGCCCAACCCCCTTTTGGGTAGGTTAATCGTTCTCAAAAAGCTTAAAAAATCTGCTCCTGTCAGCACAACTCTCAGCCATGCCAAAATGTCTTTGATCTCTTTTCTTTGATAGAAAGAGACGCCGCCTACAATCACGTAGGGCACTCTCTCTTTAAGCAAACGATCTTCAAAAATGCGCGATTGGAAGTTCGTGCGATAAAAAATGACGCAATCTTTTAAAGGGATCCCTTGATCTCGATGCAATCGGTAGAGTTTTTTTACGACAAAATCCGCTTCGGCGTGCTCATTTTCGCCGATATAAATGCCGATTTTTTCCCCTTGCCCTTTGCTGCTCCAGAGATTTTTTTCATAGCGGTTGTTATTGTGGCCAATCAGGGCATTTGCCGCGTTGAGAATATTGCTGGAACTGCGGTAATTTTGTTCTAGGGCCACGATGATGGCTCCTGGAAAATCCTGCTCAAAATTTAGGATGTTTTGCACATTCGCCCCTCTCCAGGAATAGATCGACTGATCGGGGTCTCCGACTGCGAAGACATTTTTGTGCCGCGCAGCGAGCAGACGGGTGATTGCGTACTGGGCTGCGTTGGTGTCCTGATACTCGTCGATGAGGATAAAAGAAAAGCGGTTCTGGTATTGCTCTAAAACTTCTGGATGCTCTTTAAAAAGCTGAACTGTCAAAAACAGCAGGTCGTCGAAGTCAAGGGCGTTGTACTCTTTTAGTTTTTTCTGATAACACGCATAAACACTCTGCAAATCTCCGCTATCCTCGACCAGTTGATCCGGTTGTAGCAGAGCATTTTTAGCTTTAGAAATTTGAGAGCGGAACTTGCGCAGCTGCCCTTTTTCTGTTTTGATATTCAAAGAGAGCAAACAGCTTTTGAGAACCTTTTCACTATCTTCTTCATCGTAAATGACAAAATCTCGCCCATATCCAAGATGAACAATCGATTCTCTTAAAATTTTGGCGCATAAGCTATGAAATGTGCACGTCAATACCGCCTGGTGTGCCTGCTGAAAGATCCGATGGCGCATCTCTTCAGCTGCTTTATTGGTGAACGTCACCGCTAAAATCTGATGGCTCGGAACCCCTGTCTGTAAAAGATGCGCAACCCGACATGTGACAACGCGCGTCTTGCCAGATCCCGCTCCTGCCAAAACAAGAAGGGGGCCTTCGACATGAAACGCCGCAATCTGCTGCTGGGGATTTAGCTGTTCCGCATCATTAGAAGAAATCATCGCTCTCAATGATACGGAAAAGCTTTTTAGAAATCAAATTGTATAGAACCGACCGCCCCCTGATAACCCAAATCCCCGCCTAATGGGTTGAAGAGTTCCAAAGTGGAGCTTCCGTTGGTAAGTAAAAACTGATTCTGGTTGAAATACAGATGGTACTCATACCCAGCTTTTAAGGTAAGGCCAAAGCTATCTTTGCAAAAAAGCCGCGACCATTTCAACCCGAGTCCCAAGTCAAAAATCGGTTTTGCCCCGCGGAAGCTCTCGGTGATCTTCCAAATGCTCGCGCCATTCTGCACCCCTTTTTGGGCAATGTGATCATACCCCATGACAATCGATAGATCCGCGTCCCCAAAAAGGCTAAATCCCATCCCCAATATCCAGTTGGTGCCAAACCCTGCGGCAAAACCAAAACCCCAAAAGTTGCTCCTGAGGTTAACCCTCTGCTCCAAGGGCGATCCGACAAGGGCTAAATCTCCATCCATGACAATATCATATTTTTGGTAGATCCAATCGCTCCTCAAACCTACAAAGGGACGGAAGGTCAAACGTTTCCCCATCCTGAACTCTCTGCCCAAGCTGAGATCGACCTGGTCGAGATTGACCCGCCAATGCGCACTTGCGCTGTTGATCGTTCCATTGAAAGGATTTGCTACCTCTGACCACACAGGGAAGAGCATTTTGTTAGCGCTTGCATTTTGGCTCCCATGGGCTGTATTGCGGATGTTTGTCCAATAGAGGCTGATATCCCATCCATCCAAAGGCGCGTTATACCCCAGTCCTACGCGAAAGCCAAAGTCCCAGCTAAAGTCCACTTTTTTAAGTTCGCGGTTCACCTGGCCACTAAGATCGTTTCCTGAGTAGATATAGGTTAAATGATCTTCCTCTGCCTGCCAAAGAAGAGCCTCTCCTTCCACAAAAAGATTAATCCCACCTGAGACAACAGGCCTACTGGCAGAACCCTGGCAATGCTGGATCCTTTTTTCTTGAGGCTGCGAAGTGGTGTTTTGCTGCATCTGCGAAGGAGCCTGCGCTGCTGCCATCTGTCTTTTTTGCTTGACTGCAGGAAGTTTGGCAGCCTGTTTCTTCTTCTGGGGGGAGGCTTGCGCCGCTGCTACCTGCTTTTTCTGCTTGGCTGTGGAAACTTTGCCGGCCTGTTTCTCCTTCTGGGGGGAGGCTTGCGCCGCCGCTACCTGCTTTTTCTGCTTGGCTGTGGAAACCTTGCCGGCCTGTTTCTCCTTCTGGGGGGAGGCTTGCGCCGCCGCTACCTGCTTTTTCTGCTTGGCTGTGGAAACCTTGCCGGCCTGTTTCTCCTTCTGGGGGGAGGCTTGCGCCGCCGCTACCTGCTTTTTCTGCTTGGCTGTGGAAACCTTGCCGGCCTGTTTCTCCTTCTGGGGGGAGGCTTGCGCCGCCGCTACCTGCTTTTTCTGCTTGGCTGTGGAAGATATCTGAGATTTTGGAGTCTGACGAGCTGCACTCTGCTGCTCAGAGCTAGCTGTTGTTGTCATCTTTTCTCGCTGTCTTGGCTTTGCGACCTGTTGGGTTAAAGGCGGTTCTTGGAAATCGGAAACCACTTCTTGAGTTTTTGCGCTTTGGGAGGGCCTGGTGACATAGCGCCTGATATGGGATTTGATTCCGTTTTCAACAAGCTCCTCGCTAGGAGATTGGTAAAGCTGTTTGATCGTTCCATCTGTAATAGGAAGGTGAGGCTCTAACGCCGGCTCTTCCTGAAAAACAACCTTCTGCTGCTGCACCACTATCTCGCTTAAATCTGCCTTTCGAGCCTCCTCTGGCAAGGCCTCCGCAATCTGATGGTTTGCCGCGGCCTGTTGTTGAACCACTACCTCTATCCGCTCTGCCGCTTGAGGCTCTTCTATTGCAACCTCTTGCTTTGCCGCGGCCTGTTGTTGAACAACTACCTCCATCCGCTCTGCCGCTTGAGGCTCTTCTATTGCAACTTCTTGCTTTGCCGCAGCCTGTGGTTGAACAACTACCTCTATCCGCTCTGCCGCTTGAGGCTCTTCTATTGCAACTTCTTGCTTTGCCGCAGCCTGTGGTTGAACAACTACCTCTATCCGCTCTGCCGCTTGAGGCCCTTCTATTGCAACTTCTTGCTTTGCCGCAGCCTGTGGTTGAACAACTACCTCTATCCGCTCTGCCGCTTGAGGCCCTTCTATTGCAACCTCTTGCTTTGCCGCGGCCTGTGGTTGAACAACTACCTCTATCCGCTCTGTCGCTTGAGGCCCTCTATTGCAACTTCTTGCTTTGCCGCGGCCTGTTGTTGAACAACCACCTCTGTTGGCTCTGTCGCTTGAGGCTCTTCTATTGCAACCTCTTGCTTTGCTGCGGCCTGTTGTTGAACAACTATCTGCTTCTCTTCTGCTTTTTGGGCCTTTTCTGGCACAACCTCTTGAGCAACTGGGCTCTTTGCCTCCAAGAGGGAGGCAACTTCAGCTTGAAGCTCTTGCAAGAACTTTAGGTCCATCTCTATTTCGGAAAGAGTTTCCTGCGTCTTTACAAAGGAAGGAGCACTCAATTGGACCTCTTCTGCAGAAGAGGGGTTAAGGAACAGCATGGAAAAGGGAATTAAACAAAATTTATTCATCTTAAACAACCCTTGAATAGGTGACCTACCAGCCTTTCGATTAGGCAGCGCCCAGTTGGGCACGGTCTTTTCGCTTGTTTTGCACAATAAACTATAAAATATTTTATTGAAAACGATTTACTGCAAATAAGACCTTGGAGCTCTTAAGAGCAGGATCACGCCAGAGACTTTCTCTCTTCTTTTTCTCGCATCCCCAAATTGCCGTAGCGGTGATAATCGATGCTAAAGCTAATCTCCCTCAAGTAGTGCAACAGCTCAAACCTGCCGCTTGAAAGGACAAGGGCGTAATTCAAAAAAGCTGCGGATTCGCTAGCTGCGTATTTGAGAGGATCTGAGGGCCTGCTAATGAGCCGGATTCTGCGGAACTTCCCGGCCTTGACCTTCTGATTGAAGGCGTCGTCGCTTTCTTCCACAATCTCTAGATCTTTAAATAGCTGCTTTAAACCCTCCAGAACCTGGGTGTGGATGTGCCGCCTGGAAAAGCTGACCTCTACCCTAGCAGAACAGCTAAATGCAGCTGCCAGAACTCTTAAGAAATCTAAAGGCTTATCCGCATCCTGAACTCTCAAGCACATCCCCTGATGAGGGCGGTAGCATAGGATGTTATCTTGCCCGAAATCTGGATGGGTCGTGATCTTCGTGCAAACCGTTTTGCACAGAAGGCGTAACTAGCAACACTGGCATACCAGATCCCGAGTTCCTCTGGAGAAAGCGCGATTTTTGCAATGATCGAGGTGAGTTGTTGACCCAGGCTTAATGGGCTTTTTCTTGAGGAAGACGCCAGTTCTTTAGAATGAGCAAACTGGAACAGATAGATTGGGTCCTCCTGCTTTAGTTCCGTCCGAAACTGCTTGCTCTTTGTTCCTCCAAACGGCTGGCGTCTGACAATCGCCCCGGTGATGCCTCGATTGATGTAGCAATTGCCCGCTTCAATTTTTTCGCATCCAATAGGCTTTTCTCCCTCTCATCCAGGCTTTGCAGGCCCGAGGTGAAGCCATAGGGAGTTCCATTGGCAATTTCGATCGCATGGCTTGAGATTTTTAGCTCGGATGACCCCAAGAACGGGACCGAAAAGCTCTGTTTGATGCATGAAACTTCCCTGTTTTACTCCCAGTTTGACCCCGGGGGTCCAGAGATTGAGGATTGTCGAGGATCTTGTTTGGGCTCGACAAGCCACTCCTCTCCCTGTTTCCAGTGTCGTCAATCCCTCTCAGAAAGCCTCATGAGGAGCACGGATCAATGGGGTGACCTTTTGAGGAAAGATCCCAGCAGAGATCCCAACTGTCAAGCTTTCAACGGCATCTTTCAGCTGCTTCTAGAAATGGGGATCATCATAGACTTCCGCTTCCAAAATGCAAGCTGCAGGCGCTGCACTTTTGTCCGGTATGGCCAAAGGCGGAATGGATGAGATCTTTAATCGCAAGATCCCGGTCGGCAAGCGCGGTGACAATCATGGCGTTTTTACCGCCTGTTTCAGCAGCAAGATCAACCCCTGGACAAGGCGCATAGAAGAATTGGCTGTTGAGGTGGCGCCGGTCAGAACGATCATATTGATGCGCGGGTCGCGATCAGCTTGACTGCCGACGGGTTCATCCGCGCATTGATGAACTGCAGGACCTCTTTAGGAATGCCTGCATCCCAAAGAGCTTTTACAAGATCCCATCCGCTTAGAACCGCTTCCGGAGCGGGCTTGAAGATCACGCAGTTGCCAGCTGCTAGCGCTGCTAAAATGCCGCCTGCGGGAATCGAGACAGGAAAGTTCCATGGCGGAGTGACAAGAACAGTTCCTTTGGGTTTCCACTCGATATCTTTACAGGCATCCATTTTTTTCAAACTGCGCAAGTAGTATTCTGCAAAGTCGATCGCCTCCGAAACTTCCGGATCTGCCTTCGAGAATCGTTTTACCACCATCTACGCATCATCACTCCAATCAGATCGCCCCGGCTCTCTCTCATCTTCTGAGCTGCATGTAGAGAGAAGCTGGCATCGCTGTTCGACACTCTGTTTGACGCCCACATCCCTTTCATGATTTTAGCGCACTGGATCGCTTCGATCGATCTGCTTCCCAGTCGCCAGGGCATATCGGTAGAGGCCTGCTTTCGGATTGGAAGGATCGACTCCGATGCCTTCTGGCTGAGTTTGATGGATCTCTTTCCCTCCAATAACAAGAGGAATAGGCTTGGACTCTGATGTCTTTCCATTTGTGTGACAATTTCATCTGCCCATACTCCGGTTTTGAGGCAAGGAAAAATCGGTGTCTGCTTCATTTTCAAAGGGAGCTGTCAGCGGAAAGGGTGTACGGGGGTCGATTCCGATTTTGGGTTCTTCGCGGTCTCGTGTAGAACCGTTTTCATCTCTCGGCAAGCATTGGTGAAAGAGGCTTGACCTGCTCATCCCACTCTGGATGCCAGGCTTTAAGCCCAAACGTCGCCTGCAAAAAATTTTCAGGGCCTGTATTTTCATCGAGGCGGCGGATTAGATAGGCGATTGCGCTTTGAAAATCTTCTTTTGTTGCAACAGGACAATAGAGGAGGATATCTTTGGCAAGCTTTTGGACCACACGGCGGATATGATCTGCCATCCCCTCTAGCATTTCAAAGTTATCTTCATTCTTCAACTCCGATTTTCAGCACGGAGCAGCATTGCATAGGCGATATCGAATAGATTATGACTGGCAATCCCTAGATGGACAGCTTTGGCATGAGGCGGCAAGCATCCATAGGTCACCATTCTTTTATAATTGGCATCGACATCCGACTTTTTGATGTAAGGGGCTTGATGCCAGTCGCGCAGGCAGCTTCAAACTTGCTCCATGGCAAGGTTCGCGCCTTTGACGATCCGAATTTTTATCGGAGCGCCCCCTTTCTTGACCCGCTCCATCGCCCATTCGGTCAGCTCTTTTTGGATCCCATGTGCATCGGGCAGATAAGCTTGCAGGACAATCCCAGCGGAAAATTCGTTGAAACTCAGGTTCATTTAGCACTTTTTTAAATAGCTCTTTTGTCAGGGCTAAATCCCGATATTCTTCCATGTCTAAATTGACGAATTTAGACACCTTCCCATCTGATCTTGAAATGTATGCGCATTGCTCGCCCGATAGAGCTCTCTTAAACGCTCCGCTAGTGATTTCAAGTGTGTCGTTCCAGCCCAAAAGTGGATCTGACTGTAGATTGTTGAAATTTTCACAGAGATATATTCGATATCCGCCTGTTCCAAATCCTTGAGATAGACATTCAAGCGCCGCTTTGCCTCCTCCTCTCCTAGGATTGCTTCACCCAAATGGTTTAAATTTAAACGCACCCCCTCTGAGCGCCTTTTTTCCATGTGCTTTTTCAAGGCTCTCTTTTCACCTGGCAAAATCACTTTTGCAGTCGCCTTTCTCAATGTGGATGTGGCTATCGGAACTAAAATGAAGGAGAGCTTTTCCCCAATCATTTTAAAGAGTTTTAAGGAGAATTTTTTTTGCCATCCTAAATACTTGGGAATGCCAAACTGCTTCAGGAGAAAGACCAATTGGTCGGCAACGCGCCCGCTTCTATGACTGCGGAAACACTCATCTGTCATGCTTGTTGTAAACACTTTTCCAATAGGATCGCGCATCATCCGAAAAAGCTCAGCTTGGAGCTTTTTCTCCGCCCTAGTGATAGTGCGATTGGCCTCTTTTAAAATGTTTGCAGACAAGTCAATAGCAAGTTTTTCCCTCTCCTCTAACGAATGGGGATTGCCCAAAGAGGAGGAAAGGATATCAGTTGCCTCTTTAAGAAATTTAGATTCAGACTCTTTGGTCATCATGGGCCGCTCACTGCTTAAAAACACTTGTGTAATACACTCGACTCTAGCCATTGCTCGGTGCCGCCTTCACCTAGGTGAAGGCGGCACCGAGCAATGGCTAAAGTCCAGATATAGAAAAAAGTGGAACATCAAGTTACAAACTCACCTCATAACATAAACTTGAAAAGTACGACAAGTTTTTTCTTTAATTCTCAGGAATCCCCTAACATGCGATTCTAGGGCTATGCGAAACAGATTCTATGCCATCACCGCACTACTTGCCTTACTTCTTCATTTGCACATCTTTGCCGCCCCTATTCAGCTTGGGGTCGATGTCTTCTTTAAAGAGGGCATGATTGAAGAGCTCCGAGGGAAAAAAGTGGGACTCATTACTAACCAAACCGGGGTCGATAGCCACATGTGCTCGACGATCGACCTTTTCCTCAAATCTGCACCAGGGGTTAAACTGATCGCTCTTTTTGCTCCTGAACATGGCCTAACAGGCCACTCTTACGCTTTTGAAGAGATCGCCGATAAGAAAGGGCCTTCAAACATCCCTGTGTATAGTCTCCACGGCAAAACCCGCCGACCCACTGCCGAGATGCTTCAGGGCATTGAGGTGCTCATCTACGACATCCAAGACATCGGCTGCCGCAGTTACACCTACACCACCACCCTTTTCTATGCGATGGAAGAGGCGGCAAAACACAACATCGCCTTCATCGTGCTCGATCGTCCCAACCCCATCAATGGACTGATCGTCGATGGGCCGATGTTACAGCAAAAATGGCGCTCCTATTTGGGGTACGCCAACATCCCGTATTGCCATGGAATGACCATTGGGGAGCTGGCCTTGCTGTTCAACCAGCAGTATCACCTTGGATGTCAGCTCAAGGTGGTTCCGATGAAGGGGTGGAAGCGGTCGATGAGCTATGCCGACACAGGGTTGACATGGATACCGACAAGCCCCTACATCCCCGAATCCGATACCCCCCAATTTTACGCCTCGACAGGTCTGCTCGGAGAGCTATCGCTGATCAATATCGGCATTGGCTACACCCTTCCCTTCAAAGTGGTTGGAGCTCCCTGGATTAGAGCCTCTGAGCTTGCTCAAGCGCTCAATGCGCAAAAACTTCCCGGTGTCCACTTTGTCCCCTTTCACTATCGCCCCTTTTACGGGATCTACAAGGGCAAAGATTGTCAAGGAACCCTGATTGTCATCACAAACTCCAAAATTTACCAGCCGGTCAGTTCTCAATACATGATTTTAGGCGTGTTGAAGAATCTATACCCCAAACAAGTTCTTGCCAAGTTGCAATCTCTTGCCCCCTTGAAAAAAGAGCTTTTCTGCAAGGCAAACGGCAACGATGAGATGCTGACCCTGCTTCTAGAAGAAAAGTATGTCGCCTGGAAACTGATCCTGTTTCAAAAAGAGGAAAGACTCAAGTTCATTAAAAGCAGAAAACGCTATCTCTTATACGATTGATACGAACCTATCCCATTGGACTTCAGCCATTGCTCTAAGGCTGAAGTCCAGTTCCAGTAAAAAATTTCAGACGAAAAGTTTTACTGGGATAGGCTCACAGGGCAGCTTTCGACATCCTCCATCTGATCCCAAGGATAGTCGCAAATCATCTGCCGAATCTGTTTAACACAGGTGGAGCGGTTTAAGGATTCCCTTAAAGAGCGCATGTTTTTACCCCCGCGCAAAAACCAGCAGCCAATCCGACGCAAATCCAATAGCGCCCGTCGCTGGTTCTGATACAGGGACGATATGGTCTAAATGCTCTAAGAGAACATCGCGGTAATCAGGGCCTTTATAATTGAGCGGCGGCTGACCTGAAAAATAACGGTAAATATCTTCGATCAGCCAAGGCTTTCCCATGGTGCCGCGGGCAAGCAAAACGGCATCGCAGCCGGTATACTCAAATAGCTTTTGAGCGAGCGGGATCGACCACATCGCCATTGCCAATCACAACGATTTTTTGAGAGGCATCTTTTGCAATCGCGGATAAAATCCCAGTTGGCAGGCCCCTATACCCCTGCGCTCTTGTGCGCCCATGGATGCAAATGGCGCAAGCCCCCGCCTTCTCAGCAATCCGCACAACCTCGGCCCCGACAATATGGGAAGAGTCCCAGCCGGCTCGGATCTTAACTGTCACAGGAATTTTTACTGCGGCCACCATGTTGGCGATCACCTCGCCGATCAAATCGGGATTTTTGAGCATTCCCGATCCACTGCCATCTTTTGTCACCTTATCCACAGGACAACCGCAATTGAGGTCGACGACGTCAAACCCTAGGTCCTCGATCATTTTTGCGCATTCCCCGGCAATCCGAGGATTGCTTCCGCAGAGCTGGCCTCCGATGGGGTGCATCGATGATTCGTAGTCCAAAAGCCGGTAGGTGTTGGGGTCGTTCCGGATGAGCGCCTCCATCTTCACCATTTCACAATAGATAAGTCCTGGGTTGTATTTCACCGTCATCCGCCGAAAAGGCAAGTCGGAACACCCTGCCAAAGGAGCGCAAAAAATATTGGAGGGCAACTCAAGGCCGCCCATAGAAAAGGGGCGCAGCATTTTAGCCCCGCAAGAAAGAAAGAGTGTATAAAGTCAATTGCTCAACCATCTGCAATCCAAAAAAAGCCAGGATCGGGCTCAAATCCACTCTGCCTCCAAGAGGAGGGATCCACCTGCGAAATAGATTTAAATAAGGGTCGGTATAAAACGCGACAAATCGCATCAGCTTATGGCCGGCAAACGCTGGAAACCAAGAGCCAATGATCCTCACCATGATTAAAATAATATACGTCTGAAAGACCCAGTGAACCACTTTAGCTACAAAAAAGACCATAAATCCATCCATTGGAAAATATCTCAATCCAGCTATTTTACCCTCATGGGGAAAGAAGATGCAAGAAGAATGGCGCTTCCCTGGAATCCCGACTTCAAGGTAAGATTAAGCATCTTACGCAGGGTGCCTTGTGTTCTACATAGGAATTACTTTTGAAAAAGAGGTGTTTAAAGTCGGCATTTTAAAAAAGGACAGACATGCCGTTTTGGTCGACTCTGTGCATACTTTTTCCTATGGACCTGACAATGTAAAGCTGTTTTACAATCTCCCCCCCTTTCATACAGGGGAAGAGGTCATCATCGCCAGCGGCATACCGAGCTCACAGACGTTTATTCGCAAGATCCATGTCCCTCTCCAAGACAAGCGTAAAATTCTTTCGACTCTACCCTTCCAAATAGAATCGCTCCTGCCCTTTTCCTCTTCAGAACCGATTGTCTGCACTTTATTTAAACGCTTAAGTAAGCAGATGACGGAAGTCACCCTGATTGCAACTGAGCAAAAGAGCTTGAAATCGCAGGTCGGAAGCGCTCAAGCATCTCGACATCTCAGCAGATGTGATCTCTTGTGAGCCTAATGCCCTGATGCGCTTTGGAAGATGGTGTTTCCCCGATGCAAATCAGCTGCTGGTCATCGATATCGGCGATCAAAGGCTCTCTTGCGTTGTTTGCGAGGGTAAAGACATCGTTTTGTCTCAGGCAATGCCTTTTTCTTTTCCAAGTGAAATTTCCGGCCATTTGGAAAAACTCTCTGCCTTTCTCATGCAAAAAGGGGGAATTGACGATAAGATCCCCTGGATCCTGACAGGACAGGTCGGTTTTGCCGAGCAGATCGCCGCTGTGTTTAAGGGAAGGCAACTTGCCCAAAACGATGCTGCTTACGCCGTTTGCTTAGGGCTTGGGTTAGAGGCCATACAACAAGACTCTTATTACGTCCAATTTTGCCAAAAACAGTTTCACCCCTGCGCACGCAATAGAAAAAAGAAAGAAAAACGTCCTGAGCCTACCTTTCTTCTTGCTTAGCAGCGGCCCCTTCTGATGGCAATCGGCGGCGCATGGACGCAAGCACAAGCCAAGGAGCGATGGCTTGGAGAGGTCAACTCAAACAGCTATCTTCCCCCCTCTTTAGCTAATGAAAAAGCTATCGACAACAGAGGACATCGAGGAGACAATTTTGCGCCTGGGAGAGGTCTTTGAGAGGGGAAAGAAGAATCCCTTTGCCCCTACATGCCCGATGTTCCATTTGTCAGCGATCTGCTCGCTTGGTCTCAGCTCCCATTCCTTCTTTGACCACCGAAGATGGGAGGGGTAAAAAGAGGGAATTGAAATTCAAATCCCTGCATTACAGCCTTCAAAATATCCCAAGATCGACAGAACCTGTCTGCCCTTATCTTGGCCCAAGTCGAACTAGAATTTTCCTCTCAAACCCCCAGAGCAGCAAGAGACTTTCACGATGCCCTTTTAAAAGGGGATAAATCGTGAACGCGAAAAAAAGAGGTGAAATGGCAAACTCAAAACCAAACCTATTACACCGCTTTTGAGCTTAATAAAGGGATTGTCAAATGAGAAAACTCTCTATCCCCCTTTCCAACCCCGTGCTATGGGCGATTCTTGGAATCGCTCCTCTTCCCTTCTTTTGGCTCTTTTTCCATTTCCTCTTCGGAGTCCAAAAATTTAACGCGATTCAAGAAAGAATCGAATGCCGTTCGCAGCATTGCCCTTCGATCTCGAGCAAATCTCACATAAAGAAAAGTTCTTGCTCTCCTCTTTAAAAAATCCAGATCCCCATTACCTCGATAAACACGTGGAGACACTCACCTTTCTGTTGCCTGAGATCAAAGAGCTCGAAACTCTGCAAAGAGACAATGCAGAAGAGGAACAAATTTACCGCCGCCTCCAATTTCTTAAAGAAGGGGAAAACCGTATCGTCTTTTCAGAAGAGCACATACGCAACGGTGATCTTTTTACAGAGGTAGAAGAAAAACAACAGCACCCTATCGAAATGAATGAAGAGGATCTTAAAAAAGCTGCTTTGTCTGATCGAAGGAATCACGATTTGGCCTTATGGGCCCAAAGAAGGACGGCCTCAGTTGATCATTAAAGACTTTAAACTCTCAAAAAAACAGCTCTCCTCCCAAGAAAAAGTTTTCGTACTTCGATGGAGCTGATTAAAAGAGAAAACTTAGGGTTTCGGGATGAGAAAAATGGGATCGGCTTATTCCTCTTGATTTTGTCCAGCTGCGCTTCCCAAAACTCCTCCGATCCAAACGCTGTCATCAGCATGCAGATCATCGATCGCCATGGCTTTATCGAAACCATCAGCAACAAAGAAAGGCTGCGCTCCTTTGAAACAACCGATTTTCTAACAACGCAACCCTTTCAAAAGGTGTTGCGCATCTATGGCCGCAACTCCAAGGGCAAAGCATGTCAAAAATCACAAGCTACCATGAAAATGGGGGGCTATGGCAATACCTCGAAGCTATCGACGGCAGGCCCACGGCATCTATCAAGAATGGTTCCCCAATGGAGCTGCAAAAAATTGAAGCCTCTCTTGCAGAAGGCGTTGCAGATATCCACGAACTGGCTCAATCCACTTGGGTATTTCAAGGAAAGTGCCAAGTGTGGGATGATCAGGGCAACATCCTGGCTGAATTCATTACGAAAAAGGATTTTTAAATACCCCTGCCCGCTATTTTTTCCCAGGCGGCAAACTGCAAAAGACCATTCCCTATGAACAAGGGGAAATCCACGGAGTTGTCCAAACCTTTGATGAAAACGGCCATGTCATTGAAGAAATTCCCTATAATAAGGGGAAAAATCAGGTCAAGCCACTTGCCTTTGGAAACCAGACAGCTTCTCTCCTCTGAAATTTATGATTCACGGCCTCTTAATTGAAGCCAGCTACTTTGATTTGAAAGGCAATTGCATTGCACAAGTCAAATGAAGGAAAAGGCCAGCTTGCCCAATTCAAGGACGGAAACCTACGCTGCCTGTTCACAATCGCAAACGGATCCATTGAAGGACCGATACAATTTTTTCATCCCGATGGGTCCCTGCATTACACCTACACGCTCAAAGACGGGAAAAAAAATGGAGAAGAATGGGAATACTATCCTCAAGAAAAAGAAGGGGATTTACAATTGGTTGCAAAACTCTGCTTACACTGGAATGAAGATAAAATCCAGGGACAGGTCAAGACCTGGTATCCCAACGGACAAATCGAAAGTCAACGCGAAATCCACGAAAATAAAAAACAGGGCACTTGCTTTGCCTGGTATAAAAATGGGGACTTGATGCTTGTCGAAGAGTACGAAAACGATCTTTTAGTCAAAGGATCTTACTATAAAAAGGGGATAAAAAAGCGGCGAGCAAAATCGAATCAGGCACAGGATTGGCCTTTCTTTACACAGGCGAGGGCGTTTTCCTCAAAAAAGTCGCTTACGAAAAAGGAAGGCCTTTAACCCGATAAAACAAAACGGGCAGCTCCAAGCAAAGCGGTCTTCTCATTTAAAACGACTTTCACCGAAATCTTTGAAAGGACGCTCGAGAAGTCTCCCCTAAATCCCCGGAAATCCTTCATGAAGCTGCCCTCTTTGATAAAGGAAACCAGGTGGGGTGCAATTCCCCCTCCTACAAAAACCCCTCCAATAGCCAGATGTTTAAAGCTAAATTCCCCGCCTCACTCCCCAGTAATTTAACAAAAAAGCGACAGGCGCGGCTGCAGGCAATCGATCCTTCAGCAATCCCTTCATTTGTAATCACCCTTTGAGGCTATTGAATGCGCATCAACTCCGCAATCTCGTTGCTCCTCTTTTTCCCCTTTGCGTATCGATCAAAAAGCGATAAATCGCATACAACCCTGAACCCGAGAGCAACCTTTCCCAAGAGACATGCGCGTAGTGCCCCCTCATATAACGGAGAAGGTCGATCTCTTCCTCATCGACAGGACTAAAATCGCAATGCCCCCCCTCTGAGGCAAAGGGACGATGAGTCTTGCCATCCCAGTAAAGCCCCGCTTCCCCTAACCCGGTTCCAGGAGAAATCAGAGCGCAATTTCCCACCTGCTCCTCCCCTGGGTTGACAGTGAAAAATTCCTCTTTAGAAAGACAGCGCAATCCCCAAGCATTGGCTTCTAAATCATTGATTAAATTGACCTGGGGAATGTTGAGTTCTTCTTGAAGCACTTTAGCAGAAATCTCCCAGGGCAAATTTGTGGCTTTACAGACCCCATTTTTAATAGGCCCGGCAATCCCTAAGCAGGCAGCCGAGATATTTTTGCAGCCTTCTTTAGACAGAAACTGTTTCAAGAGAGCGCTTAGATTGGGAAAATCTCGACTGGCAAACTTTTCCTCATAGACACAGCCCATCTCAGCCTTTGCCTCAAAAAGGGCAAGCCTGACCTTGGTTCCCCCGACATCCCCCGCAAGAACCATTCCCATCATTAAAACCGCTCTTTTTCTTTATCTGTAATTAGAAATTTCAATCAGATTTTGGTCTGGGTCGCGCACATAAATGGAGAGAATTTTACCTTTTGCGCCGGTCCTTTCGACCGGACCCTCAATCACGGTTACTCTGTGCTCACTCAGCCTTTTAAGTATTTCTTTTAGGGGAGTATTGGCAACAAAACAAATATCTGCAGATCCAGGGAGTGGGCGAAGAGCTTTAGGCTCAAACTCCTTTCCCGCTTCATGCAAATTTAGCTTTTGCTTTCCGCAGGCAATAGCCTTCCTCCCTTTTCCAAAAGTGACCTCGGACATACCTAAAACTGAGCAATAAAACTCGATGCTTTTCTCAATTGACTTCACTGTAAGCACAATGTGATCAATGCCAACAAAACTCATTTTACCCTCTCTAGCCATGAACCTATCCCAGTAAAAAATTCCAGTCAATAGGCGTCTTGCCTATTTTGAAGTCTCTAGACCGCATTTCTCACAGAGTCGAGGAAAGCAAGTAAATAAGAAGGGTTTTAGGCTTTAAAACCACCAAAATCAGATTGGACTCAAGATTTTTTAGTGATTGTTGAACTTTTCGACTCGGTTTTGCCTAAAATTTGAGTGCAGCATTAGAAATATGCTGTTTTTTCGAGGTTTCAGAGCAGGTCGGAGCGTTATTAGAGCTGTTGGGTTCGTCTTGTGTAGGCAACACTAAAGCGTCATCCTCAAGCTATCTTCAATTCTTCTGAAGCATCAATTTCTAAGGGAGGAAGTTCTTCTTCGGGTTTTTTTGATAATTGCTCTATGCTTATTTTATTATAAAGGCTTCTAAACTCTTTGTCTTTTACGTGTAAGTTATTAAAAACATATAAGCGAATGCAAAGCTCGATGGAGGGGCTCAAGTTCCTAGTTCCATTTTCCCATTGAACGACGGCACTATGCCTTACTCCAAAAATCTTTCCAAATTCCGTAGTCGTCATAGTTAGGAAGTGCCTAATGAATTTCAATTCTTCCTTTGAGAGACGCACTGGCTTGTATACCAGGGCCCTAAGTACGACCAATTGAAGTTCAGTCATATCAATATCAATTACCCAATCACCAAACATTTTTTTCATTGTGACATCAACAAGCCTGATTGGAAACCCTAGCCCATTATAAATAATGGTTTCTTTTTTTGTTTTACTCATTTTCCCTCCTTTAATGGAATAACCGTTAACACGGCCATTTCGTCTTCAAATGCAACAATGATACGAAACTCACCTGAATTATCTATGGTCTTCCCTCTAATGGCATATTTCCATGTCTGAAATTCGTTACTAAATATCGTATTTTTTTCTTCATGGAACCCAGTAGATAAAATAAACAACAAGTTCGGCAAAGTTAGTTTATGTTGATCTTGACGCTCTTGTGCATGATTCGTTATCCTGTATTTCCTTGCTTTGATGTATTTTCTAATCTCACCAAGAAGATCTTTAATCCGATCCGATTTGTCTTTAGCGTTCGCCATCAGAATTCCCTTTCTTTAATTGTAACAAAGTGACAATATTTCACGCAATATAAACGTATAAGCTTCTACATATCAAGAGCTTTTGATTTATTGATATACCGTTTCCCTGCTGATTTTGAAATCTCTATCGATCTTAGCCTTGGGTATCCCCATCTCGGCACGGTTCCTTAAATCTACCGCCTGTTCAGGTGATAAAGTCGGCTTCCTTCCTCCGTAAGCACCTCTAGCCTTAGCAATGGCTATCCCTTCTTTCTGCCTCTCTTTCATTAGAGAACGCTCGAATTCCGCCACTGCGCCTAACATGCCTAGCCCGCATTTCTCACAGAGTCGAGGAAAGCAAGTAAGCTGCTTGTAATCGTTTAGAGGTGAAGGCGGCACCGAGCAATGGATACAAGTCCAGCTAGAGTGCCGTCAATTGCTGCTAGTTTCCCTAATCGTTTGTGTATAACTTTCTCAAAGACTACAATGGGGGAAAAATCCAAATGGAGGTGTTTCCCATGTCCCATCCTCATGACCCTGCAAAGAAAAAAGCACTTGAAGCTGCGATTGGCCAGATCGAAAAACAATTTGGCGATGGCTCGATCATGACGCTCGGCAAACATTCTGCAGCAAGAGAAATGAGCGTGATCAAAACGGGCGCCATCACTCTGGATCTTGCTTTGGGAATCGGCGGGGTTCCGCGCGGCCGTATCGTTGAAATTTTCGGACCTGAATCCTCTGGCAAATCCACACTTGCCACCCACATTGTGGCAAGCGCGCAAAAAAACGGCGGAGTTGCCGCTTATATCGATGCAGAGCACGCTCTCGATCCTGCTTACGCTGCCAAAATCGGCGTCAATCTCGATGAGCTGATGATCTCTCAGCCCGATTCGGCGAAGATGCCCTGAATATCGCAGAAATGCTAGCAAGCTCCAATGCCATCGATGTCATCGTCATCGACTCTGTCGCAGCGCTTGTGCCTAAAAACGAGCTGGAAGGGGAAATCGGCGACTCTTTCATGGGGCTACAAGCCCGCATGATGTCGCAAGCACTGCGCAAACTCACCGCCTCTCTTTCTAAGAGCAATACCTGCGCCATCTTCATCAACCAAATCCGAGAAAAAATCGGCGTGATGTTCGGCAATCCAGAAACAACAACAGGGGGAAGAGCTCTCAAATTCTACGCTTCCATCCGCATGGATATCCGGCGCATCGGCGGTATCAAAGGACCTGACAATAGCGATATCGGCAATCGGGTCAAAGTAAAAGTCGTTAAAAACAAAATGGCCCCTCCTTTTCAAGTCGCAGAATTCGACATCCGCTTCAATGAGGGGATCTCTCGGATCGGCTCTATTCTCGATCTGGCCGCAGACCTTGCCATCGTCGAGAAGAAAGGCACGTGGTTTAGCTATAGCGGCAACCGGTTAGGGCAAGGGAGAGAAGCTGCTGTCGAAGAACTCAGGAAAAATCCAAAGTTTGCCGATGAGATTGAAAAAGCGATTTTTGCTAAGTTTGCTGAAGGAAAAGCCCCTGTATTCAAAGAGAGTCAAGCTGCCACAGACATGGTTGAAGCTTGATGATTAATTGAAGCCCAGAGATCTCATCAGTGCGAGCATGTCTTGAGGGTAGTCGGTGATGATCCCGTCTACCCCCATCTGCACAAGCTCGACAAAGCGCTTGGGATCGTTGACAGTCCATGTCATGACTTTAAATCCGAGATCTTGGAAGAATCTGACCTCACCTCTACTTTGAAGAAGGTGCTCCTGCGGAGAGAGGATCTTAGCTCCAAGTTCTTGTGCAATCCCCACTATGCCTTTAAGATCCCCGCCTTGAGTAAAGCAAGGAGGGCACCTGGGTCTAATCGGCGGACTTCTTGAAGAGCGTTGGGAGCAAAAGAGGAGTAGTATACACGCGACTTGAAGCCGGATTTCTCAACGGCGTCTAACAGCTTTTTAGCCATCAAGGCGGGGTCTGCCGTTAGCTCGGGGCGCTTGGGGTCTGCTTTGATTTCAAGATTTCAAACCGACCCTTCCCGCGTTGGGGGAGGAAGAGGAGGAAATCATAGTAAACAGCTCTTGAAGCGTTGGAATCGCCTCTTTGCCAAGGGCAGCCTGTCTGGGAAACAGGGGGTGCTTTTTTGCCCCATAACAAAACTGCTTGACCTGCAAAAGAGTCAAAGAATGGACAAGGGGCGGAGGCGAAATGACCTCCTGTCCATCTAAATAAGTGCACAGCTGAGCATTGATATAAAAATCGTGATGGATGACAAGCTCTCCATCAGAGGTCATCAATAAATCAAGCTCGATGCGATCCACGCCGGCCTCAATGGCAGAAGTAAAGGAGGAGAGGGTATTTTCAGGCCTTAAGCCGCGAGCTCCTCGATGTCCTTGGATTTCCATTTTTAAGCTTTTGCATTTTCAAAGGCATACCGCTGAAGAATATCGCACATTTTTTCAAAAGAAGGGGTCAAGAGATGAAGTTCTTTGAGCTCTCTGACCAGATGCCTCATTTCTTCTTCAAACAGGCCTAATCCGCGCTCTTTTCCAATCAGGCGGGCAATACTGATCTCGCGCTGCTTTTTCTCATCCTGGAGCAGATCTCCTAGATCGTCTGCGGTTTGAAATGCCATCCCGAAATGGTAGGCCGCTTTTTTGACCTTGCCCAGTCTCTGGGCGTCGCCGCCGCCAAAAAGCCAGCCCAGCACAAAAGAGACCTCAAACAAAGTCACCGTCTTTTGGTAGATCACCTGCTTGACAGTCTCAAGACTTTGATTAGGTGGGAAAAGATCGAGAAACTGACCCCCTGTCGCCCCTAAAATCCCCGCGCAGTGGGTTGCCGATTCCAGAGCCAGTGTGCAAGATCTGTCGCTAAAATGGCAAAAAGGAGGAGCAGAGTTCTGCATAACAACAGTATTGCTGTGTATCTTTTCAAAAGCCGCTGTGATCAGCGCGTAGCTTGCAAGCAAGGCAATCGCCTCCCCATACACCTTGTGAACAGACGGCTTATCCCTTCTCTCGTCATCGTTATCCATGCAGGGCAGATCGTCGGCAATTAAAGAAGAGGTGTGAAAAAACTCAACAGCAAGAGCGGAGTTATCGACATTCAGACCATTTCCCAAAGCCTCAGCAATAAAAATGACGATCAAAGGCCGAAAGCGCTTGCCCCCTGTCATCAGAGCGTATTCACAGGCATCGCGCAGCTTTGTTTTCTCCCCCAACAAAAGAACGCTTTTGGCAATCTCCTGCTCCATCCTATCCCGGTGAAAAAAGAAATGGGAGTTTTCAAACTTATGCGACTCTGTCGATGTTTTTTTAATCACTGCTTGTAAAACCATTTTCACTCCACAATACTCTTGATCGCTGGTTTGGCTCTGCCATTTTCAGGAATAAACCCATAAACGTTCAGACAAGGGAAGCAAAAGGAATTTTTCCCCAAAATCGTCCCCGGATTAATCACGCAATTGCACCCACCTGAGCCCGATCGCCCACAATCGCCCCAAGCTTAGTCAGACCAGTGTTAATTCTCTCATCCGCAATACAAACGTGCACAGGCTGATGGTCGAGTCTTAAATTCGCGCACTTCACACCAGCCCCGAGATTGGTTCCGTTTCCTAGGATCGAATCGCTCACGTAGTTAAAGTGCGCAGCACAGGAGCGGTTCAGCAAAATCGAGTTTTTCACCTCGCTCCCATGCCCAATCACGCAACCCTCTCCCATAAGAACATCTCCCCGAATGTAGGCACCGTGGCGAATGGTGCAATTTTTCCCAATCACACAAGGCCCCTGCAGATAAGCGCCCGGCTCGATAACAGTCCCACTCCCAATAGAGATCAATTCAGGATGAGAAAGATAAACCCCTGGAACAATCTCAGATTCTATTTTTCCCAGACCAAGCGATTTGAGATAAGCAGGCAAACGCCCCAACGCTTCCCAGGGGTATAGGCATCCTTCAAAAAGAGCGGGAATTCCAAATACTCCCCAAGAGAAAAAAACTGTCCCACACCATCCAGCGCCGCCATAGACCCCCTTAGTCTTTCTTTGAAGAGCAACGTTTACACAAGGGAGCATTGTAAACTTCTCAGATTTATTTGAAGAGGTATTTTTTGACCGAGCTCAACTTTTTTTTTGATCTCGAGGGGGTTCTTCTTTGAATAGACATATAGATAGATATCTTAGTTCTCTTATGTTGTGGATGTGTTCATAACCTGATCCTTACACACAAGTCCACTTTCTAAAGCGGCCCCGGAGCCGCAAGACTTGAACGTGGGGAGAAGGGAATAAGCTGAATATCTATTCACAACGACCCAGGTTCGAAAGATTGGGCCTCGCAGCTACTTTAGAAAGTCGACTTATGCAAGGATCAGGTTCATAACTTATGCTTAAAGAATGGAGCAAAATCTTTGTTCATAGATTGTCGGATCACCGATCATAACACGGGGGTTTTAGACAATCTTCTATTTATCGACAATGCCACAACTGGGTTTTAGACAGAGTTTTCCACATTAGATATCGCCAAGGGTATGCATATTCAGCTATTCCCTCCTCCCTAGGTTCAAAATCTTGCGGCCCCGGAGCCGCTGTAGAAAGTGGACTTGTGTGTGAGGATCAGATCCATACCGCTTGGCAATCGTTGCGTAAATTAAAGACAACGCCAGTAGATTCAATAAAGAGACCAACCCCACGATCAGCATCAGGAGATTGCTCTTTTTGGTCAGGATCATTAAACGCTGCCGGACCATCTTCTCAAAAGGGGATTCTTTCTCATGCCAAGAACCTGCGTATTGATGGCGGGCAAAAATCGCATATTCTTCCTTAGGAGCATCAAAGTAATAAGCTGGAAAGACAATATCTCGATTCCCTTCTTTACTTGCCTCTAACTTCACCGCCTCTCCAAATAGCCAAAAAGTGCGATGTAACACGCGGTTGAGCATTGACTCCCGATCTTGGCCTGGGTAGTCCCTTTCCACCTGATCCCAGCGCTCTGCTAAAAGCTCCATGCAGCGCATCAGAATCGGGTGTTTGGGTTTGACTCCGATGAGATTATTTGTCGTAAAAATGCAGGAGGGGAGGCTGCTGGTATAGGGCATGTCGATACCGCAATAAAAAGAAATCATAGGATCGATTCAAAACATCAAATGACTTAAAGCATTTGACGTCGTGATCCACATACACTCCGCCTTCTCTGTAAAGAATTTCATAACGGAGAACATCTGATTTCTCTCCGTAATTATCCGACTTGGAAAAGCAATCGCGCAATTTGAAGAAATCAAAATCTTGAATCATCCTCGCCTGCATCCCCGGACAGGGCAAGGGGCGCTGCCTGTCGGTCCAAAAATAAAAAGTCCATCCCGGGTTTTTTGCCATCCAAGTGCGCACATTCTCAACAGATTCTCTAGGAAATGCCTTCGGACCGATCCAAATAAAATGCACAATTTTAGGAATGCGAACCCCGTCAACGGGAGTTTCAATCAAATGTTTGCCCAAATCATACATTTGTTGAAAGAAATGCAAATGCTCAAAATCTTCTTTGGTTTGCACATACTCCCAAGAGGGGAGGTTCTTTCCGGTCAAGCTTTCAAAATCAGAGGATGTCGAAGCAGACGGGTTCTTTTTTTCTGACAAGCGAAACAGGCTAAGGAAAGAATCCCTAAAACTAAACATCTCAAAGCAATTTGCATATAAAAAACGTCTTGATTTTCCAATAGGTTCTCTCTAATCTATCATTCTTTGCCATTTTTGTGGCTTGCAATTTATGCCGTTGCGTTATACTTCCTCAAGAAAAAGCGGAGACATTTGATCAATGGCCAAAGCTCTCATTATCGTTGAGTCGCCGGCGAAAATAAAAACGCTGAGAAAATTTTTAGGCGCGAATTACCTTTTTGAGTCCTCGCTCGGCCATGTCCGCGACTTGCCCCAGAAGGGATTTGGGATCGATGTCGAAAATGATTTTGAGCCTGCCTACGCGATTCTCCCCGACAAAAAGGAAGTGATCGACCGCCTAAAAAAGGCCGCTAAGCTGGTCGATGTCGTCTATCTCGCCCCTGACCCCGACCGAGAAGGGGAGGCCATTGCTTGGCACATCGACGCCATCCTGCCCAAAGGCACAAAGTCCAAGCGAGTCACGTTCAACTCCATCACTAAAGACGCGGTCTTAGAAGCCCTCGAACATCCCCGCAGCATCGATCAGGCACTTGTCGACGCCCAACAAGCAAGGCGCCTTTTAGACAGAATCGTCGGCTATAAAATCTCTCCCCTGCTCACCCGAAGAGTGCAAGGCGCAAAAGACGGCGGGCTGTCTGCCGGCAGGGTTCAGTCTGTCGCCCTTAAACTGGTTGTCGATCGGGAAAAAGAGATTCAAGCCTTTGTCCCGGTTGAGTACTGGAACATCCATTCCATTCTCCAGACAAAAAAAAATCAGCCCTCTTTTCAAGCCTTTCTCTACTCGGTTCATGGGAAAAAGGTGGAGAAGGAACCCATCGAAGGCAAGGATGTCTTTCTCATTCCCGATGAAAAGACAGCCTCTGAAATCGTCTCAAAGCTACAAAACGCCTCCTACCATGTCGCCTCTTTGGAAAAAAAAGAAAAGAGAAGAAACCCCGTCGCCCCTTTCATCACTTCCACTTTGCAACAAGAGGCCAGTCGCCACTATGGTTTTTCCGCCTCGCGGACGATGAACATCGCCCAAGGGCTCTACGAGGGGATCGATTTGGGAAACGACGGGACAGAAGGATTGATCACCTACATGCGCACCGACTCTGTCCGCCTTGCTCCAGAATCGATCGATGCTGCCCGCAATTACATTCAAAAGACCTATGGAAAACAGTACCTGCCTCTCGAAGGGCGGCAATACAGCACCAAAAAAACCGCGCAAGATGCCCACGAGGCCATCCGACCGACCAACCTCTCTCATCCTCCTGAAAAGATCAGATCTCATCTGACTGTCGACCAATTTAAACTCTACCAGCTGATTTGGCGCCGTTATCTCGCCTCTCAAATGAATCCAGCAGTCTATGACACCGTCTCTTGCGATATCAGCACAGACAAAGGCATTGCCCTGCGGGCCACGGGATCGACCATTAAATTCCCAGGATTTTTAGCTGTTTATGAAGAGAAGCAGGATAGAAGCGAAGAAGAGAAGGGCGAACAGGACACGATGCTTCCCGACCTTGAGAAGGGGCAACCCTTAATGCTTCTAGAGGTCAGTTCACAGCAGGCCTTTACGCGGCCGCCCCCTCGTTTTACAGAAGCCTCTTTAGTCAAAGAGCTTGAAAAATCCGGCATCGGCCGTCCTTCGACATATGCCACGATCATGAATAAGATTCAGAGCAGAGACTACACGACAAAAGAAAAAGGGACTCTCAAGCCGACGGAGCTGGGGACTGTGATTGCCAAAATGCTCGAAGACAATTTTGCGATGATCATGGACATTGGCTTTACCGCAGCCATGGAGGATGAGCTTGAGCACGTTGCAGAAAATCAAAAGGACTGGAAGTCTTTGATCCGCGATTTTTGGGACAAATTCATCCCTTCTGTCAAAGCTGCGGAAAAAGAGGCGCATGTCCCCAAAGTCGAGACTGACATCAAGTGTCCCGACTGCGGCCGCCTTCTTCAAAAAATCTGGTCGAGAAAAAAATACTTCTACGGATGCTCCGACTATCCCAATTGCAAATTCACAGCCCCGCTAGAATCGCTTAATTTCGATAAATCTGAATACGACCCCTCCTTTGATTGGGAGCAGAATTGCCCCAAATGCGCAAGTCCGATGAAGATGCGCTTTGGAAAATTCGGGGCTTTCTTAGGTTGTACGCAGTACCCCGAATGCAGGGGAATTGTCAACATTCCTAAAAAAGACGAAATCCCCGCTAAAGAAATGCCCACCTGCCCAGCTCTTGGGTGCGACGGCAAGATGGTGCAGAGGCACTCCCGCTTTGGCAAGCCTTTCTTCTCCTGTTCCAATTTCCCCGATTGCGACGTCATCGTCAACCAGCTCGAAGATTTGGAAACAAAATACCAAGAACACCCCAAAACAGCCTATATACGCAAAGAAAAAAAGGGAAAGTTTGCCGCCAAGAAAGAAAAAGCGACAAAAGCCTCTGGTAAAGCCACAAAAAAAGCCCCTGCGAGAAAACAAGCCGCTTACCAACTCTCGCCCGCATTGCAGGCAGTTGTAAAAGAAGCTGAGCTATCCCGCCCAGAAGTTGTGAAAAAAGTTTGGGACTACATTAAAGAGCACAAGCTGCAAGACACAAAGAACAAACGCCTGATCATCCCAGACGCCCTGCTATCGAAGGTCTTTGGCAGCAAGCAACCCATCGACATGATGAAGCTCTCAGGAATCCTAAGCAAGCATCTGACCTCCCCTTAAGAGAGCAGAAACGCTTCAACCAAGGCACCTGATATATACCGAATAAAGTTCGAAAACCGGAAAACCTAAAAATTTTTTACCATAGAGCTCACAGAGAAGAAATTAAGCCTTGAATCTACGAATTCCCTCTTTTAATAATTTGACGTTAAAATTAATCAGTAGCCCAATTTTGCAATTAGACAATTTTACTGGACTTTAGCCATTGCTCAGGGCTGATTTCACCTTTAGAGGGGAGAGCAGCCCCGTCCACTAGCTAAAGCCCAGCCAGATAAAAATTTTATTGGTTAAAAAATTATACACATTTTACAATTTTTCTTATGAAAAGATCTGGGTGAGAGGATTCGAACCTCCGACCCCTAGCACCCCATGCTAGTGCGCTAGCCAAGCTGCGCTACACCCAGATAAAAAAGAACGGATTAGATTGTGGTGAGTCCTTCAAATTGGAACTCGGCGCGTTTGAACTCCTTAACTCCGATACGCGCACACTCTTCGATGATTTTTTCTAAGACATCTCCGGGATGCACTTCTGCTGCGGAAATGTCCACGGTGATCGACGCAGAGAAATTGACGCCCCCCTTGACCCCTTTGACTTTAAAATTGGCGTAAATCGCCTCTTTTTTCTTAGAGATGTTTTTAAAACGAACAAGGTTATTTTCAGCAAGGTCTTTCATGGGAGGATCCCTCAATTTCTAGAAGAGCAGAATCATACGTGTTCTGCTCTCTTTCAGTCAATCAGGATCCCAAGTCGCTAAAAACTGGGTGCTTCACCCTTATTTTTCAAACTGCGGTTGGGGCCTTTTTCCCAAAGGAGTAGGTCTTTTTCTATCTCGATGAGGATATACTTGAATTCGATCTGAGCGCTCCCTTCTCTTTTCTGGATTTGCGCTTTCCAAACCTCATTTTCTTTGGAGAGGTAAATCGGGTTTTGGGTATCCCAATCTTTGACTCCATCAATCCCCTGACCGCAAATAGCCAAGGCATACTTTTTTTCATCGAATGAAAGCTTGATGCAGAGGTCGATATTTTCACAACTCATAGGCAGCCTTCTAAAACTCATGGGTGTAGCATCTAGTAATTTTCCATTTAAGACTTTCCGATTTCCATGATCTTCCCAATAGTTTGTGTCATCGTTGATCAGGAACTTACACTCTGCTTTTTCAATGAGCTGTGAAGAGAAGAGCTGCCAAGTTCCGCTTGCATTTTTCATTTCTACCCCTTTTCCCAGCTGAGCCCGCTTCCACTGCCGCGAACAAAAAGCGCAGATCCATAGGGAAGTTGCTCTTTACAAGTGATCGCAAGCTGTGGGCCTGCGTGGTAGCGATTATCTATGTTTAGTGGGAAGGAAAGGAGGGATAATTTTTCCATCTCTTCTTTTGTATAAATGACCAAGTAGTGCGCTCCATCTCGGCAAAGGCTGGCTTTGGGGGTTTTGTTATCTAAAATATTGAGGCCCTTATCCTCTCTACTTTGGAGATCGATGATTGTCACCGAAAAATCAAGAGCTTGGCAAAGGGCTGTGATGGGGGAGTGCATAAAATCGACGCCCATTTTTAACACATAATTATCAACGATTGATTCGTAGCTTTTATTCATGAGTGATTTATAAGCTTCTTTCATAAGTTCTTCGGCTTCAAAAGCAAACAATTCGAATTGGTCTTTTTTGGATATCATTTCTTCCGCTGTAAGAATTCTAAAGTATTTCACTAGGGGAAGAATTTTTTCGTTATCTTTCAAAATTTCGTTGAGTTTTGATGGGTCTTCGCGAAGAGAGATTAAAATTTCCAATACTTTTCCTCGAAGTTTCTGGGATTAGTTTTTTATTTGGTATTTTTAATTTTTCGATTTTTTTTTCACTGAACATCGAAATGATCTCGTTCAATGTTTTTTGTTCTACAGCATTTTCTAAAAACCGTGTGATGAATGAAGAAATAAAGCAGTTTCCATCACCTCGAATTTCACGGAAACCCTCGTATTTTATTGGCATACCCTGTAGCCTTTCTGCGTTAGGAGATCTTACCTTAAGATCTCCTATGCAAGGATCGCCGTATTCGATTTTTATTAATGGGCGATCGTTGAGAAAAGCGTTGTTTAAGCTGCGGAAGTCGGAGTTCAGAGAGTCCTCTGTGCTGATGGCCTGCATTTGGAGCTCCATATTATTTGATGAGGATAGTTGAGCTTTTAACTCAGAAATGCGCTGAATAGCCTTTTTATAAATACCTTTGATTTTTTCATAAGTGTCTTGCACATCTGAATTTGAATGTTTTAATTGTTGGTTTATCGAAACTATGGTTGCGTGCAGGTTGTTAATTTTTTTTAGATTTTCTGATAAAACTTGAGATTGAATATTGAAGTTTTCCTTTTTTGAGACAAGACTGTTGAATTCTGTTAAAAACTTTTTTAAATCTTCTGTACCTATTTTAAACATCGCATCTCCATTTTGTTTGTTTATTTTTTTATTAATTTTATTCGTTCTGTTCTTGTTTGTCAATTTTAATCAAATATTAAAATTATATTAGCATAAAAATATGAATAATTATTTTGAAGGATTTTTGAAATCTAAAATTGAATCGCTTTTATCTGGACGCTCTTTAAAAAGTATTTCCAAGGCAAGCGGCCTGCTTTCACGCCTTTACCGCGACCGTAAATCCTCTTCGGAGCTGTATTCTTTAAGCTCTGAAGATCAAAGGCTTGCATATGTCTGCACACGCCTTCCTGCCACCTACGCCGCTATTTGTCGCACTCTGAAGGAGCTTTTGCTGCGCTCAGGTGGCGAAAAGATTTCCTCGCTCTTAGATATCGGTGCTGGGCCTGGAAGTGTTTTGATGGCTGTGATGGAGGTGTGCCTTCCTATTTTCAAGGCGACAATGATCGAGAAAGAGCCTGGATTTATTGCTTTGGGCAAGTTCTTCACAGAAGATTTTAATTGCGTAGAACAGAACTGGGTGGCCCAAGACATCACTAAAGAATGGAGTTGTCAACCGCATGATTTAGTCGTTGCTTCTTATGCGCTCAATGAAATGAACGAGCGGGATCGTTTGAAAATTGTGGAAAAACTTTGGGAAGTGGCAAACAAATTTCTTGTGATCATCGAACCTGGAACAAAAAGCGGTTTTGGATTTTTAAAGCAGTTGCGCCAAAGCTTAATCGAAAAGGGGGCGCATTTAATTGCTCCCTGCCCCCATTCTGGTTCTTGTCCATTGCCGGAGGGGGATTGGTGTCACTTTGCTGCTCGGGTGGAACGTTCGTCTTTGCATCGGCACGCTAAACAGGCAACTTTAAATTACGAGGACGAAAAGTTTTCCTATCTCATTTTTTCTAAAAGTCCATTTGAAACTTGCCAATCGCGTGTTTTGCGGCGCCCATTTAAGGGACAGGGCTTTGTTCAACTCTCTCTTTGTTCTAAGCAAGGAGTTGCATTAGAAACAGTGACCCGGAAAAACAATACAGTTTCTCCAGAAAAATTGAGTGGGGTGATGAATTTGATCTTAGTTGATTACTAATTACATTGAGATCGTGTAAAATATGAGAGTGGAATAAGAATGTCTAAATTAGGCTGAATCATTTTATGTCATATAGTTCTTTTCTCATTGTAATGAGTCAATTAGCAACTAAAAGGAAGGCGCGGGTGGTGATGGAAGGAGAGGTGGTTTTTTTTGAACTTTCTGAAAAAAAACATCACTGCACTCTTTATACCAAAGTTTTTTCCGGAAATGGATACCTTCCCAACAGCGTGCGCTCATGCGTCTCGAGCAGTGGGTTGCTCCGATGGCAACAAAGCGGAGCTTATCTCAAACTCGATCCTATCACCTCCTCTGTATATTTGTTTCAAGAGGTTCAAATGGAGGAAGGGAAATACATCCCTTTCCGGCGTCATTTAAACGATTTTTCTTATGTAGCCTGCCAGTGGAGAGAAATCTTATTTGATTTTGCGCAGAAAGAATGCGTCTCATGTTATTGATTAGACGTCGAAGTGAATGATGCAAGAGGTCTATTATACCTGGACTTTTTTTTCGGGGAAGGCGCCTGAGAACATAGCCCCACGTTTTTTCAAAAATGCGGCAAAGGGCGCCGTTGGCCATGACGTTTGAGCAGGTGATCACAGGATCCAGCAGTACGTTAAGGCCGAGGATGATGGCGATCATCTCAGGGGTGAAGTAGAGGTAGTGCTCGTAGATCGGAAGCATAATGAAGATGGCCCCTCCCAAAATGGCAGCCGTTGCAAAGCGGGATAGGACAAAGACAATGCTAAAAGGGATCCATATAGACAGCGGTGGGGGTTGTTGGTTGAAATGCAGGTAGATGAGGAAGCATAAGAAACTCTGAGCGATGCAGTCTCCTATCTGCTGAATGTTGGTCGTAGCGGGGATGACGACCTTGGCAAGCTCGGGGTTGTCTAAGTTTTTAGAAACCCCTTTCATCGTCCAAGGCATGGTCGAAAGGCTGCAGCCTGAGGTGAGGGCGATGCTGCCGGCAGGCAGAAGATTTTTCACACTTTTCAGAAAAACGGCTATCGAAAAGCCGCTTCCCACAAGGAAGAGCAAGGCGATATAGCTGCCTAAAAACAAAAGAAGCCATAAGATAAAATCGGCGTATTGAGGGAACATCTCCTTTAAAATCTGAGTCTTGTACATCCGGGCGACAAAACCTAAAATGAAAAGAGGGATCAAGCGGGAAAAAAACCGCGTGAGAATTTTTTCAGCAACCTCTTTCCCCCGGGCGATGCCCTCTTTTAGCCAAGGGAATTTAAAGGCGGCGATTAGGCCGACTGCAACTCCCATCAAAGTCCCTTTGTCTGCTGCCCACCAAGCGGGTTTAACCACTCCTAAGCGCCATAATGGGCTGAAGGTGTCGAGAAAATGGTGTGGGGTCATCTTTGAAAGGCAGCTTACCGCTAGGTAGCCGCACCCAAAAGAGTAAAAAACACTCGCCGCGTTCGATACACCCTCAAATAGGAAAAGGGAGAGGATAAAAAGGGGAGCTTTTTTTTCAAAAGAACAGATCGCATGGGCAATGAATAGGCCCACTGTGATCGGCAGCATCCAAAGCAAAAGATCTTTGATGAAAAGGCTGATGGTATATAAACCCTGGTGCACTGCTGGGCTTAAGAACCTTGCAAAGGCAAGATAGAGGGCAACGATGAGAATAATCTGTACGCTTGCTTGTTTAGATAATGTTTTAAGCATGTAGGTTCCTAGCGCTCCTTTTACTTTGCCATTCTTCAAGGCAGCTCATCAACGCGGAATAAAAAAGCTGGCGAATTTTAAGGTCGCGATTCTGGTAGATATATCCGATGCAGCTGATGCCGTAAGCGCTGACCTCTGTGCAGCAGAGCTCTGAGGAGGGAATTTTAAGTTTGATCACGAGGGAAAAAAGTTCCTCTTTCATACAAGCCTGTGGGGAAGCTACCATGATTAAAAGGGCATCGGGTTCAAATTCCGCTTTGAGGAAGAATGCCTCTTTCTTGTAATCGGCATCGAATGCCTGTTGCATGAGGGTAAAGAGCTTCTTTAACCACGTAGGGGGAATGAGCGTCTGTCTTAAAGGGGGAGAGATGGAGTAGAAGAAGTTTTCCAAGAGAAAGTCTTTTTGAGAGGAGGACTCGCTGATTAAAGCCCTGAGCGCCTGAAAAACCTCTTGCTGTTTGGATAAGATTCCCCCATTAAAATCCCGAATGCCGTTAAAGATCGCATTCAGCTCGCAAGATAGATATTGACGCGCTTTGAAAAGATCTATTGTAAAGTCCCTGCGCAAGAATTTTTTCTTATCCAATGAGATTTTAAAAAGATTGGATTCTTTCGGATAGCGTTTTCGCAAAAGCCCGATTTTTTTGACCTCTAGCTCTTCGATGGCAAGTGGAGTTTGCGATGAGGAGAAAATGTCGGGAAGAGGGAGATCGCCCTCTCTTAAAACCCGGACGACAATGACGGTAAATTGGAGAAAATGTTCTGTTTGGGTATTGAAAGAGAGGATGACTTGGGGAAGGTCATTGATGTATTTGAGCTGCTGGCTCAAAAGTAAAATATTTCTCATGATCTCTTCTTCATTCCGCGGCATCAACACGGGATGAAGCACGCTTTCTACGCTTTCTTTAAGCTCGTGGGGTAGGTGTTTCTTGAGTTCCCCAATTTCATGCATGCTAAAAGCTGTGCCATCGATCTTTTGAATTTCAAGGTAGAAAAGATAGATCGGATCGTGGCTGCGGCGGTCGAGAAGCACAGAATTTTGTACCAAGCAAACATGAGGAAGGCATTGGATGATCGCTTCAAAGATGTGCCTTTGCTCAAAGAGCTCATTTTCGCGCAAAACGTTCATCGCTCCTAAAACCCCAAGAACCGTCGTTCCCCTGTTTCGATCGAAAGAAGAAGATAATTGGGTTTTTAAAATTTTTAGACTCAAATGCCTCTCTTGAGGAAAAGAGGCAATCCTACGCATGAGGGTTTTGCGAAAGAGGTACTGGTAAGAGATCAACCTGCTCACATGGCGCAGATCGCGCATTCCTGTGAACTTGTCTCCGAAGAGAAGAATGGCATGCTTGATTTCATGAAAGATAGATCCATCAAAAATTTTAGGGCGTTGCTCTGAAGAGGGAGAGACGTGTTCTTGAATCTGTTGGATTTTATCCTCAGCGCTTAAGTGGAGCCAAAAGCTGTGCATTTGGTCGAAGAGATTTTTCTCCAGATTTTTCGACGGTGCATAAATCACAGAGACGATATTTTCTTCGATGATCGCTTTTTTTTGCTCGGAGGAGAGTGTTTTCATCGCAACGACATTGCGGGCGTGGCGGACAGCTAAAATGCTCAAGCTAACCTCTTTCTGCAAGTTTTCCCAATTGTTTTTGATAATCAGCAGCTGTTGTTCTGTTTCTACATCCAGCAGCATTTGATGAAAAAAGAGGGTCTGCTCAGGGTACGCGGTGAAGCGGAAATTAAGGGATCGCACGGAGCTGATATTTAAAAATTTGCCTGGAACAAGCCATCGGGCCATCGTGTCGCAGGCATAGCGCCCGACCCCGCTTGTAAACTCAGATTGGCAAATTAGGCTCACACACAGGGTGCACGGGGCTATCCCAGGGTTGTTACAAGCTAAAAAGGGGAGTTGATCGTTAAAGGAGTCAATGCTGTCCTTAATTGTCTTTGGGTTTTCTTGGGTGCAAAGAGCTTCAATCAGGCTTGGCGGCAGCAGATTCCGGAGAATTTGCTCGACAAAAACGACATAGGCATCAGATTCCCCGCAAGAAGCATAAGAGGGCTTAATGAGAGGGATGGCCAACCTTGCTTCAAAACGCCCTCTTTTGGAAGGGTGGCGCCGCTTATCTATAGCGGCGGTTTTGCAAAGAGTCATCTCGATCGCTTGCCTTGAACAATGTTGAGATCTTCAAAGACTAAGTCTCCGATAGGAGAGATGGCGACATCTTTCAAGTGAGGCTGCACCAGGAAGGTGTCTTCCTGGTGGTAGATGGGGCAGATGGGCATTTCATCGATGAAAATGGCTTCTGCCTTTTCTAGAATTTCAGCTCGGCTGCTTCCATTGACATAGAACGATTCATCGAGAAGGCGGATGTATTCCGGATTTTCCCAATTGGCGTAATTTTTGGGATTCGCCTTGAATTTAAATCGCTCCAAGATGCTCATCTGGTCGTTGTACTGGGCAATCCAGAGGTTTTGGGCAAACTGGTAGTTGCGCTTGACAAGCTTGTCCATAAGGACTTTGTGTTCGATATTTTCGATCGAAACTCGAATCCCCAAAACATCCTGCCACCTCTGTTGCAGAGCTTGTGCAATCTTGTGGTTGACATCTGAGCTTGAGTAATAATAAGTCATGCCCTTAAACGCATCCCTTGTGATCCCTGCTTCTTTCATCCCCTCTTCTAAAAGGGATTGGGCCATTTCAATATCGGCATCTTTGAAAAAAGCAAAGTTGCGATTGTTCTTGAGCACCGGCGGGACGGCGTTAAGCGCTGGAATCTCTCCCATCTGGGTAATGTTCTTCACAATCATTTGCCTGTCGATTGCATAGGCAAAGGCCTTGCGGATTTTTGCGTGATTAAAGGGGGGTTTATCTACGTTAAAAGTGAGCATCGTCGTGCCCCCGATCGGGTGTCTTTGGATTCCGCCTCTTTTCTTCATCGCAGAGAGGGCATCGATAGGCAAGGGGGAAAGGGGTTCGCCAATCATATCGAGCTGGCCAGCTTCAAACATCTGAAAAGCGGTCATTTCATTGTCGACCATGCTGAAGTGGATCTCATCGGGCCTGACTCGCGCGGAATCCCAGTAGCTTGGATTTTTGACTGCGACGATCTCATTATTGTGTCTCCAGTCTTTAAGAATAAAAGGTCCATTTGAAGTGAAGCGCTCGCCTGCGTTATAGGCCCATTCGGGATGAGCTCTATCTATCTTTTGGTTGACGGGGAAAAAGACGCAAAAGGAGATCAGATCCAGAAAGTAAGGGGTGGGTTTTTCCAAAGTGATGACAAGTGTTTTATCGTCCCTGGCGACGATGCCGACCTCATTCAACCCCACTTTTCCCCTTTTTGCCGGCTCTGCATTCTTAATTGGATAGAGCAAATGGGCATTGACGCTTGGGAAGGAAGGGTCGAGAATGTCTTTCCAAGATTTTTCAAAGTCATGGGCTGTTACTTTAGTTCCATCTGACCAAAGGGCGTCCCTCATAAAAAAAGTGTACACAGTCCCGCCTTCAGAGATCTCAAACGACTCGGCTTGGGCAGGAGCGATAGAGTTATCGGGTTTTAGACGAACCAATCCCTCAAAAAGTAAAAAATGCATATGAGAAGAGATGACATCGCCCCCTTTTCTTGGGTCAAGGGTCGCAGGTTCATTTTTGAGATTTAAGCGCACACAGCGGGTCTGACTTGCAGCTGATCTCTTTTGACAAGAGATGCTTAACATGCCTAATAGGCTCAAAATAACCAGGAGGGACAGGCGACATAATCTCATTTTAAACTCCATTTAAGGTAAACTCCGCAAAAGTTGCGAAGTTGAGGTTAAGAAATTTTGAGATTATTTGTAAATCACAATCGAGGCTGGATGAAAATCCCCGACCTCTTTTAAGATGAGCTTTACCTTGTTTTGGAGACCTTATGGAAATTGCTAGGGAGTCGATCTTTGTTTCAGCGGTTCGGACGTTTTGCAAGTCCTTTGCCGCCATCATCGGTCTGTGTATTGGAGTGATTCTGGTTGTCGCTGCTTTGGTCATGTTTTCTTCCCCGGATATCTATCCCCCGAATAGCTCTCTTGTGCTCTCTCCAGATGCCAATGGGGACCGGGAATTGTTGGGCCATACCGCCCCTGTCATTTTAAAGATGGATATCACAGGTGTGATTGGTCTCAAAGATCTGACCACTTCCAAATTCCAAAACTCTCTTCTAGATTCTCGACAAGGGATGTTGAGCAGCAATCGGGTCAAAGCTATCTTGCTCTACATGAACACTCCAGGGGGCACAGTCGATGATGCCGATGGGATCTATCGCTCTCTGCTAGAGTATAAGAAAAAATATCAGGTTCCTGTATACGCCTATGTCGACGGGATGTGCGCCTCGGGAGGAATGTACATCGCCTCTGCAGCAGACAAGGTGTTTGCCAGCCCGTCGAGTGTGATTGGATCGGTGGGTGTGATTCTCGGCCCTGCGTTTAACTTCTCAGGCCTAATGGACAGGTATGGAGTTCAAGCCAAAGTTTTAACAGAGGGCAAGGACAAGGACATGCTCAGTCCCTACCGCCCTTGGGTTCCTGGAGAGGATGATTCTCTGCGGGCCATTACTTCGTCTCTCTACCAGAGTTTTGTTTCGATTGTGACAGCGGCGCGCCCTCGTCTAAACAAACAGATGCTTGTCGAGGATTATGGGGCCCAGGTCTTCGTTTCTAAAAAAGCTGAAGAGTTAGGTTATATCGATGTAGCAGACTCTGATTACGCTACAGCTGTTGCAGAGCTTGGAAAAGAGGCCAAGTTTTCTGCTGATGAGCGTTATCAGGTGATGACAATTGCCCCTTCTCACCCCTTCCTCTCTGATCTTGCCGACAGTAAATTCTCGCTATTAAAGGGTGCATTGACGCATCATTTCCAAATCAATTCATCGATGAGCTCGGAGCTGACCGGAAGGTTTTTGTACTTATACCAGCCTAATTAACACTTCCGGGCTGGTTCTATATACCGTCATTTCATATGGATAAAATCTTCATCGTCGACGCTGTTAATTTTTTGTTTCGCTCCTATTATGCCATTGGACCAATGACAAATCCCAAAGGGGAATCGACAAGCGCTCTCTTTGGGTTTATTCGCTCCATCTACAAACTCATGAACGATTTTTCTCCCGACTACTTCATTGCCGTTTTCGATGGCCCGGATAATAAAAAATCGCGAACAGATATTTATGCCGACTATAAAAGCCATCGGGAAAAGATGCCCGATGACCTTTTTCCTCAAATTGAGCGGGCGTTAGAATTTTGTCAGATCGCAGGCATCCCCTTCCTTTCAGTCCCTGGGGTCGAGGCAGATGATACGATGGGAAGCATCGCAAAGTGGATGGAAAAGCAAGGCGTCAAGGTCTTTTTATGCTCCAGCGACAAGGATTTATGCCAGCTTGTCTCCGATCACGTGTTTCTGATCAACCCTCAAAAAGACAATCTCTTGATCGATAGAAAAAAGGTGAAGGAGCTATTTAACGTCTACCCAGAGCAGATGATCGATTATCTGGCGATCATGGGAGATGCTTCCGACAACATTCCCGGGCTAGAGGGTTTTGGGCCTAAGACCGCATCTGCGCTTTTGAATGAGTTTGGCACTCTTGAAGAGATTTTGAACCATCCGGAGAAGCTCTCGGGAAAAAAAAGGGAGACAGTAGTCCAAGGGAGAGAAGTGGCTTTGATGAGCAAGCAACTGGCGACGATTCAAACCGATGTTCCCTTTCCTCAAGAAGCGGTGTTTTTTCATCTTGCAGCTCCTGATCTGCAAAAGGTCAAAGAATTTTATCAGCAAATGGGCTTTCTCTCCCTTCTCAAGGATCTTGGAGAGAACAAAGCGGAAACTAAAATCTTAAGCCAGCTTGACAGTGGGCAGAAACCTCACAGCTACCACCTTGTCAATGACGAACAGATGCTCACAGAGCTCTTTGCGGCGTTAGAAAACCAAAGCCAGCTTTGTATCGATACCGAAGCGACAAACGTGCGCCCTATGCTCGCAGAAGTGGTGGGGATTGGGCTTGGATACCATCCTGAACAGGCTTGGTACATTCCCCTTCAAGGGAATTTGAGCAAGGCGCAGGTCTTGGAAAGATTAAAGCCTCTTCTTGAAAGCCCAAAGGTCAAATGGATCGGCCATAATATTAAGTACGACCTTCACGTCCTTCTCAATGAAGGGATCGCCTTGAAAACCGTGGGTTTTGACACCCTTTTAGCTTCCTACTTGATTAGCCCTCAAACACAGCGCCACAATCTAGACACACTGGCCTTGGAAAAATTTGGCAAAGTGAAAATTCCAATCGAGACGTTGATCGGCAAGGGGAAAAACAGACGACAATGGATCAAGTTCCCCTGGAAAAAATCACAGAATACTGCTGTGAAGATGTCGATTACACGCTTCGGCTGAAAAAAATCTTTGAAAAAGATCTCGACAAGCTGCAGCTCAAAGAACTCTACGAGCAAGTGGAACTTCCGCTCATTTCAGTTCTTGCAAAAATGGAGCGCCACGGGATCTATGTCGACGTGAAACAACTGGAGAGCATGTCGGAGGAGTTAAAGGAGCAGTTAAAAAAAGCTAGAGAGCAAAATCTACCATCTTGCCCAAGAAACCTTTAACCTCAACTCGCCCAAGCAGCTCAGCGTTATTCTCTTTGAGAAAATGGGGATCACTCCCCCTAGAAAAACGACAACGGGATTTTCAACCGCCGCAGATGTTCTAGAGGCGCTGAAAGACGATTCCCCGATGATCAAAGAGCTCATCGAATACCGCACCTTAGAAAAGCTGCGCTCGACCTACGTCGATGCCTTGCCCTCTCAGATCAACCCGAAAACTTTGCGGATTCATTGCACCTTCAATCAATCAGTTGCCGCAACGGGAAGGCTTTCCTGCCAAGATCCCAATTTGCAAAATATTCCCGTCAAATCCCAAGAGGGCAAAAAAATCAGAGCGGCATTTAAGCCGCAAAAAACACACTACAGCTTTGTCTCTGCTGACTACTCGCAGATCGAGTTGCGGCTTTTGGCTCACCTCTCAGAGGATCCTGCTCTTTTAAAAGCCTTTCAAGCAGGGGAGGATATCCATGCATTTACGGCCTCCTTAGTTTTTGAAGTGCCTATAGCAGAAATCACTCCGCAGATGCGGAGTGCCGCAAAAACCGTCAATTTTGGCGTTCTTTACGGACAGCAGGCTTTTGGACTCTCCAAGCAGCTAGGGATTAGCTTTCACGAAGCGGAAGATTTTATTAAAGATATATTTTGAACGCTATAGCAAAGTGAAGGATTTTTTCCATTTTTGCAAAGAAAGCGTTCGAAAGACAGGAAGGGCCAGTCACCCTCACCGGAAGGCAAAGGCCGATCCCCGAAATCCTCAGCAAAAACCCCGTCTATCCGCGCAGCAGCTGAGCGGCTTGCCATCAACACCCCCTTGCAAGGTACCGCTGCCGATTTGATTAAAATGGCTATGATCCAAGTCGATAGGCATCTTAAAAAGCACCCTAAACTCGAAAGCGACGATGCTCCTGCAGATCCACGATGAGCTCTTGTTTGAGGTTCCACAGGAACATACCGAATCCCTTTCTCACCAAGTGAAAAAAATCATGGAGGGTGTCTTTGATTTGAAAGTCCCTCTCATTGTCGATATTTCCGTTGGAAAAAATTGGGGAGATTGCTAAAATTGAATAAAATTGCTGTAACAGGTGGTCTATCAGCAGGCAAAACGACCGTATGCCAATTCTTTAAAGAGTTCGGTGCCTGCGTCATCAGTGCTGACGAGATTGTCCATCAGTTGTTATCTCCAGGAAACCCTACAGCACAACAAGTCATTAACTTACTCGGTTCAGATATCCTCAATGAAAAACAATTGATCGGAACAAAATTGCGGCGATTGTCTTTTCTAAAGCCAGATCTTTTAACTGCTCTAGAAACACATTTTACACCCAGCTGTCTTCCGTGAAATTGAGCGAGATATCAACAAGCATCCAAGAAGCAAAAAAGCCTCTTGTTCGTCGCAGAAGTGCCTCTCCTTTACGAAGCTGGCACCGAAGAAGTTCTTTCGATGCTGTGGTCACTGTCGTTGCCGATCTCGACCTGTGCCGCAAACGATTTTCGACAGAGGAAACACGATGCATGGAATTTGATTCAGCGCATGCAAAGGCAAATTTCACCTGAGCATAAAGCTAAAAAGCCGCATTACGTCATCGAAAATAATGGGACATTTGACAGAACTTAAAAATGAGTCAAACGATCTTTATTCCAATTAACCTTTCATATGCGCAGAAACGTTTAATTTAGGAGTCTGAATTTTCAATGAATCCAGAAGACACCGTTCAAGATACCCAAAGCTCAGAAACCCAAAGGCACAGCGAGAGCATTTCCGATAACACCCGTCCAAGAGTCCGTGACGAAAATTGCCGATCTGCAGCGGATGAATGTCGACCAGCTCAACCACTTTGCGCGCAATATGGGGTTAAAGAATCTAGGAGCCCTGGCTAAATCGCAAATCGTCTTTGAAATCGTCAAATACGTTTCTGAAAAACCCGGAGAAATCCTTGTTGGCGAAGGAGTCTTAGAAGTTCTTCCCGATGGATTTGGATTTTTGCGCTCCCCTAACTACAACTACCTCCCTTCCGCTGAAGACATCTATGTCTCTCCTGCTCAGATCCGCAGGTTTGATCTAAAAAAGGGGATACCGTCTACGGAACAATCCGCTCTCCTAAAGAAAAAGAAAAGTACTTTGCCCTTTTGAAAGTCGAAAAGATCAACGACTAAACCCCCTGAAAAAGCCCAGAGAGCGGATTCTTTTTGAAAACTTAACCCCCCTCTATCCCAACTCACGGCTTGTCATGGAAACCTCCAAAGATAAAATGACAACCCGCGTTCTCAGATCTAACCTCGCCTATCGGTAAAGGGCAAAGCGCCCTGATCGTCGCCCCTCCCCGCACAGGAAAAACGGTCATTTTTCAAAATATCGCCAATGCGATTGCGACCAACCATCCCGGAAGTCTTCCTCATCGTCTTGCTGATCGATGAAAGACCTGAAGAAGTCACTGACATGGTCCGCAGCGTTAAAGGCGAGGTCGTCTCCTCCACCTTTGACGAACCCCCGGAGAGACACGTTCAAATCGCTGAAATGGCGATCGAAAAAGCACGCCGCCTTGTTGAATACGGCCATGATGTCGTCATCCTCCTCGACTCCCTAACCCGCTTGGCCAGAGCCTACAACACCGTCCAACCCCACTCAGGAAAAATCCTAACCGGCGGTATCGATGCCAATGCTCTCCATAAACCTAAACGGTTCTTTGGCGCGGCGCGCAATATCGAAGAGGGCGGCTCTCTCACCATCATTGCCACAGCTCTCATCGACACCGGCTCCCGTATGGACGAGGTTATCTTTGAAGAGTTTAAAGGCACTGGCAACATGGAGCTCGTGCTCGACAGACGGCTTGCCGATCGCAGAGTCTATCCTGCGATCGACATCTCAAGAGCGGAACACGTAAAGAAGAGCTCCTCTACCATCCGGAAGAGCTCGAGAAGATCTACATCATGCGCAATGGCCTATCCGACCTGACCAACGCCGACGCCCTGAACTGATTTAATCAATCACATCAAGAGAACCAATAGCAATGCAGAGTTCCTGTTGTCGATGAGTTCATAGGAAAAGACCCCCTTCAGTCTGTTCTATAAAACAGGTTGACCCATTAGACATCTTGCGTAACCTCATTTTCTTGATAAATTTGCGCTTTTTGGTCCATGGCTTACAAAACTTTACCTACGCCGTTTTGTTTCTTCTGGTGCAGAGCTTCAGATGAGAAAATAGCGGAAATCTCCTTTGGGGTTAAGATGAGGGCTGGGTAATTTTTTCAAGGAAAAATGCGGATTTTGTTTTCATTGCTTACTTTAGGGGCTGCATGCTACGGGCTTTGGTGGCTGACTGATACCCAGCCTGAGATCAAGACGAAGGTGGAGGAGATCTTAGACAGGCTCCTTTCACACTCTTGAGGTGCGCTATCGGCCTGAGCAGATCATGGAGGCTCACCGGGGGTTGCTTCTCAAGGACAACCGGCATAAGTACCTGGAGTTTTTGATGAAGTTTTATCCCTACTTGCTGATGGAGGTCAAGTACACCGTCTCCGACCAGTAGCTAGCAATAGAGGGTGATTTTCTTCTGCACTCGAATGCATGGCGGGGCCACGGCGATTGAGATGCTATCGGGGGAAGAGCTCATGGTTCCGGCTCCTCCATCGACGCAGGCGCAGTAGACACGAACTCACTATCAATTCCACCGGGGGCTCTCCAGAAGGCGGAGCACACAGACGCCTCCCAAGTCTTCCGCGCGTCCAAAAATGAACTTTTGGACGAAGTCTCGGATCGAAAGGTGCGAGGAGACGGTCAGCTGCTCCAGTCGGCAATCGCTATCGCCTCTCATTGCAAAAGCCTCTCACTTCGAAAAAGCATTCTGATATCAAAATCCATGAAGTAGGCTGTCAGAGCCCTGATTGGCAAAACCGTCATCAGAATGAGGCTGCAGAACCGCTATAATGTTTGGTTGAAAACGGCTAAAAGATCTCCCGCTCTGCTTTTGGCAATGATTTTACCATTTGAAGAACAATGGATCTGTATTTGCCGGTTCACTGCATTGTCGTTCAAAACCCGGACGGTTCGATCCATACCAGCCATTGGAATGCTTTAAATGGCCAGCAGATCCACTCCCATTTAGTAGATTGAATCTTGCCCTCAAAAGGGGAATTTGTTAGACTCCTCGAAGATCGTTAGGCTGCAATTTTCAAC
>CAWCKK010000002.1:0-35595 GCA_963796135.1 uncultured Acidobacteriota bacterium | reverse complement strand
TTTTCACACTCTTGAGGTGCGCTATCGGCCTGAGCAGATCATGGAGGCTCACCGGGGGTTGCTTCTCAAGGACAACCGGCATAAGTACCTGACTCTCTCCCATGGCTTTATCCTACTTGCTGATGGAGGTCAAGTACACCGTCTCCTAGAAGACAAAGAGGGGGTGATCCTCTGGATCTCATTGATGGCGAGATGGTGATCGAAACCAAAGAATTGGGATAAAACCCACGGCTTTGGCGACTGCATCCATGCCAATATTGATCGGCATGAGTTTAAAATCATTCATATTTTGGCTACAAAAGGAGGGTCCACCGATAGGGAAACCCTCTCGAAATCTCTACATGTGGAAAATGAAATTTTAGACTCTTGGATCGAAAGCTGCAGACGCAAACGTTTGATTGTTCAAACGGGAAACCGCTACCGCCTCCACCTAGAAAAACCCCTCCTTCAAGTGATTCCCTCCACTAAAATTGATGAGAGGCTTGTGACAAAGCCCCATCGCAATACAGAACGAGTCTCGAGCCGATTTTCCCTTTTCCCAAATTGAAAAAATGGCCAGATCGGCTTTTGGCACCGACTTCACTATCCGAAAAACGACAGATCTCTACCTCCCGGTTCACTGCATTGTCGTCCAAAACCCCGATGGCTCGATCCATACCAGCTACTGGAATGCTCTCAATGGCAAACGGATGAATTCCCATTTTATCGATTGACCCTTGCCCTAAAAGCCTTGAATCCATTAGACTACCCTTTTAATCTTCCTATGTTGTCTTTTTTATATGGAAAGATGGCTGAGTGGCCGAAGGCACGTCCCTGCTAAGGACGCGTACTCGCTAAAGGGTACCGAGGGTTCAAATCCCTCTCTTTCCGAATCTCTTGCTTAATCCTTCAAGGATTTTACTTCCGCAGAATCTTTACTGAATTAATTTAACTATACCAGTCCCAGCATGTCAGATTAAAAAAATGTACCTAAACACGAAAAGTCAAAGTTGCCCCCCACTCCAAAGAATCGGAGATGATCGTTCTTAGGCTGCATGCTCACCAGCATCAATAGCCTCAACATCGGAGCTGATGCTTTGGATGAATGCGATTTTTATTTCACCGAACATAAAATCATCTTTCAATGTCTTAAAGGCGTTTTATTGCAATGATAAGCCCGCTGACGTCCACCTGTTGCAGAAGAGCTTAAGACGGCAAGATAAGCTCAAGGCGGTTGGCGGCGTCGGTTATCTGACCACTCTTGCTCAATATGCAGGAACGTCTGCTTATCATCGAAGAGTACATCGAGCTTGTCAAAGATAAATCGATCTTGCGCCGGATGATCAATGCCGCACAAGAGGTGGAAAGACAGCGCTTAATAATCCGGAAGATGTCCATGTTCTTCTAGATGACGCTCAAGCTAAATTCTTTCACATCAGCCAATCGGCCAATTCGATTGCCGGGGTGCTGATCAAAGATATTTTAGCCGGGACTAAGGCCGCATCCCAAACCCCTTACCTCAAAGAATTGCAAGAAAAACAAGAGCGATTTCAGAAAAAGGGTCCGGAAGATATAGGGATCACAGGAATTCCGACCCATTTTATCGATCTTGATAAGATGATCAATGGGCTTGGAGCTTCAAACTTGATGATCTTAGCTGCCCGTCCTGCGATGGGTAAAACAGCCCTTGCCATCAATATTGCCGAAAATGTCGCGTTCAAGAATGGGATGCCTGTCGGGATCTTTTCCTTAGAGATGACCGCAGAACAACTCCTCCACCGGATGATCTGCTGCCAAGCAGAAGTTGAATCGGATAAAATTCGAACGGGGCTCTTAAATGGTGATCGAGTTTCAAAGGATTGTCGCCGCTGTCAATGCCATGATGAAAGGCACACGTTGTCATCGACGATCAGCCGGGACTAAAAATCACCGATCTTACGAGCTCGTGCCCGACGAATGAAAGAGAGCCTACGACATCCAGATTTCTCGTTGTCGACTACCTTCAGCTCATTTCCGGCTCGGGGCTCTCTCGCAACTGCAGAAAACAGACAAAATGAGATTTCCGAAATCTCTCGGATGATTAAAACATTAGCCCGCGAGCTCAATATTCCCATCCTCTGTCTCTCCCAGCTCTCTCGTAAAGTGGAAGAGCGGCAAGGCCACCGCCCCATGATGAGCGACTTGAGGGAATCGGGCAGTATTGAGCAGGATGCCGACATCGTGATGTTTCTGCTCAGACGCGAATATTATGACCCTTATGACAAACCCGGTCTTGCAGAACTCATCGTGGCTAAAAACCGCCATGGGGCTGTCGGCACCGTCAATATGACCTATCGGAAAGAGGTTGCTCAGTTTGCCAACTACTCCTCTATGCACGGTTCTTCCTCCTCAAAGGATAATGATGAGGTTTTTGCCGCCTTTCCCCCGGAGTCCCCGATAGCGAAGAGAATATTTTATAGAACATATACTTTTTTTTGAACGCGAACTGTCTTTACTTTTTCCTCTTTTCCGCTTAGACTTCTGGTCTGTTTTAATTATTTTCGACCAGAAGGAGCGTTATCCTCTATGGCATCTGTAAAGAAAAAGCGCCGCGCAAAATTGCAAAGCACAAAAGAAAGAAAAGAAGACGTCGCGATCGGCATAAGAAATAATCTTGGATTCTGCCCTGTGAAGAATGGGGCAGGTGTCGCGTTAGTTTTTCAACAGTAAACTCATTTTTCCATGTGGACTTACCCTGAAATATTCGATGTCATCGTTGTTGGTGCTGGGCACTCCGGTTGTGAGGCTGCGCATGCGTCTGCAAAAATGGGTGCGAAAACACTCCTTTTGACGATGAATCTCGACACGGTTGCCAAAATGAGCTGCAATCCAGCGATTGGCGGGACGGCGAAAGGGCAGATCGTGCGCGAGATCGATGCTTTGGGCGGGGTGATGGGTAAAGTGACCGATCAGACATCGATTCAGAGTTTGATGCTCAACGCCTCGAAGGGCCCTGCGGTAAGAGCGCCTCGGGCCCAAACCGATAAGGCTGCCTATGCGGCGGTAATGAAGTATCGATTGGAGAAGGTTCCCAATCTTTTTTTAAAGCAGGGGACCACAGAGTCGCTGCTGATTGAAAAAGATCGGGTCGCAGGCGTTGCTACCCTCGAAGGGATTGCTTATAGAGGCCAAACGGTGATTGTTTCCTCAGGCACTTTTATGCGAGGGATGATTCACATCGGATCGACTCAGTTTGCAGGAGGAAGAGCCGGCGATAAGCCCTCTTTAGGGTTGTCCGCTCAGCTAGAGGCCTTGGGATTTAGGTTAGGCCGGCTCAAAACGGGAACTCCTCCGCGCATTAGCCGCCGGAGTATCGATTTTTCAAAAACACAAGAGCAGCCCGGATCAGAGGGAATTTGCTTTTCCTACGACCCTCCTGAAGGGCCGAGGCTTCAGCAGGTGCCCTGCCACATCACTTATACCAATGAACAGACCAAAAGAATAGTCCAGGAGAGCCTGCACCTTTCCCCTATGCGCTCCGGTCAAATCACGGGGGTCGGCCCTAGATATTGCCCGTCGATCGAAGATAAAATCGTGCGCTTTGCCGACAAGGAAAGGCACCAGCTTTTTCTCGAGCCAGAGGGGTTGGGGACCGAAGAGATTTATGTCAATGGCATCTCCTCCTCTCTTCCGTTCGATGTCCAACTGCGCATGCTCCACACGGTCGCAGGGTTAGAAAAGGCTGAGGTGATGCGCCCTGCGTACGCGATTGAATACGATTACGTTAAAAGCGGGCAGTTGAAAGAGACATTGGAAACCAAGCAGATCGAAGGCCTTTTTTTTGCAGGCCAGATCAACGGGACAACCGGGTATGAAGAAGCCGCTGGGCAGGGATTGATCGCAGGGATCAATGCCGCTTTGAAAGTGGCGGGCAAAGCTCCCTTTATCCTCAAGCGCTCTGATGCCTACATTGGAGTGATGATCGATGAGCTCATCTCTAAGGATCTTAGCGAGCCCTACCGGATGTTCACAAGCAGAGCAGAGCACCGCTTGCTCCTAAGACAGGATAATGCTGACCTGCGTTTGAGGGAATACGGCTATCATTTGGGTTTGATTTCAGAAGAGTCCCACCAGAGATTGATCGAAAAGAAAAGGGCGATTGAAACCCAGATCGCCCATTTGACAAAGACCTACTGCCAATTTGGCGGCAAGTCGACCTCCCTTGCCCAGCTTCTTTGCCGCCCTGAGCTTAGCTACTCTAAGATGCTTGAGGAGTTTGCCCATCAAGTGATCGATTGTGGAGAAGAGGTGAATGCTCAAGTCGAGCTGAATTTAAAATACGCCGGCTATATCCAGCGCCAAACTCTTGAGGCTGCTAAGATGGCACACGCGGAGAGCGCTTTGATTCCGCCCGGGTTTGATTTTTCTCAAACAACCGGTTTAAGCAATGAGGCAAAAGAAAGATTGAGCCGCTTGCGTCCCTCTAATCTTGGGATGGCTTCGCGGATCGAAGGCGTTACGCCCTCTGACATTTTAGTGCTCAGAGTGGTTATGTCCAAAACATCAAATTGAGGAGGGGATGATGTGGAAGTCGATGATGGGGATTCTCGGGGCTGCTGCCTTAGGCCATGCGGCTGATCAGGCTGCAATGGGTTCAAATGCGATGCAATCAACGCCCCCTTTGGAAGGGGTAGAGCAGTTTCCAACGCAGAGCTATATGATGCTCTTGCCTGCTGCAAGAGCAGCTGATTTTCAACAAGCTTTTGAAACTTTGCGTAAAGAAAAGACCGCTGCCAAAGTGTACTTTCAGCTTTTTGATGGTTCGATGATCACCAATATCATCGACATGACCTTGATGTCTAATTCCACAATGATCCTTTTTCGCTACAACTCCCCCCAAGGGATCGGCTTTCAGCTTGTGAAAGTAGAGGAGATTCAAACAATTGGCTACTGATGATGCCCTTGCAGCTTTTGCTTCTTGAGTCCTATCCGATTTACGACCAGCTTCTCTTAGAAGAGAGGTTGCTGTGCTTAAGTGGGCAGAATTGGTGCATCATCAACCAAGGTTCCCCTCGGGCCATTGTGATGGGGGTCTCAGGGAAAAAAGAAGAGCTCATCGACTGTTGTAAAGCTGAAAGAGAGGGGATCCCGCTGATTAAAAGATTTAGCGGCGGCGGAACTGTGATTGTCGATGAAGACACTCTCTTTGTGACCTTTATTTCCCAAAAACGCTCCCACGATTTTCCAGCTTACCCAGAGCCGATCATGAAATGGACTGAAGGGATTTATAAAGAGGTATTCCAACATCCAGATTTTGCGTTGAGAGACAATGATTACGTATGGAAAGAGCGTAAAATAGGAGGCAATGCGCAGTACATCAAAAGAGATGGGTGGCTGCACCACACCAGCTTCTTGTGGAATTATAACACAGAAAATATGGAGTACCTGCTGTATCCCAAAAAAACACCAGCTTACCGCCAAGGGAGGAGCCATGAGGAGTTTTTGTGCCGGATAGGAGAGTTTTTTCCAGAAAAAACGGTGTGGGTCGAAAGGCTTGTCTCAGAGTTGAAGAAGCGCTTTTGTGTGAAAATAGCCTCGCTTAACGAGGCTCTTGAAGCACATCAGGGAGTTGTGCGCCAATCGACCGTCAGGTGGTTCAACTATCTGGAAGGCCAACCCATTCTTTGAGGGCTTGGGCGGCGACCTGTCGCCCTGCTAGCGCGATCGATTCGGTCAGCGGAATTTCCTTCGGGCAGACGGCGACGCAGTTTTGGGCATTGCCGCATTCGCTAACTCCTCCCTCTCCCATGAGGGCGCTTAAGCGCTCTTGCTCCATGAGCTTGCCGACAGGGTGGGAGTTGAATAAGCGCACTTGAGAAATAGGGGCCGGTCCAATGAATTTAGAGTGGGAGTTGATTTGGGGACAAGCCTCCGTGCAGCAGCCACAGGTCATGCAAGTGGACAGAACATACATCGCCTCCTGGACTTTCGGGCTGATCTTAGGGCCAAACCCTCGGTCAAGGGCATCGTCGACCTCGATCCAGGCTTTGACTTTTTTAAGATTTTCAAACATCTGATCGCGGTTGACAACCAGATCTTTGATCAGGGGAAATTTTGTCATAGGCGCAACGCTCACGGTGTTGCTGCCTGTCGTATCGAGCAGATTTTGAATCAGCGCCGTACATCCTTGGCGGGGGCGGGCATTGATGAGCATCGAGCAAGAGCCGCAGACCTCTTCAAGACACCCCTGTTCCCAGGCAACAGGGGTGACCTTTTCCCCTTTGCTGTTGATCGGATTCTTCTGCACTTCCATGAGCGCTGAGGTGATGTTGAGGTAAGGCTTGAGCTCGAGGACAAACTCTTCCCAATACTGATGTCCGGGGGTTCCCCGATAAATTTTTAGGATAAATGTTTTGATTTGTCCCATTTTCCCCTTATAAAATTACACCGGCAAAGAGATATTAGTCGGCAGGTGATCAAAATGGGGAGTCACCTTCTTGGCCTTGCTATAATCTCTGCCGATGGGTTGTAAGTACCGCGTGTCTACAGGCAGATAACTGATGACCGGCTCATCTAAATTCGGATCATATGTCGCAATTGTCGTTTTTAGCCAGTTTTTATCATCCCGCTCAGGAAATTCCGGCTTATAGTGGGAGCCTCTAAATTCATCGCGCAGCAGCGCCCCTTTGGTGATGACAAGGGCCAGTTCGAGCATGGATCCAAATTGGTTGGCAAAAGTGTAAGTCTGGTTCATCATCGACCCTTTGTCGCTTAAGGCGATCTTCTGGTAGCGCTCTCTTAGGGATTTAATGGTATCGATGGTTTTTTTTAAGTCGGTATTATTCCGCTTGACCGTCACATTTTGCACCATGACCTCGGCGAGTTCATCGTGCAGCCGATGGACGTTTTCCGGGCCACTGCGCGAAAGCAGATTCTGTTTGAATGCTTCCTCGTGCCCAAGAGCGTCTGCATAGATGCGCGAGGGGAGATTTCCATAGCTATTAGATAAACTCTCCAGATATCTAGGGATCTCAACTCCTGCGACAAGTCCGCCAAAGATGCAAGAAAGTAGCGAGTTGGCCCCAAGGCGGTTAGCTCCATGGTATTGAAAATCCGACTCGCCCGCATTAAAGCATCCTGGGATGTTGGTCATCTGTCTAAATCTTGTCGATCTATCTGGATCGTCGACAGCCGGCCAATCGACCCAGGCGCCTCCCATGGAGTAATGGACGGCCGGGAAAATTTTCATCGGGACTTTGTGAGGGTCTTCCCCTGTGAACTTCCGGTAGATCTCCAGGACAGATTCAATCTTATGCTGCACGTTGGCGTGCAAGTGGGAGACATCGAGGTAAACCTGGGACAATCCATCGACTCCAAGTCCGAGTTCACAGACTCTCAATACCTCGCGGGCTGCAATATCGCGAGGGACCAGATTGCCAAAGGCAGGGTACATCTCTTCCAAGAAGTACCAAGGTTTGCCGGTTGTCCCACAAGGCATTGTTTTTCCATCGGGGAATACAATTGTCTTAGAGGAATCGCCATGCACCCACATCCTCCCCCCTTCGCCTCTTGAGGATTCGGAGATGAGCCGAAGCTTGTCTTCTCCGGGAATTGCTGTCGGGTGGATCTGAATGAACTCTCCGTTGGCGTATTTCATCCCCTGCATGTAAAGGCGGCCGTTGGCGGCCCCTGTGCAAAAAGTGGAATTGGTCGATTTTTTGAAGATCAGCCCTGGGCCTCCTGTTGCAAACACAACGGCGTCTGCTCTTAGCACATCGAGTTTGACTTGGGTTAAATCCATGAGGACAATCCCTCGGGCACATCCTTGGTCATCGATGACAAGGCGCATGAACTCGTGGTGTTCAAACTTCTCCACTTTCCCTTCCGATTCATAGCGGCGCACCTGCTCATCTAAAGCATAGAGCAACTGCTGACCGGTGGAGGCCCCGCAGAAGGCCGTCCGATGGTAAAGGGTGCCCCCAAATCTGCGAAAGTCGAGGTTTCCTTCAGGAGTGCGGTTGAACGTGCAGCCAAAGCGATCGAGCATCCGGATGATTCCCGGAGCTGCGAGGCACATCTCTAAAATCGGAGGTTGGTCTGCTAAAAAATCCCCTCCCTTGATCGTGTCATAGGCGTGGATTAGCGGAGAATCTTCTTCATTTTTTAAATTCATCGCAGCGTTAATGCCGCCTTGGGCGCACACCGAATGCGATCTTTTGACTTTGGTGACCGAGACAATTTTGACATGGCATCCCTTCTCAGCAAGCTTCATTGCAGCAGAAAGCCCTGCAAGACCGCCGCCGACGACAATGACCTCTTTTCCGATCTTTCGATGCGACATTCTAATACCTCAAGTTGATCCAATAGGTTCCCCAGACAGCTGCAAGTCCTAAGAAAATCAAGATCGCCATCAAAACGGCTGCAACCGTTGTCCAAGCCCTTTGCGCTGCCATTTTTAATATCCAGCCCCAAGTGATCAGAAATGTCCAAAACCCATTGCTGGCGTGAAAGCATGCCGCTAACACAAAGAGGGTGTAAATGGCAATATAGATAGGGTTTTTAAATGTGTTGCGCACACACAGCAGCGAAGCGGTTCCAAAATCGGGAGCAGACGCCAGCACTTGCCCCTGCTTGAGGTGGTGTTTTCCCAAGGCAGCGACAAAAGCGGCCTTTTCCATCTCTTGTTGAGCCGAATGCAAAAGCTGCGCCTTTTGCCTTTGATAACCTTGTGCAACCGGGCCTGTCCAAGGATTGATCTCTTGACTTTTGAGATCCCTTGCCACCTCCAAAGCTGCGTCTTCTGCGCTTGTTGTATCCAACCCGTTTTTTTCAGCTTCGATCGCCGCCTGATCGTAGAGAGTCACCCCCAGCCTTTGTGAAAGCGTGTAGAGCCCATCGTCTAGTTCGACTTTCACCGCATAATAAGTCTCATTGCCTAAGGGGAGCTTGTCAGGGTAGTTTAAAAATCGAAACTTAACTACGTGCCCAATGACGCAAAAGAGCAAAATCCAAGAGGTGATTCTCTGCCATCGGTAAGCCCTGTTTCTCGGCAATGGCAAATAAGGGGTGCTCCCATCGGAAGGGCGGTTGTTGGGTTTTGAAGAGAAAAGGTAATTGACTCCCAAGGCCATGTGCAAAAGAATGGGAACTCCCAGCAGAGACAATTCAATCACTTCCAGATAGGGAAGATTGTGGATCGCATTGACCATATCCACAAATCCTTTTCCACTGTCCCCAAGCCAGAGAGCAGCTTGCGAATTTGTCAGCAAATGCTCCATCAAAAACAGAACAAACCACAGTCCCATTAGAGAATGAAGCCGTCGCCAGATAAATGTCTGAAGAATTCCAGATGCAGCAGCAGTTGCCATCGTTCAACCTAAAATGTAAAATAGCTTTACAGACTGAGACCTGATCCTTACCCACAAGTCGACTTTCTAAAGTGGCTCCGGGGCCGCAAGATTTTGAACCTGGGGAGGAGGGAATAGCTGAAGTCTATTCACGACGACCCAGGTTCGAAAGATTGGGCCTCGCAGTCACTTTAGAAAGTCGACTTGTGGGTAACGATCAGAACCGAGAATGGTGTATACCGTTTATTTTAGTTTTGAAAAAGAAAAAAAATAGCTCGACTTTGCAATTTTTTTTTACAGAAAAAAATTAAGTATGCTACGGTGCTTTTATGGAGCACATCCCCCAAAAGCAACATATTCCGCTTGGCATCTTCTTTACCATCTTGGCAGCCTTGAGCTTTACCCTCATGAGCCTGTTTGGAAAAGTCATCGGCGATAAGGCCTCGACAGACACCATTTTGTTCTCCCGCTTTTTTATCAGCTTGATCCTTTTGGTGCCGTGGATCTTTAAGTCTCCGCGGGAAATCTTGGAGGTTTCAGGCCCCTTCAAGTTGATTGCAAGAAGCCTATTTACTTTCTTTGCATTTGTGTGTTTTTTCTATTCTCTCAAGTTTATCCCCCTTTCCAATGCCCTTCTTCTCAATAATACATTCCCGCTGTTTATCCCTTTTGTCGCCTGGGGCATGCTGGGGACAAAAACGCCTCATAAAATATGGATTGGGATTTTGATAGGATTTGTCGGTATTGGGCTTGTTCTCAACCCTAATCCTAAATTTTTCCAGCCCGCCTGTCTTTTTGCCCTTGCTTCAGGTGTGCTTGCGGCGGTAGCGATTGTGATCATTCGAACACTGACAAAGACATCGTCGACTCTGCAGATTCTTTTTTATAACTTCCTGCTTTGCTCTGTCTTAAGCGGCATCGCCCTGCCTTTCCAATGGAAATCTTTTGATCGACAAACAGCGCTTTTACTGTGCGGTGTTGGCCTTTTTGGAGCCTTGTATCAGCTATTTAGCACGCTCTCATTTGCAAAAGCCCCTGTCCGCTTAACCTCTCCGCTGATGTTTCTTTGTATTGTCTTTGGAGCGATTGCCGATTTTCTCATTTGGAAACAAATTCCACCGACATTAGGGTGGGTGGGAATGGTTTTGGTCATTGTAGGAGGAGTAATCACTATTCTCATCGGTCAGAAAGGATTGGGTTCAAAACAGGAGGTTTCCAAATGAGTACCGCTTTACTTGTCATCGATTTCATCAACGATATCGTGCATCCAAAAGGGAAGCTCGCTCGCTATCCAGATAGGATTATCAATAGCCAAGTGATCTCCCATGCCAACTGCGCCATTGCGCACGCAAGAAAAAAAAGCCTTCCGATTCTTTTTGTAAAAGTGGGATTTCACCCCGGCTATCTCGAATGCCCCAAACACTCCCCTCTTTTCGGGGCTGCCCCAACTCGCGGGGCCTTATTGTTGGGTTCTTGGGGAACGCAGTTTCACGAAGATTTAGACGCCAAAGAAAGCGATTTTGTGCTCACAAAACACCGCGTGAGCACCTTTTATGCCACCGATCTAGAAGCTGTGTTGCGAGCTCAAAACATCCAGACACTCGTCCTGGCCGGAGTTGCGACCAACATGGCCATCGAACACACGGCCCGCGATGGCCATGATCGAGATTACCGCATTGTGGTGCTTGCCGATGCCTGCCAGACGATGACGGATAGCGCGCACGAAGCTTCGCTAGAGACCATGCGCCGATTTACCGAAGTGACCGATGCGCAATCCTGGTCTCGGGATCATTAGACTATTCAGCTACATTGTGAATTTCTCCGATTTCTTAACTTTGAACTCATCCCAGTAAAAAATTTCAGTCGATTTTTGGGCATACCCAAAATCGACGAAAAGTGTTACTGGTATAGGTTCTTGTGACTCCCTTTGGGTGACAAGCCTATGGCTAAAGCCCAGTCCTATGAAAACGAGGTTGCATGTTTAGGAATTTAAGTGACACCGTGTAGAAACTTGAAATAAGCATAATTATTATAGTTTTATTTTGAAATTTCATTTTCGGTCATCCTTGGAAGAAAGAACCCTCCGATAACCCGAATAGCGATGGCTGCCACGCTGTTTCAAAGCAGAAAAATCATTCGATTCGCTGAAAAATCACCCCGCTCATTCGCCCTTCGATCCTGTGTGAGAAATGCGGGCTAAATTTTTTATATGGCTTAAAATACAGACTTCGAATAGGCTTTCCGTTTGGTCTTTAGGTGTGCGAGATTGCAGATGGAGAACAAGCTGTCTACTCAGATCATTGAGGCTGCTGTTGAAGTACACCAGCTGCTGGGTGGGCCTGGTCTTTTGGAATCCATTTACGAGTCTGCGCTTTGTTATGAGCTTTCGTTGAGGGGCTTGCATGCGCAAAGGCAGATCCCAGTTCCGGTTATCTACAAAAACATCGCTGTGAGGGATCCGTTATTTCTCGACATCTTAGTTGAGGACAAGGTGATTATCGAGGTCAAAGCTAGCGGTAAAGATTTGCCGTTTTACCAGGCGCAACTGCTCTCTCATCTTCGACTTGCCAACATCCCTTTTGGCTTGTTGATCAATTTTGGCAAGCCAAGTGTCAGAGAGGGGATTTGTCCTGTTGTCAACTCTGCATTTTCCAAGGAGTGATTTTGTTATTCGATACGCATGCTCACCTGACCTCAGAGAAGATGCTTCCCCATTTGGAAGGGGTTTTAGAGCGCGCAGAGCAAAGTGGGGTGAGGCGCATTGTCAACATTTGCACGGATCAAAAATCGCTTGAAGAAGGGCTCTTGTTGAGCCAGCGTTATCCATGGATTTACAATGCAGCAGCGACAACGCCCCATGATGTCGAAGCAGAGGGGGAGCTTTTTTTTCCTTTTGTAGAAAAAGCAGCAGCGGAAGGAAAACTGATTGCAATTGGAGAAACCGGATTAGACTACTTTTATGAGCACTCCGATAAAAAAACCCAACAGCACTTTCTGCTTGCCTATTTCGCTCTGGCTCTTAAGAGCAGGTTGCCTTTGATCTTTCATTGCCGCGATGCGTTTGAAGACCTTTTTGCTCTATCAGACGCCAATCACCGCGGGGGTCCCGGACTTCTGCATTGCTTTACTGGAACCCTTGAGCAGGCAAGGGGGGTGTTAGATAGAGGGTGGTATCTTTCGATTAGCGGTATTGCTACGTTTAAAAAATCGGGGCTCTTAAGACAGGTCGCAGCGTATGTGCCGCTTGATCGCTTGGTGATTGAGACCGATGCCCCTTATTTGGCTCCGGAGAGTCATCGAGGCAAACAAAACGAGCCTTCTTTTATTAGGGAAACTGCAGAGGTGATTGCTAAGGTTAGAGGGATGTCTGTCGATGAACTTGCTCAAAAGTGCTCAGAAAATGCAAACCGTTTTTTTGGCATCCGATCATGGGGATGAGGCTGCAAGCAAGCTGGAATCGCCGACTCTCTTCGGAGCTGTGTAAGCCCTACGTGGCGCGGCTAAAAGAGTTTCTGGAAAGGGAAAAACAGGAAGGGAAGATTGTTTTCCCCGAGGAATCTTTAGTTTTTAATGCGTTTCGATGGACCCCTTTTGAGCAGGTTAAAGTGGTCATCATCGGCCAAGATCCCTACCATGGCCCTCATCAAGCGCACGGTTTGTCTTTCAGCGTGCCTAAAGGGGTCGACATCCCGCCTTCTTTAAGGAACATTTACCTGGAACTAGAGAGCGATTTAGGGATTCGGCCCGCAGGATCCGGATGCCTTGAAAAGTGGGCAATGCAAGGGGTTTTTCTGCTTAATGCTACACTCACTGTTCGAAAGGGGGAGCCCAAATCCCACTTTGGCAGGGGGTGGGAGGAGTTTACCGATGCGGTGATTGCACAGCTTGCAGAAAGAGAAGATCCTCTGATTTTTGTTCTGTGGGGAAAGTCGGCGCAACAAAAATTAGGGCATGTTTTGAATCGAGGGCAAGGCAGGCACTGCATTTTGACAGCGGCCCACCCCTCCCCTTTTTCTGCTCATAGCGGCTTCTTTGGGTGTCGCCACTTTTCCAAAATCAATGCCCAGCTGGAAAAGTGGGGGAAGCAGACAATCGATTGGAAGCTCTAAGTAACTGATTTTTATTTAGATGTGTGAGTTCAGTGCATTTTCAAGTACTTTTCCATGTATCTGGAAAGGGATCTTCGAACAAGGAAACGCTCCCGTTTTCCAACGGGATTGCCTCGGAGCACTGGAGCTCAATTCACTAAGAACTGCATTTGCAGGTCTTTTTTAAAGGCGGCGCTTCTAGAGACGTCGATGACATTTGGGAATTGGGTCAAGCGGCTTCGGTATTCATCTAGATCGATATAAGGAGGGCAGGGAACTTCTTGCGCCAGTGGATCGAATTCGACATCGGCAATCCGGTAGCATAGCCGTCCAAAGAAGTCTTTGCCGTTAAAGGGACGGGAATACTCCTCCTCCAGAAGCGCTTGCCAGTCCTGTTCCCAATAGTGGCCCCAAGTGGTGAGCTTTTTAGCAAATTCCTCTTTTGTGCGCACGCCTGAAAAATGGCGGACGAGCGGTTGTCCCAAAAGGTCTTTCACACTGCATTGTTTTTCTCCTTTGATTTCGTAAAAAACTCCAAACCGCTCGCGCTCATCCCAAAGCAGGTCGGAGTGCAGATACGAGCGATTGACGAGCAGGCAGTTGTCGCTTGGGCTCAGCGCCTCATAACTTGCGTCTCGGTAAAAGCAGCGCGACGTGAAGCGCCATGCGGCAGTAGAAGCAAGGTCTGTCTGTTGCAGCCATAGGCAGAATCGAGGAGCGTCGACGATCTCATCGCAGTCGATAAAAAACAGGTATTGAGAAAGAGCAGAAGCGTAAAGAGAGCCCAACCATCTTCCCGTGTTATGCCATTCGTGGCGCCAGTTGAGATCCTCTGGGGAAAGAGGGGAAAAGAGGTGATAGCTTTGGTCAGGGTCGAAGTGAAAATGAATGAACGTGCACTCAGGAAAGCAGCGGTAAGCCTCTTCTAAAAGAGCGTAGTTTTCGAAAGAGCCATCGAAAAAATGATCGCAAACCGTTAGGATGATCTCATGGCAAAAAGGGGAAACCCCTTCGATGCAGCGCTTTAAAAAGCGCCAGTCGTTGGAGCAAAAGCTAATGACCGCTGTGATCTTGGCCTCTATTGACATTTGCCTCCTGGATGCGCTAACCTTGGAGCACTACAACCTTCCTTGAGTGTAATCGAAATGTCTGTTTGTTTTCCACTTGCCCACGTAGGAGCGTTCATCTCAGCTTATACCCAATCAGATCTCTTAGGTAAGCTCATTATCTTTGGACTGATTTCTCTGTCGATTCTCTGCTGGGTCGTACTCATTCAAAAGATTTGGACAGCGCGCCAGGTCGAGGCGGTTTCGCAGGCCTTTTACAAAGCGTGCGTGCTCAACAAAGATCGCTTGCTCCATCTTGAGTTAGCGGAATTGCCGAAGCCAAAAAACAAAGGAGTGCCCCATCCTTTTGCTGAAATTTTTTTCCGTTTAAAGACAAAGACAGTTGAAATCCTCAATAAAAATCTTCATTTTTCTTCTCAGCAATCAGGTATTGGGGCTGCTCAAGTGTATTTGTCTTCTGCCGATTTGGAGACGGTGGAGTCTTGCCTGCTAACGACCCTTTCTTGCCAGGTCAAAAAATTGGAGAAAAATCTATTTATTCTATCGACCATTGTTACGCTAGCGCCTTTTTTAGGGCTCCTCGGAACAGTTTGGGGAATATTGATCACTTTTTCAGAGCTTAGCAATGGAGGCTCTTCCGGATCGAATATGGCTGTTCTCGGAGGGTTGTCTACAGCTCTTGTCACGACAGTTCTCGGTCTAATCATCGCCATCCCCGCTCTCATCTCTTATAATTATCTCAAGAATGCCATTCGAAATTACGGCACTAGCATGGAGGAATTTATTTACCAGCTCCTCTCCCATGTCGAACTCCAATACCGCAAGGCAGATGTGAGCGATCCTGTACGCGGGGGGTAAAAAATGAAAAAGAACAGACAGTCTGCCTTTAGCACAGATTCTTCTGAAGAGGCCAGTGTTAATTTAACACCGCTGATCGATGTTGTTTTTGTCGTTTTAATCATGTTTATCATTATCGCGCCTATGCTGGAGATCGATAAAGTTCAGTTGGCCCACTCTGCTCAAAAAGGTGCCAAAGAGGCGGCGTTTGCCCAAGGGGATAGTCCGATTACTATTCACGTTCACGCAGATAACTCAATCTACCTCAATAGTAAAAGGATCTTGGAAAAAGAGCTGCTCGAACGTTTAAAAGTTGCAAAACAGCTTTACCCTCAAAAGGTTCCCCAACTCTTTCACGACAAAAAAGCGCAATTTGGCACTTATCAAACAGTGAAGAATGCAGCCGAAGCCGCAGGATTTGAGCAGATCGATGTGATTTTACAGCCGGAGTGAAACTGTGCGCAAAATTTTCCTTGCGGCAATTGGGGTGGTGCATGGGTGTTTTATCTTGCTTCTGCTTTTTGCGCCGAACTACTTTATGCTCAAGAAAAAGCCCCAGGCAATTCTTGTGCGGACAGTGGCTAGAAAGGAATTAAAACCCCTGCCTCAATCTGTGAAACCAAAGGCCTCCACCCCCCCTGCTAAAAAGGCTCCCTTGCCTCCAAAGGCTTTGGAACCTCCTGCCTCCCAGGCAAAAAAAGCCTCCACCGCCTCTGCTAAAAAGGCTCCCTTGCCCCCAAAGGCTTTGGAACCTCCTGCCTCCCAGGCAAAAAAAGCCTCCACCCCCCCTGCTAAAAAGGCTCCCTTGCCCCCAAAGGCTTTGGAACCTGTTGACACCCAGGTGAAAAAACTCCAAAAACAGCAGCCGGTTGTCAATAAAAAACCAAGCGCGGCAAAAAAAGAGGTCGTGAGTGTCTCTTCCGATTTAGTCAAAGAGCTCGAAGAGAGCATCGCGAAAATGGAAAATAAACCTGCTTTTGTCTCTAAGCAAAGTCAAAAGGTGGCCCCCATTCTACTCAAAATCGATGCGGTGTCTGAAAAAAATGGGGAATTAGAGGCGCAAGGGACTCATTATATCGACTCTTTAGTCGGGCATCTGCATCGGACCTTAAGCCTTCCCGAGTACGGCCAGGTGAAAATTGAGCTGCATTTGCGCCAGGATGGAACGGTGATTAAGGTCGTTATCCTTAGTGCAGAAAGTGAGAAAAATAAACTCTATTTGGAGAAGAATCTGCCGCATCTTAAGTTTCCCCGTTTTGAAGGGAGCTATGCAGCAAAGAGGGATTGTGTTTTTAACATTGTTTTTTGCAATGAGCTTTAGTTTGGCAATTGCCGCTACAAATAAATTCTGATTTGTGGTAGCAAGACGTATGCGGGTTCTTTTTTTGAGGTCTGCGAAAATTTCTATTGTCTTGACAAATAAGGCTCTCTATCCTCAAAATTCGAGGGTTTGAGCTAGTTTTTCACTCCAAATTATTCGGAAGCGCATGGCAAAAAGTTCCTTCAGCAATCTATTCAGTCAACAGCACCAGCAAAAGGTCGAAGAGCTTGTCGCCATTGCCAAAGAGCAGGGTTACATCACCTACGAAGAGATTAATGAAACCTTGCCGATGACGTTCGACTCGGCTGAACAAATCGACCAAGTGTTGATTTTCTTAAGCGGAATGGATATCCAGATTCTCAATCAAGCCGAGGTGGATCGACAGAAAGAGCGGAAAAAAGAGGCAAAAGAGCTCGAAGGGATCGCCAAGCGCCCTGAGGGTACATCCGATGATCCGGTTCGGATGTACCTCAAGGAGATGGGTTCTGTTCCCTTGCTGACGCGGGAGGAAGAGGTCGAGATTTCCAAGAGGATTGAGAAGGCCCAGATCCAGATAGAAAAGATCATCATGCGCTTTCGCTATTCTACGCGGGAAGCGATCTCGATTGCCAACTACTTGATTACGGGCAAGGAGAGGTTTGATAAGGTCATCGCAGAAAAAGAGGTGCCCGACAAAAATCAATTCCTCGGGATGCTCCCTAGGCTTGCACAGCTATTGCACCACGAGGATCGCACTCTTGAAAAGCTCCTCTTCGACCTCTTCAATCCAGAGACAAAGAAGCTCGACAAAGTCAAAATTTCTGAAGAAATTGAGAAATGCCGGATCCGCACGCAGGCCTATTTGCGCCGCATGCATTGCCGCCATAATATCACCGAAGATTTTGGCGAGGTGATTCTCAATGCCTATGATCGTTTCTTATCTCTTGAGAAAGAAATCCAGGAACTAATCCCACGCGCAGAGAAGAATAAATTTGCCGCTGCAAAATTGAGCGCTGTCAGAAGAAAGCTTGCCAAAAGGGAGCTTGCTGCGGGCAGATCGCTCGATGAGTTCAAGAAAGATGTCCGCATGCTTCAGCGCTGGATGGATAAGAGCCAGGAAGCAAAGCGCGAGATGGTCGAATCTAACTTGCGCCTTGTCATCTCGATTGCCAAAAAATACACCAACCGGGGCCTTTCCTTTCTCGATCTGATTCAAGAAGGGAACATGGGGCTCATGAAGGCGGTAGAAAAGTTTGAATACCGCCGCGGATACAAATTCTCCACCTACGCCACCTGGTGGATCCGCCAAGCGGTCACTCGAGCTATCGCCGATCAGGCCCGTACGATTCGCATCCCTGTGCACATGATCGAGACCATCAACAAAGTCTTGCGCGGGGCTAAAAAACTCATGATGGAAACGGGCAGAGAGCCCTCTCCTGAAGAACTTGCGCACGAACTGGGTCTAACCCCAGAGAGGGTGCGCGAGATTTACAAGATCGCCCAGCACCCGATTTCCCTGCAAGCCGAAGTCGGCGATGGGGGCGAGAGTCAGTTTGGGGATTTCCTCGAAGACACGGCAATTGAATCTCCGGCAGAGGCCACAGGATACGCGATCCTCAAAGATAAGATGGGCGAGGTTTTAGCAACGCTCACCGATCGAGAGCGCACTGTTCTGATCGAGCGCTTTGGTCTGCTCGATGGAAAACCCAAAACCCTTGAGGAAGTCGGCATCCGCTTCAAAGTCACGCGGGAAAGGGTGCGCCAAATTGAGGCAAAAGCCCTTCGCAAAATGCGCCACCCTACGCGAGCAAAACAATTGCAAGCCTTCCTCGATCTGCTTGAAGAAGAATAGACATCTGTTCTAATAGAAGGAATTCTTTTGGTTGACTCAGCTCAAAAACTTCTATCCCTGATTTTTTCTTCTCAAGGTTTGCTCGGGCGCTCTCTTAAAAACTATGAAGAGCGTTCCGAGCAAAAGGAGATGGCCCAGAACATTCTCGATGCTTATACAGATGAGAAGATCACTTTGATCGAGGCTGGAACCGGCACAGGGAAAAGCTTGAGCTATCTGGTCCCGGCCGCTTACTGGGCGCTTAAACATCAGGAAAAGACAGTCATTGCGACGCACACCATCGCCCTTCAAGAGCAGCTGATCCACAAAGACATCCCTTTTTTGCTCAAAGCGATGGATATTGAAATCAAAGCCTGCCTTGTCAAGGGGATGAGCAATTATCTATGCTTGCGCAAACTCTCTGAGTGCAGAGGGCATCCTCTGCTCTTTGCGACAGAAGAAGCTAAGCAGATGGAGGCGGTCGAACAGTGGTCTGAGAGAACAAAAGAGGGCTCGCGCTCAGATATTTCCTTTCCAATCCATCCTGCCACTTGGGAGAAAGTGTCTGCGGAGGCAGATACGTGCAACCATGTCCATTGCCCCCATTACAAAGAGTGTTTTTTTTTCAAAGCTCGCAAAATGGCAGAGGATTCTCAGCTGCTGATCGTCAATCACCACCTGCTTCTTGCCGATATTGAAAAACGGCGCCGCAATCCCGGTCAAGGGATGCTCTTGCCCAACTACTCTCGCCTTGTGATCGATGAAGCCCACCAGCTCGAAAGTGTCGCCTTAGAGAGCTTTGCGCAGAGATTTGACCGCCTGGGGCTCTTGCGCCAGTTATCGAAGCTCCACTCTGATGTTAATCAAGACCGCTCCCGTCTTGCCCGGTTGCATTTGGATCTTTCTACCCAGCCCATCATTCCGCCCCTATTGATTCATAAATTAGAGGTCGACATCCCCGCTCAAAAACGCCTCTGTCAGGAGAGCCTAGAAGAGACATTTGGGGAGCTGATCAGTTTTTTTGAAACTCTTGCTGTGGTTAAACCGGGATTTAAAGACAAGGAGTCCAGGAGGAGAATAACAGAGGAGATCACACAAAATCCCCTCTGGAAACAAACCCTTGTCCCTTCCCTTGGCTCCCTTGGGGAGCAGATACAGCGCCTGTCCCTGATGATTCAAGGTGCTCTCGGAGATATCCAGGAATTTAAAGACGCCCCTTTTTATGAAACGATCTCTATCCATTTGATCGAGATGGGGGCGATTGCCCAGAGGTTGGATGCCGCCTCTGAATTTTTAAACCAATTTGTCAAAGAGGGCTCTTCTGAAAAAAGGGTGCGCTGGTTGGAGAGCACACCCGCAAACGCGATTCTTGTCGATGCGGCCTTAGACATTTCTGCTCTTTTGAATGAACACCTCTTTTCCAAGCAGCGCACCTGTGTGCTTTGCAGCGCGACGATCACAGCGGCCAAGTCGTTTTCTTTTCTCAAAAAACGTCTTGGCCTTACCGAGTACCCAACTAAACTCAAAGAGGCCATTTTCGATTCCCCTTTTAATTATCAGCAAAGAACTCTTTTTGTCGTTCCCACCGATCTCCCGTTGCCCTCAAGCCCCGATTTTTTAGCAAAGAGCATAGAGGCGATCGCACAGGTCATTGAAATTAGCCGCGGTAGTGTCTTTTTGTTGTTTACCTCCTATGAGATGCTGCAGAGTTGCCACCGGATCCTATCCCAATCCACTCTTCCTCAGCGCTACAGCTTTTTTAAACAAGGCGACCTGCCCCGCCATCTGCTTCTTGAGCAATTCAAGAAAAAAGAGGGGGGAGTGCTCTTTGCAACCGACTCTTTTTGGGAAGGCGTCGATGTGCCAGGAGAAGCCCTGCGCTGTGTCGTGATTGCCAAGCTCCCCTTTTCAGTGCCCAGCGATCCGCTCTATGAGGGCTATGCGCTTTCTTTAGAAAAAGAAGGGCTCGATCCTTTCTTCGACTACAGCGTTCCCGAGGCGGTGATCAAGTTCAAGCAGGGCTTTGGGCGTTTGATGCGCACAAAAGATGATCGAGGCTGCGTCGTCTGTCTAGACCATCGGATTGTGAAAAAATCTTACGGCAAGCAGTTTTTACTCAGCCTGCCGCCGTGTCCCAACGTGCTTTTTGCCCAAAGCAGAGGCTTTCATCGAAATGGAAAAATTTTATGAAAGAAGCCATAGGAAAAACTGGAGCGTAGCGGGATCGAACCGCTGACCTCAACAATGCCATCGTTGCGCTCTACCAACTGAGCTAACGCCCCTTTAGGAAGAAAGAATCCGATTTTAAACCCTTTGGAGATTTTCCTCCACGCAAAAGTATCAAATTGTTACTATTTGGGTCATGAGCCATTTTGAAAGCGTCGCACTTGCTCCTGCCGATCCTATCCTCGGTTTGACGCTTGCGTTTCAAAAGGATACGCGCAAAGACAAAGCCAACTTAGGCGTTGGTCTCTACAATACAGAGGAGCTTGTTACCCCTGTCCTCTATTCTGTGAAACAGGCAGAAGCCCTGCTTTTAGAAAAAGAAAAGAGCAAAGAGTACCTGCCGATCGAAGGGGATAGGCTTTACTTGGATCGGATGGGGGCCCTTGTCTTTGGAGAGTCTGCCTGGGGTAGGGAAAAAGGGAGGATCGCCACCTTTCAAACAGTCGGAGGCACTGGTGCTTTAAAAATCGGCGCCACTTTTTTAAAAGAAGAAGCAGAGCATCCCCTTTGGATCCCCTCCCCCACCTGGCCGAATCACCTCGGTGTGTTTTCCCACGCCGGACTTCAATTGGAAAAGTATCCCTACTGTGACCTTAAAAGTCACACGCTCGATTTTGATGCTTTGGTTTCCTGCCTAGAAAGGTTAAAGCCCGCCTCCATTGTCCTTCTGCACGCCTCATGCCATAATCCCACAGGCATTGACCCTAGTTTGCAAGAATGGAAGCTGCTCTGCCAGCTATTTAAGCGTCAGAGGCTCATCCCCTTTTTTGATTTTGCCTATCAGGGATTCGGCATGGGGCTAGAGCAAGATGCAGAGGCCGTTCGCCTTTTCTTGGAATCTGGCCAAGAGATGCTCATCGCTGTTTCCAATGCGAAGAACTTCTCCCTTTACGCAGAGCGCGCAGGCTGCTTAATGATTGTTTCCGAATCGGAAAAAATCGCCTCTAGCATCGCCTCTCGAGTCAAGCAGATGATTCGCACCAACTACTCTAACCCTCCCATGCATGGGGCAAAAATTGTGAGCACTATTTTGAATACCCCCCCTCTAAAGAGCAAATGGGAAAAGGAGCTCGAGGCGATGAGAGAGAGAATCTGTGTGATGCGACAGCTGCTTGCATCAAAAAGTGCAAGTTTTAGCCATATGAAAAACGGCAGAGGGATGTTTGGTTTTACAGGCTTGAATAGATCCCAGGTAGAGCGTATGCTCTCAGAACACGCGATCTATATGCCCGCAGATGGTAGGATCAATGTGTGCGGTTTAAATCATGAGAACATCGATGCTGTTGTTCGAGCTATTCTTGAGGTAGCCTTAGCATAACTATGCGCCAAGTATCTTATCGCGCCTATGTTTTTTTGATCGCGCTTTTCTTGTCGTTGATGAGCCTGCCCAGAGGAGTCTCCGAGAGGATGCGCTCTTTTGTCATTTGTTCTGTTGCCCCCTGCTGGGAAGGGGTGAGCGTCCTCAAAGAGGGGTTCTGGAGTTTGGTGGGGTTTCGCTGGTTTAAAAGCTCTATCCCTGCCGATCATCGACAAGAGATGGAGCGGCTAGCCCAAGAGAATCAATTGCTAAAGTCCCAGATGGAAAACGTCAGGCAATGGCTTTTGCACGAGGATAGAATTCAAGAGCAGATCCTGCGCTATCAAGACATTTTGCAGAGAAAAATCGACAACCCCCTAAAAGCGGATTTTTTTTTAAGGCGAGGCCGCCAGCTTTGTCAAGAGTTAGAGCTTCAGTCCTCCTCTCTTCTTGCAAAAGTGGTGTTTCGGGAGCCCTCTTCTTGGAGCAGCGCATTTTGGATCAATCTTGGAGAAAAGCACAATGAAAACCTCGGCAAAAAAATCATCGCCAAGAACAGCCCTGTTTTGTTTGGCACCTCCATTGTCGGGGTTGTCGAATATGTGGGCAGCGTCCAGTCGAGGGTGCGGTTAATCACAGACTCCAGCCTCAACCCCTCTGTGAGGGTGGTCAGAGGCAATCAGCAGAACCGCTATCTGATGGAGCATTTGCAGCCCCTGCTATTTGCGCTAGAGGCTAGAGAAGATCTGTTTTCATCCGAGCAAGAAGAAGCAGCTGTCACTGAAGCGCTCCGCCGATTCAAATCAGTCTTAGCGCAACAAGACGGCAATGTCTATCTTGCCAAGGGTGAACTCAAAGGCACAAGCCATCCCCTGTGGCGCTCCCGCGGCCAAGTTTTAAAAGGGATTGGCTTTAATTACGACTTTGCAGATGAAGAAGGCCCTGCCAGAAACCTTCGCTCCGGCAAGCCGTATGACAGCTCTTATCCCCAGGAACCCACCCCACTGCTTCGCACAGGCGATTTGTTAGTGACAACGGGTTTGGACGGGGTCTTCCCCTCCGGCCTTTGTGTTGCGATTGTCTCTTTTGTCCAAACCCTCAAAGAAGGGGCCTCATCCTATGAAATTGAAGCGGTCCCAACCGCTGGCAGCCTCGATGAACTCACACACGTCTTTGTCCTACCCCCTCTGCTTGGCTCACCTTAGATTGTGAAATGACCCTACATCATTGACTGGATGTTTTAGGAGTTCAACTTTCATACTGGACTTGTATCCATTGGAGGGAGCTGATTTCATCAAATAGAGGTACCCGGTAAAAATTAATTCAATCCGGATGGCTCTAAAGGTGAAGACGGCACCGAGCAATGGATACAAGTCCAGTCATATGAAAAATAAAATATCCTGATGTGCATTTTTCCCCGCATCTGTTATAAAGTCAAAATTTGTTAGATCGCGTTGTCTTTGAGGGGATGGGCACAAGATGGCAATTGTTACTGAATCCATGCAAAAACTGCGGCGGTTCAGACTGTATAAGAACCTCATCGTTCTGATTTTCTCAGCGATTGCATTTGGCGTGTTTTTTCATGGGAGAGCAACCCCATTAAGTTTTAAGAAGGTCACCTTTGTTCAGGACCGGAAGGTCGTTGTCTTATTGGATTCTAAGGAGTCGATTGCAATCCCGTTGGTGCATCCTGCCGCGTATGATAAAGTTCCCTTCCTCGAATTTTCCTCCAATGGGAAAAAGTGGAAGACGACAGCTGTTTGCGCACAAAGTATAGGGGATTTAATGGCGGAGCTAGCTATCCGCCAAACGGAAGATGCGATCCCGATCGTCGCCTTTGTTCAAGATTCTGCTGGTGATGAGTATGTGGCTATCATCGGGAAAGAACATGAGAGCGCTTTGAGCTCTTTGCAGTTTCTCGCAGACCAATCTATGTTAGAGGCGCCCCCTTTGCAAGAGCCGAGGTATTTGGGAATAAAGGCACTTGATTCTTCTGCTGAACCGGATGTTTTATCCATTCTGATAGGATTTCAAAAATAACCTCAAAAACCCGTTTCCATACCGCGTGAGGGCTCACCCGGCGCGAAAACGGCTCCCAGCAACAGAAGAGTTAAAAATAGCCTTAGGACTGCTCATCGTCGAGGTCTGGGTCTGAAAATAGCGTGTAGAGGTGGGCGATTTCCTCTCTTAGCTTTTCAAGGGGCTTTGCCTTTCCAAACGCGTAAGCGTAGACTTGCTCTCTGATTTCAGAAAAGCTGCGGAGCTCATACTGAAAATAGTCCTCAATCACTTGGTGGATGTTGCCGTATTGCTCTCTTTTAATTTCACAGCCGCATCGGAAAAGGTAGAGGCCCATGTCATTTTGGGCATCGCGCAAATTCTGATTTAGAAAAAACATCGGTTTGTTAAAGATCAGAAAATCGTACCCGATTGATGACATATCCCCGATATAAAGATCGACAGCGTTCAGCAAAGGGTAGATGGGTGTGAATTGGGTTAAGAACAAAACGTTGGGCAGATCTTCATATTTTTCCAGGATCTCTTCCACTTGGAACTCTTGTTGCAAGGCTAAATTGGGATGGAGTTTCACAATCAGATTTTGCGCAGAGGGCAATTTTTCGACAACTGGGGCAATCGCATCGAAAAAAGAAGAGGATTTTTCATAGTCTTGCCATGTAGGGGCGTAGAGCAATGTCTTTGTAGACTGTGGAAGTTTAGAGATGATCTCTTTTTTGACCACTTGGGTGTAGAATTCTATATTTGCCAGGTAAAATTGATGGCGGTAGTTGCCGGTGACCACATGTCCTTTTAGCTTGTCAAACACGTGTTTTTGCTTCAAGAGGTCCATCATCTGTTTGCCGTATATCAGGGCTACCTGCTCTTTTTTCAAAGCTTCCATATAAAAAATAGAGGCGCCCTTGTCGGAGTTTCCATGCGGGCACCAAATAGCGTGAATCCGTTTTTGGATCATTTTCTGAGCAAAAAAGAAGACCTCCTCGAAAATATCCCTTGGGATCGAATAGAAAACAATGGCGTAGTGCAGCACTAAATACTCAGCTACAGCTAGGTAATCGGAGAGGATGACTTTTAAACCGGGGTAGTAGCGGTTGGCAAGGGCTGCGATCCGCTCTTCTGTGACAATGAGAGGAATGCGCAAAATAGTGCACAGAGGCCCTAGGTGATCGAGATGCTGGAGCTCGGGTCCGTAAATGAGTCCTGTTGCCTTCATGACGCGTTTCTTTTGTAAAGCTGTTTTACACTGGAGTCATTTTCACTTTTTTGTGTTGATTGTCGCAACGGAAGTTTTTTTTTGGGCTCTGTTTTGAGAGGGTCTCTCTAAGCAAGGGCAGGGGATCCTCTCGGGATGGATGGCCAGCTGTTGGTTTTGCACCTGTTGGCGGTTCATTCTTTCTGTTAACGACACCAGCTGATCTCTAAGAGATAGAATCTCGACGCTGATCTCTTCGTTAGGGGGTAAAATCTCTTCTAAAGAAGGGTTCTTATGCTCCAAAGAGGCGATTTTCTCGATTTTTTCTGTTGTTTGCAGCCGGTGTACCCTCAATAAGCTCAGCTTTTCGAGCATTTCCGAGCGGAGGGTTAACACCTGGTTTAAACTCCCCTGGTCTTGCAGGATCAATGAAACCTCTTCCTGGCAAAGGTTAGACAAAAGCTCGCGCATGAGAAAAATCTCTCTTAATAAACCATCTCTCAATTTGCTATGCAGCTCTTGCCAGTTGTTGGAACTCGGTTCAAAAAGGTTCATGTTACCCCCCTTTACGCGCGTGTAGGTGATGATAGAGTTGTTGCAAAAGGCGTGCCAAAGGGGGTTTGGCTGTGAGAAGCTGCTCGAAAAAAAATAGCCATTAGAGCTATTGTTACCCGCCTACCGGGCAAAGATTGCCTTTTTAGGTCATGTGCAGTGGAAAAATTCCCCTACGACAATAAAGTCACAGCCTTTAACTTTGAGAGTCGAGCTCTCAAGAGTTGGTTTTTAGAGACAGCGCGCGATCTCCCCTGGCGCGGAACTCCGACCCCTTACGCGGTTTGGATCTCGGAGGTGATGCTTCAGCAAACACAGGCGGAGGTTGTCAAGGAGTACTACCAAAGGTGGATGCTGCGTTTTCCGACCGTGGAAGCGCTGGCAGGGCTAGCCTTAACGAGGTTCTCAAGATATGGGAGGGGTTGGGGTACTACTCCAGAGCGCGCCATCTGCATGCTGCAGCTAAAGAGTTAGTCGAAAAATACAAAGGACAGCTCCCTTCAGAGAGGGAGGCCCTTGCAGGGATTAAGGGGTTGGGGCCTTACACAATCGGGGCTATCTTAAGCTTTGCCTTCCACAAGAGAGCTGCAGCTGTCGATGGCAATGCAGTTCGGGTTTTAAGCCGCTATTTTGCCATCAAAGAGGATGTCCAAAAAGCCTCTACTCTAAAGAGAATCTGGGAAATTGCAGAGGCTATTTTGCCAGATGAGGAGCCCTGGCTTGTCGTTGAAGGGTTGATCGAGCTGGGAGCTTCTGTCTGTAAAAGGCAAGCCAAGTGCTGGGCGTGCCCGTTGCAACAAGGATGCCTTAGCTTTAAGGAAGGGCTCCAAGGGGAGATTCCTAAAAAAGGGAAAAAAGTAGAGACCACAACGATTTGCCGCGATGTGTTTGTCATTACATGCCAAGACCACCTCTTGCTGAAAAAAGGGGTTAAAGGCAAGGTGATGGCAGATCTGTATGAGTTTCCTTACCTGGAAAGGGAAAAAAGTCGGTTTCCGTTTGAACTTCGGGCATCCAAGATAAAAGCCCTCCCTGAGGTTTTCCATTGTTTTACCCGATTTAAGGTACAGCTCTATCCGACGCTATGGAGGGCGGTTGAAAAGGTGGAAGTTCCCCATCATGAGTGGATCTTGTTTTCCGATGTCGAAAAACTCCCCTTTTCCTCTGGCCACAAAAAGATCATGGCCAGTATTGCGTCTTTAAAAAGTTGAAGGTAGGACCATGCGCATACTATACACAGAGAGCTCGTGTGGCTGGGGTGGGCAGGAGATGCGCATCTTGAGGGAAGCAGATGGATTGCGCAAGAAAGGGCACGAGATTGTCTTTGCCATTAATGCCGGCGGGAAGCTAATCGCAAGGGCTGAGGAGGCCGGCTTTTTAGTCTATAAGTTGAGATTTAGGAAAATTTCCGCCTTCCAGGTGATTTATGCCATTGTTCAAATTTGCAAGACCCACAGTATCGACGTTGTGAACACCCACTCTTCTCTAGACGCTTGGTTAGGCGGGATCGCTGGGCGCATCGCCAGAAGAAAAGTGATCCGGACTCGCCATTTGTCGACACCTATTCGCGCAGGATTGAACAGCCGGATCTTATATAATCACCTGGCTGATTTTGTCGTGACGACCTCCTCGCCCATTTTAGCGACAATAGAAAAGCAAGCAGGCCTTTCCCCTTGCCGCTTAGAGTGTATTCCGACAGGGATAGACCCGCATTCGGTCAAAGCAGATGTTCCCAAGGCGATTGAATTTCGCGCGGCCCTTGGCCTGGATCCAAAGGATATTCTCGTTGGGACAGCGTGTTTTGTCAGGTCTTGGAAGGGCATTCAGGATCTTCTCAAAGCAGCTGTGCTGCTTAAAGAGCGCAAAGAGATCAAATGGGTTGTTGTCGGGGGGGGCCACGTCGATGATTACCGCTCGAAAATTTTTGAACTTGGGCTAGAAGGGATTGTGACATTTACCGGTCATCTAGAAACCCCTTACTCTGCAATTTTAGCGATGGATATTTTTGCGCTCTTAAGCACAGCCCACGAAGGAGTCTCTCAGGCAAGCCTGCAAGCTGCCTACCTAGAGAGACCTCTGCTCACAACGACAGTGGGAGGACTCCCCGAGGTCTGTATCGATGGGGTCACAGGTTTAATCGTGCCCCCGGCATCCCCTGAGGCGGTTGCGCAGGCTGTTGTTCGGCTGGCCGACCGACCCTTGCTTCGCAAGCTCTACGGCATAGAGGCAAGGCGCCTTGTGGAAAAAAAATTCATGCTCAGCCAGATGCTGGACCAAATGGAAAGAGTGTACCACCTGTTTAAGTGACGATGAACCTATCCCATTAAACAATTTCAAAAGCGTTGCGGATGGCATTCCGAATTTGAAACAGGAGGGATTCATCGGTGACATAAGATTTGTCATAGGGAGCGTAGTTCGGCCCCCATCTTGGATCTTTAAAGACAACTCCAGCAAATTCTCGAGAGTCTTTGTACCTTGGAATAATATGAACATGGATCGCCGGGGACGTATTGTTCAGTGCTGCGTAGCTCATCTTGTCCGGCTGAAAAAGAGTTTTGAGAGCCGCCTTCATGGTTTGGCCTATCGAGAAAAACTCGTCGCGTGGCTTCCCCTTCTTATGACATGGTCAAGAAAGAGCAGGTAATAGACATCTTGCGCAAGATGTCTAGTTAGAAAGCGCGTCAGCAAGGAGCACCAGATTGTCTTGGCTATGGAACTCTCCCCAAAATAAATCGGATTTCATTTCTTCAGTCTCACCGGTATACTTTACTGTTAAGTCATACACCTTGCCAAAGACAGGGTTCATCCTACTTTCTCGAGGCAACGATTCGAGTTTTTTAATGATCCATTTTTGAACTCCAACCGCAAACCTGAACATTTCGCTTCCTTTAACCTGACCAGCGATTTCAGAAATCTTTCCACGCTCTTCTTCAGGCAGTTGATTAAATAGTGTAGCCAGCTCTTGGCGCGATTGTTGACTATCTAAGTTTCCTCCATTTAAAATAATACTTTTATAAATCTTGCCGAGAGCACTTTCTGCGGGATAATTTATTTGTAACGACAAGTATCGCCGTGCGTTTTTCCTCGAAAAAACGTCCATTTTTTTTAGGGTGTCAGTAGAAAGAAAAAACCAGGGATTAAAATTTGCTTCAAACCGTTCTAAAAGATGGCAGCAAGTAATATCAATCAATCTAATTTTGTTGTATTTGATATTAATTGTATTTAAACTTACAAGTGAAGATGTGTCTATCGAGTTTAGTCGCAACTTTCCAAGGTGAGATTTTTTAATCTTGTGAGACGATTTAAGCCTATGATTTCTTTTAATTTATAGTTTTTTGCAATCAAATTTTCTAGGTTTATGCAAGCCGACACGTCTAATACGTTTGATTTTTTAGTCCAATAGCACTGTATCTCAAGGTTTTGTAAGTTGCAAAGAGTATTGAGGCAAAGTTCTGACAGATCCTTAAGCCAAAAAGTCTTAGATCAGTGAGGTTTGTTAGTTTAGAAAAGTCAGGGGCTTTATCAAGGTACGCAATGCCAGCGTTTTTTAGCCGAGTGCAGTGAGAGATATCCAAGTCTTTCATTTTAATGCATGAGATTTTTATTTTCTCTAAACAAATATTATTTTTCAAGTCTATTTTTATCAATCCATTACAAAAAAGAATAATTTTTTTTAAATTAACGAGGTTAGATACATCAAGATTTTTAATTTTATGGTTAAAAGCACCTTCTCGAATAATAAGATCCCGTAGTTTAGTCAGATGGGACAGGCTACTCAGGATAATTCCCTTGTCTATTCTGTTCAGGATAGCTCCATAGTCTATTATGTCAGTTCTAATTAAAAGCTGTTCGAGATTTTTCAATTCGGCTAATTTTATATATAAATCTTCTTTATTTCCAGAGATAGTTATATTTTTCAAATTTAAAAAAGGAGGGAAGTTCACTATGGATAATCGACTAAAGGAAATGTTTATTTCCTCAATATTAGAGAAATGCTTCATTTCTATAGGAAGAGTCTCAAGATAAAGGTTAGGTAATTTGATGATCGAAATTTGAGCGGCTTCTTGTTTTCTTTGTTGTGATAAAAAAGCGTTTCTCTCTGTTGGAACATTGTCAATATTGACACTAAAGAATTTAGAAAAATTGACATCCAAAAAATCTTGAAATTTACGAGCTTCATTTTCAATATTGCTAAATTTAACCCTTTTTGAATAATCAAAAAATTTACACAGTAAATAAAACCCTATTTTTTCTGTCCCAAGCATTTCGACGTTTAAAATTCTATTAGTGAGATGTTTGTTGCCTTTTTCTTTTTTTAATGAATTCCATATCTTTATTGCGACGGCATTATCAAATATTTCTTTAAATCGTTTACAGACTAAACGTGCGTTAGGATTGCGCGCAATGTCTAAAATTTCGGCAACCAGGTATTTATTCACAGAGTTAAAATAATTTATGTTATTCATGGAAATACTCTATTTTTATTTTGTTTACTATCTTTTATAAAACTGATTAGATAATAACATTAATTGTAAATTAATTGCAATATAATTATAGGAAATATAATTATTATCCGGAAACGGAAATACAATGGAAAATACTTACCCCCAAGAGGCTGTGAAATGGCCCTGACAGCAGTGAGGATAGTCACTAGTATGAAAATTATGTTTTGTCATGGAGTTGGACCCATGCGAGCAGGGACACAAATGCTGCAGTCATCAACAGCGTCAAATAGTCTTGCCGATAGGCGAGAGACCGTTTGGAAACTTTGATTCAGGACCTCAAGCTGGACTTTAGCCATTGGAGAGAGTTGAAAAGAGCTGGCCAAAAAACCAAATTTTGAGGTAGTTTCGGTATCATCTGGACTATCCGCACAATTTTAGGAGCCTTCATGGACAGGCGCACTCAGGACTCGCTTCCCATCGGCCGCGCTGCTTTTGCCAGAGCGCTTTGCTCTCATTGGGTAGCGGCTAACCCAAAGCTCATTACTGCTGCTTGCACAACTTTTGTTGTTCTCATCTTTTGCTTATTCAAGCTGTCGGGAGGCTTTTTGGCAAGCGGGCGACCCAATTATTTTGAGGTGCACAAGGCCTTTAGCGCTTGGATGCTAGAGGATGGCCAGGGGCAAACAGCGTTTCAGGCCCTCGAAGGGCCGTTAAGGGATTACCCTGAGTTGGAAACCAAGTTTGGAGCGCGGATTGCTCAAAGGATGCTAGCTCTCGGCGATGCAAAGAGGGCAGATAGTTATGCGCGTGCTGCTATCCATCGCGCTGGCGATATGACCTCTCCTTACTACGAGAGGTTTTCCCGCAATACTTTGGCAATTTCCAGGGGGCAATTTCAGATGGCTCTAGATGAGGCAATTCTGCTAAAAACAGAGCTTGAGCAAGACGACCGGTTTTGGCAGGAGCGCGACAAGCTGATCCGATCGGGAACTGTCCTTTACGCTTACAACCTGATGAGGATTGCTTCCCTGCAAAGACAGCTGGGCTCTCGAGAAGGGGAGCTAGAGGCGTGGCAGGAGTTGATCAGAAATGCCGGTTGGAGAGAGGGCCCTTCCAGTCTTAAGACTTATGACCCTGAGGCTTATTCCCTTTTGGCTCAGAACTTTTCCCAAGGGGATGTCTCCCTGCTAGAGTTTATCGACTACAGGTGCAAGCAATTGCGTTAAGGACCTTTTTGATTGTAAAACTCGATGGCAAAGTGGTGCATGTCCTTTCCGCCGTGCATTCCCAAGATCAAGAAAAACAGCGGTGGGATGAAGATGGCTAAGATCAGACAGAGGATTCCTAAAACCAGCTGGGTGATGTCTTCGTGTTTGAAGACGAACTGAAAAACAGCTTTGGAAAAATGCGCCACTTTTCCAGATAAGAGGATCCCGATCACTGCCCCAATGGCGGCCCCAACGACAGACCAACCTGGCCCCCACATGACAAAGCTAAAAAAGCAAGCCAGTACGAAAATAAGACAGAAAAACACTTCAAAACGATGTTTTTTTGTAAACGCTTCAATTTCTTTCACGGAGACCCCATCTTTCGATTTGTTTGTGTCCATTAAGCCCTCTCATGCTCAACCAATGTCCTTAATTCAATATTAAAGTACGAATTCATTTTTTTAGCAAACTAATTTACCCAAACAACCTCAAAATTTGGTTTTTGTGTATATGCCGATGCTCCACTTTGCTGTCATTTGAGAAGGGAAAAATTTAGCCTTTCGTTTATTTTTCAAATCTCCTAGACTGCTCTCGGGCTCAGAAGAGAACTTAAATCTAATTAAGACTGAAGGGGTGCCTGCCTCTGTGTTGCTTATCTCTGTTTTGACGTTACATATCGATCGATGGTTAAAACAAAGCGCAAGGTGCGCTGCCTTTGCTTTTTGCGCTCTTTTGGGTTTGTCTCTTTTTCTTTTCTTTTACCGGGGCGGTTCTAGCAGCCGTTTGGCCGAGGTTCCGATGGCGATGCAAAAAGAGGGTAGGCTCTCTTTCTCTTATGAGGCGATCGGCAGTGGAGCCCTTGCCCTAAAGCCGCGCCACCCTTTTGGTTGGGTTTCCCGCCTAGCTGATGAGGTGGTGTTGGTCGCCTACAATAATCGCCCCGATGTCGATCCGAGCAAAGCGAGCATCCTTCTGTCCCTAAAATGTGGCAAACAGCAGGTGGCTCTGGGGAATGGGATGACAGCGCACTTGAAAGAAAGCGATCAGGGGAGAGGGCTGTATCTGTCCGAGGCCCCGACAGGTCTTTGGATCAAACCTCTTCTCCTTGAAAATGGAGCGGTTCTCATCGAAGCGGGAAGAAGGTTGACCTCCAAGGAAGGGTTGGTGGGTGAGGAGAAGGGGCAATTTGTCTTAGCCCAGACGCTGGCAAAGGGGGCCCTGCGCGATCTGGGCCAGCATCCTTTTGCTGCGGAGATAAAGTCAGCTCGCTATTTTGTGCAGGATCTTCTGATGCAAAAGTATGGGGGGCAAGAGTACGCAGACTTCAAAGGGAAAGCGGTTCTTGAACTGACCCAGGCTGAGGGTTCTTACGCTTGCTTTGTCGGTACTGGGGACTACCTTCAGTATGAAGGAGGGCAATGGAAAATCAAGGGGGTGGACAGTCTTTTGCCAAACTGCCCCATTGCCCGTGTCAAAAGCATTTTGCCAAAAGCGATTGAAATGGAGGTTTGGGATGAAACCGGATTCTATCCCCTCTGCTTCAAAGTTCCGTCGTATCAGGCTCCCCGCTTGCAATTAAAAAACGAGGTGATGCCATCATCCCTGCGGCTAAGAACCGCTTCTCAAGTCAGCTGCGCTCTTGGCAAGAGAAGAGTGGTGTTAAGGCAGGGGGATTGGCTTTTAAAAACACAAAACGGCTGGCGGAATTTGCGAAAAAAAGAAGAAATTGAGCATTATCTCAGCCACCGACTGAAAGGAGAGCTGATTGTTTTTGATGGAATTGAGCAGGAGCAAGGCCGGCCCATGATGAAAGGGCATCTATTCGATGAAACGCGTACGCAGATCTTGCCGTTTGCCCTAGCGGTTGAATCGGATAAAATGGAGAAGAAGCCCCCTCGAAAAAGAAAGACCGTCCACACTCCTTATCAGGGAAGGGTTACATGAAAAAATCGATTTTGCTCATCCCTTTCCTGTGTTTTTGTGGCAATTTTAGCTTTGGCCAGACGATTGCTGAAAAAATCGCAAGTAGTTCTCAATCGTCGCAGATCGCGGGGGGATTCGATGCCAAGCTCAAAGGGACCAATGAGCAGTTGCTCGCGCTGCGCTCTGAGCTTAGCCGCTGCTACGCGGAAGCAAAAAGACTCCATAGCCAAGGGGCCCCTGCCGAATCTTTTGTGGAGTTGCTCGGAGAGACTAATGCGCTTAGAGCAAAAATATACACCATTGAGAATGAATGGCACGATGCTGTTGTCGGCGATGCTAAAAAAGAAGAAGAGGGGTATGCCCTCTGGGATCAAGAGGAAACGACGCTTGCTCAACTTGTGATGGAGTATGGCGCTTTAGATTATCTTTTTATCGTCCCTCCCGAAATGGCATCCCTAAAACTCCATATCCATTCAAATATCCCGATTCCCAGAGAATCCTGGGGAGATATGCTTGAAATCCTCTTGGCGCACAACGGTATCGGGGTGAAAAGGGTCAATACGTATGTAAGGCAGCTTTACATCTTAAAGCAAGATCCTTCCTCGATTCAAGCGATCGCATCTTCTCTTGCGCAACTGCAGTGGGTTCCAGAGCGCACCCGTCTTTTTTACCTCTTTGCTCCGCCTGTCGAACAGATCAAAAGCGCGTTGCAGTTCTTTGAGAAATTTGCCGACGCTAAGCAGACTTTTGTTTACCAAATAGGGTCTAAGATTGCGATTGTCGCTCTCAAAGAGGAGGTCCTCAAGCTGATTGAACTCTACAATACCGTTTGGGAAAATTCCTCTGGCAAGGTGTCTCGGGTGGTTCCGATTGGAAAGATGGCCGTCAAAGAGATGGAAAAAATTCTCCAGGCATTTTTTAGCGAAGCGATGGATAAAGGCCGCCCCCCTTTTGGAAAGCCGGAACAGGATGGCTTGAGCGTCTTTTCCCTCAATCAGGGCAATGCCCTTGTCTTGCTCGGCCAGCAAGAGGTTGTCGATAGAGCTGAAAAGATGATCAAGGACACAGAAGAGCAGCTTCAGGATCCCGCTGAGATGACCGTTTATCTCTATCAGTGCCGTCATAGCAACCCCGAGGATTTATCTAAGGTCTTAGAGAAAGTGTACAACTCTTTGCTCGTCTCATCGACAGAGGCAAATAAAGAGACCGAGGTGAACTTTAATGCCCAAGGACCTCAGTTTAAAGCGCCTCCGGAGGTTATCCCCCCACAGCCCCCCTTGTCGTCGCTCCCCCTCCGCTCAAAGTGGGCAATACCGCTTCTTTAGAGATTGAGCAGGGGACAGATCATTTCATCGCTGATCCCAAGACAGGAACCTTACTGATGGTCGTGCGCAGAGATGCCCTTGTCAAGATCAAGGATCTGTTGCAGAAATTGGATGTACCTAAAAAAATGGTGAAAATCGAAGTGATGCTCTTTGAGAAAAGGATCAAAAATGAAAACAGTTATGGCATGAACATGCTCAAGCTGGGGTCGAGCAAAAATGGGATCGAGTACTTTTCCGATCTTGTGCCCAAGGGTCCAGGGGTTCTTGAGTTTTTGCTGCGTGGGGAGAAGTCTAAGCATTTCCCCGCTTATGACCTAGCGCTCAACTTTCTAATGAGCGCAAGAAGATGTCCAGCTGAATGCATCCCCCTCTGTGATCACGGTGAATCAGACCCCTGCCACCATTTCAGTCGTAGAAGAGATCTCGATCAACAATGGGGCAGCCCCCGTCAATACAGTAAAGGGGAAATCGCTTTTGAAAAATCCTATTCGCGCGCGCTCAGTATGGGATTACATGATGCTCACCCCCACTGTTCGTGCACCTGTGCGACGTACAGACAGGCCCGCTCTCCGATGAGCAAGGGTTTGGTCACACTTCAGACCGATATCACCTTTGACACCCCGCGGCACAAACCACATAAAGATCGCCCTCATGGTTCATCAGGCGCACGTCGAAAACGAAGTGCGCGTTTTAGATGGACAGACGATCATTTTAGGAGGCTTAAGGCGCAAGGCGGTCACGGAACATATGAGGAAAAAGTTCCTTTCTCGGCGATATTCCCGGTTTGGGCAAATTGTTTGGTTCGATGCCGGCTCACAACAACAACACCGAAATGTTTATCTTCATCACGCCCAAGTTGTGCTACGACCCAGAAGAGCACCTTTAAAGATGCGCAACGAAAGAGGTCAAAAAACGCCCAGGCGACATCCCTGAGTATCTACAACGGCTTGTCGAGGCGCAGAATAAAGAGCAGAGGAGGTACT
>CAWCKK010000001.1:0-13101 GCA_963796135.1 uncultured Acidobacteriota bacterium | reverse complement strand
GCCGACAGTTACGGTCTTGCTCACTCGGAAAACGCCCTAAACTCTTCATCCCGCCCCAGGAAATCGCGCACCATCTCGCGGCCCGGCTTGGACCCGCCTTGCTCCAGAACCAATTTGCGATACCGCTCGCCGGCATCGCCGCCCAGTAGATCCTTGGCGTCAAACTGGGCGAAGAAATCCAGCGCAATCACCTTGTCGAAGGCGTAGGTGTAGTTTCGACGAATAGCCGGTCAGGTGGCCGAAGCTGGCATACATGCGGTTGCCATCCATCCACGTCCAGGGCTGCAGCGAGGGGTGTAAAGCCGCTTGGCCATGAAGCTTCCCATCTTGGTCGACAATACGGATACTACTTTGTTTTGGGAGCGGGCCAATATCGACATCGTGCTCAAACACGGGTTTGGACAGAGAATAAAAAAGTTTAGCCAATTAAAACCCTTGCTGACCTCCTATCTCAACGATGAGGGGGCAAAGGAACAGAGGCGTCGAGTGTTTGCTCAAGCCCCTTCGAGCCAGTTCCATGTCCGCATTCCCGAGATCATTCGCGAAATGCTAGAGATGCGGTTTCAAAACATATCTGCAAACGAGTCTAACCCTCTGGAGCCTCTCCACGCACAACGGCTCTAAAGCCGCATCCTTTGATGATTCTAGGATAGCCAAAGTATTCAATCACAGGCCATTTTCTGCACACAGACGGCCTTAGGAAGTAGTGGCCGCAGGATCCGTTTTTTTGCAGATAGCGGCATCCCATCACGTGGACAGGTTTGCCATCGCTTTCATATACCTGCTCCCTGCGTTTATAAAATCCTAAAATCTGGGTGTTCCAGAAGTAAAACATTTTACCTAAAACCCCCTTTGACTCAGGGATGAGAATGTAATGGCAGCAGTTGCCTCTCTTTAGGCATTTCCCCTCTTTTTTGAAAGGGGGTCTGATCAGAATCCGCGCCACTACCTGGGCCCCAAGGTCAATCAGGACAAACGGCAGAATAGCCACCCTCAGAGGCCAGCGGATCCAGCCCGGCAGCCATTGTTTCGGGATTTCTTTGGGCTCTGCGGGAGGCTCCGTCGCCTCTTCAGAAAGCTTTAAGATCTCATCGAGTCCTTCGGAATACATTTTCAACATAGGTACCTAAAATGCATTTGGATAGCGATCCACCCTTAAAAGCCAGCCTTTGAGAAAGCGCTGCTCATCTTTTACAAAAGGGGCGTTTTTTACACGTGCCTTAAGCAGCGATTTGGCTGTTTGGGCAAAGGCCTCCACAGGATGGGTTGCATCTAATGGCATCTGTTCGAGCACCTGTAAAAGCCCCCAGCCCTGTCCACGGTAGCGCTCTGTTTCGAGGGTCCCATCCCCCTTAAAATTGAGATAATCGATCAAAGCGAACTTGCCTTCGATCGATTCCTCCAGCCGATGAATGCACCGCAAAATCCTCTCTTTTTTGTCCGGCTGAGAGCTGGCGAGGATATTTTGCATGGCGACATCCCATCTTTTGACCATGAATTGCGTTTGCAAAGGCAGGTTAAGCGACAATAGGTTCTGCAGTTCTGCCTTTTTTTTCTTTTCCAGGGTGGCAAGCTCCTCCCTTGTGCGCCAAGGAGATCCCTCCTCGGCGCGCAGCCACTCAGGGAGCTCGACCTTATTCTCTTTAAAAAAAGCAATCAGCGCAGGAAATGTCTCTTGGTAAGGACCTTTAACCCCTTTGGGGTACCAAATGAAATGGCCGATGCCAAGAGAAGGGAAGTTCTCTCCTTGGTTCCAAAAAATGAGCAGATCTTTCTTTCCGCTGCATTCGTTGAAAAAAATTTTCCGGCCTATCTGGGTCGCCTCCTCCTGAGAAATTTCCATCGAGCAAAGAGGGGACAAGAGCACTGGGCAGATAAACAGAAATAAACGGAAAAGAAACCCCACCATCGGCTACACTCCTTGGAGTCATGGCTAAGCCGGTTATTTTACTCCTAAATATTATCTTAAGTCTGCTTTTTTTTCGACTCTATGCAGAAAAGGTTCCCTCTAGCGGTTTTTTTGCCGAAGGAGGAGTTCTTTGTTGGCAAGCAGAAGAAGGAGGATTGGCTTATGCGATTCAAAGCACCTCTTCTCACAAGATCGCAGGACAAGAAAGAGTCTTTGACTTTGCATGGGATTTTGGCTTCAACCTCGGGCTCGGGTACCGGATTCCTCATGATTGCTTGCAAGCGTTGCTGCTCTTCACCTCTTTCCAAACCCACGCTGATAGCAAGACCCAAGCAGAGGAACTGGGGGTGTTGTTTCCCGTGTGGTCTCTTCCCACTGACCCAAACCCAGCATTTGTCGATGAAGCCCTGGCTCACTGGCGGCTGCACTTCGGAGTCATCGATCTTCTGCTGAGCCGCCCTTTTTATCCTTTGGCCTCTTTTGCCCTAACTCCACAAATCGGCGTGCGTTGGGCCTCGATTCGCCAAAAGTTTGATTTGGAATACCGCTTGGAAAAGGGGGTCGCGGTTCACATGAAAAACAAATACCAAGGGTTAGGCCCTTATCTGGGCCTAAAGTGCCAATACTTTCTCGGAAAGGGGTGGAGTTTGCTCGCCTCTACGGCAGCAAGCCTCCTCTACGGTGAGTTTTATATCCATCAAAGACAGGTGGCGATCAGCAATGAGGAAAGGGCAATTGGCCTCCACTCTATTTACCGCTCTTCTTCGGCAGCTCTAGAAGCGGTAGCTGGTATCAGCTGGGAGCATCTCATCGACTGTGGAAGGAAAAAAATCGTCCTAGATCTAGCTTGGGATCAGCGCCTTTTCTTCTCTCAAAATCAACTGCTGTATTTTGCCGATCAGAGCCAGCTGGGTATTGCCTTATCCAATCAAGGGGATCTTGCGATCGCTGGGGCTCATTTCGATATCCGCCTGGATTTTTGAATCTAGCTATACCCTCCGTGAGTGAAAAATCCACTTAAACTGCTGGGTCTATGAACCTGATCCTTACCCAAAGTCGACTGCCAATTTCTTCGTATTTTACCTGAGGGAAATTCAGACCTCTCATTGCTGAAACCCAAGTTTGAAAATGCTAAAAAATCGGTCGGAGATGTATACTTACAGGGCCGAATTTACGCTTTTTTAAGGATTGAGACTTGTTTGCAAAGAAAATGAACGCTGCTGCTTGCGATCTGAAGCAAGGACTCCAGCAGTATAGGGTTTGGTTGCATCTGGGATGGGTAGAGGTCAAGCAGCGCTACAGGCGCTCTGTTTTAGGCCCTTGGTGGATCAGCTTGAGCATGTTGATTTTTGTCGCGATGATGGGAGTTGTGTTCAGCCGCCTTTTTCATCAAAGACTTGCAGAATATGTGCCCTTCTTCACGGCGGGATTTCTTTTTTGGACTTTTATTTCCGGCAGCATCACCGAGGCCGCTGAAATTTTTAAATCCAACGGAGGCTTCATCAGGCAGATTAGCTTGCCGTTTCATTTATATGTCTTTAAGCACTTGGTGCGCCATGCGATCTTTCTGATGCATAACGCCGTTGTGTATTTGCTCGTATGTGTTTTCTTTTGGGTGAACCCAGGGGTTGCTTTCTTTCTTGTCTTCCCCGGCTTGGTTTTGTTGCTGATCAATGTGTATTGGGTCTGTTTTTTGATCGCTCTTGCTTGCGCGCGCTTTCGAGATATGGTCCCTATCATCACAAGTTGCGTTCAGATCGCTTTTTTTGTCACCCCTATCTCCTGGATGCCTCGATTGCTAGATGACAATCCAGCTCTTTTGCGATGGAACCCACTTGCCTATCTTCTCGATATTGTCCGATCGCCACTGCTAGGAGAGTTTCCTTCTGCGATGAGCGTGCGCATCTCAATGGCGATGGCAGTTGTAGGGACAGCGGTGTGCTTGGTTGTTTTTTCGCAGGTCAGGAACCGCATTGCCTATTGGGTGGATTAAAATCATGGCTTGTATCGAAGTGGACAGCGTTTCTTTGTTTATCCCATCTACGGCACTAACGCCCGCTCTTTTAAGTCGGCGCTGATCCACCTTGCAACAGGAGGTCGGATCAGCAGCAATAAAGGCAATATCCATGTAGAGGCCCTCAAAGACGTGAGCTTTACCCTTGAAAAAGGGGATCGGCTCGCTCTGCTTGGCCACAATGGCGCAGGGAAATCGACATTGCTCAAAGTGCTTGCAAAAATATATGAGCCGACACAAGGTGAAGTGAGGGTGAAAGGGCGTGTGCATTGTCTTTTTGATATCATGATGGGAATGGATCATGAGCTGAATGGCTATGAAAATATCACTCTTCGCGGCCTGATTCTCGGGCTTTCTAAGCAGAAGATACGGGAAATCATTCCCTTGGTGGAGGACTTTACTGAACTTGGGGGCTTTCTAAAAATGCCGATTAAGTCTTATTCTGCGGGAATGAAGGTGCGGCTTGCCTTTGGCATCATCATGAGCGTTGCTTGTGAGATTTTCTTAATTGATGAGATCGTCAATGTAGGCGACGCAAAGTTCCTTCAAAAAGCCAATGCATGGATGAAGCGGCGGGTAGATGAATGCGACGCCGTTGTGCTATCGACACATGACACGCATATTGTCAAAGAATTTTGCAACAAGGCTCTTTGGCTTAAAGAAGGGCAAATACAGGGTTTTGGCACTGTTGATGAAGTGCTGAAAGTTTTTCATTGAAAGACAGCCGAGGAGGGCCAAAGCGTTTACTATGTTGGAAAATCAGTTGTTGGAGCATCTGGAAAAAATCGTAGGCGAACAAATCGATCGGCGCGCCGCAGAGAAAGAGAAGCGGGAAAAGATCGAATCAGCCCCTCTGACCCGAAGCCGCAAATGGAGATGGCTCATTCCGATGGGTGTGGTATCCTTGCTGGGGATTTTTGGCTATCTTGAGAAACAAATTCATAAGCTAGAGAAAAAACAGAAAGAGGCTCGCCATTCTTTTAAGGCGTTTAAAGCACGGTGTGATTTCAACAGCTCCCCTTTTTGGAAAAACCCCTATCCCGATGCAGCTGCGCAATGTTCCTTTTGCTGAGAGTTTAGGGATTGTTCTAGAAACTAAAACCATCCCGATTCGCAACGTCTTAGCCCCTCATAATGGATGTATTTTTAAAAAAGAACATGGGCCAGGATACCACCTGATTTTTCGCTATGATCAATTCCATCCCAGCAGTCTTCCAACTCCCTTCTTCACTCATATGGGAATTATAGACCTTGATGAAAAGTTTGAGCAGACCTCTCAAGAGTTTGTGAAAATCGATACGCGCAGTTTCCACTCTGAAGATCCCCGCGTGATCAAAGTGGGTCCATCTTATTATATTTGTTACAATGACGTTCAGGCCCATCACCCTTCGTGTCGATCGATGCGCATTGCCGATTTTGATCTGCAAAGCCGCTCGATTCGCTATAGCACCAATCTAGATCTGCATCTTCAGCATGTCGAAAAGAATTGGACCCCTTTTGAGTATCTGGGCAAAGAGGCCCAGCCCCGATTGATGTTTGAGTATCTTCTCTCACCCCACAAGCTTCTTGAGCTCCCCGATCCCCAAGTCAATCATTTCAATCATTTGATTTTTCCGGGCCACCCATCCCCTTCTCGGCTTCCCTGGCAAGAGGTGTGGGGCTCCCCGCGTGGAGGCACAACTGCGCAGAAGATAGACGAACACAGGTATTTGAGTTTTTTTCACAGCAGCTTTAAAGATACAAACGACATCATCTGGTACTTATTTGGAGCGTATACCTTTGAGGCCGAGCCTCCCTTTCGGATTACCGCAGTTTCGTCATTTCCGATTCTTTTTGATGGAATCTATGATACACCCCATAACAATACGGCAAGCCACCACAAGCGGGTGATTTTCCCATCGGGTTTTATCATGGAAGAAAGAGAGGGCAGGCAGGTGATTCGGCTATCTTGTGGAGAAAACGATTCGAGTGTCAAGCTCATCACCATCGACAAAGAGGCCCTTTTGGAGCATATGATTCCCGTAGCAGGGCTTTAGCCAGTCCCGACCATCAATGATAGATGTTAACAGCGATCACTCCGCTTGTAAAATCTACAAAGTTGCGCCCTGCAACCGAGAACCAAGCACCTGCGATGATGCCGTAATTGTTGCTCCAGTTGTACTCGAGAGCAGGGGCCAGGCTGAAAGACTCGGAAGAGGGGGCTCCAACGGTATTGGGCACCCCATTTGTCGACCCCTTGCGCCCTTTGAAACGCGTTTTGTTCAGGTGCAGGTATTGCACATCTCCTGCAAGCACCCAACGCTGAGTCAAAGAGACCTCAAATCCAAAGAGCACTTGCAGCGATTGCCCCGGAAAGGCAGTCCCCCGCGTGCCGTGTCCACCTCCATAGGCATTGTAGTTTTTGACATGCACAGGTGTTGGAACCGTATATTGGACGCTAAGGCGAGGGGAGAAGAAAACGTGCCCTCCACACCAAAAGAGATGGGACATCACCACGCTCAAAGCCGGAGCAAAATTCCCCGACCCCCCAATATCTGTTCCTTGCAACCTTGGATGCAGCTTTTGGTATTTGCCAATGGGTAGATTTAACTGGAAAGACAGTTTAGTCGCCGGCCACCACCTCTCCCTTTGATAAAAACACAACTGATAGTCAAACCCCACAGGAAGATCGTTGAGCACCCATTGGGAAGCGCCCTCTGTATTATGCCAAGACCAAGAAGGGGTTGCAAAAACATCAAAGTTGCAAGGCAAGCCAAACTGCAGTAGGGCCTGGGTGTTGATATCGTAGAAGTTGGGCGTGGAGTCAGAATTCCAATGAGAGTCGTAGACACCCTGATTGACGGTGGCAAACTCATAAGGCTCGAGGTTGTAGTGCCCATTGGGGATCACGTGCCCAGAGGGGGTAAGTAAGGGACCTGTGAACCAAGGAGAGGGTTTTTCCTCCTTTTTTGAATTAGAGGCTGGTAGAGAAGCGCAAAGGGGGGGCGGAAAGCGTAAAAGCTGCGCTGCCACAAGAGATAACAAAACCACGGAAGGAGCGCGCAGATGAAACATGAGGAATGTCTCCTTAACTGGATTTTCCAATTTTTTCTTAATTTATAGTATCCACCGATTTTTTTGAAATAGTTTTTAACCGTCTCCAGCATGCCAAAAATTTTTTAGGCTGTTTGCGTGTAATGACATTTTAGTATTTAAGTTAAAAACAGAAAAATACTAGTTTGATTTTTTTATGTTAAATAGATATTATTGTATTTAAAAACAATAAAGCTTAATACTTATTAAAATGATTAATAATAAAGAAAGTTTGAAAGGCTTTTTGCTTTTACCAAGGAGTCTGGCAAAGAAACTAGTCCCTTACAGTGCTGCCTCCTGTGCCTCCTTTGCCAACGATGCCTCTTGGATCGAGGCGTTGAAATTAAATTTAATTTCTCCTTATAAAAAATGTTTCGCAATTTCTAGTTCTTCATTAAAAGCGCATGATAAATGTTTTTTCAATCAACATTCGGGTTTAAAAATATCAATTATAGAAGGTGAAAAAGAGTTGATTCTTGTTTTTGGCGCGGTAGGGTCGGGGTCTACAGAAGTCGCGTTTGCTCATCGAGAAGAAACGTATAAAAAAAAATTTAATGCGGTTGCTTTTAGTCTTTTAGGGATGCCAACGGATATTTTTGAAGAAGCGGCGCAGTTTGTCGAAGAATTTTCACAACTGAAGGAATTTCAGAATAAAAAAATTGTTCTCGTCGGCCAATCCCTAGGAGGAGGTATCGCTCAGTATGTGGGGTTGAAGCATCAATTGACAGCCTATTGCTTTAATTCGATTCCTTTGGCAGGGGCGCAACTTAAAAAATTAGCTCGAGTTCAAAAGCTTGAAGTTAAAAATCTATGCCTTGTTTCTGTTAAAGGAGACTATACTCTTGTTTCTGAACATTGGGTCAATAAACTTGCACAGAAAGTGTTCCGAACACCCCAGTTAATTGGTGATAAATTTTTTATTCCGTCTGCTTATTCAAATCTCAATGAAACTCATAATTATTTTATGGGAAGCTTAATGCAATACTTAGGTTACGATATTCGGACAAATTTGAAATCATTTCCTTCTTATGATTCTTTTTGGTGTAATAATGAAGAAGAATTTGACAGTTCGATCAAAGCAATTGAACTTAATTTAAAAGGACTCAATGGATTAAAGTGCATTCTTAGCAGACCCATTGAGTTCAGGTTGCGCGACACATTAAAATTCATGAAAGAAAATGCTACTTTTGTTTTTAATTATTTAGCATTTACCGTTTGGCTAGCAAATGAAGGTAGAGACTTTGACGATTGTTGTTACGGAGAGAACTGCCTGTTAGAAAACCCATTCATTCTCAATAAAATTCAAGCAAATTCAATGCCTATAGTCGATCTTCTTATTGGGCATTTCGAGATTCTTTATTTTGCTCAAAAAGCAAAACGCCTCTACTTAGAAGCTTTAAACAGAATGAAACTAAATTCAAAAGAGATACTTCAGTTGCCGTTTTTCTCAGAAATTAAAACCAAAATTCAACTTTCCTCTTCTGAGAAAATTTTTGATAAGGATCTCATGGAATTCCTCGAGCTTTTACAAACAGAGCTAGAAGATGCGAAAGGATGCCTTGAAAAACAGAAAAACCTGATTGAAAAGCTATGTGAAAGCGATCCAAAGCTGTTTTATTCGATGCTTTTATTGCTCAAGTCCAAACTCAATATGGATGGACTTGATTTTCCTCAACTCTCTTTATTGATCCAATCTAAACCGTCTCTTCTCAATTCACCTTTTTCTGGGAAAGGAAGGCCGCTTGCGCAAATCATCAAGGCCATGAAGTGCTTTCAGGGGTTGCAAGAGGCTTTTGAAGGGATCTTGAAAATCAATGAGGTTTTTCAGAGTTGCACAGAAGTTTTTCCAGATTTGAAAAATAAGATTAAGGAATCGCTGGAGTCATTGGAATGGGAAGATCTGTTTCAAAGTTTCAGTGAGGTGGAATTTTTCTTTTCTCTTGCTAGTGATCAATTAAGACAGGCTAAAAAATTCCATCAAGAAAAACAGGCGATCGGAGTTAGCGAAAAAAAAGCGATTATGGCAGACCGGCTGGTTGAGGTTGTTTCTGCAGAGGTCACCAAGGATTTTGGAGCCGTTTCTCAAAAGACCTTAATGAATCTGCATTTTTTAGCCTGCTTTCTGAAAGACCCCCTTGCTGCAACTCCAGAGGTTGCCAACAAGTTTCATCCTAAGCTGGTTTTGATTCCCTGCGGTGAATATACGGGTGTCATTAAAGTTGGAGGACTTGCCGAAGCTGTGCGGGGGATTGCTGAAGGCTTGAAAGCAAAAGGGTACCGGGTCGTCCTGATCATGCCTAAATATAGCCCCTTTCCGAACGATCAAAGCGGAAAAGTGAAGGAGTCTTTGAAGCTCACTTCCCATCGGATTGGGCACTCTTTTGGCAATGTCTATAAAGTGGATCGAGTTTTCTCTGGGGCAATCAATGGTATAGAGGCTTTATTTATAGAGGATACGATCCCAGAGAATCAGAATTTGCCCGATCATTTTTCTCTTTTAGGAAACGATCTTTATGCAATTCCAGATGATACGGATGAAATCAAATTAAAGGAGAGGTTTGCTTATTTTAGCCAAGCTGTATCTTTTTTAATTCCGCAAATTTAAAAGAGAAAATCAATGCTGTTATTTTCCATGATTGGCACGCTGGCCTGGCGATCCCTCTTCTTGCTCGCAAGCATTTTGAAAAATGGATAAACGGTTTAATCCCGCCGCTTGTTTATGTCTTTCACAACAATGGTTATGCAGCGCAAGGGCTGCTGGATTCTGAACAAGCATCGATCGATTCTTGAAAAATTAGAACTGCCTCTGAAGAATTTTATATTCACAGAACAAGCAGCCGATGTTGCCGACCATGTTTGTACAGTATCGGAGAGTTACGCAATTGAGGTCCAAGACAGAGAAGGGAATGGGTTGCAAAAGACCATGCGCCTTGCTGCAAGTAGGGGGGTATTCACTGGAGTCACAAACGGTTGCAATCTCTGTCTTTTAAGTCCTGAAACAGATAAGCAACTGGCAGAATGGATAATCTCTCCTCACAAAAATCTCAACACCTCTTAATTTTGGATTAAATAGCGACATTGTTTTAAGTAAAAAAAAGATCAAAATCCAGTTGCAGAAATGGCTGCAATGCTATCATCCGGAAATGATTGAAAAGTACGGCGTCAATTTATTAAATGAAAACATTATAGTCGTGATTGGAAGATATGATTCCTCACAAAAAGGACTGGATAAATTCCGCTTTGCGATGCGGGCTGCTAGGGAAAAAGGAGCCACTTTTATTGCCATGGGAATTAAAGAAGATCCCAGGGCGACTGTTCTGTTAGATGAGCTTGAGAAGGAAGCTGCTCAATTAAAAAACCCTAACAAATGGGGTGGGGCCTGGATTATCCGCGACTCCTTCAATAAAATGAATAGGCTCAACTATCAACAGGGAACAGAAGATGGAGTACCGGGGATCGGGTCATTGGTAAGAGGGGCTGCGAATCTTAATTTCTGCCCTTCTGAATATGAGCCTTGCGGCCTCACTCATTTAGAAGGATTTCCCTACGCTCAATTGACTGTGGCCACCTGTTTAGGCGGGTATGCCGATATTATCTGTACTGAAAAAGACAACCCCCTATTCAACGGATTTTTGTTTCGCCGATTTCAGGAGTGGGACTGTCAGCAGCAAGATCAAGCGGTTGAAGATGGCAGTGCGCAAGGCAATAGACTTTTGGAACAGTCTGAGTTCCTTGCAAAAAAATGCGCTGATGCAGAACGTAATGAGGATGTCTAAACAGTACGGTTGGACGACAAGTCCAAAGGGTCTGTCGCCCATTGAAAAATATGAAAATGTGATCTTAGCCGCCCAAAAATCCTCTAAATCTAGAGGGGCGAGCAGAAAATTAGAAATCGCAATTCTGTCTTTACCCAAACGATCTGTTTTTGAGGAGAGTAAAAAATAAGCACCCCCCTCTCTCTCTGGAGTCGACTGAGGTTTTAAAAATGCCGTAAAATCTTGGCAATCGGATTCTCAATGGGAATCAACCGGCCAAATGTACAACAAAGAGGTGTTTCGGTTATCATCCTTCTGCAAAAATACTCCAGGGGTGATTGTATGGGATTGCAGGTGAGGTGTTTTTCTTTTCTGCGCTTAAGCTTGTACTGTTTTGCTTTGCTTGCAAGTAGCGTGTGTTGCGGCCGTGAAAATCGAGCATCAATGGATGCGTGCCCAGATTAAGCTGGATTTGGCGCCTATTTCTGGAATTACCTCGCAGAAGCTCAACCATACCGAGCAGTTCTTAAGGGATAGAGGGATTGCGTTTACAAGAATTCAGATAGATCGGGGTCGGGTCTATTTTTCAGGGTTGATTCCGGCGCCAGTCTATCAAATTAGAGAAGATGGTTATAAGCGGTTGTTAAAAAAAATGGCCAAACGCTACGATCTTCCAGATGTCGATTTTATTATTGTTTTAGATGATGGTTTTGACGGATCTATTCTTGGAAATCACATGGCCCCTGTGTTTTGCATTGCGAAGTTGAAATCACAGTCTTATGTCATTGCAATTCCGGAAACCTATGACTATCCCCAATGGGACGCCCTCTATGCCAGCGTTCAAGAGGCGGATTCTAAGGTTGCTTGGCAGGATAGATGGGAGGTTGCTTTTTGGAGGGGAAGCACGACAGGAGGCTTATTCCATTTAGAGAATTGGCAGCAATTTTTGCGCTCCCGTTTGGTGCTGCTATCGAAAATAGTCCCAGAGGCTCGATTGTGCATTTACTCAAGTTGTTCAAGCAACCCCTGAAGTTGAAGAAGTGATCCAGAGAGTCAGCTTTTAGGAGCGGGTTTGAGTCCACAAGCTCAGGTTCAATACAAATATCTGATCGCTGCAGATGGGAACTCTTTTCCCGGATCCCTGAAGTGGCAGTTATTCTCGGGCTCTGTCGTGTTAAGAAATGAGTCTCCTTGGGTGCAGTGGTACGAAAATGCTCTCATCCCCAATGAGCATTACATCCCCTATCGCTCAGATTGTTCCGATCTTATTGAAAAAATAGAGTGGCTGAAGGAAAACGATGACAGGGCTCAACAAATGGCAATAAAAGCTAAGGAGTTTGCTCGGAAAAACCTCAACTCTAAAAGCGTTGAGCTCTATGTGTATAAACTGCTCAAAGCTTACTCTCGCTTGTGATCCTATTAAGGCCGCCCTTTCAGGATCTCCTGGCTAATCTGAGCTCCGAGCTCGATGAGCACAAAGATCACCAAGGCAGCTAGGAACGGCTTCCCTCCGGGCAACTGAGGGTTGTGGGTTTCCTTCTTGATGTACCTTCCGACCCAGACCATGACCGGGGGAAAAGGCCGAATAGGATAGCGCAGCTAAAGCCCCCTGCGTAGCTAAGAGCTGTGATAAAAATATGAGGGTAGGTGATAGCCACAGCGTTGGCGGAACAAAGACAGCGATGCAGAGCATCACTTTCCTGATCCCCTTCTTTTTGACTTTGAGGCCGTCTGCCAAAAAGTCGAGGTAGGCCAAGGCCAGCGCGATGTAGGAAGCTGTCATGGTAAAGAATGCAAAAGATTTGCCAATGGCAAATACGATCGGACTGCCTAGCAATTCCTTAAGTGCATGATGGCGTCTCCATCCCTTTTGGCAGCCTCTGTTAATCCGTGAGGTCCGTCTGCCGGGACTTATGCCTAAAATCAGAAATTCCCAAACCAAATAGACTAAAAGGGGGAATGCTCGTTCCGAGGATAATGGAAAGGCGCACTTTTTCTGACATTGCGCTCCATGTAGGTCATCAGCGTGGGGGATGATGACTTGAAATGTGAACGCTGTGAAAAGAACTGGCAGGGCAAGCCACGCTTTTTGACCAGTCAGAGCGGGCGAGCAAGCTCGGCTGGACGTGGTCGTAGGAAACGGCGATAAATAGGAAATAGGAGATAGCCACCCCTGCCATCAGGGTGATGTTGAGTCTCATCCACCTATTCTTGTTCCGAGGTAAACCACAGGAGAGAAGATGAGGACGTAGAGGGTCATAGAGAGCCAATCGGGCACAGCGCAGCCGCAGATCTCTTTCAGGACAGCCCCCCCTCCGACGACGTGGGCGATCATGACGGTGACAAAGAGA